>NZ_JBSLYA010000002.1:0-674171 GCF_053749995.1 Neobacillus sp. K501 | reverse complement strand
AATAGTCTGGCGATAATGGCGAGAAGGTCACACCCGTTCCCATACCGAACACGGAAGTTAAGCTTCTCAGCGCCGATGGTAGTTGGGACTTTGTCCCTGTGAGAGTAGGACGTTGCCAGGCTGTTATATGGAGGATTAGCTCAGCTGGGAGAGCATCTGCCTTACAAGCAGAGGGTCGGCGGTTCGATCCCGTCATCCTCCACCATAACTATATGCCGGTTTAGCTCAATTGGTAGAGCAACTGACTTGTAATCAGTAGGTTGGGGGTTCAAGTCCTCTAGCCGGCACCACTTATTTCATTATTTGCTCGAAGATAGAGCTAGATGGGATAACAGTCCGAGCCATTAGCTCAGTTGGTAGAGCATCTGACTTTTAATCAGAGGGTCGAAGGTTCGAGTCCTTCATGGCTCACCACTTTTTAATTAATATGCGGGTGTGGCGGAATTGGCAGACGCACCAGACTTAGGATCTGGCGCCGCAAGGCGTGGGGGTTCGACTCCCTTCACCCGCACCAATCAATTTTATATGCGGAAGTAGTTCAGTGGTAGAACACCACCTTGCCAAGGTGGGGGTCGCGGGTTCGAATCCCGTCTTCCGCTCTCATTTGTGCCGGGGTGGCGGAACTGGCAGACGCACAGGACTTAAAATCCTGCGGTAGGTGACTACCGTACCGGTTCGATTCCGGTCCTCGGCACCATTTAAAACAATATTGCGCCCGTAGCTCAATTGGATAGAGCGTCTGACTACGGATCAGAAGGTTATGGGTTCGACTCCTTTCGGGCGCGCCATATTTTACGGGAAGTAGCTCAGCTTGGTAGAGCACTTGGTTTGGGACCAAGGGGTCGCAGGTTCGAATCCTGTCTTCCCGACCATTCGTAAAATTTTAAAAGATGGGGCCTTAGCTCAGCTGGGAGAGCGCCTGCTTTGCACGCAGGAGGTCAGCGGTTCGATCCCGCTAGGCTCCACCATACTTTGAATAATATATTTGGCGGTGTAGCTCAGCTGGCTAGAGCGTACGGTTCATACCCGTAAGGTCGGGGGTTCGATCCCCTCCGCCGCTACCAATTATATTTATTATTAGTACTTTAACTTGGACCTTTAGCTCAGCTGGTTAGAGCAGACGGCTCATAACCGTCCGGTCGTAGGTTCGAGTCCTACAAGGTCCACCAGATCACTTTTATAATATGGAGGAATACCCAAGTCCGGCTGAAGGGATCGGTCTTGAAAACCGACAGGCGGGTTAAACCGCGCGGGGGTTCGAATCCCTCTTCCTCCGCCATATTATTCTTCAGCAACGAGCGTTACTTCTTTGAATTAACTGCGAGTTGTACCGACTGAACTGCTGCTTGAATAAGCTTTCTGAAGTCGGGACAATCAAAATATGCTAATGGCATGAACAAATAGCTTTTTATATTATCGTCGCGGGGTGGAGCAGTCTGGTAGCTCGTCGGGCTCATAACCCGAAGGTCGCAGGTTCAAATCCTGTCCCCGCAATCTGGTCCCGTGGTGTAGCGGTTAACATGCCTGCCTGTCACGCAGGAGATCGCCGGTTCGATCCCGGTCGGGACCGCCATTTTATTGTGGCTCAGTAGCTCAGTCGGTAGAGCAAAGGACTGAAAATCCTTGTGTCGGCGGTTCGATTCCGTCCTGAGCCACCATTTATTTTTGAAGAAAATACTGTAATGGCGATTGTGGCGAAGTGGTTAACGCACCTGATTGTGGTTCAGGCATTCGTGGGTTCGATTCCCATCAGTCGCCCCATAGTAATTCGCGGGTGTAGTTTAGTGGTAAAACCTCAGCCTTCCAAGCTGATGTTGTGAGTTCGATTCTCATCACCCGCTCCATTGATGGGCCTATAGCTCAGCTGGTTAGAGCGCACGCCTGATAAGCGTGAGGTCGATGGTTCGAGTCCATTTAGGCCCACCATTTTTCATTATTCCGCAGTAGCTCAGTGGTAGAGCTATCGGCTGTTAACCGATCGGTCGTAGGTTCGAGTCCTACCTGCGGAGCCATATGGGGAAGTACTCAAGTGGCTGAAGAGGCGCCCCTGCTAAGGGTGTAGGTCGGGCAACCGGCGCGAGGGTTCAAATCCCTCCTTCTCCGCCATATAGGCCCCTTGGTCAAGCGGTTAAGACACCGCCCTTTCACGGCGGTAACACGGGTTCGAATCCCGTAGGGGTCATACAAAAAAGCTGATGACAATTAGCCATCAGTTTTTTTGTTTTGTTTCAGAATATGTACTAATATCACCGCTAAACCAAAGCCATCCTGCTAAACAACAATTAAATAAACAACTCGAGAAGATGCCCCCCATTGATACCCCAGAAATGCAGCAAGATGCTCCCATTATAGTTAAAAACAATTAGTCCCTTCTGATGTGACGAAATTACAACCAAACTTTGAGTCATCACCACATCATCATGGTGAAACTTTCATGTAATAAAATTTTTCTAATATAATATTTTTAAATATGATTTCTTCTACAATCTGTTGATACCGCTTACATTTCCTTGATAACCCCCAAAAAATGACGTGATTTTTTCCACATTTCAAATAATATTTTTTAATATTTTTATTGAAAATTTTTTGAAATTCTTTATGTTTTTTTGTCGACTATTGACTGGAATTCATGTCGTTTTTTGTTTTTTCCTGTAAAGTCATGCTCAAATGTGGCAACATACATCAGTTATTGTCAGAAAAGATAAAAAAGTTTTAGGAGGCATATGATAATTTTGCACTTATAATTGGAACTTGTAATATATATTTTCTATGAGGATGAGGTTATTAATGGCAGTGAATACTTTATATCCTACTGAATATCAGTTGCATTTATTTCATGAGGGAAACCTTTTTCAAAGCCACCAGCTATTTGGTGCTCACGTAATGAGGGATTCCGAAAAGGTATTTACTCGATTTTGTTTGTGGGCTCCGAATGCCGTAGAGGTGCGGCTTGTCGGTGATTTCAATAGCTGGAATGGTGAGGGTTTCTCACTACATAAGGTAAACGCTGAGGGTGTATGGATACTTATTGTGGATGAAGACATGGAGGGCTCCCTTTATAAATATGAGATTATAACTGCAGAAGGAGACAGGATAATAAAGGCAGATCCATTTGCGTTCTACTCCGAGTTAAGGCCCAATACAGCCTCGATTGTCTATTCCTTAAAGCAATATGAATGGCAGGATACGCATTGGATTCAACAGCGAAGCAAAAAAAATATTCTCTCAGAGCCACAGATTATTTATGAGCTGCATCCGGGATCCTGGAAAAAGCAAGAAAATGGAGATTTTTTAACTTATCGAGAATTAGCTGAAGAACTTATTCCATACGTGGTAGACCATGGATTTACCCATATTGAATTATTACCGATTATCGAGCATCCGCTTGATATCTCTTGGGGCTACCAAGGAACTGGGTACTTTTCAGCAACTTCAAGGTATGGAACTCCAAAGGACTTAATGTACTTCGTTGATCAATGTCATCAACATGGAATTGGTGTCATTTTAGATTGGGTGCCAGGACATTATTGTAAGGATGCCCATGGGTTATATTGTTTTGATGGCTCCCATCTATACTCGTATAGTACGGAGTATGACAGGGAAAATCGGATCTGGGGAACGGCAAATTTTGACCTTGGTAAGGGTGAAGTCCAAAGCTTTCTTATCTCGAATGCATTTTATTGGATGGATTATTTTCATATTGATGGCTTTCGAATTGATGCAGTGGCCAACATTATCTACTGGCCAAATTCACATGGGAAACAAGAAAACCCATTTGGTATAGACTTTCTAAAGAAATTAAACAAGGAAGTTCATGAATATGACCCTTCGGTTTTAGTTGTAGGTGAGGATTCTACCGACTTTCCACAGGTGACTGCCCCAGTACAATACGGTGGACTAGGATTCGATTACAAATGGAATATGGGCTGGATGAATGACATTTTGGAATATATGGAGACTCCTCCATTCCACCGTTCAAGAGTACATTCAAAGGTAACGTTTTCGCTTTTATATGCTTTTACAGAGAATTTTATGCTCCCATTATCACATGATGAAGTGGTCCATGGGAAAAAGTCGTTATTAGACAAAATGCCGGGTGATTACTGGGAAAAGTTTGCTCAGTTAAGGTTATTGCTGGGATATATGTTCGCCCACCCGGGTAAAAAGCTTTTATTCATGGGATTTGAATTTGGTCAGTTTTCGGAATGGAAAGATAAGGAGCAGTTAGATTGGCATCTTCTTGGCTATGAAATGCACGAAAAAACGGACCAATATGTTAAACAATTAACAAAGTTTTACAAGCGCTCGAAAGCACTCTATGAACTGGATCATTTGCAAGACGGTTTTGAATGGATTGACGTAAACAACCATCATCAATCAGTTTTTTCTTTTATTCGAAAAGGCAAGAGCGAAAAAGATATTTTAATCATAGTCTGTAATTTTACAGGAATCAGCTATCCTGAATATAAAATTGGTGTTCCTATATCTGGAGAGTTTCGCGAGGCATTTACCAGTGACCATCAAGATTTTGGCGGTACTGGAGTGATCAATAACAAGAAAATTACGGCTTACGAAGAGCCTTTTCATGGCAGGCCATACTCAATTGAGATAAAATTACCACCATTTGGTTTTCAAATTATTCGCCCGGTGAAAAAACGGAAGGAGAGAAAAGGTAATGGGAAAGAAAAAGTGCGTGGCCATGCTATTGGCAGGAGGGAAAGGAAGCAGACTTAACTCGCTTACAAAGGATTTAGCGAAGCCTGCTGTACCTTTTGGGGGAAAATACCGTATTATCGATTTCACTTTAAGTAACTGCACAAATTCGGGTATTGATACGGTCGGAGTGTTAACTCAGTATCAGCCATTATTGCTAAATTCATATATTGGAATAGGAAGTGCATGGGATCTTGACCGTAAGGATGGTGGGGTAACCGTTCTCCCTCCTTACGCGGAATCCTCTGAAGTAAAGTGGTATACAGGAACGGCTAGTGCCATCTATCAGAATCTAAATTATTTAAAACAATACGAGCCAGAATATGTATTGATCCTTTCAGGCGACCATATTTACAAAATGAACTATGAGAGCATGCTTGAATATCATATTGAAAAAAGGGCAGATGCTACGATTTCATTAATTGAAGTGCCATGGGTTGAAGCAAGCCGATTTGGCATTATGAATACAAACGAGGATATGAGAATCGTAGAATTCGAGGAAAAGCCGGCTATCCCGAAGAACAATCTTGCTTCAATGGGCATCTATATTTTTAGCTGGAACATACTTAAGGAATATTTGGAAATGGATGCTCGCAACTCTAAATCTAGTCACGATTTTGGTAAGGATATCATTCCAATGCTGCTAGAAGAAAACAAGAAGTTATTTGCTTATCCATTTAAAGGGTATTGGAAGGATGTAGGAACAGTTCAGAGCCTATGGGAAGCCAATATGGATTTATTAAATGAACAATGTGATTTGGATTTATTTGATCATGATTGGAGGATATACTCCGTCAATCCTAACCGTCCGCCGCAGTATATATCACCTGAAGCGCTTGTGAAAGAATCGCTCATTAATGAAGGTTGTACCATTGAAGGAGAAATTGATAAGTCAGTTCTTTTTCAAGGGGTGAGTGTTGGCAAAGGATCAATCATTAAAGAATCCGTTATTATGCCGGATGCCATTATTGGTGAGAACGTTAGGATTGAAAAAGCAATCGTCCCCTGTGATGTTATGATTCCAGATGGAACCGTGATTCGTTCATTGGATGATGAAATTATTCTCGTAACGAAAGAAATGTTAAACGGGTTATATCCTGTTGTTTAATATATAGGAGGGGGACTATTCTTGAAAAGAAAGCTGTTAGGCGTTATAGATGCAACTACTTATCATGGTGATTTGGAGGAACTTTTGACACACCGTTCCCTAGCAGCTCTGCCGTTTGCAGGCCGCTATCGTCTTATTGATTTTGTTCTTTCAAATATGGTGAATTCAGGGATAAGAAGTGTAGCCATTTTTCCGAAAATGACCTATCGGTCGTTAATGGATCATTTAGGATCAGGTAAGAATTGGGACTTAAATCGCAAACGTGATGGACTCTTCTTCTTTCCAACCCCGATTGTGGACCACGATCGAAATCGTATTGGCTCATTTGAAAATTTTGGTGCCAATCTAGATTTTTTCTATCGAAGCACTCAGGAGTATTCGATTATCGCGAATTCATATACTGTATTTAATATGAATTTCCGTCCAATCTTAGAATGGCACAGGGAATCAGGCTGTGATATAACGGAAATCTATCACGAAAACGGTATGCCAATGGAGATGTATTTAATTAAAACCTCCTTGCTGATAAAGTTAATTGAAACAAGATTCCAAACAGGATATACATGCATGAAAGATGTAGTTCTAGAACCAGATCGTCTTTTCAATATTTGCCGCTATGAATATAGTGGCTATGCGGTGAAGATTCAATCGATAGAAAATTATTTTTCTACTAGTATGAATTTATTAAAGCAAGATGTTTGGAAACAATTATTCCTAAAAGAACAGCCAATCATTACAAAAGTAAAGGATGAACCTCCAACGCGTTACTTAAAGGGAGCTACTGTACAAAATGCTATGATCGCAAACGGCTGCTTGATTAGTGGAACGGTAGAAAACAGTATCATTTCCCGAGGAGTCAAAATAGGTAAAGGATCCGTTCTTAAAAACTGTATCATTATGCAGAAATGCCAAATTGACGAGAACTGTTATCTAGAGAATGTAATTTTAGATAAAGACGTTAAAGTGGAATCAGGGATTAGCTTGATTGGAACCGAGAGAGATCCTTTTGTTGTAAAGAAGGGTACGAAACAAGGAGCGTTGATGAATTCGTGAAAGTATTATTTGCTGTATCCGAATGTGGTCCATTTGCAAAATCAGGAGGGCTTGCCGATGTGGCCGGCTCTCTTCCAAAAGAACTAAAAAGTCTTGGAACAGATGTAAGAGTTATTCTCCCTAAATACGGCACGATAGCGGAAAAAGATAAAGCACAAATGAAAAAAATAAAAGAATTCACCGTTGCCGTCGGCTGGAGAAATCAATATTGTGGGATTGAAGAACTAACCTACCAAGGAGTAACTTATTATTTTGTAGATAATGAGTATTATTTTAAGCGAGAAGGGCTTTATGGTTATTACGATGATGGTGAACGGTTTGCCTTTTTTAATCGTTCCGTGTTGGAAGCTTTAGCCCATCTTGATTTTTATCCAGATGTCCTTCATTGCCATGATTGGCATACCGCGATGATTCCATTTCTTTTGCGAACGGAATATTACAAGCGCAAAGACTATTGTCTGATTCGGACTGTGTTCACGATTCATAATCTGCAATTCCAGGGGATTTTTCCAAAAGAAACGTTAAGTGACCTACTTGGATTAGATAATGCAGCATTCCATCCAGAAAATATAGAGTTTTATGGAAATGTTAATTTTATGAAGGGGGCTCTTGTAGCCGCCGATAAAATAACCACCGTAAGTCCAAGCTATAAGCAGGAAATCCAAACACCGCAATTTGGAGAAAAGCTGGATGGACTATTAAGAGCAAGAGAAGAGGATTTGATTGGTATTCTAAATGGGATTGATGATAAATTCTATAATCCTGCTGATGACCCACTCATTTATCAAACCTATAAAACTGCATCTATTCAAAAGAAGGCAGTAAATAAGCGGGAAATTCAAAAATCCTTTGGATTGCCAGTGCGGGCGAATACACCGCTAATGGTTATGATTTCAAGGATGACAAAGCAAAAGGGATTTGATCTTGTTAGATGCGTGCTTCGTGAAATTTTACAGGAAGATATTCAAGTTATCATGCTAGGAACAGGTGATTATGAATATGAAGAGTACTTCCGACAGGCAGCAAGTATTTATCCTGAAAAATTAAAGGTTCACATTGGTTTTAATGAAAACTTAGCACATAGGCTGTATGCCGCGGCTGACTTATTCTTAATGCCATCACTATTTGAACCATGCGGCCTTGGTCAATTGATTGCGATGAGATATGGTGCAGTTCCGATTGTCCGCGAAACAGGGGGCCTAAATGATACGGTCCAATCATGGAATGAATTAACCGGTGAGGGGAATGGGTTTTCGTTCAGCCATTTTAATGCCCATGATATGCTCTATACAATAAAAAGAGCATTGAGCTTTTATCATCACCATACATGGGAAGCAATCGTTCAAAAGGCAATGGAAATGGATAATAGCTGGGCTCAGTCTGCATTTAGATATAACCAGCTTTATGCAGAGCTGGCTTCGAGGAGTGAAACTCATGTTTTCTAATCCGAAAGACTTTAAGATTATTTTTTTAAAAAGACTTGAGATGGTCTGTGGTAAAAGCTTTTCCGAGAGTACAGAACGAGATCATTATCAAACACTCGGTGTTATGATTCGTGAGTTCGTTAGCAACGATTGGATCAAAACAAATGAGCGTTACCTTGATTCGACTGGAAAACAGGTTTATTACTTATCGATCGAATTCCTGTTGGGGAAACTTTTACGACAGAATTTAATCAATCTAGGGATCGAAGAAACGGTACAAGAAGGGCTCCATGATCTTGGGATAGATTTGAGCCGATTGGAAGAGTTAGAAGCAGATGCAGGCTTAGGAAACGGCGGCTTAGGGAGATTAGCCGCCTGTTTTTTAGATTCGCTTGCCTCGCTTAACCTTCCAGGACATGGGCATGGAATTCGTTATAAACATGGTCTCTTTGAACAGAAAATCGTTGATGGTTATCAAGTGGAGCTTCCAGAGCAATGGTTAAGAAGCGGCAATGTCTGGGAAGTCCGCAAAGCGGATTTGGCCGTCAAAATTTCATTCTGGGGGAAGGTTGAAGGAAGAACGGAAAATGGCCGTCTAGTATTTCAACATTTGAATGCAGAAACGGTAACGGCTGTGCCTCATGATATGCCGGTGATTGGTTATCAATCTAAAACCGTTAATACATTGAGGTTATGGAATGCAGAGCCTTCACAATTTCCGATTGATCAAGATATATTAAAATACAAAAGAGAAACGGAAGCCGTATCGGAAATTTTATATCCAGACGATACCCATGATGAAGGGAAGATATTACGGTTGAAGCAGCAATATTTTCTCGTATCTGCCTCGATTCAATCGATTATTAAATCGTTCCGTAAACAGCATGGTCATTTAAAGGATTTTCACCACCATGTTTGTATCCATATTAACGACACGCATCCTGTTTTGGCGATACCGGAACTTATGAGAATCCTGCTTGATGAGGAAGGGATGGATTGGGATCAAGCATGGCATATTACAAAGCACTCGATATCCTATACGAATCATACTACCTTATCCGAAGCGCTTGAAAAATGGCCGATTCATATCTTTCAGCCATTATTACCAAGGATCTATATGATTGTCGAAGAAATCAATGAACGCTTTTGTCAGGAGCTATGGGATCAGTCCCCAGGTGATTGGGAGCGAATAAGCGGGCTGGCAATCATTGCAGATGGATTTGTAAAGATGGCTCATTTAGCGCTTGTTGGCAGCTTTAGTGTTAACGGGGTAGCAAAGCTTCACACGGAAATTTTGAAAAAACGAGAAATGAATCATTTCTATCAGCTGTTCCCGGAAAAATTTAATAATAAAACTAACGGAATTGCTCATCGGCGTTGGCTATATAAGGCAAATCCTGCTTTATCCACATTAATATCAGAATCCATCGGTACTGCATGGATCCAGTCGCCAACAGAGTTAATTCAATTGCTTAAATATGAAAATGATTCCTCGTTCACTAACCAGTTACTAGCGATAAAAAATCAAAATAAACAGCGGCTTGCTGAAATCATTGCAAGTAAAAATGGGGTTATCGTCAATCCTGAGGCCATTTTTGATGTTCAGGTAAAACGCCTGCATGCCTATAAAAGACAGCTTCTGAAGGTTCTACATATCATGTACCTCTATAACCGCCTGAAAGAGGATTCTAGCTTTTCCATCGTTCCGAGGGTATTTATCTTTGGAGCCAAAGCGTCACCCGGCTATTATTATGCAAAGAAAATAATAAAATTAATTAATACTGTTGCAGATAAAGTGAATCATGATCCTGTGATTGGCGATAAAATGAAGGTTGTATTTCTTGAAAACTATCGCGTTTCACTTGCGGAAAAAATCTTTCCTGCCTCAGATTTAAGTGAACAGATTTCAACCGCCAGCAAGGAAGCTTCTGGGACAGGTAATATGAAATTCATGATAAATGGTGCACTAACAGTCGGAACCTTAGACGGGGCAAATATAGAAATTCATGAATTAGTCGGGGATGATAATATCTTTACCTTCGGACTTTCAGCCGATGATGTGCTGCATTACAACAAATATGGCGGCTATCAATCAAAAGTGTATTATCATCATGAAAGCAGGATCAAGCAGGCTGTTGATCAACTTGTGAACGGCTTTTTCCCGGATGTTTTCAATGAATTTGAACCAATTTTTGATTCCTTATTAGAAGAAAATGATCAATATTTTGTGTTAAAGGACTTTGCCCCTTATGCGGATATTCAGCATAAAATCGGTGAATCCTTTAAAGATCAGAAGCTTTGGCAAAGGAAATGCTTGATAAATATTGCCCATGCCGGTTATTTTTCAAGTGACCGAACGATTAAAGAGTACGCGGATGAGATATGGGGAATAAAATCCCTATAATAAAAGCTGCTGCCAACTAAATTTGGCAGCAGCTTTTTAATTAAGATACAAAATAACCGATAAAGATACCGATCCCGAGCAGGAGCCCAAAGATTGTATTGGTTTGGGCAGTAGCCTTCATCGCTGGTGCCATTTGGATTGGCAATGTTCCTGATTTAAAGTTTTTAATTGCTTTGATAGCTTTAGGTGCACTCAATATGACAAGTGCTGTCCAGATTGAGATGACATCATAAATAATAAGACCCAAAACCCACAGATAAGAAAATGCGAACATAATTGCTAATAAATTGACTGATTTACCTTTTCCTAAAAGTATGGCCAATGTTTTACGGCCATTTTCTTTATCTCCTTCGCGGTCACGAATATTATTTGAAAAATTAATCGCTCCAACTAGGACTAAAATAGGAATAGAAACAAGGATGCTATTAGTGGTAACTGTTCCTGTCTGAATAAAGAATGTAATTAGGGTAATAAGCATTCCCATGAAAAAACCAGAAAATAATTCGCCAAATGGAGTATAGGCAATCGGAAGCGGTCCACCGCTGTATAAGTAACCAAAAGCCATACAAATAAGTCCAACTAAAGCAAGCCACCAGCTTGAGTTCATACAAATATAAACCCCTAAAAGCAAGGCGATACTATATAGGCTTAATGCCAGCTGCATAACCGTTTTTGGCTTAATTCCATCCCGGACAATGGATCCGCCAATCCCTACAGAGTGTTCATTATCAAGCCCTCGTTTAAAATCATAATATTCATTAAACATATTGGTTGCTGCTTGAATGAGCAAACTTGCGATTAACATCGTAATGAATAGATCCAATTGTATTCTTCCATGCTCTAGTACCAATGCAGTACCGAGAAAAACTGGAACAAAAGAGGCGGTTAACGTATGGGGCCTTGTCATTTGCCACCAAACTTGAAATCCGCGATTCGACTCGAGAGCAGGTTTTGAATGTTGTTGAATATTGGGCTGCATTCTCTAATCTCCCTTCAATGATATTCTACTTATTCTATTTATTTTCTATTGGTTATAGATTATTTCCAACCATAAGTGTATTTGAATTGGATGATGAGTGTCAATGAAATTTAATTAGATTATTTAGTAGATAATTCCTGTCTGATTAGTAATGCGTCATTCGAGAGAAAATGAAATTAACGAATATTTTCAATTTCAATCCGATATGAATGTTATGATATATAATAGATGAAAGAGCTTTAGTAGTGACAATCATTACTGGCTTCTTTACAATGAGAGTAGTATATTAAAAAAGGATTTAATATGAATGGATAACAGTCATTTTCGGCTGTTTTGGAGGGATTTGTTTGGTTACCATTCAGGAAACGGAATTAATGGAAAGGGGTCTATTGGCTGTTAAACGAGCAAAAAATGCAGGCAGGCCTATGTTAATCAGTGAAGTACAAAAAATCGAGACGATTAACCCTCTATCTTTTTTCAATAGTGGAAGAGAGCGCTTTCTAGGGGAACGCTTTTATTGGAAGGACCCTGCGGAGGATATTGTACTTATTGGACTTGGCATATCAAAACAAATTCAGTCGGATCAGGCTACTGACCGCTTTTTTCATGTTCAAGAAGAGTGGGAAAAATTTTTACAAGATAGTATTGTGTTGAATCCATACAAGGAAAATGGAATCGGACCGTTGATGTTTGGTGGATTTTCCTTTGATCCACTGAAAGAAAAGTCGGTACTATGGTCAAAATTTGCCGATTCATTATTTCATATTCCAAAATATATGTTATCAAGGATAAAAGATGAGACATACTTAACTACAAATATCATCTGTACTCCTAATGATGATTTGACATTATTTGAAAAAATATTTGCCGAGCGGACGGAACTTTTACAGTCATTAAATCAAAATTCCAAAGTAAATGAGGTAAAACTCCTTAAATCAGAGGAGATTGCTCCACTAAATTGGAAACAGACCGTGGAAGAATTGGTGAAGGAGTTAAAGAATGGACCTTTAAAAAAGGTCGTCCTCGCCAGGGAACTTAGATTATATTTTGATCATCATGTTCCAGTCGATGTTGTGTTAGAAAGTCTTTATGATCAACAACATGAAAGCTTTATTTTTGCTTTTGAATCCAACGGAGATTGTTTTGTTGGTGCTACACCAGAAAGGCTTGTAAAAAAACAGGCTGAAAATGTATTTTCGACCTGTCTAGCTGGATCCATTTCTCGTGGGAAAACTGAAGAGGAAGACCGTAACTTAGGTCAATTGTTATTAAATGATCAGAAAAATCTTAAAGAACATGCCTACGTCGTTGAGATGATTAAGGAAGCCTTGGAGGAGTCATGTAAGGAAGTGATTCTTCCGGATAAGCCACAACTAATGAAAGTAAGGGATATCCAACATCTTTACACTCCGGTGATTGGAAAGTGTGAGGAGAATGCTTCAATACTAGCATTGGTTGAAAGGCTGCATCCAACCCCGGCTCTTGGCGGGCTTCCTAAACAAGAGGCCATTGAAAAGATTAGATTAGTCGAGACGCTGGACAGAGGTTTCTATGCAGCACCACTTGGCTGGCTGGATTACCGTGGGAACGGTGAATTTGCAGTTTCAATTCGATCAGGTCTAATTCAGGGGGAAGAAGCATCGTTATTTGCTGGATGTGGAGTCGTAGCGGATTCAGATGCAGAAAGCGAATACCAAGAGACAAGCTTGAAATTTAGACCGATGCTGCGGGCGCTTGGAGGAAATTAAATGAATCATCAAGAATCTTTAACAGCTTATATTGCTGCCTTTGTTGCAGAATTAGTGCAAACAGGAGTGACAGATATTGTTGTCAGTCCGGGGTCAAGATCAACCCCGATGGCAATGGTCATGGCGGAACATCCTGGATTAAAATTGCATATTCACGTGGATGAACGTTCAGCAGCCTTCTTTGCCTTAGGGATAGCAAAGGTAACGGACAGACCTGTTGCGATATTATGTACATCTGGTACGGCAGCTGCTAATTATTTTCCAGCGATTGTGGAAGCCCGTTACTCACGTGTTCCATTACTTGTGCTAACAGCAGATCGGCCGCATGAGTTGAGAGAGGTAGGTGCTCCACAGGCAATCGATCAAATTCATCTATATGGTCATCATGTTAAATGGTTTGCGGAGATGGCTTTACCTGAGAAAAATAATGAAATTATTCGTTATGCAAGGACGGTTTGCGCTCGTGCTACTGCCATTGCCATCCAGGCACCGGCCGGTCCAGTTCATTTGAACTTTCCTTTCCGGGAACCACTGATCCCAAAATTAGATGATAACCTGTTTCAACTGGGCGAACGTCCAGAAGGCTACGTCCATGTTCGAAATGGAGAGCTTACGATAAACGATAGGCAAATTAAGGAATTAGCTTCAAAGCTGAAGGGCAAAGAAAAGGGGATTATTGTTTGTGGAAATGTAGCTGATGAGACGTTTACCGAAAGGGTTACTCAATTATCTGCTAAGTTAAAGTATCCAATTTTAGCGGATCCTTTGTCACAGCTGAGAAGCGGTAATCATAATCTTGAAAATATAATGGAAACCTATGATACATTTTTAAGAAATGAAGATGCCAAATCCTATTTAAAGCCTGATGTGGTGATTCGATTTGGAGCGATGCCGATATCAAAAGCCTTAACGATCTTTTTAAAGGAAAATCACGAAGCGGAGCAATATGTGATTGACGGTGCGGGAGGCTGGCGAGATCCTGCTGCCTTATCAACAGAAATGATATTCAGCAATGAGACGAATTTTTGTGAAAAGCTGTTGGACATTATTGAACCAGAAAATACGAATGGATATCTAAAAAAATGGCAGAACTTGAATCTTCTTACGAAAGACAATATGACGCTCATGAATGATATTACTTCGCTAAGTGAAGGGCGTCTATTCTATCATTTGGCCGATATCCTGCCTGAGGGTGCTACGCTTTTTGTCGGCAATAGTATGCCGATTAGAGACTTAGACAGTTTCTTTACTAATAATAATAAATCCATTAAAGTCCTCGCTAATCGAGGAGCTAATGGCATTGATGGTACGGTTTCTACTGCGTTAGGCGCGGCATTATATTCAAAATCATTGTATCTAGTTTTAGGGGATTTAACCTTTTTCCATGATTTAAATGGGTTAATAGCGGCCAAGCTATACGGTATCGATATTCATATTATTTTAATCAATAATAATGGCGGGGGAATCTTTTCATTTCTTCCTCAATCGCAGCATCCGAAAAATTTTGAATTGTTGTTTGGCACACCATTAGATATCGAATTTGAGCATGCGGTAAAAATGTTTAACGGAAACTATTCTAAAATTAACAACTGGGATCATTTTGATACTGTCATGAAGCAAGCTCAAGATAACAGTGGGATTCATGTATATGAATTAAATACAAATAGAGACAGTAATTTGAAGGAACACCGCGAATTTTGGAGTATAGTTTCCCGGGAAATATCAAATTTTGTCAAAGGTGACGAGGAATGATGATAGCCATTGACGGAATTTGTTATCATGTCGAAATATATGGTGATGGATTTCCGCTCTTGCTCCTCCATGGTTTTACAGGAGATACTTCTACTTGGAGGCCATTCAGTAATCGCTGGAGCCGTCATTCCAAAATCATTATTCCAGATATTATTGGACATGGTAAAACAGAATCGCCGAATGAGCTTAATCGCTATCAAATTGAAGCAGCAGCTACCGATTTGAAACAAATGCTAGATCAATTATCAATTGATCAAGTAGATCTCCTTGGGTATTCCATGGGGGGAAGGCTTGCGTTGACCTTTGCGGTACTTTTTCCTGAGAGGGTTAGAAAGCTTATTTTAGAAAGTGCCTCACCTGGACTTGAACAAGAGGAAGAAAGACAGCTTCGCCGCACGAAAGACGGTGAACTTGCCTTTTTTATAATCGATCAAGGAATAAAGAAATTTGTTGAGTATTGGGAAGCGATTCCTCTTTTCTCATCGATGGCAATTCTTCCAAAACAAATAAAGGATTCTATTCGCAGCCAACGGTTATCCAATTCGCCTCAAGGATTAGCCAATAGTTTATTAGGGATGGGGTCTGGTTCACAGCCCTCTTGGTGGGGAGCTCCATTAATGGAGCTGCCATGTGAGGTATTATTGTTAACCGGTGAAAAAGATAAAAAGTTCTGCGACATAGCAGAAAGAATGCAAAAACAAATGAGAAATGCCGAATGGATCGTCATAAAAAATGCGGGACATGCAATTCATGTGGAAGAAGCAGAAAAATTTGGTACAATAGTAAGTGACTTTGTCGAATTATCATAAAGGAGGTTTTTATTTTGACAGTAGAATGGATTCCAGTACGCAAATACGAAGAAATTTTGTATGAAACATATAACGGTATTGCGAAAATCACGATCAACCGTCCTCATGTACATAATGCATTTACACCAAAGACCGTTATGGAATTAATTGATGCTTTTGCCTATGCCCGCGATGATTCAAATGTAGGTGTTATCGTGTTAACAGGTGCCGGAGATAAGGCATTTTGTTCAGGTGGAGACCAAAGTGTCCGCGGACATGGCGGTTATGTTGGAGATGATCAAATTCCACGTTTAAATGTTCTTGATCTGCAACGTTTAATTCGAGTGATTCCAAAACCGGTAGTGGCAATGGTAAAAGGATATGCAATCGGTGGTGGACATGTTCTTCATATCTGTTGTGATTTAACGATTGCAGCGGATAATGCTAGATTTGGACAAACAGGACCAAAGGTAGGAAGCTTTGATGCTGGTTATGGTTCTGGTTATCTTGCACGAATCGTTGGTCATAAGAAAGCTCGTGAAATCTGGTATTTATGCCGCCAATACAATGCTCAGGAAGCACTGGATATGGGCTTAGTAAATACAGTTGTTCCTTTAGAGCAAGTCGAAGAGGAAACGATTAAATGGTGTGAGGAAATGCTTGAAAAGAGTCCAACTGCTTTACGTTTCTTAAAAGCGGCATTCAATGCAGATACAGACGGACTAGCGGGAATTCAGCAATTCGCTGGAGATGCAACATTGCTTTATTATACAACTGACGAAGCGAAAGAAGGCCGAGACGCATTCAAAGAAAAGCGCAAGCCTGACTTTGGTCAATTCCCTCGTTTCCCTTGATTTCTTAATCGATTCTCTTACAGCTTGATGGTCTCCATCAGGCTGTTTGCTTATTATAAAGAAGGTGAAGATTTTTATGCTACATGAAACGATGCCCAATTTTTTAAAGAAGAGAGCTTTCCTGACACCGGACCGGGTGGCAGTTTATTTTCAAGAAAAATCGTTAACATTCAAGGAGCTTTTCGAGCGAGCGTATGATACCGCTGGCCAGCTGCAAGGATATGGGCTGAGGAAAAAACAATATGCCGGTGTACTATTAAAAAATCACCTTGATACGGTTGTGATTCTTTATGCCTTACAGCTAATGGGTGTACATGCGGTTATATTAAATAATCGGCTTTCGCCTGAGGAAATAGCTTGGCAGCTACACGATTCAAACGCTGAATTCCTCATCACCGAATCAGATTTATCGGGAGTCAAAGTCGAGATTAAGAAAATAGTCAAACAAGAGCTCTTCATGTCTCCAATAAACGAGACAGTTATACAAGATGAAATTAGTTTAGATGATGTTTGTACTGTTATGTATACTTCTGGTACAACTGGTAAGCCGAAAGGGGTTATCCAAACTTTTGGTAATCACTTGGGGAGTGCTGTCGGATCAGCGTTGAATCTTGGTATTACAGAAACTGACTGCTGGCTATGCAGTGTGCCACTCTTTCACATTAGCGGCTATTCGATCTTAATGCGCAGTGTTATATATGGAATGCCAGTGGTTCTTCATGAAAGTTTTGACGCACAAAGAACAATAGCTGATATCACAAATAAACAGGTAACCATTATGTCTGTGGTAGGAACAATGCTTTCTAGGGTCATTGAAGCCCTAAAAGATTCACAGCTTCCTTCACAGTTCCGCTGTATGCTCCTTGGTGGTGGGCCAGCACCTTTACCGCTTTTAGAGGCATGTAAACAAAAAGAAATACCTGTTTTCCAAACATACGGTATGACCGAAACCGCTTCACAAATTGTAACTCTTTCCCCAGAATACAGTATCAGCAAGCTTGGATCTGCGGGTAAACCATTGTTCCTTTCTCAACTACAGATAAGAACTGAACAAGGACAAGCTGCTGAACCAGGGGAAGCCGGTGAAATTGTAGTAAAGGGTCCAAATGTCACAATCGGGTACTTAAATCGCCCAGATGCCACAAAGGAAAAATTTCAAGATGGCTGGTTCTCTACAGGAGATATTGGTTATTTGGATGAAGACGGATTTTTATTTGTCCTTGACCGCCGCTCTGATTTAATCATCTCTGGTGGTGAAAATATTTATCCTGCTGAGATTGAATCTGTTATTTTGGCCCATCCTGATGTAGAAGAAGTTGGAATAACGGGTGTAGAAAGTGAAACCTGGGGACAGGTACCTGTCGCATTTGTTGTAAGGAAACCCGGGGCAATGGTGACTGCTAACGACTTACAACAATTCTGCTTACAACGTTTGGCCAAATACAAAGTTCCGAAACATTATTACTTCATTGACAAGTTACCAAGAAATGCTGCGAAAAAGCTCTTGCGAAGAAAGCTGGGAGAACTCCTTAAAGAGGGCAAGGTGAAGGAATGAAACTTTCTGCCGTAAAGCTTCATGTCATTAAAATGCCCCTGAAATTACCTTTCCAAACTCATTTAGGATCCGTTAGGGAACGCGAAGGGATTATTGTTGAGGTTCTTGATTCTGATGGGCATTCTGGCTTTGGTGAGGGTGTTGCCTTTTCAACTCCTTGGTATACGGAAGAAACCGTAAAAACTAGCTTACATATACTAAGTGATATCTTAATTCCAATGCTCAAAAGGAAGCAAATAAACCATCCAGATGAAGTTTCAGATCTATTTAGCTCTGTAAGAAGAAATAATATGGCTAAAGCAGGATTAGAGATGGCTATTTGGGATTTACATGCAAAACAGTTGAATAAACCACTTTCATCGATTCTTGGGGGAACGCAAGAAAAAATTGCTTCTGGTGTTGTGATAGCAGCTGATTCGATCGACAAAGCTCTACGGCAAATTGAACTTTTTTTAGAGGAAGGTTATCAAAGATTCAAGGTAAAAATTAATCCGAAACAAGATTATTCGTTTTTAACGGAAATTCGTAGGATTTATCCATCCCTTCCACTTATGGCAGATGCAAACTCTGCTTATACATTAGCGGATAAAGACCGTATAAAAGCACTTGATGATTTTAACCTTCTGATGATTGAACAGCCGTTAGACGTAGACGATATAATTGATCATGCGATTCTCCAGAATGAGATTAAGACCCCTATCTGTTTGGATGAGAGCATCAATTCCTTTGGTGATGCTCGTAAAGCAATTGAAAATGGGAGCTGTAAAATAATCAATATTAAAGCAGGACGTCTAGGCGGCTTAACGGAAGCAAAAAAAATCCATGATTATTGTTTTGAAAAGGGGATACCTGTTTGGTGCGGCGGAATGATCGAGTTTGGTGTTTCACGTGCCCATAATATTGCCCTTGCTTCCCTGCCAGGTTTTACGATTCCCGGTGATATTTCGGCGTCCAATCGTTTCTGGGAGGAAGATTTAATAGTTCCTGAGGTAACCGTTGAAAAAGGATTTGTGACTGTCCCAACTATTCCGGGAATTGGATATAAGATTAATCAAAAAAGATTAATGGAAACCTTATTGATGAAAGAAACATTTCATATAAACAAATAAACCAGGCAGAATTGACTGCCTGGTTTATTTGTTTATATATCACTCGGTTCAAAAGTTTTACAATCTGTTTCTTGATTTGTATCAGCCGTTTTTCCTTTATGGCTGACAACATAAATACTTTCCGCACTGCATTTATTTCCTTTTGCCCAAAAAGTACAGTTATTTACCTCACATAATACGTCCTGTGCCATCTGTATCACTCCTTCATCAGATTCGTAATACAGATATAGCTTTTGAAGTTTAGTGGCTACTCATTCGAGTAAACATTAGGTAAGCTTGTTAATTGTTTAGCGCAGTATTTAATGATTCCAAGTTTTGTTTCATTAGTGAAAAATAAGTTTCATTGTCACTTATATTTTCCTTTGTTAAAATCGCTAAATTATGAATCGGAAGTGCTCGTGCTCCGATTTCCTTTTGAACGATTTCAGCAAGTTTTGATTGGACGTTTTGTTCGAACAGGATATACTGCAATCCTTCTTGATCGGCCAAGGAAATAATTTTTTCTAATTCTCTCTGTGATGGTTCATTGGAGGTTGATAGTCCAGAAATGCTAATCTGTTCAATGCCATAACGCTGTTCCCAATAGCCGAATGCTGCATGGGTGACAATCATTTGTTTATGTTTTGCTATCGAGATTGTTTCTTCATACTCACGGTTTAGCGCTTCTAATTCCGTTGCAAGCTGTTGGAAATTTTCTTCAAATAATGCTTTTTTTTCTGGCATCTTTTTGATCAATGCATCACGCATTACTAAGGCCATCTCTTTGGAGTAGAGTGGATCGAGCCAGACATGTGGGTTAACATCATGGACGTGTTCTTCGTCGCTTTCCTCCTCATGATGCTCTCCTTCTTCCTCATGATGCTCTTCCTCAGCTAAATCAAGGTTGTCTGCCGTTGCCACTAAAGTAACGTTTTCGTTTTTTAACGTTTTCTTTGCGCTTTCAACGAAACCTTCTAATCCTAAACCAATATAGAAAAACAAGTCTGAATCAGCTAATTCCATCATATCCTTTTGCGATGGTTCAAATGTATGTTCATCTGCTCCAGGAGGATAAATAGTGTCAACATTGACGTATTTTCCACCAATTCTTTCAGCAAAATATTGAAGAGGAAAGACAGTGGTGTAAAGGGTTAATTGGTCTTTACCATTTGGCGATTGTTCTTCCTTCGTACAGGCGGATAATACAAGAATGAAAGGTAAGAGTAAAGATAGAAAAATAATTATTTTTTTCATAAATGCTCCTTCTGAAAAGTAATAAATCGGAGTTATTACGATTTATTGTACAAAAATTTTTAGAATTCAAATAATAAATAACTGCATAATACGGAACGATTCCGATTTCCCTATGTATCTTACAAAAAAAATATATAAAATGCAAGTATAATATTTGATGATATGGACTTAGGTTATGTATGCTTAAAAAAAGAAAGGTGGTTTAAATATGTCCTTATTAAGTGAAATTCTAGATTATAATCAGCAATTTGTGGAAAAACGAGAATATGAGAAGTATGAAACAACGAAATTTCCGAATAAGCGAATGGTCATTCTTACATGTATGGATACGAGACTGTTGGAATTATTGCCCAAAGCGATGAATTTAGGGAATGGTGATGTAAAAACGATTAAGAATGCAGGCGCGCTCGTGTCCCATCCGTTTGGGAGTATTATGCGAAGTATATTAATTGCTGTTTATCAGTTACAAGCAGAAGAGGTCCTCGTTATTGCTCATCATGATTGCGGTATGAGTGGTTTAAAGGCTGATCCTGTCATTGAAAGTATGAAAAGTAGAGGAGTCACAGATGAAACGATTGATACTTTGACTTACTCCGGAATAGATATAAAAAAATGGCTGCATGGTTTTGATAATGTGACCGAGAGTGTGGAACATAGCGTTGGAGTAATAAAAAATCATCCATTAATGCCAAACGGTGTACCGATTCATGGACTTGTGATCGACCCTGCAACCGGCAGGCTCGATTTAGTTGTCGACGGCTATCAAAGCTAAGGCTGTTTCTTTTCAGGTACAGGATCAACTCCGCCTGGATGGAAGGGATGGCATTTTAAGATTCGTTTTATGGTTAACCAGCCGCCTTTCACAGCGCCAAAACGCTGAACAGCTTCTAAGCCATAATGAGAGCAGGTTGGATAAAAGCGGCATGTGGGCGGTTTTATTGGTGAGATGACAACTTGATAAAAACGGATGATGGCAATAAAAATCTTTTTGAGCATTGGGGTACTCCTTTCAGATGATTAATTAAAAGATAACATAGAAACGACTAATTTGTTAAATATAACTAAGTAGATGAAAAAACTCGGAATTTATAGTATGATAGTTTTAGATTTGAAAAGGAGTGATACTTAATGCCTTCAGTTGAAAGCTTTGATTTAGACCATAATGCGGTTAAAGCCCCTTATGTTAGACACTGTGGTGTTCATAAGGTAGGTAGTGACGGTGTTGTAAATAAATATGATATTCGTTTTTGTCAGCCAAATAAACAAGCAATGAAGCCAGATGCCATTCATACATTGGAGCATCTGCTTGCCTTCAATATCCGCAAGCATTCGGAAAAATATGATCACTTTGATATTATTGATATTTCACCAATGGGCTGTCAAACAGGTTATTATTTAGTTGTCAGCGGTGAACCAACAGTGGAAGAAATCATTGATCTCCTTGAAGATACAATGAAGGACGCTGTTGAAATAATCGATATCCCTGCAGCAAATGAAAGACAATGCGGTCAGGCAAAGCTTCATGATCTAGAAGGGGCAAAACGCTTAATGCGTTTCTGGCTCGATCAAAGCAAAGAAGATCTTAAGCAAGTATTCGCATAAAATAAAAATTCCTATTCACAGCGAATAGGAATTTTTTATGGTTGTTTTTCCTCTGTTTCCTCATTGTTTAAATAAGGATTATCGTCAATCGGGTCAACAGTATGCTTAAAGGTATATGCCTTTGAGGTCGTAATAACAGCCAACAAAAGAACAACAATGACGATAATAATACAGACAACAAGCACAGTAGTCATATTTCTCTCCCCCTTCCTCTTCCATTTTAGCATAAAAATAGGAAACTGCGTCGACACAGTTTCCTTATACTAGTATGTAATAATCAATGGATATTTCTAGGATAATAAGTATTTGTACGCTGCTGACCATATTCTTCTTGCGCAAATTTACCTTTCAAGGTTTCGATTAAATAAAGACCCATCAAATTATATAATTCCTGTTTATCCATCTCTTGGATTAAATGGAGGAGATCTTCCTGTGACATCTCTTCTAGGAAGGCAAATGCAAGCATATCAATATCTTCCTCATCCCCAGTCAATTTGTTGCGATACATTTCAAATAATTCATCCACAATCTTCATTCTGTTCACCTCCCAATCATTTTATTTTTTCCTTACTTATTCAATTCCCTTAATAATAAAAAATATCCTCTAATTCCGTGAAACAAATGTAATCAAGAATTATACTAAATCTATTTTCTTAATATTATGACAATTATACCTCAACCCATTTTAAAAAATGGGTCGAAATTTGAAAGAGAATAAAATTTTATTGATTGTGGGAAATTTTAAGTAATGATTTGTAAGGGGATGACAGAATGGATGAGCAAAAGAAGACCTATTATATAGACTTAGGAACCGGCGGTATATTTCAAAGTGCAACGAGTTCTACTTGGAGTTATAAAATCGAAGCCAATAACGAGGAAATAACTCAGCTGCGGGAGCTGTTTGACCAAAATTATTCGACAGAATGGCAAAATTTTTTCCGAGCCCATGTCCCATATGTTCAATATCATTACGACCGTGAAAATGATGCCTATGACAATACGATCCAACAGGTGTATGGAATGATTTATAAACTAGGTGATAAAGAGGCAAAAAGCCATATTGAATCGATGAATATTTTACCAAAAGAAGAATGACTTAAAACGGAAAGTCCTAATAATAAGGATTTTCCGTTTTTTCGATTATAATAAAATGAGAGATAATGTTAAGGCGGGGATAGGATGAAACAATTTTTAGATTGTTACGGTCATACGGTCGAACTTTCCTTTAATGAAAATGCTTTCAAGGGTAGTGCTAAGCATGTTTTTATTATCTGCCAATATCAGGATACCTGGCTATTAACAAAACATAAAAGCCGAGGACTAGAGTTTCCTGGGGGAAAGGTAGAAGAAGGTGAAACACTCGAAGAAGCAGCAAGGAGGGAGGTTTATGAAGAAACTGGGGCAGCATTAATGTCAATGAGGAAAATTGCCCAATATCGGGTCACCAGCGATAAGGAGTCTTTTGTAAAGGCTGTCTTTTGGGGGGAGATTGCTAACATAAGTGAAACAAACGAATATTATGAGACAGATGGGCCTGTCCTCATTAAAGGGGATATACTGCAGGAGCGCTTTGGGAACGAATATAGTTTTATTATGAAAGACCAAGTGGTGGAAGAATGTTTGAAATACATAAAAAGCAAAAAGAATAGCGACAAATGAATAATAAGCCGCTATTCCTTGATAATTTTTCTCTCCAGAAGTTCAACAAGCTGATACATAATCGTTGCAATCACAGCAATCACCAAAAGCGATAAAAACACGAGGGTGAAGTTAAATACCTGGAAGCCGTAAATAATCATATAACCAAGTCCTTTGGAGGATACAAGAAATTCTCCGACAATGACTCCTACCCATGATAAGCCAACATTCACTTTTAATGTAGAAATGATAGTGGGGAAGCTGGCAGGTAATATTGCTTCTTTAAAGCACTGTAATCGGGTCGCTCCAAAAGTTTGAAGAACCTTCAGATAATTGGGGTCTACCTCCCTAAAAGATGTATAAACCACAATTGTCGTAATGATAATGGAAATGATGGCCCCCATGGCAATGATCGATGGGTAGCCTGGTCCGAGAGCAACAATTAAGATGGGACCTAAAGCTACTTTTGGCATAGCATTTAAGATGACAAGATAAGGATCAAGAATTTTTGAAAGCATTGGTGACCACCATAATAAGGCAGCTAATATAGTTCC
This sequence comes from Neobacillus sp. K501, assembly GCF_053749995.1. Lineage (NCBI taxonomy): Bacteria > Bacillati > Bacillota > Bacilli > Caryophanales > Bacillaceae > Neobacillus > Neobacillus sp. K501. The sequence continues at coordinate 649,657 of NZ_JBSLYA010000002.1, read as the reverse complement.
GAGTAATGTCCCTAGGATAAAGCCAAATATCGTTTCCGTTAATGTTACACCTAGATGTGTGACTAAGGAGCCATCTTGGATATTCTCGATTAATAATTTCCATATCCTCGATGGAGAACTAAAGATAAGTGGGTCTATCCATTTTTGTTGACTAGAAATCTCCCAGCTGCTAAAAAATAAAAGGAAAATAATGATTTGGTAGAATCTTACCCATCTTTTTTCAATTTTTAAAGAGTGAATATAGTTTTTATGGAGGAGTGTAATGTCCTTCTTAATTGGTTTCAAGTGATTCCAACTCCTTCCAAATGGTTTGGAAGACGGCAGAAAATGCTTCATGATTTCTTGCTTCAAATGGGGAAATGTTCCTAAGTTCGTCAGGCATTTGAAATACTTTGTGAATCCTTCCAGGACTAGGTGAAAAAAGGAAAACTCGGTCACACATGGCTATGGCTTCGCCAATGTCATGTGTGACAAGGATGGCGGTTTTTCCGAAATCTTCAAGCGTTTTTGAAACTAAATCTTCCAGTTTGAGTTTTGTCTGATAATCTAATGCTGAAAAGGGTTCATCAAGCATGAGCAGCTTAGGCTCAGTTGCTAAGGTTCTAACAAGCGCGACCCGCTGCCTCATTCCGCCTGATAGCTGTCGTGGAAGCTGCTTTTCTACGCCTGTTAAACCGATTTGTTTCAATAGACTTAAAGCCGCGGTTTTGGTTTGATTATTTAACTGCTTGGATAATTTCAAACCTAACAAAATATTTTCTTCAATCGTCTTCCAAGGAAATAAGTAATCCTGCTGCAGCATATAACCAATTTGATGTTCATCATTGGTAACAGGTTTATTTTCCAACAGGATCGTTCCTTGTGTTGGTTTTATCAATCCAGCGATTATGGAAAGCAGTGTTGTTTTACCACAGCCGCTTGGGCCAAGAAAGGAGATAAATTCTCCTTTCTCCACATTCAACGTAATATTGGAGAGGGCCGTGGTGGCAGAGGATTTTGTGAAATAGGTATGATGAATGTCTTGAATGGACAGAAAATTCATTTTAGACGGCCTCCCTTCGGTTTATTTTTTAGTGACTTTTTCGGCTACTTCTGTATTAACAAGTGTTTCATGGTCAACTTCTTTAGGAAGCTCTCCAGCCTCATTCATGATATTCTGGAGATTAGCCCATTCTCCTTCATCTAGAATCGGATCTGTTGCGAAAGAACCTTGACTCTTATAGCGTTCGATCACGGTTTTCATGATCTCCAAATCTGTATCAGGGAAAAAGGATTCGACCGCTTTGGCAATTTCTTCGGCACTGTGAGTTTCTACCCATTGTTGTGCTTTATAGACGGCTCTTGTAAATTTTTCAATGATGTCTTTGTTCTCGGTCATATAGCTATCCTTTGCCATGAAGGTTGTATAAGGGACGTGGCCGGATTCCTTCCCAAATGAAGCGACAATATGGCCTTTGCCTTCTTTTTCAAAAATACTTGCCGTTGGCTCGAATAATTGTACGAAGTCGCCGGATCCTGAAGCAAAAGCATTAGCAATGTTCGCAAAGTCAATATTTTGAATGAGATTCAAGTCGTTATGAGGATCAATACCATGTTTCTTTAAGACAAACTCTCCCACCATTTGCGGCATGCCGCCTTTACGCTGCCCTAAGAAGGTGGATCCTTTTAGCAAATCCCAAGAGAAATTATCTATTTTCTCTCTTGAAACAAGAAATGTACCATCGGTTTGTGTTAATTGAGCAAAATTGATGACCGGATCATCGGAACCTTGAGCATAAACATATATCGATGTTTCAGAACCTACAAGTGCAACATCTGCACCACCAGAAATCAACGTGGTCATGGTTTTATCTCCGCCGGGAGTAGTCGTTAACGTGACGTCTAGCCCTTCTTCTTTAAAGAATCCTTTCGCGATAGCGACATATTGAGGGGCATAAAAAATGGAGCGGGTGACTTCGGCAATTCTCACCTTCTCTAGTTTCTCTTGATCGCTTGTGTTATTAGAATTACAGGCCGCTAATGAAAGCATGAGAATAGCGATGAGGAGTAAGGAGAAACCGATCTTTAATGACTTTTTCATAACAAAAATAAACCTCCTTAATCTGGGCTGATTACCTAAGATATCGTATGAGGATGATTAAAATGTGTGAATGACCAAAAAAATAAATTTGACAGGAAAAGAGCGATCAAGGTGAATAAACAAAATGGGATGATTTTGGAGATCCAGCGTTTTCCTTCGCCTAATCCCAATGTGGAATTAAAGGTAATTACCTACTTATCAAATGGATTGAGAGTAAAAGGCTTGCTGGCAGAACCGAAGGGCGAGGGGAGTTACGATGGGTTTCTCTATTTACGCGGCGGGATAAAAAACGTTGGAAAAGTAAGACCGTCAAGAATTTCCCAATTTGCTTCGGAAGGGTTTATTGTTTTTGCCCCTTATTATCGAGGAAATCAAGGCGGGGAAGGGAATGAGGATTTTGCAGGTGAGGATCGGGAGGACGCCTTTTCTGCCTATCTTTTGTTAAAATCTCTTTGCAGAGTTCAAAACATCCATGTATTTGGTTTTTCACGTGGTGGTGTTATGGCATTAATGACGGGAATTCAATTTCCTGAGGCTGCCTCTGTTGTCAGTTGGGGCGGAGTGAGTGATATGTCATTAACTTATCAGGAGCGTAAAGATTTAAGAAGGATGATGAAGCGAGTGATTGGTGGAACTCCCGAGAAATATCCCGAGCGGTACGAAGAGCGGACACCTTTATATGAGCTTGAAAGGCTTACTGCCCCCGTTTTGATTATACATGGGGTAATGGATCATAATGTATCTGTTGAACATGCCTATCGCCTTGAAAGAAGATTACGAGCACTGGAAAAAAACGTGGAATGCTGGTATTTTGAAGAATTTACACACTACTTTCCTCCCCGTGTGAACAGAAAAGTGGTCGAAGATTTAACGAAGTGGATGAAAAGGCAGTCCAAAAGATGATAAAATAGTAACGAAGTACATAGGAGAGGAGCGATGAATAGTGGGTATGCCTCTTGAGTTAAATACGATGATTGTGACAAAGGGAAGAGAACGACGACTAGAAGAAAATCTTTTTCTCCTTGAAAAAGAAGGGTACAGACTATATCCAATTGATATTCCGATTGATGTTAGAAAAACAATCGAAAGTGATTCAAGTGGAACAGCTGTGATTAAAAAACTGGAATGGCAAAAAAATAGCACGAGTATAACTTATCAATTAATTTCATTAAATTCAACGAATTAAGCAGGGAATGATTTTTCCTGCCTTTTGTTTTGGTATTCCATATAGTGATGTAAAGAAGCCCTTATCTGATTGATAAGGGCTTCTTTACAACTAGCTAGGCAATAGGTCCGCCTTTTACTTCTATCTCTGGAGATAGTTTCGTAAACTTTTTAAAGTTTTCGCGGAATTTTCCAGCCAATTCTTTTGCTTTCGTTTCATAGGCATCAGAATCAGCCCAAGTTTTGTACGGCTGTAGAACTTCATCAGGAACACCGGCGATGTGGAGAGGAATATTTAAACCGAAAATTTCATCCTTTACGGTTTCCACATGATTTAGTTCACCTTCAAGTGCAGCTTGAACCATTGCTCTTGTATAGGAGAGCTTCATCCGGCTGCCCACTCCGTATTCTCCACCCGTCCAGCCTGTATTCACCAGGAAGACATTCGCATTATGTTCAAGAATCTTTTCTCCAAGCATTTCTGCATAACGAGTGGCAGGAAGCGGCAGGAACGGCGCACCAAAGCATGTTGAGAAGGTTGCTTCAGGTGAAGTAACGCCCCGCTCTGTTCCAGCAAGCTTAGATGTGTAACCGCTTAAAAAATGGTACATCGCTTGTTCTTTCGTTAACTTTGAGATAGGAGGTAACACACCAAAGGCATCCGCCGTTAAAAAGACAATCGTATTCGGATGACCAGCAATACTTGGCTGAACAATATTATCGATAGCCTGAATCGGATAGGCTGCTCTCGTATTTTCAGTTAGCGTAGCATCATCGTAATCCGCGATGCGAGATTCTGGATTGAGGATGACATTTTCAAGCACGGTGCCAAAGTGAATAGCATCAAAAATTTGTGGCTCTTTTTCACGTGAAAGATTGATTGTTTTGGCATAACAGCCGCCTTCAATATTGAACACTCCATTAGAGGACCACCCGTGTTCGTCATCACCAATTAAGCGGCGATTAGGGTCTGCTGATAGCGTAGTTTTTCCAGTACCAGATAGACCAAAGAATAATGCTACATCTCCTTCAAGTCCCACATTTGCAGAACAATGCATCGAGAAAATATTATTTTCAGGCAATAAGTAGTTCATGACGGAGAAAATAGATTTTTTCATTTCGCCTGCGTATTCCGTACCGCCTATTAAAACAGTCCGCTGTTCGAAGGAGATAATAATAAAAGTTTCAGAGTTTGTACCGTCAACTGCAGGATCTGCTTTAAAATTTGGGGCAGAGATTACCGTAAAACCTGTTTTATGTGTTAATAATTCTTCATCACTTGGACGGATAAATAATTGATGGGCAAAAAGATTATGCCAAGCGTATTCATTTACAACTTGAATCGGTAACTGGGATTTTTTATCCGCACCTGCAAATCCTTTAAAAACGAAAATTTCTTCTTTTTGTTTTAAGTAATCCAATACTTTATGATACAGGTTTTGGAATACATCCTCTGAAATCGGTTGATTTAAAGAACCCCATGCAATTTTATCCTTCGTTGATTTTTCCATCACTGTAAATTTGTCTTGAGGAGAACGTCCAGTGTACTTACCAGTAGAAACACTAATAGCTCCTGTTGAAGTCAACTTTCCTTCATTTCGAGACAAAATCTTTTCAACTAATTGTGGTACAGAAAGTTGGAGTTGCACGTTACTTCCATCTAATAATTGAGTTAATTCGTTTGGGATATGAACAGAATTCATCGAGGGTACCCTTCCTTTTTTATGTTTTTATCAGTAATATATCCATACAAATAGTATAACACATTAGATTCAATAGTCTATACTAATTAACGAAATTAGGTTGTATTTAATACTATATAATATTATTGGAAAAAGTTCTTTTTTTGTCGGGGGAATCCTTAAAAAATTCATTGACACAGTTCGACATTGTGCGGTATGATTCTACCTTGAACGGATACTCTCTTATCCCGAGCTGGTGGAGGGACAGGCCCAATGAAACCCAGCAACCTGCAATCGAGTAATACGAATTTATTTCTCGAGCAAAGGTGCTAAACCTGAAGCAAGGCTATGCCTTGAACGATAAGAGTGAAAGGCGCGTAAATCAACCTTTCCTCAGATGACGGAAAGGTTTTTTATTGTGATTTCGTGACTTTAATCGCTAATCTTTGTTTCCATCATGAGAATTTCAGAGGGATTTTGTCTAGCTCCAGCGTCTAGGCGCTTTTGCTTTTCTATTCATAAAAATCCTTTGTTTATTTCATACTACTAAGGGAATGAGTTCCGTATCAACCCGAGGTTAAACGGCAAGGTTATACATATTACCCACACAGATAACCTCACTTTATATCATTATATAGGAGGAATTCAGATGTCCAAGAAACGTCGTTTGTTCACTTCTGAATCAGTAACTGAGGGTCATCCGGATAAGATCTGTGACCAAATCTCTGATTCAATTTTAGATGCTATTTTAGCAAAGGATGCCAATGCCCGTGTTGCTGCTGAAACTTCAGTAACAACTGGTTTAGTATTAGTTGCAGGGGAAATCACGACTTCTACTTATGTTGATATTCCAAAAATTGTTCGTGAAACGGTAAGAGAAATTGGTTATACCCGTGCAAAATACGGCTTTGATGCTGAAACTTGTGCGGTATTAACTTCAATCGATGAGCAATCACCTGATATCGCGATGGGTGTTGACCAAGCACTCGAAGCACGTGAAGGTTTAATGTCGGATGAGCAAATCGAAGCAATCGGTGCTGGTGACCAAGGTTTAATGTTTGGTTACGCATGTAATGAAACAAAAGAGCTTATGCCTCTTCCGATTTCATTAGCACATAAGCTTGCACGCCGTTTAACAGAGGTTCGTAAAGATGAGCTTCTTCCTTACCTTCGCCCAGATGGTAAAACTCAAGTAACGGTTGAGTACGATGAAAACGACAAGCCTGTTCGTATTGACACCATTGTTATTTCTACACAGCACCACCCTGAAGTAACATTAGAGCAAATTCAACGTAACCTTAAAGAATATGTCATTAATCCGGTTGTTCCACAAGAACTGATTGATGAAAATACAAAGTATTTCATTAACCCAACAGGCCGTTTTGTTATTGGTGGACCACAAGGGGATGCTGGTTTAACAGGCCGTAAAATTATTGTTGATACTTATGGTGGTTATGCTCGTCACGGCGGCGGTGCATTCTCTGGTAAGGATCCAACAAAAGTTGACCGCTCTGCAGCTTATGCAGCACGTTACGTAGCGAAAAATATTGTAGCAGCTGGACTGGCTGACAAATGTGAAGTACAGCTTGCTTATGCGATTGGTGTTGCAAGACCAGTTTCCATTTCTGTTGATACATTTGGTACTGGAAAAGTTAGTGAAGAAGTACTAGTTGATCTTGTCAGCGAAAACTTCGACCTTCGCCCAGCTGGAATTATCAATATGTTAAATCTTCGTCGCCCAATCTATAAACAAACAGCTGCTTACGGACATTTTGGCCGTAGTGATGTGGATCTTCCTTGGGAGCGTACAGATAAGGCTGAATCACTTCGTACACAAGCTAACATTTAATAAAAAATGCTGTAGTTAAGCTAGAATTTTTACTGGGAGTTGCATTTTACATGTAACTCCCGTTTTCTATTTTACGTCTAAGTTTAAGATAAACGGATATCGTGAAAAATAAATATTATCATTCATTTTTCCAACCATTCTCACTGCCATTTTCAAATAAATAGTGGTAGTATTAGAAGGTATGTTTATTAGAATGGATATTTAGAAATGGAGTAGGTGAGGTACATAATGTGCGGTTTTATTGGTTGTGTACATGACAAAGCACAAAACTATCGTGATGATCAAAAACAACAATTTAAAAATATGAATGATTTAATTACCCATCGTGGTCCAGATGATGATGGCTTTTACTATGATGAGAATATTCAATTTGGTTTCCGCCGTTTGAGTATTATCGATATAGAATGTGGACATCAACCATTAACGTATGAAAATGAGCGCTATTGGATCATTTTTAATGGAGAAGTTTATAATTATGTGGAATTACGTGAAGAACTTCTCAAAGAAGGATTAACATTTGCAACGAACTCGGATACGGAAGTCATTATTGCCCTTTATAGTCATCTCAAGGAAAAAGCAGTTGAAAAATTGCGTGGGATGTTTGCGTTTGTCATCTGGGATAAGCAAGAACAAACCCTTTATGGGGCGCGTGATCCTTTTGGAATTAAACCATTTTTCTATTTTAATGAAGGCGAAAAAACATTTTTTGCTTCTGAGAAAAAAAGCATTCTCCTTGCTTTAGAAAATGAAGAGTTAGACTATGAATCCCTGCAGCATTATTTAACCTATCAATTCGTTCCTGAACCAAGAACCATGACAAAGGGAATTAAGAAGCTCGAGCCGGGGCATTATTTTACTAAGAAAATTGGTTCACCAATGGATATTAAACGCTATTGGAAAGCACATTTTCAACCGGTAAATAAAACTGAGGCTGAATTTACAAAAGAAATTAGAGATGTAATGTTTGATTCGGTAAAAATGCATATGAGAAGTGATGTACCGGTTGGTGCATTCCTTTCAGGCGGGATTGACTCTTCGATTACAGCGAGTATTGCAAAAGAATTCCATCCGGGGATCAAAACATTTTCTGTAGGTTTTGAACATAATGGCTTCAGTGAAATCGATGTTGCGAAAGAAACCGCTGATAAGCTTGGTGTTGAAAACATCAGTTATGTGATTACGCCAGAGGAATATATGAATGAATTTCCAAAGATTATGTGGCATATGGATGACCCGCTTGCAGACCCAGCTTGTGTCCCGTTATATTTTGTTTCGCGGGAAGCAAGAAAGCATGTAACGGTTGTTCTTTCTGGTGAAGGTGCCGATGAATTATTTGGTGGTTATAATATTTACCGTGAACCTCAGGACCTGGAAGTGTTTAATAAAATTCCAAGAGTAGGCAAAGTGCTTTTAAAAGGGATTGCCAACATCATGCCTGAAGGGACTAAAGGGAAGAGCTTTATTGAACGCGGGGTCACCCCAATGGAGGAACGCTATATTGGGAACGCCAAAATGTTCACGGAAGAAGAAAAACGCCAGCTTTTAAATGCTTATAGGGCTGGGTTAGACTATCGAGACATTACAAGACCGCTTTATGCAGAATCTAAAGGCTACGATCCTGTTGACAGAATGCAATACATTGATATTCATACATGGATGCGCGGGGATATCTTGTTAAAGGCCGATAAAATGACGATGGCACATTCGTTAGAGCTTCGTGTTCCGTTCCTTGATAAAGCGGTGTTTGAAGTAGCGTCCAAGATTCCAACTAGCCTAAAAACGGCTAATGGAACTACAAAGTATATTTTACGTAAAGCAGCAGAAGGTGTTGTACCTGATCATGTGCTTAGCCGGAAAAAACTTGGATTCCCTGTACCAATTCGTCACTGGTTGAAAAACGAGATGAATGAGTGGGCGAAAAATATTATCCGCGAAAGTAATACGGATCATTTAATTAATAAAGCCTATCTTTTGAAGCTTCTTGACGATCACTGCCAAGGAAAAGCAGATAACAGCCGTAAAATTTGGACTGTATTAACATTTATGGTTTGGCATCAGGTTTACGTTGAAAAGAAATATTCTTTTTCACATGAAAAAGAATTGCAAACAGTGAAGATATAGAATGAAGCACCCATAAAATGTTATGGGTGCTTTTTCGCGAGCAAAGTGGAATTTTTGGCGAGTAAAGTTGAAAAACTCGCGAGTAAGTTAACAGATCTGGCGAGTAAAACCGAAAAACTCGCGAGTAAACTAAGAAACCGACTCAAAAAGGAGCCGGAAAGTGTGGAATTTGTAATTTAGTTGGTGATTTCAATCCTATTTTCTTTGTAAAGATTTATAGTATTGCGCTTTCTCCGCATATTCATTATAGATTCTGTTTATTTCTTTGATGTCATCTTCATTCAATTCTCTAATAACTTTTGCTGGTCTGCCAAATGCTAATGTATTAGGTGGTATTTTTTTACCTTGTGGAACAAGGCTTCCAGCACCAATAAAAGCACCTTCACCGATTTCAGCCTGATCAAGAATGATCGAACCCATCCCTATCAATGCTCTTTTGCGAATGATGCAGCTATGGAGAGTGACTTGGTGACCAATGGTCACTTCATCTTCCAAAATTAAAGGGTTATTAGGACTTTGGTGTAAAACCGAGTTGTCCTGGATATTTACCTTATTACCGATGATCGTTGGGGCAATATCACCGCGAATCACTGAATTAAACCAAACGCTTGATTCTTCACCAATTTCAACATCACCAGTTATCGTTGTATAATCAGCGATAAAGGCAGACTCTGCAATTTTAGGGTATTTCCCTTTGTATGGATAAATCATTTTGTTTTTGCTCCTTTTTAAATTACATGAATGTATAAAAATCGTCTTTGAGAATTGTCTAGCTCCAGCGCCCTAGCGGCTAGTGTCCTTCGCTCTCCGCCCTACGATAAGTCAAGCACGAATGCGCTATCGCTCTTCGTGTTTCCTTTATCTCGGTTGGAGCGCTCCATAAAGGAAGGCTTCGTAAGCATTGGCATCGCACGAAGGAAAAGTGTTTTTCTTTTTCGAGGAGGACATACGCCGCTGAACAGGGCGCTTGCGCTTTTCTAAATTACGGTTTCATTCTAAGTAACACCGCATCCAATTAGTACTATCAGATATGTTAATGTTAATATAATACCATAAACAATTTTTTTCTAGGGGGAAGCACTATGTGGAAGTGGGAAGCAGAAGGGGAAGCGAAGGCTGTTATCGTAATGGTTCATGGTGCAATGGAGCATCATCGCCGGTACGGCTGGCTCATTGAAATGTGGCGGATGGCGGGCTTTCATGTCATCATGGGCGATCTCCCCGGTCAAGGCATGACAACAAGATCCCGTAGAGGTCATATAGATTCCTTTGATGAATACATAGTAGAAGTAAAGGACTGGATTCAAGCAGCCTATCGCTATGACTTACCTGTGTTTCTGTTAGGGCATAGTATGGGTGGGTTAATTGCGATTCGCATACTGCAGGAGGAACGGTTAAATCTAGCAGGAGTGATTCTTTCCTCTCCTTGCCTAGGATTGATCCATTCTCCATCCAAATTCTTAGATATCCTCTCGCATGGGCTTAATGTAGTATTTCCAGCATTACGGATTAATTCTGGTTTGACGATTGAAATGGCGACGAGGAATCAAGATGTCCTTGATGCCGATTCCAACGATTCTCTCTATATAGCCCAGGTTTCTGTCAGATGGTATCGTGAATTAGCCGAAGCGATTAAACAAGCATTTTTAAAAATCGAAATAACACAGGATGTACCGATGCTTGTCATGCAAGCAGGAGACGATAAAATTGTGAATAAAGTACCGGTTAAAGAGTGGTTTAACCATACACCACTTTCGGAAAAAAGATTTAAAGAATGGCCAAAATTCTACCATGAAATTTTTAATGAACCTGAACGAGATGATGTATTTGAATATGCTAAGGATTTTGTCAGCAGCCAATTAAAAGCGATCGGTTACATCGTTTAAAAAAGGAAGTGTTTGTTTCACCATGATGTCACTCCGATTAATGTCGAAGGTGTATCGTCGTATTTTTCCAGCTGTTCATCAAGAACTCAGGGTTTGGAAAAGACGGGCAGAGAGTATTCCCAATACGGAGCTAAGAACTCAAGCGCTTGCTAGTATTGAAGGGAAAACGTTTCATTGCGAAGGAGGGGCGATTCTTGCCCTTACTGCAAATGAAGATTACAAAAAAGTAATCCGATTTATCGTCGCCTATCAAACCATCAGTGATTATTTAGATAATCTTTGTGACCGCAGCACCTCCTTGGACCCCGCCGATTTTGCAGCCCTTCATGAATCGATGAGTGATGCACTGTCGTTGGATGAAACGCGAAAAAATTATTATCGGCTTCGAACTGACCAAGATGATGGCGGTTATTTAAATGATTTAGTCGAAACATGCCAATCTGTTCTAAGCGATATGAAGAATTATCCACTAATAAAGGAGTACTTGTTAGAACTGTGTGAATATTATTGTGATTTACAAGTGCATAAGCATGTAGTTCAAGAAGAACGAGTGCCGCGATTGGAAAAATGGTTTCAGCAATATCAAAATCGCTTGCCGGAAATGGAATGGTATGAATTTTCTGCTTGCTCAGGATCGACTTTAGGCATTTTCTGCCTTGTTTCTTATGCTATGAGAGAGGATTTTTTAGAAAAAGACGCAGAGAATATTCGAAAGGGTTATTTTCCTTATATCCAAGGCCTGCATATTTTATTGGATTATTTCATTGATCAGGAAGAGGATCGTGATGGTGGAGACTTGAACTTTTGTTTCTATTACAAAGATCAAGAAACATTATTTAAAAGGCTCAAGCATTTTGTTCTTGAGGCAGACAAGCATACCGAATACCTACCACATAAGAAATTCCATCAGTTAATCAACCGCGGTTTGTTGGGCGTATATTTATCTGATCGGAAGGTCCGTAAGCAAAAAAATGTTCGCAAATTAGCAAAGGAAATTATCAAAACGGGTGGAGCGATAAGTTACTTCTTTTATATAAATGGTCTAGCTTATCGCTCGCTTCAAAAATGGGTTCCAACATTATCTCTAAGGCAAAATAATAAAACCAGGCTGATGTAGCCTGGTTTCATCTTTTTTCTATCGCAACAATGAAGGGCGGATGGTTTTGTTGGTTAATGAATTGATATTGGAGTACATGTGCCTGTTTCTGATCGATATATTGGCAGTATTCCATTAATGCATCACGTTCCGTAGCACCTTCTTCATGACCGTGATAAATGACAAGGATAATGATTCCTTCAGGTGCCAGTATCTTTAGTAACTGTTCAATCGCAGAAATCGTAGTTTCCGGATTTGTGACAATCGTTTTATCACTGCCAGGTAAATAACCTAAATTAAAGATTGCCCCGGTGATTTTTCCATGATGTTCAGATGGGATCATTTCTAGAAGTTGTTCATGACCTTTGTGAAAAATCGTTACCCGGCCTTGAAGTCCTTGCTGTTCTATTCTTGTTTTGCTGGAGAGAATTGCTTCTTCTTGAACATCAAAGCCAAAAACCATCCCGTTCTCGCCAACTAGATTGGCTAAAAATAAGGTATCATGGCCATTCCCTAATGTGGCATCGACCACAGTATCACCTGTTCTAACCGCTTTTTCTAAAAGGATCTTTGCAAAGGGAAGAATCCGCTCTAATTTCATCATTAACTCTCCACTTTTGCAGTTTGAAAATATTTGCCTTGATAGCTGTTTCTCCTTTTTAGCTCAGCATCAATCGCATTTAATACTTCCCATTTATTCACGCTCCACATCGGTCCAACCATTAAATCAATCGGTCCGTCGCCGGTAATTCGGTGAACAATCATTTCGGGTGGTAAAATTTCTAGTTGGTCACATACTAAGTTTACATAGTCTTCTTGTGAAAGAAATTCAAGCATGCCTTTTTCATATTGTTTTACCATTGGCGTGCCTTTTAAAAGGTGAAGTAAATGAATTTTAATGCCTTGAACATCAAGCTTAGCTACTTCTTTCGCTGTTTCCATCATCATGTCATACGATTCCAGCGGTAAGCCATTGATAATATGGGAACAAATTCGGATTCCATGCTTCCTAAGCTTATTAACACCTTCGACGTAACACTGATAATCATGTGCACGATTAATTAATAAAGCTGTCCGTTCATGAACGGTTTGTAAGCCAAGCTCTACCCACAAGTATGTTCTTTTGTTAAGCTCTGCTAAATATTCCACAACATCATCTGGAAGACAATCTGGGCGAGTGGCAATCGATAAGCCAACGACCCCTTCTTGTTCTAGAACTTTTTCAAATTTTTCCCTAAGGACTTCCACTGGGGCATGAGTATTTGTATAGGCCTGGAAATAGGCCATGTATTTGCCGTCTTTCCATTTTGTATGCATTTTTTCCTTGATTTCAAGGAATTGTGTTTCAAGATCATCCGTACGGTCACCAGCGAAGTCTCCAGATCCAGCTGCACTGCAAAAAGTACAACCGCCATGGGCAACAGTACCGTCACGATTCGGGCAATCAAAGCCTCCATCTAACGCTACTTTGAATACTTTATGGCCAAATTGCTGGCGAAGATGATAATTCCAAGTATGATAACGTTTATCGTCCGTTGCATATGGAAAAGGGTTGGTCTGAGTCATTTCAGAAACCTCCTTTTGGTTTTAAGTCATAAAGTAAATTTTAACATGAAAAGAAAAGCTAATCCAATTGTAATTATTGTATAGGAACAAAGATAGGGAACAAAATAAGAAATGAAGCATCACGCTTCGGAGGAAAGCAGAAGCGCCTAGGCGCTGGACAAGTAGGAGTCACCAAAATGAAGGGGGTCCTTAGATGGCTACTCGTGCTTCAATGGAAGCTTTAATGCAGCAATGTGAGGATGTACTTAGAAATGCTCAGGATCAGTTTAAAGAAAGCAGTCTTCAAGAGCATTATAATAATGATGATTATACGAAAGCTTTACAGGAGCTTGAACAAACCTATCAGGATATCGCAAAGATGGCTCATAGTGCGAATGGTCAGCAGCGAGACCAGCTCCATCGCATGAGGCTGCAAATTCAGCAACTCCAAAATGAGATGATATTAGAGGGGCAAGCTTCTAGAGAAGCTCAGGCATTTAGAGGAGGGGAATTAACTTGAAGAAGCGTTCAAAACAACAAAACCCCGAACAAAAGACACGCAATGGTATTAATAACCAAGACTTAGAAATTGGCCAAGATGTTGATCTCGTTAAGCAATCGAAAAAGAAATATGAAAAGTCAGGCGGCCAGCCTGTAAAATCAAAATTCCATCAAGAAAAGAATTAATCATCCTGAAACAAATGGCTCTCAACGTATAGTTGGGGGCCTTTTTATATTATGAAGGATCTGTGTGGGAGGGAAAGTGTTTTCTTGTGAACAACAATGTTCGCACCTGTCATAAAACTTAATGGTCAGTGGTCTAAAGTGTATGGAACTAAAATATTTTATTAGTAGAAACCATTATGACAGGGTGATGCAAACATGTTTGTTGTTCATTTTTTTGATAACAAAAAGCTTTTATTAACCCAGCTTCGAGAAAATATCCCCTCCATTGGTGAGAATTTAAAAATCAAAGGTCAAAAAGGAAAGGTTTCGCGTGTTACGAATATGGATGAAAAACATGTCCATGTACAGCTTGAGATAGAGAAAGTGGTTGTTAAAAGTAAATTCGCTGTAGATCCAAAAAAGAAGAGAAGATAGAGCAGGGAAAAAGTCCTTTTTTTGAGGGCTTTTTGTTTTTGTTATATCGATGATGAATTAGATGCCCGAGGAGCAAGAAAAAAGCGATGAGCGGTAAACAGAGGAGTCATCTGATGCCCGAGGAGCAAGAAAAAAGCGATGAGCGGTAAACAGGTGATGCATCTGATGCCCGAGGAGCAAGAAAAAAGCGATGAGCGGTAAACAGAGGAGGCATCTGATGCCCGAAAAGGAAGAAAAAAGGATGAACGGTAATCAGAGGAGTCATCTGATGCCCGAGGAGCAAGAAAAAAGCGATGAACGGTAAACAGGGGAGGCATCTGATGCCCGAGGAACAAGAAAAAAGCGTTGAGCGGTAAACAGAGGAGTCATCTGATGCCCGAGGAACAAGAAAAAAGCGTTGAGCGGTAAACAGAGGAGGCATCTGATGCCCGAGGAGCAAGAAAAAAGCGATGAACGGTAAACAGGTGAGGCATCTGATGCCCGAGGAGAAAGAAAAGAGCGATGAACGGTAATCAGAGGAGCCATCTGATGCCCGAGGAGAAAGAAAAGAGCAATGAACGGTAAACAGAGGAGTCATCTGATGCCCGAAAAGGAAGAAAAAAGGATGAACGGTAATCAGAGGAGCCATCTGATGCCCGAGGAGAAAGAAAAGAGCGATGAACGGTAAACAGGTGAGGCATCTGATGCCCGAGGAGAAAGAAAAGAGCGATGAGCGGTAAACAGAGGAGGCATCTGATGCCCGAAAAGGAAGAAAAAAGGATGAACGGTAATCAGGGTGTGTAATAATTTCATATCCCGATTAGGTCGTCATCCAAAATAATTTGACCGTTTAGAAAATACTTTAGATATTTACGAATTTAATCTTTAACTTCCCGATATTCATAGTGTGAAGATGCGCTATGCCCCATTAACCTATAGTTCTTTAACAATATCCTCCTGATACTCTTTTTAGAAATAATCCCACCACACCATTCATATATCCCATTTGTAGTAATTCTTCGATCTGGAAACAGTAGTACAAACTCCTTCACATTTCGCAAAACTGCTTCATCTACCCCTTCTATCCAAGCACACTGATTACATAAAAGTTTATTATTATTAACCTTTGTAGAAAATGTGTAGCAATTTGGACAGACATTTCCATTTTTAAGGTCGTGATAACTATAAGGTGGTACTCGTGTATAGGGGGATTCTACGATGTGGAGTGAAGCTAGTTGATGTGCTAAATTATGGTATCGCTGATTTAGTTTTACCGGACGTGAGTTTAATTTTTTCAAAAAACGGTTTAATTGTGTTGTAAATACGATCGGTAAGTTAATGGTTGTAGTGTATAGGTGGAATTCGGGGTGATTGAAGACAAGATAGGATTCAATTGAATAATTACATCCAAGCCTCAGAAGTAGTTTTCGGAATAGGGTTTCACATCTTTCTAACTGATGCAGCGGGTTTTTCATGTTAAGATTCGTTTTGGTAAACCATTTTTCTCCTTCAAGATAATAGTCACCCTCATAATGTTTAACATCGAGTATGTACAATTTTTCATACGCTAGGATTAACGTATCAATTTGAAACTTGGAACCGTCATATTCGAGGAGTAAACCATGTAAAACAAGCCAATGGTCAGCAAGCCCTTTTAACCATTCATCACTTTTTAACTCTCCTTCGTATCCTTTTTGACGAACATTATAGTTGGCGTGATCATTTTCAGACAATTCCATTCGAACAAGTAACTGCTTGAAAATGAGTAAATCCAGTGGTTCTGGCCTTTCCTGAATAATCATACTACACAGCCTTTCTAATATTTTATTAAACACCAATATTATACTATGAAAACTTATCTAAAATATCAGCTAGCACCAAGAAAAATAGATTGCATGGAACCTTAAATCAGTCTACAATATCCTTTGGAACTCGAAATATTTTTATGTTAAAGGAGCGTTTTTCATGCCGCGTGCCTTATGGCTTTTGATCATTGGGATGGCAGTGAATGTAACTGGCTCTTCTTTTTTATGGCCATTGAATACCATCTATATTCACGATCATTTAGGTAAATCATTATCGATGGCAGGCGTTGTGTTGATGTTAAATGCAGGAGCCAGTGTGATTGGAAATCTTATTGGCGGCAGTCTTTTTGATAAAATAGGAGGATATAAATCTATTCTTCTAGGAATCTGTATTACGTTAGCAGCGCTTGTTGGTTTAACATTTTGGCATGGTTGGCCAGAATATATTGTTTTTCAAATTATTATCGGTTTTGGAACAGGAGTCATTTTTCCAGCTATGTATGCATTGGCTGGTTCGGTGTGGAAAGAAGGCGGACGGAAAGCCTTTAACGCCATCTATGTCGCCCAAAACCTTGGAGTCGCGATTGGTGCAGCTCTTGGAGGATTGGTTGCTGATTACTCATTCGATTTAATCTTCCTTGCGAATATGATCATGTATGTCGTTTTCTTGCTTATTGCTGTTTTTGGCTATCGCGGAATTTCTGTCGATTCTACGACACAAGCCACTAAGCAAGAAAATACAGCTATTGTGAAAAATCGATATAATCTGCAAGCTTTGCTTATTCTTTGCACCGGTTACTTACTCTGCTGGGTAGGCTACGTGCAATGGCAATCTACGATTGCTTCCTATACACAGGAGATTAATATTTCTTTAACCCAGTACAGTTTATTATGGACGATAAACGGTGCGCTAATTGTACTTGGGCAGCCGCTGTTAAATGGAGTGCTGAAACGGATGGCCACTTCCTTAAAGGTGCAAATCTTAATCGGGATTGCGATTTTTATTGTTGCTTTTCTCGTTGCAGGAAATGCTAGTGCCTTTTCAGGATTCCTTGTAGGGATGATTATTTTAACAATTGGTGAAATGTTCATTTGGCCGGCTGTTCCTACGATCGCTTTCGACCTAGCCCCAAAAGGCCGGGAAGGATTCTATCAAGGAATTGTAAACAGTACAGCCACTGGCGGCAGAATGATTGGACCATTGCTCGGAGGTATGCTCGTCGATCTATATAGCATGTCTGCGTTATTCTACGTTTTGATCGCGCTATTCGTCCTTTCGATAGGGACAACACTCATATATGATCGACGTATAAAACAAGAAAAACAGGTTGCGTTAAATATTTAATCGAAGCCGGTACCAAATGGTGCCGGTTTTAATATTATGTTTAAATAAAATTTTTTCAGGCAAAACTGCAGTTATGCTTGGTCACTTGCATATTGTATGAAAATTTAATACAATAACCGTAATACTTGTATAGTGAAAGACAGTGAGTAGGAGTAGTAATGATACATTCCCGCCTTTAGAGAGTTGACGGCTGGTGGAAGTCAACCGGGTAGATCATGAACTCGCCTATGAGTCGCAGGCATGAAATGTTAAGTAATGCTTGCCGTTCTCCGCGTTAAGGATAATGAAGCGAGTGTTTTTAACACTAATGTGGGTGGTACCGCGGGAGATACATAGATAATCCTCTCGTCCCTTTTTGGGATGAGGGGTTTTTTTAATTTTTTTTAGGAGGAAACTGAAATGAGTTTCGATCATCAGCAAATCGAGAAAAAGTGGCAGAAGTTTTGGGAAAATGAAAAGACATTTAAAACGAGTGAAGAATTCGAGAAAAGAAAATTCTACGCTCTAGATATGTTTCCATATCCATCAGGTGCAGGACTTCACGTGGGTCACCCTGAGGGCTATACCGCAACCGATATTCTTTCACGGATGAAACGGATGCAAGGTTACAATGTGCTGCATCCAATGGGCTGGGATGCATTCGGTCTGCCAGCAGAACAATATGCTTTAGACACTGGTAATGATCCAGCAGAATTTACGGAGCAAAATATTAATACGTTCCGCAGACAAATTAAATCTCTTGGTTTCTCTTATGACTGGGATCGTGAAGTAAATACAACAGATCCAGATTATTATAAATGGACACAATGGATCTTCTTAAAGTTATGGGAAAAAGGCCTTGCATACATCGATGAAGTAGCGGTGAACTGGTGCCCAGCATTAGGTACTGTTCTTGCCAACGAGGAAGTAATCGATGGTAAAAGTGAGCGCGGCGGCCATCCGGTAGAACGCCGTCCAATGAAGCAATGGATGTTGAAAATCACGGCTTACGGTGACCGATTACTTGAAGACTTAGAAGAATTAGATTGGCCAGAAAGCTTAAAGGAAATGCAGCGTAACTGGATCGGCCGTTCTGAAGGTGCGGAAGTAACCTTTAACATTGATGGACATGATGAAACTTTCACGGTATTCACTACTCGTCCAGATACATTATTCGGTGCAACATATGCAGTTCTTGCTCCTGAGCATTCATTTGTTGATAAAATTACGACTGCAGAGCAGCGAGAAGCTGTAAATGCATATTTGGATAAAGTGAAGTTGAAGAGTGATCTTGAACGGACAGATCTTGCAAAAGAAAAAACGGGCGTATTTACAGGAGCCTATGCCATCAATCCTGCTAATGGTGAAAAAATGCCAATCTGGATTGCGGACTATGTATTAGCAAGTTATGGTACAGGTGCAATCATGGCGGTTCCGGCACATGATGAGCGTGATTATGAATTTGCCAAAGAATTCGGTTTACCGATTAAAGCGGTAGTCGCAGGCGGCGATATCGAAAACGAAGCTTATACTGGCGACGGCGAGCACATTAACTCTGAGTTCTTAAATGGTTTAAATAAAGAAGAAGCGATTCAAAACATGATTGCCTGGTTAGAGGAAAAAGGTATTGGTACGAAGAAGGTTACGTTCCGTTTACGTGATTGGTTATTTAGCCGTCAGCGTTATTGGGGCGAGCCAATTCCAATTATTCATTGGGAAGATGGAACAATGACAGCGGTACCTGACGACCAGCTACCATTGACATTACCAAAAACAAAAGATATTAAACCTTCTGGTACTGGTGAGTCACCGCTTGCAAATATCGAAGAATGGGTAAATGTAGTGGATCCGGTAACTGGTAAAAAAGGCCGCCGTGAAACCAATACGATGCCACAATGGGCGGGCAGCTGCTGGTACTATTTACGTTATATCGATCCTAAAAATGATCAAGCACTGGCTGCACAGGAAAAATTAAATCACTGGCTTCCGGTTGATATCTACATTGGCGGTGCGGAGCACGCGGTACTTCATTTACTTTACGCACGTTTCTGGCATAAATTCTTGTATGATATCGGTGTAGTGCCAACGAAAGAGCCTTTCCAAAAGCTTTTCAACCAAGGTATGATTTTAGGCGAAGGCAATGAAAAAATGAGTAAATCTAAAGGAAATGTTGTCAACCCTGATGATATCGTTGCCAGCCATGGTGCCGACACTCTTCGTTTGTATGAAATGTTTATGGGACCACTTGACGCATCGATTGCTTGGTCTACAAATGGTTTAGACGGTTCCCGTCGTTTCTTAGATCGTATTTGGCGTTTATTGGTGGAAGAAAATGGGGAGTTAAATCCAAAAATCCAAGAGGATGAAGAAGCTTCTAACTTGGAAAAGGTTTATCACCAAACCGTCAAAAAGGTAACCGAGGATTACGAAGGCTTACGATTCAATACGGCGATTTCACAAATGATGGTATTTATTAACGAAGCGAATAAAGCCACGGTTCTTCCGATGCGTTATATGGAAGGGTTCGTTAAAATGCTTGCACCAGTAGCTCCTCATATCTCAGAAGAACTTTGGGAAAAGCTAGGACATAGCGGTACAATATCTTATGAAGCATGGCCAGCATATGATGAGGCTAAATTAGTGGATGATGAAGTAGAGATTGTTATTCAAGTGAACGGAAAAGTTAAGACTAAGTTGATGGTTCCTACTGATGCCAGTAAGGAAGCGCTAGAAGGTATTGCTATGGATGATGACCGTGTGAAGGAACAAATCGAAGGAAAAACGATTCGCAAAGTAATTACAGTTCCGGGTAAACTAGTGAATATCGTAGCAAATTAAAACTTAAGAAATGCCCCCTGTTCATAGGGGGCCATTTCTCTCTAAAAAGGGGATGGATTTACTATGGAAGAAATTAAAATAATTACTCCTGAGGAGCTCCAGAAGAAGCTTGAACAAGGGGAGAAACTGGAGCTTGTTGATGTTAGGGAAGACCATGAGGTGGCACAAGGAATGATTCCGGGTGCTAAGCATATTCGCATGGGGGATATTCCGGCAAACCTTGAATATTTTGATAAGGATAAAGAATATATCTTTATTTGCCGCTCCAGTGGCCGTAGCGGAAACGTCTGCCATTATTTACAAGATCAAGGCTATAAAGTCCGTAATATGACCGGTGGCATGCTTGAGTGGTCCGGAGAAACTAAGTAAACGATTCCTATATGGAGTCGTTTTTTTATTTTAAAAATTCAGTAAATTGGAAAGGATGGTAGTAAAAAGGAAAAGAGGAGATTCCGATGATTCAGGTAAAACTATTTGATCGTGAACATGAAAAGGATTTGGAGAAGGAAATGAATCGTTTTTTAAAGGGGCTGGATGAACAAAAATTACTCGATATTAAATACAATGTTGCTGCCCTGCCTGAGGACGAAGAGGAAGATCAAATCTATTGTTTTTCAGCCATGATCATTTACAGAGCCTGACAATAATTGTCAGGCCTGATAATGTTTTTTAGCCGAAAGAGCAGCATTAGTGCCTGCAAGTCTTCCTGTTACTAAAGCCGAGGTAATATTATAACCACCTGTGTAACCATGAATATCAAGGATCTCACCGCAAAAATATAATCCGCCCATTAATTTCGAGCCCATTGTTTGTGGCTCGATTTCTTTAACGGAAACGCCTCCACCTGTCACGAAAGCTTTTTCTAAAGGTAAAGTACCGTTGACCTTTATGAAAAACTGCTTGCAGCTTTTTGAGAAACTACGAATTTTCTCATTTGAAATGGTTGCTCCTTGTTCTGAAGGATCAATCTCATTAAATTCTAATAAAAACAAAAGATATCGTTCTGGAAGTAATCCCTTTAAAGTATTTTTAATACTTTTTTTCGGTTCACTTTTTACCAGCTTGATAATCTCTTGAAAAATTTCTTCTTCCTTCCGATCAGGAAGCGCATCGAGACTCATCAATACCTCTGGCAGCTTCGATTTTTTCAAAGCCTTCACGACAAATTGACTGCAGCGGAGAACAGCAGGCCCGCTTAAGCCAAAATGGGTAAATATCATATCCATTCGATGGGAGATAAGCGGTTTCCCCTTCGGGTTTAACACACTTAACTCGATATCCCTTAAGGAAAGACCTTGTAATGATTTATTTTTGATAAATGGCTCGTTGGAGGTGACAGGCACCTCAGTAGGGAATAGCTCAGTTATGGTGTGACCAGCCTTTTCTGCCCAGGAATAGCCATCACCGGTTGAACCAGTGTGTGGGACAGATTTTCCACCAACAGCGATGACTACTGCCTTTGCCCCGATTTTCGAACCGTTCTTCAATAATACTTCTGCAACCTGGCCATCTCTATAAATAACGTTTGCAACAGGGCTATTAGTAAATACCTTTACCTTTAGCTTTTCTAATTGGGTTAGTAACGCATCCACAACAGATTGAGCTTTATTGGAGACTGGAAACATTCGGCCATGGTCTTCCTCTTTTAGCTCAATACCTAATTTTTCAAAGAAGGCAATAATATCTTCGTTGCTGAAAATCGAAAAGGCGCTATATAGAAACTTACCGTTCCCAGGTAAATGTTTAATAATTTCTTCAATAGGGAGGCGATTGGTCACATTGCAGCGCCCGCCACCAGAAATGGCGAGTTTTCGCCCAAGCTTGTCTCCTTTATCAATTAACAGCACCTTTGCTCCTTTTTCCCCGGCAGCAATCGCCGCCATTAAACCTGATGGCCCACCGCCAATCACAACTACATCAAATTCCATTGATCCACCAACTTTATGTATATTGATAACACTTCATTATAACCATTTCCCATCCATCTTAAAAGAAAACGAGCGTCAACAATTTTTAATGAAATTCACTAAGTTGTGAGTAGCATCGCAAGGGAAAGAGAGGTAAACTACTAATAGTGTGCAAAAAAGGTCGAATAACCTTGTTCATATGCGCACGAACTTTCTTCAGATAGAAGGGATCCTGATTTTATGTCGTCGAAGCTTATAAGAGGAACATTTATCTTAACCTTGGGTACGATTCTTTCCAAAGTACTTGGCCTACTCTATGTTATTCCTTTTTATCAAATCGTAGGCTCTGAGGGAACGGTACTATATCAATATTCTTACATACCTTATACAATTTTTATCAGCATCGCAACGGCTGGGGTGCCGCTTGCGGTTTCAAAATTCATTTCAAAATATAACGCTCTTGAAGAATACGCAGTAGGCCGAAAATTATTTAAGTCCGGTTTGCTAATTATGCTTTTAACAGGGATTGCTTCTTTTGTATTCTTGTATTTATCGGCTCCAATAATGGCTGATATGGTCATACCCGATGATAAAGGTAATGAAAGCAACATAGAAGATATCACCACCGTCATCCGGGCGGTAAGTTTTGCCTTAATTGTTGTCCCTTTTATGAGTTTGATTCGTGGGTTCTTCCAAGGACACCAATCAATGGGGCCATCGGCCGTATCACAAGTAGTGGAGCAAATTGTTCGAATTGCTTTCACCCTTGGCGGTGCATTTATTGTTGTTCAATTCCTAAATGGAAGTATTGTAACTGCGGTAAGTGTTGCAACATTCGCAGCGTTTGTGGGAGCAATAGGGAGCTTGGTCGTATTATTTTGGTACTGGTTTAAACGTAAACCGCATCTTGATCAGTTGTTGGAGCACGATAAAGGGACTGTAAATGTGTCACTGGGGGAAATGTATAAAGAAATTTTCGTTTATGCCGCTCCGTTTGTATTCGTAGGGATTGCCAACTCATTATTCCAACTGATTGACCAATTCACCTTTACAAGGGCGATGACAGAGCTGGGACATAGTTTAAAAGCATCCCAAGCAGCTTTTTCCATCATGAACTTTGAATCACACAAAATTGTCATCATTCCGGTATCGCTTGCAACTGGTTTCTCCCTGGCGCTTGTTCCAAGTATCACCAAGGCCTTTGTGGAAAATGACCGAAAAGGTTTAAATCTGCAGCTAAACCAAGCATTCCAAGTATTGCTGTACTTAACACTGCCAGCAGCAATTGGTCTCTCGTTATTAGCCGAGCCGGTCTACACCGTGTTTTATGAGCACAAAATACTTGGAACCGAAGTTCTTCAAGTTTATGCGCCCGTGGCAATTTTATTTGCTTTGTATTTGGTGACAGCTTCGATACTCCAAGGAATCAATGAACAGCGTTATACGGTTTTAAGTTTGTTAGTTGGATTATTAATAAAATTATCCCTAAATATCCCGCTCATAAAAATGTTTGAAACAAAGGGTGCCGTATTAGCAACAGCACTCGGGTATTTAGCAGCGATATTAATCCAATTCTTTGTAATCAAAAAATATGCAAGCTATCCATTCTTATTTGTGTGGAGAAGAAGCTTGTTAATTGTGATCTTTGGTGCGCTAATGTGGGCAGGTACGAGCATCGTGTACAAACTGCTGTTAATGTTCCTTTCACCGGAGTCCAAATTTCAATCAATCATGATTATTGTAATTTGTGCCGCAGTAGGGGCAGTTATCTATTTTTACCTAGGATTAAAATCGGGACTTGTTAACAAACTATTTGGTGATAGAGTGGACCGAATAAAGAAAAAGTTAAGATTGCCAATTTAATCTCCTAGAAAAGGAGTGCTTATTTTGCGAATAGACAAAATGTTAGCCAATCTCGGCTATGGAAGCCGGAAAGAAGTGAAACAGCTTTTAAAAAGTGGTGCGGTTAAGGTTGACGATGTTGTCGTAAAAGATGCGAAGCAGCATGTCGATACAAATAACCAATCCGTCACATTAAATGGAGAAGTGATTGAATATAAGGAATTTATCTATTTGATGATGAACAAGCCACAAGGTGTTTTGTCTGCGACCGAGGACAGCGTCGGAGAGACGGTGATCGATTTATTGGAACTCGAGGATCAAGTGTACGAGCCTTTCCCAGTTGGACGGTTAGATAAGGATACAGAGGGATTATTACTTATTACAAATGATGGCCAATTAGCTCATCGGTTGCTTTCACCGAAAAAGCATGTTCCAAAAACTTATTTTGCAGTGATTGATGGTGAAGTTACGGAAGAGGATATTACGGCGTTTTCAAAAGGGGTAACACTTGATGACGGTTATGAAACGAAGCCTGGAGATTTAATAATCCTAAAGTCCGGTATCCGTTCAGACATTGAACTGACCATCACCGAAGGAAAATTTCATCAGGTGAAAAGAATGTTTCAAGCTGTTGGAAAAAGGGTTGTCTATTTAAAGCGGATTTCAATGGGGCCTTTACCACTTGACGAAACATTAGAGCTTGGAGAATATAGAGAATTAACGGAAGAGGAAGTAGAGTTATTAAAGGAGTATCAAGTGAAATAACTTGTAAAAGGACAAGGCATCATGCCTTGTCCTTTTACTATGCAGCTAAGAAAGAATTTAACATCCAGTTATGTTTCTCTAGTTTTTCAATTAAGTCCTCGAACATCCCGCTAGTAATTTCATCTTCATTTTGTTCCGCAACTGCCATTCCTATTTTTAATTCAGCAATAATAAGTGAGAAATCATTGATAATGGTTTGTACCATTTCTTCAGACGTTAATACATCAGTAGACTCTTCAATCGTTGCGAATTGAATATATTCTCTCAATGTGGAGATAGGTTTCCCGCCGATACTAAGTAAACGTTCAGCCAATTCATCAATCGTTTCTGCGGCTTCATCATATAACTCTTCAAATTTAGCATGTAAGGTAAAGAAATGTGGCCCCTTTACATACCAGTGATAACGGTGAAGCTTTGTATATAACATATTCCAGTTTGCAATTTGTAGATTTGTTACCTCTTCTAAAGTCATTGTTTTTGTCATGATTCATACCTCCAATTTCTTATCTGTTTTAATTATAACATATATTATTTTAAAGTAAATACTAAATTATAATAATTATAAATAAACTCCAAACTAGAGCTATTCAAATACGATTATTTGATGTTCATTTCAGAAAAATAAGTAACAATTAATAAAAATGGGTAATCTAAAGATATTTACAGAGTAAGGGGGAAATGATCATCAAACTTTCACATGAGCATGTTATTGAATTACATGGATTTAATAACCTAACCAAGTCATTAAGTTTTAATATGTATGATATTTGCTATACGCGAACAAGAGAAGAGCGAGAAGCTTACGTAAAATATATTGATGAGCAATACAGCGCAGACAGATTGCAAAAAATTTTAACCCATGTGTCGGATATTATTGGGGCGCATGTATTAAATGTAGCGAGTCAGGATTTTGAACCAGCGGGTGCGAGCGTCACACTGTTGGTTTCAGAGGGTCCTGTTGTCAATGCCCCATCGGAGTCTTTTGAGGAGTCACCTGGGCCATTGCCAGAGTCCGTTGTTATGCAGTTAGATAAAAGTCATATCACGGTTCATACTTATCCCGAATACCATCCCGATGAAGGAATCAGTACATTTAGGGCAGATATTGATGTCTCGACATGTGGAGAGATTTCACCGCTTAAAGCTCTGCATTATCTTATTCGAGCGTTTGAGACTGACGTGATGACAATTGATTACCGTGTGCGTGGTTTTACGAGAAATAAGGATGGGTACAAGCTCTTTATTGATCACGAAATAAGCTCGATTCAGAATTATATTCCAGACGATGTTGGTGAACTTTTTGATATGATTGATGTGAATGTCTATCAGGAGAATATTTTTCATACAAAGTGTAAGCTTCGCGAATTTGATTTAAATAACTATTTATTTGGTTATACAAAAGAAAAATTATCTCCTGAAGAACATATTGAAATTACTGAAAGGCTAAAGCTAGAAATGGATGAAATTTTTTATGGGAAGAATATTGTTCAATAAATGACGATCATCATCTTAGCCTTCATCTATCGAATTGTCACCAAAAGGAAAGTGCGCAGCTTTACAAAAAAGTAAAGCTGTTTTTTTGTTTAATCGAATGTGGCAAATCGTGTAAAATGGGGATGAGCAGCAAAAAACTTAAGCGGAGGTATGTATGTTCTTACGGAAAGTTTCATTATTAAAAGAACGGCTCCCAATTAACGAAAGCTATCCCTTTACGATTCCCTCAGTAAAAAGTCTAAATGAATTAGAGTTTACTAGTAATGTTACTTTCTTTGTCGGCGAAAATGGATCGGGAAAGTCAACTTTATTGGAGGCAATCGCAGATAAATGTGATTTTAATACGGCTGGTGGAAGCAGGAATAATAATTATGAGGTGTATGATTCTGGTTCGGAACTAAGTGAATACATAAGGCTTTCCTGGTTGCCAAAAGTAACAAATGGATTCTTTTTACGGGCAGAATCGTTTTACCATTTTGCGACGCATCTGGAAGAAGTCGATATGACAGGGTTTAGAGATTATGGTGGAAAATCCCTATTAAAACAATCCCATGGTGAGTCATTCCTGTCATTATTTGTGAATCGGTTTAACGGAGAAGCGATTTATCTGTTAGATGAACCAGAAGCAGCACTATCCCCGGCAAGACAATTATCCCTCTTGAAAATTATTCATGACTTAGCCTCTATAGGAGATGCCCAGTTCATTATTGCGACACATTCACCGATCCTATTGGGATATCCAGAAGCACAAATCTATAGCTTTGATGATGGAGAAATATCACTAATTGATTATGAAGAAACGGATCACTATACCATCACCAAATACTTCCTTGAAAATCGAAAAAGATTTCTTCACGAGCTTTTTCGAGAAGATTGAGTTTGTTCCAACAAAAAAACAGGTCACATAGAACGTTCTATGTGACCTGTTTGCTATTTTTTAATCCCTTTTCGTACGGAAAAGGATAATAGGATAAGTATACCTATTGTAACCAGACTGGTTGAAGTGCCGATGAGATTATTAGGATTCAGCATAAAACCAATAAAGATAAGACTCAAAGCGACAATCGCAATAATCGTTGTAACGGGGAACCATTTTACCGTAAACGACGGTTTCACTTTATATTGTGGTCTAAGCTTTAATTGAGCCGCACAAATTCCAATCCAAACGATCATTATCGTAAAGCCGGGGATCGTCATTAGATAACTAATAACTTGTCCAGGAGTCAAGTACGCTAAGAAAACGCCAATGAGTAAACAGATGGTAGTTATCAATAGACCTGTAAGTGGTATCCCAGCTTTTGTTGTTTTCATTAACTGCTTAGGAGCAACCCCACTTTTCGCCATTGAAAACAGTGTTCTCGATGTTGCATAAATACCTGAATTGGCAGCCGAAAGAACTGCGGTTAATAAGACAAAATTCATCACATGAGCAGCCCCTGGGAGCCCTGCAATGCTAAACACTTGGACAAACGGACTATCTACACCTGTAACTTGATTCCAAGGCATAATTCCGCAAATAATCAAAATTGGGAAGATGTAGAAAATAATAACACGCCATACTGCCCCTTTTACAATGCTTGGCATGACACGCTCAGCATCTTTTGTTTCTGTAGCTGCCACCCCAATTAATTCAGCCCCGCCATAGGAAAACATGACGACTAAGAATGCACTTAACATTCCACTGATACCATGCGGGAAAAATCCTCCATTTCCCGTATAGTTTTGAAGGGGATTTTCGATATTACTTGGAAATAGCCCGAATATAATCAATGCTCCCAATATAATAAATGCCGTTAATGCTAGGATTTTAATACTGGCAAACCAAAACTCCAGTTCCCCATAGTATTTGACATCAACCAAATTAATCGCGATGATTCCAATTGCACAAATAAGACTCAGAAGCCATAACGGCATGGTTGGATACCAAAATTGCAAAAAGCTCCCGGCAGCCAGTAATTCTACAATGATCACAATGGTCCAGTTGATCCAATAGAGCCAGCCTGTGATAAACGAAACCTGAAAGCCAAACGCTTTATGAAGGAGGAGCTGTACATTGTTGTTGGGGAAGGCAATCGCCATTTCTCCTAATGCAGCCATAACGATAAATAATAATAGTCCTCCGATTAGATAGGTAATCACAACACTGGGACCGGCTATGTTTAACGTATCGGAACTACCTTTAAAAATACCCGTGCCTATCATTCCAGCCAACGCCATAAATTGAACATGTCGTGGTAATAACCCTTTTTTTAAATCCTGATTGTTATGTTTCATGATGAGCCTGCCCTTATTAAAATTCTTCTCTACTTAAACGCTTTTAAGTACTAAAGCGCTATCCTACTATAACATAGTTTTATAGATTATTAAACCTTACAAAAAAAATAAAAGCAACCAAGCACGTGATTAGGATCACATGCTTGGTTGCTGAATTTATCTTTAGACATTTTGTTTACGATGACATTTTTACTTTCTTTTCCGTTGTTGTCCATTTTCCGCGGCTTGGGCTTATTACCAAGTCATTATAGGCTAAGACATTTAAATCTCGTTGTATGGTGCGAGGAGTGATACCAAATTCCTCTACAAGTTCTTGCGTCGTGACAGTCCCGTTATTACGAATAAACATGTAGATGCATTTGATGCGGTTTAACATCCGGTTAGTCGAAGGTTTCAAAGAACCACTCCCTATCCTTTTTTCAAACCTATGGCTTAATCCCTCTACCGACAGCCTGTTTCATTGATATGTAGTTTTTTTTCCGCAGACAACTCCTTTTCATGGATCGTTGTAGTGGATACTGGGATGTCATACAACTATTTACATTGTACCCACAATATCTGAAAATTTCCACCATTAGAGTAAATTTTACAAAAAAATTACATTAATAATCGATTCTGCCGGATAACTCCACCTCCCTTTTTGTATTCTCACTATAGTCTATGGGCGGTACTGTTAGGTTTATGATATTTTTTTGAATTTTTTGTATTTTTATCGAAATCGACTTCTATTAAAAATTTTAAGTTTTTATAAAGAAAATTGCTAAGATATTTGCAATAATGATATTGTCTTACCATAAAGGTTAGGAGGAATTGACAATTGACTAAAATAAATTGGATGAGTGAAGTGGAAAAACGAAAATTGGCACTCATTAAAGATACACAGGAATTGCTACATATAAAAAGTCTATTAGACGAAGAAAACACAACTCCTGATGCCCCATTAGGACAGGGGGTAAAAGACGCCCTGGATTTTATGTTAAACCTCGGCGAAAAGGATGGCTTTACACCAAAGAATGTTGGAAATGTCGCAGGACATCTTGAATTTGGAGAAGGAAAAGAGCTGCTCGGGATTCTCTGCCATGTAGATGTTGTTCCTGAGGGTGACGGCTGGACAAGCGATCCTTATAGTGCAGAAATTCGTGATGGAAAAATCTATGCTCGCGGAGCTCTCGATGATAAAGGGCCGACAATGGCAGCTTACTATGCAATGAAAATTGTAAAGGAGCTTGGATTGCCATTAAAGAAGCGGGTGCGAATGATTATTGGAACTGATGAAGAAAGCAATTGGCGCTGTGTGGAGCATTATTTCCAGCAGGAAGAAATGCCAACTTTAGGTTTCGCACCGGATGCAGACTTCCCAATTATAAATGCTGAAAAAGGTATTGCTGATTTTGATATGGTTCAGAAGCTTTCAGGTCATGGCTCTTCTGAAGCCAATGTAGAGGTCGTAAATTTTGTTTCCGGAAAAAGATATAATATGGTACCAGATTTTGCAAAAGCCGTCCTATTGGTCAATGATAAGCAAACAGATATCGTTCAGCGCTTTGCGGAATTTTTGAAGAAACATGATATTGAAGGTAGATCCTTTGTTGAAAACGGCGAGTTAGTTCTTGAAGTGATTGGAGTTTCTGCTCACGGTATGGAGCCTAAGAAAGGAATAAATGCCGGTCTATTTTTAGCAGAATTCATCTCAAAGTTAAGCTTAAATTCAGAAGCTGAACAATACTTTCAATTTGTCTCCCGCTACTTCTTCAACGATTCAAGGGGAGTAAATTTAGGGGTTGACTATACGGATGAGATTTCTGGAGAATTAACCATTAATGCTGGAAAACTAGCTTTTACAAAAGGTGATGGCGGCAGTATTGGCATGACTTGCAGATATCCAGTAACAAATAATATGGAAATAACGAAAGCTAAATTGGATGTTCTTTTAGAAAAAGAGGGTTTTGCCATTGAAAACTTCTCGGATTCTAAACCACATCATGTTGATGAAAAGGAATTTCTCATTCAAACCTTAAAGAAGGTTTATGAAGAACAAACAGGGGAAAAGGCAGAATTGATTGCAATCGGTGGAGGAACCTATGCACGTTCTTTAAAGGCCGGAGTGGCCTTTGGCCCACTATTCCCTGGCAGACCAGACATTGCCCATCAAAAGGATGAATATATGTATATCGAGGACTTATTGAGGGCAACGGCTATTTATGCTCAAGCTATTTTTGAACTCGCTCAATCTGAATAAGAAAAGCGCAAGGCGCCCGCTTATCGGCGACAAGCAGAAGACGAGCCGGCTGGAAGGTTGTTCTTTAACCATCCGGACGGATTGGCTTCTGACCTCGAGCCGATGGCGCCTGGAGCTGGACAATTCTCAAAGACGAATTTTACAGATTCTTATCTTTTAAAAAAGGGGAACGTATGCATGGGCTTTGCTTTATTAAACGGGGAGATTATCGAGCGTTCGAATGCGAAGGTTGATATTGAAGACCGCGGATACCAGTTTGGCGATGGGGTCTATGAAGTGATTCGGGTCTATAATGGGAAAATGTTTACTGCAGATCTGCATTTGAATCGCTTTGTTAAAAGTGCAAGCAGTATTGGAATTACACTTCCCTATTCATTGACAGATTTAATGGAACTGCTTAATGAGCTTCTTGTGAAAAATAATCTTCAATTCGGGAATATTTATATGCAGATTACAAGGGGTGTGGCTCCGAGAAATCATCCATTTCCAGTTGGAAACGTAACACCGACACTTGTTGCTTATACCATTAATGGGTTGCGGCCGCTGGAAAGCTTGAAGGCTGGAGTGAAAACGATTCTAACAGAGGATATTCGTTGGCTGCGCTGCGACATTAAGAGCTTAAATTTATTAGCTAATTTATTGGCGAAACAAAAAGCTACTGAAGCAGGCTGTTACGAAGCAATCCAGCATCGTGGGCAAGACGTTACGGAAGGCAGTTCTTCTAATATTTTTATTGTGAAAAATGGTACGATCATTACTCATGAATCGGATCAGCTTATTTTGAAGGGAATTACTAAGGATGTGATCCTTGACATCTGTGAGAAAAATAATTTTTCAGTTGAGGAGCGAACATTTTCGTTAGAAGAACTTGAACTTGCTGATGAAGTTTTCCTCTCCAGTACGACTTCTGAGGTTATGCCGATTATTGAAATTGACGGAAAAAAAGTCTCGGATGGAGTTCCAGGTCCATTAACAAGAAAGCTACAAGAATTGTTTGAACAAGAAATAGAGTCTCAATGTGGACACATTTAAAATGAAAAAAGTGCGGCTGATAAACATCTGCCGCACTTTTCTTATTCAAATTGAAAGACATCACTGGATAAGTATCTTTCTCCTGTATCACAGGCGATGCAAATCACAATTTCATCAGGAGAGTATTGCTTAGCTATTTCTAATGCTGCATTACAAGCAGCTCCTGAAGATGGACCAACAAGAATCCCTTCTTCACGAGCGAGCCTCCTTGTAATCTCATATGCATCTTCATCAGATATTTGATGGATTTTATCGTACACAGCTTGATTCAAGATATTTGGTATGAATCCAGGGCTTGTTCCAACCAATTTATGTTTTCCTGGCTTTCCGCCCGATAATACGGGAGAACCCTTTGGCTCTACAACATGAACCGTGAGTTGCTCAAATTCCTCTTTTAACCTTTCACCAGTACCTGTAATCGTCCCTCCGGTTCCTGCTGTAGCCACAAACGCAGCCAGAGGTTTCCCGATCTCTTTAACCGCCTCGATAATCTCAATCGCAGTAGAAGCTCGGTGCGCGTCCGGATTTGCATGATTATCAAACTGCATCGGAATAAAACTATCTGGAATCGATGACGCTAATTCTTCCGCTTTTTTTATCGCTCCCGGCATTTTTTCATCACCTGGTGTAAGGACGACCTCTGCTCCGTATGCTTTTAATAAGTTAATCCGTTCCTGCGTCATCGTATCAGGCATGACGAGAATAGCTTTATAGCCACGTGCTGCGGCATTCATTGCAAGGCCGATCCCTGTATTTCCACTCGTTGGCTCAATGATGGTTGCCCCTTTTTTCAGTTTTCCGGTCTTTTCTGCTTCGATAATCATGTTAAAAGCTGCCCGATCCTTTACACTTTTGCTAGGATTTATATATTCAAGCTTTAAATAAACGGATGCTCCATGTGGTGATGCTAAGCGATTTAATTTCACAATCGGTGTATCGCCGATTAATTCCGCAATATTGGTTACAACCTTCATATTTGACCTTCTTTCTGTTCATTTCATTAAATCTATTTTAATGAAATTACCTCTCAAAGTAAAAAGTATGATTCAACCTCCCATGGAGAAATTACTTACAAGAAATAAAAAATCGATTAAAATAAAAAGGATGAACGAATCTATGAACCTTCAAACCCATTTTTTCTATGCAGTCAAAATTCCTGAAGAAATAAAACGGACGATGCAGGAGAATTGTGAAAAACTAAAAGAAATTCTCCCTTTTAGCCGCTGGGTCCATTACCAAGATTTACATATCACACTTGCGTTTTTAGGTAATGCTCCTACGGAAAGATTAGTGGCTGCGGATCATTTCGTTCGTGAAGCAATCCATGGATTTAGAGCATTTGAATTACAAATTCATAACCTTGGAATTTTCGGAAAGGAAGATTCGCCACGGATTTTTTGGGCGGATACAAAAGAAAGCAATGAGCTCGGATTGCTAAGAAAAAAGGTGTTCACGGCTTGCGGACAGGCAGGATTTATCCTTGAAACAAGAACCTTTCGCCCCCATATAACACTTGCAAGGAAGTGGGCAGGGGGGAATCCATTTCATAAGGACTTACTTGCAATTTGGAAGGAAGTCCAGAGCGAACCGCTCACTTTCACTGCGAGCGAAGTGGTTTTATATCAAACACATCTTGAAAAAACACCAAAGTACGAAGCTAAAACAGTCTACACCTTAATATAAATCTAGAAAGAAAATAAATATAAAGGTTGGTCATATGAAACAAATCTATTTTATTATCAATCCGCAAGCGAGAAATGGCTATAGTTTGAAAATATGGAAAAAGGTTGAGGAGAAACTTTCTGGCGATAAGATCCCCTATTTGGCCTTTTTTACGGAATATCCTGGCCATGCTAAGAAGCTTTCGGCACAAATTGCTGGAAGTAATCAACTAGAAAAGCTTGTCATAGCAGTAGGTGGTGACGGCACGGTTCATGAGGTCATGAATGGAATGGTGAATAGCAGGCATGTAACACTTGGAGTTATTCCAGGTGGGTCTGGTAATGATTTTTCTAGAGGATTTCTTATTTCTTCTGACCCAGAAGAGGCAGTAACGGTCATTCTCCGCCTCATGAACCATGAAGCGACTTTGATTGATATTGGCAAGGTTACCATGAAAGATCTTTCAGAAAAATATTTTATTAATAATATGGGGGCAGGCTTTGATGCCTTAGTATCCCATGCAGTAAACCAATCAAGAATGAAAGCCTTCCTCAATAAGCTTGGCTTGGGGAGATTGGTATACGTCTATTTTTTACTCAAAAAATTATTTACCTATCAATGTACGACAATTGATTTATTAATTGACGGGAAAAAGCATATATTTGAAGATACTTGGTTTGTCACTGTTTCCAATCAGCCCTACTATGGCGGGGGGATGAAGATCGCGCCTGATGCAAAGCCGGACGATGGGAAATTAGATATTACCATTGTCCATCAATTATCAAAGCTTAAGCTATTATTGGTTTTTATTAGCGTATTTTGGGGGAAACATATTTATTTTAAAGAGGTGAAAACCTTTAAAGGTGTAACCGCATCCATTCATTCCTCCTCTGCATTATATGTACATGCAGATGGTGAAACCATTGGATTTACTCCATTAGACATACAGGTCGTGACGAAAAACCTCCATGTATTAACGAGAATAAGAAGGAATGAGGAATCTACTCAGAAGGTGAGGGATTGGAATGATAACGGGTGATCGAAAGTTCTTTGCCTATTTAGATGAAATGTTAATCATTACCATTCTAATGCCGCTTTCCTATCATCATGGTGTATCATCCTCTTTTACGATCGTTAATGAATCTCAAAGTAAGCGATTGAAGATTTTAGAGAAATTAACAATAGAGAATAATATGAAATATGTTTGCCAGCTTACGGAGGAAATCCAGTTTGGCAAGACGTATTGGATATATGATGAACACGGCGGCAAAACAGATTTACAAACAGGTGCTGTTATTCGGACAAAAGCATTTGATGAAAAGTTTTATTATGATGGCGATGACCTTGGTGTGAAGTGTGACGACGGGCAAACAGTATTCAAGCTATGGGCTCCCACGGCTACGTCAGTAAAAGTAAAATTGCGATCTCATAAAAGTTCTTTTTCAGAAATCGTGAAGTTGAAAAGAGAGGGTCAAGGGGTCTGGTCACTCGTCTTTCATTTGGATTTAGAGTATTACCAATATTCTTATCTTGTTCTTGTGAATCAGGAATGGCGTGAAGCTGTAGATCCCTATGCATCAGCAGTTACGGCCAATGGTGAGTTTGGGGTGATTGTCAAGCTTGAGAAAACAAGGATGGAAAAAATACAATTACCTCCATTCGAACATCCAGTAGATGCCATCATCTATGAAACACATCTCCGTGATTTCTCGATTCATCCAAATAGCGGTATTCACAATAAAGGACTTTATCTAGGCGCAGGTGAGCTCAATACTAAAAATGAAAGCGCAATAACGGGACTATCCTATTTAAAAGATTTAGGGATTACCCATATTGAATTTCTCCCCTTCAATGATTTTGCTGGTGTCGATGAATTAGACAGAGGTAAAGAATATAACTGGGGCTATAATCCACTTCATTTTAATGCTCCTGAAGGTAGTTATTCATCAGACCCAACGGATCCTTATATAAGAATTATCGAACTAAAGCAATTAATAAATCAAATTCACCGTCAAGGTTTAAGAGTGATCATGGATGTGGTCTATAACCATGTTTATATTCGTGAGGATTCTCCATTTGAAAAAATTGTCCCTGGATATTATTTCCGTCACAATGAGTTTGGTTTGCCATCAAACGGAACAGGGGTTGGAAACGATATTGCCTCTGAAAGGAAAATGACCAGAAAATACATTATAGATTCTATACGTTTTTGGATGGAAGAATATCAAGTTGATGGTTTTCGTTTCGATTTAATGGGGATTTTAGACGTAGAAACAATGCGGGAGGTAAGAAAAACCTGTGACAGCATCTCAAACAGCACCCTGATTATTGGTGAGGGATGGAACCTTAATACCCCGCTACCGATTGATCAAAAGGCTATTATTCGGAACCAAGCTAAGCTCCCTGGAATAGGACAATTTAATGACCGTTTTCGGGATTTTATTAAAGGTAATTCGTTTAACCTATATGATAAGGGTTATGCATTTGGCAATGACCATTATTATGCCTCGGCTGTTGAGGCAATCGCTGGCAGTATTGGTTTTGAAAAAAAAGAAAACCATCTCCTTAATGAGCCTTCCCAATCTGTCAATTATGTTGAATGTCATGATAATCACACGATGTGGGATAAATTAACGGCCTGTATGCAGGAAGCTGATGAGAAGCTGCGAATGAAATATCACCGGCTGGCAACGGCGATTGTGGTCTTGTCGCAGGGGATTCCCTTTCTCCACAGTGGTCAAGAATTCTTTCGAACAAAGATGGGTGAGGGGAATAGCTATCGATCCTCTGATGTGATAAACCAGTTGGATTGGGATAGAAGAAAGCAATATGCTAATAATGTAGATTATCTTAAAGGAATTATTCTCATTCGAAAATCACTAGCCTGTTTTCGAATGAGAACAGCTGATGATATTCGGGTAAACATGCGAACCTTACCACTACCTGTTCCACTTATAGGTTTTTCCTATAAAAATCATAATGACGATATCCAAGAAGTACTTTTATTCATTAATCCTCTAAATAAAAAGCAAGTGATAAAACTTCCTGAAGGCAAATGGGAGGTCCTTGCAGACCATCAAACTGCCGGTATTTCTTCAATAAATGGCTATCACGAGCAGGCAATTTTCATGGAGCCTGTTTGTTTAAATGTTTTAGTAAAAAAATAGTTTTCTTCAGATGTACTTGACGAAAAAAGCCTATTGGAGATAAAATTTATTAAGATGGCTATTGTGTGTCATGAATCAATAGCTTTTTTTTATTTAACTTAGATTGGGCTGTTGGTTTATTTTGAAACCTTCCAGCAGCATAGATTTTACTTCTGTAACTAGATGGGACCAAAGCCCATTAGAACGGTATAAATTGAAGGTGAACAATTTTGGAACATATACTAGGACAAGAATGGGAAATTGTCCCTGCGGGAGGCGCAACAGGAGAAGCATTTTATGCGAGCTATCAAGACCAAAGACTGTTTCTTAAACGCAACTCTTCTCCATTTCTCGCAGTATTATCTGCCGAAGGAATCGTCCCAAAGCTTGTATGGACAAGAAGATTGGAAAATGGGGATGTCATTACAGCACAGCAATGGCTGGCCGGTCGTGAACTTAAGCAGCATGAAATGAATCAGGAGATTGTTGCCAAGCTACTTAAAAAAATCCACCGCTCGGAACCAATGCTTGGAATGTTAAGCAGATTAGAAAAGCTGCCACTCCAACCTGAAACCATTTTTCAATCGATTAAAGACGAATTAGATGATGAGGTTTTATCGTTACCGGTTGTCCAAAAGGCACTGGACTTTATCCTCAAAGAATCAACGAATGTTTACTGTGAAGAAAAAGTGGTTTGTCACGGGGATGTCAATCATAACAACTGGCTGTTAACGGAAGACAACCAGTTGTATTTAATTGACTGGGACGGTGCAATGATAGCAGATCCGGCAATTGATCTCGGGATGCTGCTTTATTGGTACATACCCGAAGAAAATTGGCAAAGCTGGTTAGCGATGTATGGAAAGCCGCTTAATGATCATTTACGACTGAGAATGAAGTGGTATGTTGCGCTTCAAACCCTTTCTTCCATTCAGTGGTATAAAAATAAAGACCGTATTCAGGAAAAGAATAAATGGGTGAGCTTTTTAGAAGGAATATTGTAATCAAGAAAATGAGTCGATATTATTTACCCATTGTGATAGGTTTCCTTGATTCGTCAGTATGTGCTGATCAAGATCGGCTGTATGTGCACCGTCTTGACTGTAATGATAGACCTCCTGCAAAGTACTTTTTACATTTTGATCAATCTCTGAATTGACCATTAATGATTTCACTAAACGTTCCAATTGTTCACATTCGGCAACAGAACCACAGCAATCGGTTTGATGGTTGTTTAATATATCTTTTAATAATGTAACTTGGTCTTGATGACTCAATGGCATAGTTAACACCCTTTCAAGTGAAATAAAAAAAGGAATTCACAGTTAGGTTGTGAATTCTTTTTTTGTTTATGCATTCATGGGACCGTCCAATATTACCAATAATAAAAAATAATCAAATTTTTTAGGAGTGTCAAAATGAGACTTAGAAATAAACCTTGGGCTAAGGAAAAAATAGAAAATCATCCGCAATACATTGTCGCAAATCCAGAACAATCTAAGGGCAAATGGCATGAAGTATTTCATAATCATAACCCGATTCATATTGAGGTAGGCACTGGTAAAGGTCGTTTCGTAACGGAAATGGCTAAGGCACATCCAGATATTAATTATATCGGTATCGAATTATATGACAGCGTCATTGTTGCGGCATTAGATCGTTTAATTGAAGCTGATTTACCAAATTTAAGACTTTTGAATGTAAATGCTGCTGAACTTGCAAAATACTTTGAGAAGAATGATGTCAGCAGAGTATATTTGAATTTTTCTGATCCATGGCCAAAGGTTCGTCATGAAAAAAGACGATTAACCTATAAAGACTTTTTAAAGCTTTATGAAAATATTCTAGTTGACCAGGGCGAAATTCATTTTAAAACCGATAATCAAGGTTTGTTTGAGTATTCCCTGATGAGCTTTTCTGAATACGGCTTACTATTAAAATTCATCAGCCTTGATCTTCACAAAAGCGATTTCGAAGGGAATATCATGACAGAATACGAGCAAAAATTCTCAGAAATGGGAAATCGTATCTACCGCTGTGAAGTGAAATATCAGAACTAGAACAGTCCCTTAAGGACTGTTTTTTAGGTTTTGTTGAAAATCATTGTTGAATTTCTAACTGAGTTGATTTGAGCGGAAGGCACGAAGACTCCTGCGGGAGTACGGGGCTGGGGAGACCCCGCAGGAGCGCAGCGACGAGGAGGCTCCCCGGCACGCCCGCGGAAAGCGAAGTGCCTGGAGCTCCAATCAACGGACAAGTTTAACACAATCAACTTTTATGTTAGAATATTGAAAAAAGACAAGGGGGATGAAGATGGAGACATTAAAGATTGGCAAAGTTCAGCTTACCTGGTTATCTGGCGGAGTAACCAACCTAGACGGTGGAGCGATGTTTGGTGTTGTTCCTAAAGCTTTATGGTCAAAAAAATATCCTTGTAATGAGAAAAATCAAATCGAATTACCTACCGACCCCATTTTAGTTCAAGCGGAAGGAAAAAATATATTAGTGGAAGCTGGTCTGGGGAAAGGGAAACTATCCGAAAAACAGTTAAGGAATTTTGGCGTAACAGCAGAATCAGAAGTGGAAGGCTCTTTAGCCCAATTAGGAATAACCCCTGGGGATATCGATTATGTTTTAATGACTCATTTACATAATGATCATGTTGGTGGTCTAACTAAGATTGTAAATGGGGAATTTGTTTCAACATTTCCAAATGCCCAAATTATTACCTCTACAATTGAATGGGATGAAATGAGAAATCCAAATATCCGTTCAAAAAGTACATATTGGAAAGAAAATTGGGAAGCGATCCAAACACAGGTTATCAGCTTTGATGAAAAATGGAGCTTCGGTCCAGTCACAATGATTCATACAGGTGGACATAGCAATGGACATTCCATCGTCATTATTGAGGATGGTGGGGAAATGGCTATTCATATGGCGGATATTATGCCGACACATGCCCATCAAAATATTTTATGGGTTATGGCATACGACGATTATCCTATGGATTCGATTGAAGCTAAACAGAAATGGACACCTTTTGGAATGGAGAAAAATGCATGGTTTACTTTTTACCATGATTCTTTTTATCGAGCAGTAAAATGGGATGAAAATGGCCAAATATCTGAAAGTATAAAGCGAATAAAATAAGTAAATCAAAAAAGAAAACTCGCCCTTGGCGAGTTTTTTTATAAGGCAGTATCTGCTTGCGATTTGATATCCAGCAGTGTACCGGTGGATGCATCCGCAATAAATTCGAATTGTTCGTTTATTCCATTATTATTTTTAGAAATGCCGCCTTTGTAAACTTGATATTGAATTTGGTGTTTTTCATACGGTTCTGCTTCCATATGTATCCATGAACCACTAATGTTTCCATTTTGTTTAAATTGCTTTTTTACATTCTCCAATACTTTTTCAGGTGAGACATATGTTTTTTGTGAGATGACTTCCTTCACTGCATAACCGCTAATTAATCCAACTGCAGCACCAAGGATAAATGATTTCCAGTTCATAAATGCACCTCCATGATTTTACATTTCGCCGATTCATCCTATTTCCAGTATATCTCATTTAGCTTTGAGAACATAATAAAAAAAAGGATAAATTAAATAATGGTAAGGGACTTGAATTTTCAGTAAAATAAAAAAAGATACATATAGTGCCATCAAACCTCGAGGAGGAATTATTCAATTGAACGAACAAACATTAAAGCTTTTTAAAACGTTAACAGAGCTCCCGGGAGCCCCAGGAAATGAGCATTTAGTTAGAAACTTTATGAGAGAACAGTTGTCACCTTATGCAGATGAAATCATTCAAGATAAATTAGGAAGTATATTTGCAGTGAAAAAAGGTCTGGAAGCAGGGCCGAAGATTATGGTTGCTGGACATATGGATGAGGTTGGCTTTATGGTAACGGCCATAACTGATAATGGCATGCTGCGTTTTCAGCCGCTTGGCGGCTGGTGGAGCCAGGTTTTATTAGCTCAGCGAGTACAGATTATGACGGGCAATGGACCTATTATTGGTGTCATCGGTTCTATCCCTCCGCATTTATTAGATGACTCTAAGCGTAATAAACCGATGGAAATAAAGAATATGCTTATTGATATCGGTGCGGATGACCGCGAGGACGCGATCCGTATTGGGATCAAACCTGGTCAATCGATTCTACCAATTTGTCCTTTTACACCGATGGCAAATGAAAGGAAAATTCTTGCTAAGGCATGGGATAATCGCTATGGCTGTGGCCTTGCGATAGAATTGCTCCAAGAATTAAAGGATGTAACAATTCCTAACATTCTTTATTCTGGTGCAACCGTTCAAGAAGAAGTCGGACTACGAGGAGCCCAAACTGCCGCCACTATGATTAACCCAGATATCTTTTTTGCCTTGGATGCCAGTCCGGCTAATGATATGACTGGGAACAAATCAGAATTTGGTCATTTAGGAAAGGGCACTTTATTTCGAATTCTTGATCGCTCGATGGTCACTCATAGAGGAATGAAAGAATTTATTTTAGATACTGCAGAAACCAATCAGATTCCTTATCAATATTTTGTTTCTCCGGGGGGAACAGATGCAGGTCGTGTTCACCAAACCAATGAAGGGGTGCCAAGTGCCGTTATCGGTATTTGTTCTCGTTATATTCATACTCATGCTTCGATCATCCATATTGATGATTATGCTGCTGCAAAAGAATTATTGGTTAAACTCGTGAAAGCTTGTGATCAAACCACCGTTGATACGATCAAAGCAAATAGTTAAAGCGATACATTGGGAGCATAGATGGTGCTCCCTTTATTTAATGATACAAAAGTATAAAATTCGACTTTGAGAATTGTCCAGCTCCAGCGCCTAGGGGCTTGGGTCATAAGCCAATCCGTCAAGAAGGTTAAAGAACAACCTTCTCGCCGGCTCGTCTTATGCCTGTCGCCCCTGACCAAGGCGCTTGCGCTTTTCTTATTATAGGAGATGTACAAAAAATGAAAATTATTATTGGCTCTAATAATCCGGCTAAAATTGCAGCGGTTAAGGGTGCTTTTCATTACCAACAATCGGAATTTCTCTCGTTGGATATTCCATCGGGGGTAAGTGACCAGCCGTTTTCTGATAGTGAGACCATTAATGGAGCGATTAATCGCGCTGTCGGTGCGTTAAAAAAAGGCAATGGGGAAATCGGGATTGGACTAGAGGGAGGCGTTCAGGAATCTGAGCATGGATTATTACTATGTAACTGGGGCGCACTTGCGGTGAACAACATGGATCCAATTATTGCTGGAGGTGCCAGGTTTCTTTTGCCGGAAGAAATCTCTGTAAGATTAAGAGCAGGTGAAGAACTCGGACCAGTCATGGATGATTATGTTAAAAAGCAAAATGTTCGGAAGAATGAAGGAGCGGTTGGAGTGTTTACCAATGGTTTAATCAATCGTGCCCAGATGTTCTCTCATATTATGGACCTACTTGTCGGACAATTTCATTATCAAAGGCAGAGAAAATAGGATAAATTAAGAAAAAACCTTCTTTTTCGACACCATAAATCGACAAAAACCCTTGTCTTTTATAGTTTATCAAAGGTATGATATAGATAGGGTCATTGTCTGTTAAAGGAGGCGAAAAGGCTGAGATTATTTAAAGCGATTTTAATGTTAACTATATCCGTTCTTATATTAGCTGCTTGTGGGAATTCATCCTTTAAAACAGAAA
The DNA here is from genome assembly GCF_053749995.1 of Neobacillus sp. K501. Lineage (NCBI taxonomy): Bacteria > Bacillati > Bacillota > Bacilli > Caryophanales > Bacillaceae > Neobacillus > Neobacillus sp. K501. The sequence continues at coordinate 607,117 of NZ_JBSLYA010000002.1, read as the reverse complement.
GTAAAGAAACGATAACTGCAGTGAAAGAAGCTTTTAATCAAAAAGCGAAAAAGCCAAATAAAAAAAGTGGAAATATCTCTTTTTACATGCCATTTGGCTATGAAATTAAAGAGGAATCCCCACATAATATTATTATAAAAAACGGATCAAAGACGTATATTCTTTTTCACAATCCACAGGAAGATGCAATGAGTGAAGTCGTTTATCAATCAACCGTTGCTCAATATAAGGATATCGATGTTAATAAGCAATTTAAAGAAAAAAATCAATTTGGATATTTAATTATTAAGCAACTGAAAGATGGTATGAATGAGATGACCATTGGAGTTGGCGGTTCAAAGATTACTACTCAAGTAAAAACAAGTAGTTTAAAAAACGAAGCTGCTGCAATGACTCAGATGGTTATTTCAGTAGAAAGTAAAAAATAAAAACGGAGAAGTCTCTCCGTTTTTTATTTTTTATGAACCATGATATGATTTGAATGGGAAAATAAATAGGAGGTATTGAGGATGAAAAACTTAGAGTCATTAGAACAATTCACGGAACTTCGTGATGGAGATAAAACAATATTTATGTTTTCGGCTGGATGGTGCCCAGATTGCCGTATCATTGAACCAGTGTTGCCAGAAATAGAAGCTAAGTTTCCTGAATTTACGTTTTTGCATGTGGACCGGGATGAGTTCATTGAACTTTGTCAACAGCTAGATGTATTTGGAATTCCTAGTTTCATTGCCTTTGAAAATGGAAAAGAGCTTGGCCGTTTTGTTAGTAAAGATCGGAAAACTCAAGAAGAAATCGAAGGATTTATTGCGGGTCTTTAAGAATGAAAATGGATAGTATCAAAATGAAAAAGGAATTAGAATCACGATTAACGGCCGAAAATCGGGTAATTACCTATGATCGTGACAAAGATCAACTCCGAATTGAAAATGTAGAAACTGGTAAAGGGATTACGATCTCTCTCCCTGGTATCGTGGCCAAATGGCATGTTGAAAAAGAAAAGGCCATTGATGAAGTGGTTTATTATGTGGATGAAGGACTTCGGGCCATGACTGATACTGTCCAATTGACGGATCATGAGAAGAAGATATTTCCAGTTATTCGTGCAGCCTCTTTTCCCGGTGAAGCAGAAGAGGGTATCCCGTTTTTAATTGACGATCATACGGCAGAAACAAAAATTTATTATGCCTATGATATGGGAACTACCTATCGTTTAATCGATACCCGGATCATGGAAAAAGAAGGATGGCAGCCAAGCAGAGTGAGGGAAATCGCATTATTCAATGTAAGGTCACTTAAGACAACGGTTAAAGAAGACCAAGTAGCTGGTAATACATTTTATTTTCTTAATACAAATGATGGCTATGATGCCAGCCGCATCTTAAATAAAGGCTTTTTAAATGAAATGGAGCAAAAAATCCAAGGGGCGATGGTCCTCGCTGTTCCCCATCAGGATGTTCTAATTATTGCAGATATACAAAATAACACTGGCTATGATGTTTTAGCACAAATGGCGATGAGTTTCTTTGCGAACGGTCGTGTGCCAATTACTGCATTATCATTTTTATATGAAAATGGAGAATTAGAGCCGATTTTTATTTTAGGAAAGAACAAGAAATGAGGATGAAAAAAGATCACATCTTTTGTGGTCTTTTTTCATTCTGATTATGTAAATATTTCCAAACGTGTGGTATTTTGACTCAATCTAAGATTTTGGGTCGAAATATTAATAAATACTGCTAAAATAGAATGATAGATGAAAGTAGAAAGAGTGATAGTTTTGAGCTGGATGCAAAACTTTTTGCAAAGGTTTATGAAAGACAGTGAACCTGAATATGATGATTATGAAATACATACCTATAAGCAGGAAAAGTCTTTGTCTCTTAAGACGAATGAAGGTGTAAAGGATTTAAATACAAGAATTTCTTACCAGTATCCAAAAGGGCAAGTGGATTCTTTTTTCAAACAAGAAGTAAATAAAATTAAAGCGGAGAAGCCTGTGAGGAAAAAGCGAAGTGAGCAGGCAGTAGAAAAAAAACACTTGGAACTGGATGGCGCTAAACCTGTTAAGAAGGAGATTCCTAAAAAAGGTAATGAAGAGCCTATAAGAAGGACCCGCCCTTTTCAACCGACAGAGATCCCCTCACCGGTATTTGGATTTCATAGGCCGGTTAGCAAGACTATTGAGGTCGTTGAGCATGAATTGAGTCATTTTTTAGAAGAGGACTTTCAGGGAAAAATAAGTTTAGATACTCAAGAGGAAGTTGCAGCTGCGATTGAAATCGTACAAATTCCAATTGAATCTATCACGGAAACACTCTCGAAGGATACAGAACCGTTTAAAAGCGAATCAGTTATTGTGCTTGAACAAGGAGAACTAAGTGAACCTGAAATCGAAGTTGAACCGGAGACTGAACCTGAAGAGTTGAGTGTACCTGAAATCGAAGTTGAAACTAAGACTGAGCCTGAGGATGTAATCGAAGCTGAATTTGAAGAAGCAGTCGTAGAACAGACTGAACCAATAAAGCCAAAACGGTCGCATCTTCCTTTTAATGTGATGATGCTTAAGCAGGATAGGCTGAAATGGGAAGAAAGCAAGCGAAGAAGGGCAGAGAAGAAAGAAATAGCTCAACCGGAAGCCATCGTGGTTGAAAAGACTGTTGCAAACATCCAAGTAGAAAAGTCAAAAGAGGAATCTGCACAAATTGCAACTCAGGTAGAGAACCGGGTTATTGTGCAGCAAGAAGTTGTTCAAGTTGAAGAACCGATAGCCAATGTACAGCAAGAAGCAATTCAAGTTGAAAAACCGATAGCCAATGTACAGCAAGAAGCTGTTCAAGAGGCAAAGCCAAATATTATCCCTCGGGATCGAATGATCAATCCAGATACCGTAGAAGATGCAACAAAGCCTTCCGGTGACACCTATGAGTTTCCTGCTGACCATTTGTTAAATCCACCCGTTAACGTCGATTATGATGCTGAGTGGGTGTTATACCAAGAAGAACTGTTAAATCAAACACTGCAAAACTTTAATGTCGGTGCTAATGTAGTCAATGTAACCCAAGGTCCTTCCGTTACACGCTTTGAGGTTCAGCCGGAGCCAGGTGTCAAAGTAAATAAAATTACAAATCTAAGTGATGATATTAAATTAAGTCTGGCAGCCAAGGATATACGTATTGAAGCACCAATCCCTGGAAAGCATACGATTGGCATCGAGGTGCCAAACCAAAAATCACGGCCAGTATTTATTAATGAAATTATCCAAAGTCCTGTTTTTCGTGAGGCAGACTCTCCATTGACCGCTATTCTTGGATTAGATATATCAGGTAAACCAATTGTAACGGATTTGAAAAAAATGCCTCATGGATTAATTGCGGGTGCGACGGGATCTGGGAAAAGTGTCTGCATCAATTCCATCTTAGTTAGTTTGTTATTTAAAGCTAGCCCGGAAGATTTAAAGCTGCTGTTAATTGACCCAAAAATGGTTGAACTAGCTCCTTATAATCGGATTCCGCACCTAGTCAGCCCAGTTATAACGGATGTAAAAGCCGCAACAGCTGCCCTGAAATGGGCCGTAGACGAAATGGAAAGGCGTTATGAACTATTTGCTCATACTGGCGTTCGTGATATTAATCGTTTTAATGATTTGGCGATTCAGCATAAACAATATTCTGATAAATTACCATTTATTGTAATAGTTATTGATGAATTAGCTGATTTAATGATGATGTCCCCTGCAGATGTAGAGGAGGCAATCTGTAGAATCGCCCAAAAAGCAAGAGCATGCGGCATTCATTTAATTGTTGCCACTCAAAGACCTTCCGTTGATGTTATTACTGGATTAATTAAAGCCAATATCCCGACGCGCGTGGCCTTTTCTGTTTCATCTCAGGTTGATTCGAGAACCATTATTGATATAAGTGGTGCTGAAAAACTACTCGGGCGTGGTGATATGCTTTTCTTAGAAAATGGCTCTTCTAAGCCTGTCCGACTTCAAGGAACTTTTGTTTCGGATGAAGAAATTGACTTAGTGGTGGGGCATGTAAGGGAACAACGGGAGCCTGCCTATTTGTTTGAACAAGATGAGCTCCTAAAAAAAGCTCAAGTAACCGAGGATGAGGATGAGCTTTTTTATGAGGCTTGTGAATTTATCATTGAGCAGGGGCTCGCTTCAACGTCTAGTTTACAACGGCGTTTTAAAATCGGCTATAACCGAGCGGCAAGATTGATGGATATGCTTGAAACGAACGGTTTTATTACAAGTGCTAACGGAAGTAAACCACGCGAAGTATTGATTACATTAGCTGACTTGGAGTCTATGCAAGATACTGGTACAATGAAGTAATGGTGAGTATTCTTTAATTCAGAGAACAAATAATAGGTAGTGCAAAGGTAAGCAAATAGTTTTTATCAATGAACAATGTTATAATACGTTAATATGGATTCTTAACAAGATTCTTGCAAACGACAGTTGTATTGTTAACAATAGCAAAAATAGATAGATGTCATATACTGTTTTACAGATAGACGTTGGTTGGAGGTTCTTTACATGACTATTTACCATTTTGTAGGTATAAAGGGGTCAGGAATGAGTGCTTTAGCACAAGTTCTCCATGATATGAATTTTGAGGTACAGGGCTCCGATGTCGAAAAGCGCTTTTTTACTCAACTGGCCCTTGAACAATCAGGAATAAAGATTCTTCCCTTTCAAAAAGAAAACATTAAACCAGGAATGACGATCATTGCTGGTAATGCCTTTCCTGATACACATGAAGAAATTCAAGAGGCCATGAAGCTAGGGCTCCCAATAGTTCGCTACCACCGATTTTTGGGCGATTTTATGCAAAATTTTATTAGCGTTGCCATCACTGGAGCACACGGAAAAACGTCTACAACAGGTTTGCTTGCTCACGTCATCAAAGGGGCAAAGCCAACATCATTTTTAATAGGAGACGGTACAGGTAAAGGTGAAGAAGATGCTAAATATTTTGTATTCGAAGCCTGTGAATATAGAAGGCATTTCTTGTCCTATTTTCCTGATTACGCGATTATGACAAATATTGATTTTGATCATCCTGATTATTTCGCCAACATCGATGATGTATTTTCTGCCTTCCAGGAAATGGCGGTACAAGTGAAGAAGGGGATTTTTGCTTTTGGGGATGATGAACAACTGCAAAAAATCCAGGCAAAGGTTCCAGTTCTTTTTTACGGATTTGGGGAAGAAAATGATTATCAAGCCAAAAATCTTGTGAAAACAACAAGTGGAACCACCTTTGATGTATTTATTCGCAACACTTTCTATGATACGTTTTCAATTCCAACCTTTGGTGAACATAGTGTGTTAAATGCACTTTCAGTCATTGCTCTGTGCCACTATGAAGAAATCGATGTATCGATTGTGAATGAGCAATTAAATTCGTTCCAAGGTGTAAAAAGAAGATTTTCTGAAAAACGAATTGGATCTCAAATTCTAATTGATGATTATGCCCATCATCCTACTGAAATTAAGGCCACGATTGATGCAGCAAATCAAAAATACCCTGATCGCGAAATTGTTGCCGTATTCCAGCCGCACACCTTCTCACGAACGCAAGCTTTTCTTGAGGATTTTGCAAAGAGTTTGCGTCTAGCAGATAAGGCATATTTATGTGAAATTTTCGGTTCTGCAAGGGAAAACCATGGCAAGCTGACAATTAACGATCTGCAGACCAAAATTGAGGGTTCTGAAATTCTGTCTGAAGAAAACACAGCCATTCTTGAAAAACATAAAAACGGTGTAATTATTTTTATGGGAGCAGGAGATATTCAAAAATTCCAAGAATCCTATGAAAAGCAATTAACGCCATAAAAGGGATGCCAGCGATACTGGCATCCCCTTTTAATTTTCTAAATGAAAACAAATTGAATCATCGGCAGGAAAATGAGACAATTGTCTTGAAGTAGTAGAAGATACCTATTTAGGTTTAATACAAAAGCCGATAGGTAATACATAATGGTAAATAGGCGGAGGTAAGCACAAATGGAAATTATTTTATACTTAAGCGTCGCTTTGATAGCGATTGCATTTTTGATCCTTGTCATTTTCTTGTCCAAAACATTGAAATCACTGCAGTTGACTTTAACTAGTGTTTCAAAAACTTTAAATGGCTTGGAAAAACAACTCGATGGCGTAACATCAGAAACCACTTTACTTTTACAAAAAACGAATGCTCTTGCAGATGATATTCAACAAAAGTCAGAGAGCTTGAATAGTGTCATCACCTCTGTAAAAGATGTCGGTACAACCGTTAACCAATTTAATGGCACTCTTAAAAGCTTAACCCAATCCTTTGATACTCAAATCGAACAAAGTAAAGAAAAAGTGTCTCAAATTGTTCAGTGGGGCAACGTATTTTTGGAGCTTCGGGATAAGTGGAATGAAAGAAAGCAGCAAAAGAGTGAACCAGTGGTTGAGGAAAAACAGAGAGTAAGATCAAGATCATAATGAATAGGAGGATTTACTATGGCGAATAAGGATTATGAGACTAGGGAAAACAAAAGTGAAGAGTCTTCAAGCAGTTTTTTACTTGGCATCTTGATTGGTGGACTCGTTGGTGCAGGGGTGGCGATTGCTTTAGCCCCGAAATCTGGGAAGGAGATTTTTAATAAAATCAACAATCAAGCAGGCTCACTGAAAGAAAAAACGGTGCAGCTTAAGGAGAATGTCTTAAATAAATCCAAGACTATTCATGAAGATGAAGAAGATTCTCAAATCAATTATATTTCCTTAAATGGTGTGGGCAGCAAAGTTACAACTGGAAAAGAGAAGCATATTGATGAAACTGTGATTCGAAAAAAATTAGCAGAAGCACAAAAAGCGTTAGAAGAAGAAGAATACAAAGTTACCCATTAAGATCATAAAAATAAGAAGTCTGATTATTTGTAACAATGGGCGGTGAAGTGATAGAATGACTTCACCGTTTATTTATTATAGGAGGAATACTTGATGCTTGAAAAAATTGAAACAGAAGAACAATTTGAATCATTGTTGCAAACACATGAGAATTTTATTCTTTTGAAACATAGTCTAACTTGCCCGATTAGCCATGCAGCTTATCAGGAGTATGAAAAATATGCGAATGAAAATCAAAACGTACCAACCTTTTTCTTAGCTGTACAAGATGCTCGACCACTTTCAAATGCAATTGCTGAGAAGTTTCAAATCAAACATGAATCACCACAAGCCCTTTTATTTTCCAAAGGTGAGGCTATTTGGAATGCTTCTCATTGGAAGATTACCAAACGTTCTTTGGGAACGGCAGTTAGTGAAAAATTTTCCCTATAGACACCATCAGAAAACTAAAGCATATAGTTAAGTCATGAAAAACAAAATACTTTAGTGCTTAAAAGCGTTTAATTGATAAAGAAAAAATAGGTGACAAAATTCTTCATATCCGATATAATAAATCCTAATTATTGAAATGTTGTAAAATATAAAAAAATTATTGAGGGCTTATAGCTGACGGGATACAAACGGTATGAAAATTCTGTTTAGCTAAAGAAAGGACGGGGACAACGATGAGCAATAATAATTTAGATCAATTAAGAACTCGTGTTGATGAACTGAACTTGGAATTGTTAAGGCTGATTAATGAAAGAGCTCAGCTTGTCCAAGAAATTGGTAAAGTAAAAGAAAATCAGGGAGTATTTCGTTATGACCCTGTTCGTGAAAGAAAGATGCTGGATATTATTAAAGAGAACAATGATGGGCCGTTTGATAATGCCACCATCGACCATATTTTCAAGGAAATCTTTAAAGCAGGCCTAGATTTACAAAAGGATGATCATCAAAAAGCACTTCTTGTCTCCAGAAAAAAGAAGCCAGAAAATACAATTGTGACGTTAAAGGGTGAAACCGTTGGCGATGGCAAGCCGCATTTTGTTTTTGGTCCGTGTGCGGTTGAGTCCTATGAACAAGTGGCTACTGTTGCTAAAGCTATGAAAGAAAAGGGCTTAAAACTTTTACGCGGTGGCGCTTATAAGCCGAGAACATCTCCGTACGATTTCCAAGGACTAGGTGTTGAAGGTTTAAAAATTCTAAAACGAGTGGCTGATGAGTACGATATGGCTGTCATTAGTGAAATCGTTAATCCAGTCGATATTGAAATGGCGATTGATTATATTGATGTTATTCAAATTGGTGCTCGGAACATGCAAAACTTCGAATTATTAAAAGCTGCAGGTGCGGTAAATAAACCTGTTTTATTAAAAAGAGGGATCGCCGCAACGATTGAAGAATTCATAAATGCAGCAGAATACATTATGTCTCAGGGTAATGGTAATATTATCCTCTGTGAACGAGGAATTAGAACTTACGAGCGAGCAACGAGAAATACGCTTGACATTTCAGCGGTACCAATTCTAAAACAAGAAACACATTTACCGGTTATGGTGGACGTTACTCACTCGACTGGCAGAAGAGATTTATTATTGCCAGCTGCAAAAGCGGCACTTGCCATTGGCGCAGATGGCGTAATGGCTGAAGTACACCCAGATCCAGCTGTAGCACTTTCAGATGCCCAACAGCAAATGAATCTTGAACAATTCGATCAATTCTATAATGAACTACTCGCTTCCAACTTCGTACGAATTTAATGCAAAATAGTAAAAAACCTTCTCTAAAGAAGGTTTTTTGCGTTTTTATGAAAATTAAAATGAAAATGATAATAATTTCAATTGCGGCTTTAACCTTCTTATCGTATCATTAATACATAATAAAGATTGTTTACTTTCTCACAATTAGTTCAGTCAAAAAGAAACATGACTAGTTTATACAAAACTAATGTAAAATAAAGAAAATAACGTATCGTTTTTAAGGAGAGTGTTAACGTGAATATAACGATTTATGATGTTGCCCGCGAAGCCAATGTGTCGATGGCAACCGTTTCACGTGTTGTGAATGGTAATCCAAACGTCAAACCAGTTACCCGAAAAAAAGTATTAGAGGTGATTGAAAGACTTGGCTATCGTCCAAATGCCGTTGCGCGTGGACTTGCCAGCAAAAAGACGACTACTGTCGGAGTTATTATTCCTGACATTTCGAATATCTTTTTTGCAGAATTAGCCCGTGGTATTGAAGATATTGCCACCATGTATAAATACAATATTATTTTAAGCAACTCCGACCAAAATAAGGACAAGGAGTTACACTTGTTAAACACCATGTTAGGAAAACAAGTGGATGGCATTGTCTTTATGGGAGGAAATATTACGGCAGAGCATGTTAGTGAATTTGAAAAATCTCCAGTTCCGATCGTTTTAGCTGGGTCTATTGAGGAAACAGAACAGATTCCTTCCGTTAATATCGATTATGAACAGGCAGTGTTTGACTCCGTGAAAGAATTCATCGATAAAGGCCATAAGCATATTGCCTTTGTGGTTGGACCGTTACACGAGCCTAAAAATACTGAAAGAAAATTAAAAGGCTACCAAAGAGCTCTTCAAGAATCTGGGCTTCCATACAATGAGGAACTTGTCGTTGAAGGTGATTATTCATACGATTCTGGCCTCGAAGCTTTTGATAAATTATTAGAAGCAGCCCAGAGACCGACAGCGATTCTTGTTGGTTCCGACGAAATGGCACTTGGTGTTGTGCATGGTGCTCAAGATAAAGGGTATAAAATTCCTGAGGATTTTGAAGTGGTTACATCTGATAATACAAGATTATCGCTGATGGTTCGTCCGCAGCTAACAACCATTGTCCAGCCTTTATATGATATTGGAGCGGTAGCGATGCGTTTGCTTACCAAATTAATGAATAAAGAAGAAGTATCCGAGCAAATCGTCGTCCTGCCACATCGGATTGAGCATCGTCAGTCAACGAATTAATAATATGAAAAGCAGTTACTGAAAAAAAGTAACTGCTTTTTTCATTCTAATACTAATCTTCCATCGTCGATAGGTCGCCAGTTGGCAGATTAAGTTCCCAAGCTTTTAAGACACGGCGCATAATTTTTCCGCTCCGTGTTTTAGGCAGCTTATCGCGGAAATCAATTTCTCTTGGGGCTGCGTGGGCTGCCAAGCCTTTTTTCACAAATAGCTTGATTTCTTCCTTTAGTTCTTCTGTAGCTTCATAACCGTCTCTAAGAGCGATAAACGCTTTAATGATTTCTCCCCGCACAGGGTCTGGCTTGCCGATTACACCTGCTTCTGCGATCGCTGGGTGTTCAACGAGTTTACTTTCCACCTCAAATGGACCAACGCGTTCCCCTGACGTCATAATTACATCATCAACACGGCCTTGGAACCAGAAATATCCATCTTCATCCATATAGGCAGAATCCCCTGAAAAATACCAGCCGCTAGGCATAAAGTAAGAATCGTACTTTTCTGTATTATTCCAAATTGTATGCATCATCGATGGCCAGCCCTTCTTTATAGCAAGGTTGCCCATACGATATGGCGGGAGTTCATTGCCTTGATCATCAATTATCGCAGCCTCTACACCAGGAATTGGTTTCCCCATAGAACCAGGTTTAATTTCCATACATGGATAGTTACTAATTAATTGAGCACCTGTTTCTGTCATCCACCAGTTATCATGAATTCTTTTGTTAAATACTTTGGCACCCCATTTCACAACCTCTGGGTTTAATGGTTCACCGACGCTTAGAACATGACGGAGACTACTTAAATTGTAACGCTTCACAATTTCATCACCTGCACCCATTAACATCCGGAATGCAGTAGGGGCACTATACCAAACGGTGACTCCGAAGTCTTCAATCATTTTATACCAAGTATCAGGACTAAAACGTCCTCCGACAATGACATTGGAGGTCCCGGTTAACCATGGACCGAAGATTCCGTAAGATGTTCCAGTTACCCAGCCAGGGTCAGCTGTACACCAGTATACATCGTCTTCTTTTAAATCTAGTACCCATTTAGCGGTTTGATAATGCTGGATCATTGCATTATGTACATGCAAGACGCCTTTTGGTTTACCTGTTGAACCGGACGTATAGTGAAGAATAAGACCGTCTGTCCGTTCCACCCATTCAATTTTTAATTCCTTACTTGCTTCTGCAAATTTTTTTAAGAAGTCAATATTCTTTCCTTGTTCTTCAATATCATTGCCTACTAAGAAAATATGCTTTAATGCAGGAAGTTCATTAACTGGAACACGGTCAAGCAGTTCTGGTGTCGTAACCAATACCTTTGCTTCACTGTCTAGCAGGCGGTCCCTAACGGCGCCTTCCATGAAAGCTTCAAATAATGGACCAACAATCGCACCAAGTTTGATTGCACCAAGAACAGTAAAATAAAGCTCAGGAGTTCGTGGCATAAAAACAAATACGCGGTCACCTTTTTCTACATCGCCATAGGTTTTCAGCACATTTCCTGCTTTGTTTGAAAGCTCTTTCATTTCTTTGAAGGTGAATTTTTCATTCCGTGAAGGATCACGATAATAAAGAGCCACTTTATTTTTTCGGAATGTAGCAGCATGGCGGTCAATCGCCTCATAGGCGAGGTTAACAAGCCCAGTTTCGTGCCAAGAGAATTCCTTCTCTGCTTGTTCCCAGGTGAAAGTCTTATATGTTTCTTCGTAATTAACTAAATTATGCTCCCCTTGCATAACCGGAAGTGTTTCCACTTTCATTTTAATTCCCCCTCTGCCTAATATGAAATTAATTATAGTACAAAAAATGATTATTCTCAATTTTAAAAAAATATTTTTGGTTAGTAGTTAACTATATTCATAGTGAAGCAGTTTTCTAATTAGACAGAAAATTTAGCAGAGAGGGATAAATCTAAGGGGAAATTATGTATAATAGAGAGGATATTGAATGATTATTCAGGTGGTGTTGGAATGAAACACAAAAAAACGTACAATGCAAAAGAATTAAAAACTCCTCATGGGAACTTAATTATTGAAGGTCCTGTTTCATCAGATAAACTAGCAAGCTATGATTTTCATGAACATCTCACTGCGTTTCGACCACCAGAGCAGCAGCATAAAGCATTAATTGGAATTGCTGATCTTGAGGAAGGCAGAATTATTATTGCCAGACACCGCGAAATGATTGTTGGTTATGTGACCTTTCTTTATCCTGATCCACTTGAACGATGGTCCGAAGGTAAAATTGATAATTTAATTGAATTGGGAGCGATTGAGGTTATTCCTCAATTTAGAGGCTGCTCAGTTGGTAAAAACCTTCTTACCGTTTCAATGATGGATGATGCAATGGAAGATTATTTAATTATCACAACGGAGTATTATTGGCATTGGGATTTAAAGGGAACGGGATTAAATGTCTGGGAATACCGAAAAATTATGGAGAAAATGATGAATGCCGGCGGACTTGAATGGTACGCAACGGATGACCCAGAAATATGTTCTCATCCTGCCAATTGTCTGATGGCAAGAATAGGTAAAAGGATAGATTTGGAAACTGTCCAAAAATTTGACCGTCTTCGTTTTATGAACCGATTTATGTACTAATTTTATCTTTGTGATTTTAGTAGAGGGGGAATTCGGATGATAGTAGAAGAAATTATGAAAACAAAGGTCATGACTCTTTCTGCAACAGATTCAATTATGGATGCGATGAATTTAATGGAAACAAAAAAATTCCGCCATATTCCCATTGTTGATCAAGACCAGCATCTAGTTGGAATCGTAACCTTGTCAGATGTATGGAAGGCATCACCATCTACCTTCCGTGCGAATGAAAACCAAGAGGATTTACAAAGACCGGTAGAATCGATTATGAAGAGAAATGTGATCACAGGCCATCCACTTGATTTTGTTGAAGAGGTTGCAGCTGTATTTTATGAACATAAAATTGGCTGTCTGCCTATCACAAATGACGGGAAGCTTGTAGGGATTATCACTGAGACAGATCTACTAAGGACAATGGTAGAGTTAACGGGAGCGCATCAGCCTGGTTCACAAATTGAAGTCAGGGTGCCAAATCTTGCCGGAAAACTAAGTGATATTACTGCCGTCATTAAAAATCGGAAAGCGAATATTTTGAGTGTCTTAGTCTATCCGGATAAGAAAAATGAACAGCATAAAATACTTGTTATTCGCGTCCAAACGATGAACCCTACGGCGCTCATTCAAGATCTTAAACAAGCCGGCCATGATGTTTTATGGCCAAATATGCCAGGTGTTTCCCTATGAAAGATCGGTGCTCCTTTGTATTTTCAGAAGAACTGCTGAATTATAAATTCAGCAGTAATCATCCTTTTAATCAATTTCGCCTTAAATTAACGGTAGATTTATTACATAGATTAGATGCATTGGCCAATCAGGATGTGATTGCTCCGAGAATGGCAACAGAAGAGGAGCTAAGCCTAATTCATGATCCCGGCTACATTGATGCCGTCAGGATGGCAGGACATGGTCAGCTGCCACAGGAAATCGCTGAAAATTATGGATTGGGTACAGAGGATACACCAATCTTCCCCAATATGCATGAAGCAAGCTCGTTATTGGTAGGCGGTACTTTAACGGCTGTTGATCAAGTAATGAGTGGACAAGTACTCCATGCTCTCCATTTAGGAGGCGGTTTGCATCATGGATTTCGCGGAAAAGCATCAGGCTTCTGTATTTATAACGATAGCTCCGTGGCAATTAAATATATCCAAAAGAAATACAATGCAAGGGTTCTTTATATTGATACGGATGCTCATCATGGCGATGGTGTACAATGGTCTTTTTATGATGATCCCAATGTCTGTACGCTCTCGATTCATGAGACAGGAAGATACTTATTCCCTGGAACCGGTAATGTGACGGAACGTGGGCAAGGAAAGGGCTATGGTTATTCCTTTAATGTCCCGGTGGATGCTTTTACAGAGGATGAATCATGGCTGACTGCCTATACGCAATCCTTAAGAGAAGTGGCTGAGTTTTTTAAGCCTGATGTTATCCTTACTCAAAATGGGGCAGACTCACACTATTATGATCCATTAACGCATTTATCAGCAACGATGAAAATCTATCGTGAAATTCCTAAACTTGCGCACGAAATCGCGCATCAGTATTGCGGCGGCAGATGGATTGCTGTTGGCGGGGGAGGATATGATATTTGGCGGGTAGTTCCAAGAGCTTGGGCACTGATTTGGCTTGAGATGACTGAAAACTCGAACTGTTATGGAAGTTTACCGGTGGACTGGATGGAAAATTGGCAGGAAAAAGCCCCAGTAGCGTTACCAAAGGAATGGGATGATCCAGAGGATATGTATAAACCAATCCCTAGGAAAGCAGAGATCACAGAAAAGAATCTGCTTACGCTTAATAAAGCCCTTTATCCAATTCGAAATCATCAAAAAAGTGAATCTACATAGAAAAGCGGAAGCGCCTTGGTCAGGCGCTTATGACCCGAGCCCCTAGGCGCTGGAGCTGGACAATTCTCAAAGTCGAATTTTATAATTCCTTTTCCAAAATAAAAAGAGGAGCTCGATTTTTTTGAGCTCCTCTTTTTGTTCTATTTAGGGTTGTGGAATGCTAACAATATCAACGATATTTGATGGCGTTGATTCATTTCCGGCTATATCTACGGCGACTACATAGTAACTGCCATCAGGGGCAGATGCTGCAAGTGTTGCACCACTTGGTATACTCACAACTTTTGCACCGTCTTGATAAATCCGGTAGCCGACAACATCATTATCACCCGAAGGCGACCAACTTAATTGATTACCTGAAGCGACTAATGTTACAGCATCAGGCAGTTTACCGTTATCTCCAATTTTAGCATTTGATACAAGAATATTGCCCCAACGATCACGCTTCGGAATCAGCTGACTAATATCTGAAAAATTCTTGCCAACCATTCTCTCCACGAAATCAGGGTTTAAGATCATTCCTTGCTGAGTAAACTCAGCAGGTGCTGAATCCGGAGCTAAATATTTTTTATCGCCAACTTGGACATACTTTCCTAAAACTAAACTGTCATCCACTTTGGTTGGTACATGAGCAACGTTAAAGTAATCACTTTCAACTAATCCAGCCTTTGAACATGCCTCTGATGGCAACAAGCCTGACACAGCACAATAAGAACGTGTGACAATACCAGATGGCATTTTAAAGGACTCTTCTGGATCCACTAATTCAGGCTTGATTGCATAAGCTGCGTTAATCAAATCAACCCAAAGGTTGTTCGTTCTTTGCGAATACGACATACCGCCTGTCTTTAGTGATTTTGGTGTATCGTAGCCTGTCCAAATTCCAAATGTGACATTTGGATTTGTTGCGACGAACCAAGCATCATGGAAATCAACCCCAGTTCCTGTTTTACCTGCCCAGTCTGCTTTGAATTTTAAACGGCTGTTAATTCCGGCAGCAGTCCCACTTTGAATAACATCACGCATCATATCAACTGTTAAGAAAGCTGTCTGTGGTGTGAAAACATCAACTGGTTTTACTTCATGCTGATAAACCACTTTGCCATTTTTATCAACAATTTTATCGATTAAATAAGCATCGATGAATTTACCTTCATTTGCAAAAGTACCAAAAGCATTCGTGTTTTCTTCGACAGTAACGCCATTATCCAGGGAACCAATTGCCGTAGAAAGGTGTTCAAAATCTCCTTGCGTCAGAGAAGTGAAGCCCATTTTTTCCAAATATTTTGCTGGCTTTTGATCAAGAATATCCTTGTAAAGCTTAACCGCTGGAACGTTATAAGACTTGGCCAGTGCGTATCTTGCGGAAGTGATTCCGCTGTACCTAAGGTCATAGTTTTTAGGCCAAGGAGTATTTCTGCTAGGATCAAGACGTAACGCTACATCAGGAAGAGGCAGCCCAGGAGAGGCTTTTCCCAATTCAATGGCTGGTGCATAAACAAGCAGTGGTTTCATAGTCGAGCCATTTTGGCGGATTGCATTGGTAGCATGATTGAGCTCTTGTTTGCTATGGTCTCTTCCACCAACAAAACTGATTATTTTTCCTGTTTTATTCTCAATGAGCATTGCTCCAACTTCAACTGGCTCCATGACAGTAATCTTTTCACCAGTTTCTGGATCTAATTTCTCTTCAGGTTTATCAGGGCCAAAGGAAGGATAATTGTCTTTAATTTGCTGCATGGCATCATAAATATCTTTATTAATCGTTGTGTGGATCTCATATCCATTTTGCCTTAAATTTTGACTTGCTAATGATCGGTAACGATAATAGAGATTCTCGTCCTTTAAATCCTTTTCCTCATAGCCATCTTTTTTAGCTAGTACCTTCATGAGGACTTCGATGGCACGATCTTCAATTTCGAATGTAAGGTAAGGATATTTTTCAATTGGATTTTCACCTGCTGGGATGAAATCCTTTGTAATATCGTACGCAGAAGCCTCTGCATATTGTGTCTGGTTAATGTATCCAGCATCAAACATTCTCTTTAAGACTGTTTTCATGCGAGTTAAGCCTGGTTCAAGATTGTTTTTTACGGTTCCCTCTCTGGTAAAAGGAGTATATCCGAAGGGACTTTGTGGAAGACCTGCAATAAAGGCAGATTGGGCAATGTTTAAATCACTAGCATTTTTGCCGAATATTCCCATTGCAGCAGCTTGGACTCCGCCAATATTTTTCCCAGAGGAATTTCTGCCAAACGTAGAAACATTTAAATAGGCTTCAAGGATTTCCTTTTTAGTAAAAAACTTTTCTAAGCGAAGAGCAAGCAGAATTTCGTTTGCTTTTCTTTGGAAAGAAACCTCATTTGTTAAGATTTGATTCTTAATTAATTGTTGTGTTAAAGTACTTCCTCCTGATTGAACAGAAGAGTTTGTTACCTCTTGGAATAGGGCGCGAAAGACGGCTTTTGGAACCACGCCTTTATGCTCATAAAAATATTCATCTTCCGTTGCAATAACGGCTTTGACTAGGTAGTCCGATACTTGGTCTAGTTTAACTTCTTCGCGTTCAAGATCTGTCCGAAGCTTTCCAAGATAAACACTATCAGAAAAATATAAGTCCGATGTTTCCGTATAATTATAAATATCCTTCTTCATACTGTCATAGGAGCGAACTGGTTCCTCCTTAACAAGTGAGGCAAAATAGCCGGCACCAACACCCGTTGCAAATGCCCCCCCAAGAATAACCACTGTTATGAGCAACAATAAGAGATTCCAAACTACTTGGTACGTAATTCGGGCACTTTTTACTGTTTTTCTATGGGAAAGCAAGTTTACTGTGGATTTGAATTTCTCGATCCACACTTGCCATTTATCATTCATCGAATCACCTCTCTTAAAATCATGTATATTATAGCATATAGATGGTTGTAAAACTGACAAACTTCTACATTTTTCTGATTTTTCCAGTTGGAGGTTTGACAGTGGAAATAAAATATGTTAAAAATGCTATAAGTTATTATTAATATTGAAGCTGTGAAAGGAACTCATTGTAGTTCTTCTATCCCTGTTCTTAGAGAGTCGGCGGCCGGTGTGAGCTGATACATATAGAAGAATGAATTACATCCTCGAGCTTTCCCCGTGAATATGAGAGTAGCGGTGAACGGTCAAAACCGTTAATTTTTCGAGTAGGAGGAATTTATTCCTCAAGCTGGGTGGTACCGCGCATATAGGCGTCCCTGCAATTTTGCAGGGGCGTTTTTTATTTATCTAGCTTCAGCGCCTAGGGGCTCGGGTCATAAGCCAATCCGTCAAGAAGGTTAAAGAACAACCTTCTCGGCGGCTCGTCTTATGCCTGTCGCCCCTGAACAAGGCGCTTCCGCTTTTATTTTTTACTAGAAAATGGAGGTTTATGAAAAATGGATTTATTACAGGATTTAGCATGGAGAGGTCTTATCTACCAGCAAACAGATGAAGCGAGCCTTAGAGATGTGATGAGCAATGAAAAGATTTCTTTATACTGTGGAACGGATCCCTCAGCTGACAGCTTGCATATTGGACACTTGGTGCCGTTTTTAACACTTAGAAGATTTCAGCAGCATGGGCACCGTCCAATCGTTTTAGTGGGAGGATCAACAGGTTTGATCGGTGACCCAAGTGGAAAAAGTGAAGAGCGAAAGCTGCAAAGTCTTGAAGTGATTCAAAAAAATGCCGAGGGTATCCAGAATCAATTAGCAGCTATTTTTGACTTTGATGGTGAAAATGGTGCAGTCATGGTAAATAACTATGATTGGACTAAATCAATGGATGTTATTTCCTTTTTAAGGGATATCGGTAAATACATCGGAGTTAACTATCTACTTGCAAAAGATACGATTGCTTCAAGATTAGAAACAGGAATTTCTTTCACGGAATTTACCTATACGATTCTTCAAGCAATGGATTTTAATCATTTATACGAGAATCATAATTGTAAACTTCAAATTGGTGGTAGTGATCAGTGGGGGAATATTACTTCAGGTCTTGAATTAATCCGTAAAATGCAGCCAGAGGGTTCGAAGGCATTTGGTTTAACGATTCCGCTTGTTACAAAAGCTGATGGAACAAAATTCGGTAAGACAGAGGGCGGGGCTGTCTGGTTAGATCCAGAAAAGACATCACCATATGAGTTCTACCAATTCTGGATTAACACAGGCGATGCGGATGTTGTGAAATACTTAAAATACTTTACTTTCCTATCTCATGAGGAAATTGAAGCTTTAGAAAAGGCAGTGCAGGAAGAACCTCATTTGCGTAAAGCACAAAAGGCTTTAGCGGAAGAGATGACACGTTTAATTCATGGAGAGGAATCTTTACAACAGGCAATTAAAATTACCGAAGCTTTATTTAGCGGTGATGTAAGAAATCTGTCTGCAGCGGAGATTACTCAAGGCTTTAAGGATGTACCGACTTACGAGGCTGCGGGAGAAGAGAACTTAGTAGATTTATTAGTCGCAGCTAAAATCTCTCCATCTAAGCGTCAGGCTCGTGAAGACATCAGCAATGGTGCGGTATCGGTAAACGGAGAACGAATCACAGATAAAGCTTATGTATTATCTGATTCCGATCGAATCGAAGGTCAATTCACGATTATTAGAAGAGGGAAAAAGAAATATACATTAATAAAGCATTAATAGCTATTTGAAACATGGGTTGGGCACGTATACGATGTATACGTGCCCGACCCATGACTTTTTAGGTAGTATAGGTCAAGTAAAGTCTTTATACGTGCCTGTAATATAAATTTAAAGTAGTAGATGGTAACGTAAAGCCTTCATACGTGCAAACTTTTTGTTTTTTCAAGCGGTTGTGGTAACGTAAAGCCCTAATACGTTGCCGTAAAATGGATTTAAAGTAGTTATTGGTAACATAAACCACTTATACGGTACAAATCGTATAGTATCCTGTCTTTTGGTTACGTGAGTTCCATGGAAAACAACAAAAAACCCGCACCAATTGGTGCGGGTTCTAAGTATATTATCTTGAGTAGAACTCAACGATAAGTGTTTCGCTAATTTCAGCTGGTAATTCAGAACGCTCAGGTAAGCGAGTGAAAGTACCTTCTAATTTGTCTGCATCAAAAGTTAAATAGTCAGGAACGAAGTTGTTAACTTCAACTGCTTCTTTAACTGCATCTAGGTTACGAGATTTTTCACGAAGACCAATTGTTTGACCAGGCAATACGCGGAATGATGGAATATCAACGCGTGAACCATTAACAGTAACGTGACCGTGGTTAACTAATTGACGAGCCGCACGACGAGTACGAGCTAAACCTAAACGGTATACTAAGTTATCAAGGCGTGATTCAAGAAGAATCATAAAGTTTTCACCGTAAACGCCAGGCATTTTGCCAGCTTTTACGAATAAGTTTTTGAATTGGCGCTCATTAACACCATACATGTGACGAAGCTTTTGCTTCTCTTGTAATTGCAATCCGTATTCAGAAAGCTTTTTGCGTTGGTTTGGACCATGTTGTCCAGGAGCGTAAGGACGCTTTTCTAATTCTTTACCTGTGCCGCTTAGAGAGATTCCAAGACGACGGGATAATTTCCAGCTTGGGCCGGTATAACGAGCCATGAATGACTCCTCCTTCAGTGTTTTTATTTTGGTAAAATAAAAACCGTTATGATTCAGCAATAATATTCATTTTGTTTTCATGCACCTTCGCCCTAGCAGCTAAGGGTTACAAGATGCACCATCAATAGAGTCGGCGACTCATGAGGAACAAAATGAGACTATTAAAGTGTTCACATAGGCTGCAATATTTTACACAAAGAGTATTATATAATTTTTTTCTGTATTATGTCAAGGTGATTTGATACATAATAAATTATTGTCCTTCTTTTCAACATAAACTTTGGTTCAATTACATTTTTAGGTAAAAATATACAAAAATTTAAAAAACTTTCAAAAAAATATATCAAAAAGCCTAGACTTTTTACTATAATAAAGAGAGGGATGTATTTTTTTGGTATTTAAGTTATCAGTATAATTGGGTGATAAATGAGATGGATGATCGTGAGAAGAATTTGTTATTGGAATTAAATAGATATAAGAAGTTGTTTCGTGCTGCGGAAAAACTTCACTCTTATATGGAAAAAGATACAATCTTAGAAGAAATCATTGGGACCCTCGAACAAATTTATCCTGAATTTGATTATTATTTACTCCTTTCACAAGATCATAACAATGCTAGTAATCTGCCAGTTATTGAATTTGATTATGAAAGTGAGAATTTAGCCGCATTAGGATCGTATGTTTCTGGACAAATTCAACTTGAGTCTTCAATAGAGGAAAAGCAAGCCATTCTCTATGCGCCTTTAAAAGGAAAGCAAGGGGTCTACGGAGTTATACAGGTCATTGCTCCCGATACACTTGATTTTCCAAAGGATGAAGTGGAGTTTATATCCTTGTTAGCGCAAACCACAGGAAGTGCTCTAGAGAATGCCCAACTCTATTATCAATCTAAACGAGTGATTTCTGAATTAGAATTAATAAATGAAACCTCCAAACGCTTAAATTCAAACCTGCGTTTAGCTGAAACAATGAAATATATGTCCAAGCAGATTAAACAAACTTTTGAAGCTCAGGAAATCGGCTTTTTTCTGTTTGCTAATGATCGGGAGGAAATCAATGTTCTGCCAGGCTCAACCTCCTTCTTTTTGACCGATAAATCAAGAATTTATATCGACCACATTAAGGATAAAATACTTCAAGAAAACGATTCACTGTTTATTGGTGATTTAAACCTACCAATCAAGTCTAATGTGACACACTATCATTCAATCATTGCTGTACCAATGATTCAAAGCAAAAAACTAAAGGGTTTTTCGATTATCATGCATCAAAAGCCATTTTTCTTTTCTTTCGAGACCTTTAAACTTCTTCAATCTCTCATTTACCATTCGTCATTAGCGTTAACAAACTCGATGTTAAGGGAAGAACTGGAGAACATGATCATTACAGATCATCTAACCAAGCTTCATTCACGGAACTATTTAGATGAAAAAATTCAATGGTCAATGGACGAGGATGAGGAAGGAACCTTTATCTTAATTGATATTGACAATTTCAAGAAAATCAATGATACCTTTGGACATCAGATAGGTGACGAAATTCTTGTCCAGGTGGCAGACCTTATCAAAAGCAATATCCGGGGAAAAGATGTGGGTGCTCGTTGGGGGGGAGAAGAATTAGCCATATATCTTCCTAAAGCCTCGCTTGCAGCTGGCTTTGCCGTGGCGGAAAGACTAGTGGAAAAAGTTGCTGAATGTTCCCATCCAAAGGTAACGATTTCATGCGGGGTTTCCTATTGGCATAAGGACCATTTAGATACCTATAATCATTTATTTAAAAGAGCCGATGAGGCACTTTATATTGCCAAGGCTTCGGGGAAAAATAAAGCTGTAGCCCAAGATAACAGTATGAGAGCAAGCTAAGGCATTCGTGTCACATTAAGAGTGCCTTAACTTGCTCTTTCTTCATAGAATATAATGAAAGCGTTTTCAAATAGGAGGGGTAGATTTTGGAAGAGAAAAAATTACAGTTTGAAACGGTAGTCATTCACGCTGGTTATAAACCGGATGAACACCAAGACTCTTTAGTTCCCCCGATTTATCAAACATCAACCTTCACCTTTAATAGCGCAGAACAAGGTGAAAAAAGATTTGCTGGTAAGGAAGATGGATTCATTTATTCACGCTTAGGAAATCCTACGGTAAATATTCTTGAGCATAGGATAGCTGAACTAGAAAAAGGAGAAGCAGGTTTAGCTTTTTCATCTGGGATGGCTGCGATTTCTGCTGTATTAACTGCATTAACGAAAACGGGAGACCATATTTTATGTTCCAAAGGTGTTTATGGCTGTACTTTTGGATTCCTTCAATTATTAAAGGAAAAGTATGCGATTGATCATGATTTTTCGGAAATGAACTCAAAGGAAGCACTAGAAAGAGAAATTCGCCCAAATACAACTTGTATTTACATTGAAACGCCCATTAACCCAACAATGAAGCTGGTGGATTTAGAGGTGGTTTCAAGCGTTGCTAAAGAGCGGGGAATTCCGGTGGTCGTCGACAATACTTTTTGTTCACCTTACTTACAAACGCCGCTCACCCATGGATGCGATATTGTTATTCATAGTGCTACTAAGTATATTTGCGGACATGGCGATGTAATTGCTGGGCTGGTGATTGGGTCGGAGGAATTTATTCGGCAAGTTTCAAGGACAACACAAAAAGATATTGGAGGAATTATTTCCCCATTTGATGCCTGGCTTCTTTTAAGAGGGTTAAAAACATTAGCCGTCCGAATGGACCGTCATTGTGAAAATGCTACTAAACTAGTTGAGTTTTTACGAGGGTCTCCAAAAGTAGGAGCGGTCTATTTTCCTGGCGATAGTGATCATCCAGATGATGGAGAAATTATGAGAAAGCAAATGAAAAAGCCTGGTGGACTTATCTCTTTTACGTTAAAAGGCAACAAGAAAACAGCTCAATTATTTATGAACCAGTTAAAATTAGTTAAAATTGCGGTGAGTCTTGGTGATGCCGAGACCTTGATTCAACACCCTGCAACGATGACACATGCAGTGGTACCGGAAGAAGAACGAAAAAAAATGGGGATAGAGGATACATTGCTTCGCTTATCTGTAGGGCTTGAGGCATGGGAGGATATAAAAGGCGATCTGGCCCAAGCACTTGAGAAGATATAAAGAAAACTCGCCAGGGGCGAGTTTTTCTTATATATATTCGATTAAGACAGCTACAAAATCTTCAAGTTGTTCTTGATCCAGTTCATCAAAACGATTTTTCTCTGGAGAATCGATATCAAGAACCCCAAGTAATTGACCATCCTTAATGAGCGGGATGACAATTTCTGATTGTGATGCCGCGTCGCAGGCAATGTGCCCAGGAAACTGATGAACATCCTCTACACGGAGGGTTTCTTTATTTTTGGCAGAGGTGCCGCAGACTCCTCTGCCAAGTGGAATTCGGACACATGCAGGTAGCCCTTGGAATGGGCCTAAGACAAGCTCATTATTACTGTCTAATAGATAGAATCCAACCCAGTTAATTCGATCTAGAAATTGGTTTAATAATGCCGAAGCATTACTTAAATTGGCAATTTGATTTTCCTCACCATGGAGCAGTGCCTGTAATTGTTTTTTGACAAGTTGATAATTATCCAGGCGGCTTCCAGTATACATTTCGACGTTAAACATGTTATTTCACCTCTCCATGTTGAAATTTATTATATATTTTATCAAATTTTCAAGAAAAAGAGGATACTTTGTCGATAATTTCTTGAAGGAATCGTGAATGATGAAAAGAATCAATAATGTAAGGATAAAAATGCACGTGAGCTTACAGGAGGTGTACCGGATGAAAAAAGATTCAAAAGAAGAAATTGTGAAAGCGGCAGTATCCTTGTTTAATTCTAATGGATACTCTGGGACCTCGATTCGGGATATTGCTTCACTGGCAAAAGTAAATTCCGCAACAATTGCGTACCATTTCGAAAATAAACTTGGGCTGCTGGAGTTTTGCTTCATGTATTTTTTTGAAAAATATATTCACATTATTGAAGAGCATTTTTCTAAAATTGACCAAGGTTCGAAAGAATGCCTTAAAAAAATGACAGCTGATCTACTCCATTATCAATGTGAAAATATTGAATTAACTAGATTTGTTCATCGGGAAATGTCAATGGATTCACAAATCGTGAGAGAAATTATGTCCACATATTCGTTAAAAGAAAAATATTATCTACAAAAGATTTTTGAAAAGGGATTTGAACGAAAAGAGTTTCGTCCACACTCCATTCCATACTTGATTATTCAGTACAAAAGTCTGCTAATGATGCCATTTGTTAATGCAAATTATTTAAGGGAAGTGCTCTACACTTTTCCAAACGAACGGTTTTTTGAACAGAAATATTTAAAAGATATAAATAATTGGATTGACACAATGCTTACTGCTCAAACCGTAGAAAAGAAAGAAGCTATCTTATAATCATATGAAAAGATAAAAATGTAAAAAAGCACTTGTCGGGAACGAATGTTCCCTTGCGGCAAGTGCTTTTTTCGTTGTAAGGTTGTCGTTAAACTATCGTTTTTTGTTATAAAAATGTAATTTTCATATCTTTTACAAAAAAAATGAAAATAATAGTCAAAAAATGTCGTTAACATGGTATTATAAAGGCACTGAATATTAATGAATGAAAATTTTATATAGATTTTGAACGAGCGTTTTTTGAGATTAAGAGTGTTTGGAACAGGGAGGCTTACTTGTGAAATATTTCATTGGATTTTTCATCCTAATACTAGCCTTATTTGTATTAGGATATTTGATAAAGAAAAAATATTTTAAAGAAATGGATCGCTTAGAAGCATGGAAAATCGACCTATTTAATCGGCCTGTACTCGAGGAAATGTCTAAGGTAAAGCAATTGAACATGACTGGACAAACAGAAGAGTTATTCGAGAACTGGCGGAATCAATGGGATGATATCGCTGCAGTGAAACTTCCTGATCTTGAAGAGATGTTATTTGATGCTGAGGAGTATATTGATAAATATCGGTTCAATAAAGCGAAAGGCATACAACTGGAAATTGGCAGAAAATTACAAGAAACGGAAGACAAGGTTAATAAAATACTAGAAGAATTGCATGAGCTTGTTGGCAGTGAAGAAAAAAATCGAATCGAAATAGAACAGTTGAAGGAAATCTATCGCGAAACCAAAAAAGCGTTGCTTGCCCACCGTCATAGCTTTGGCAAATCAGAAAAATTCCTCGAAGCACAGCTTGAAGATGTGACGAAAAAATTCCATGAATTTGATGAGAAAACAGAACAAGGGAATTATTTAGAGGCGAGAGAACATGTCTTAATGCTTCAAACCCAGTTAGTAACCATCAAGAATAACATGGATCTCATTCCACAGTTGTTAATTGAATGTCAGTCGCTGCTTCCAGCACAGCTTTCAGATGTCGTCGATGGTTTTCGAGAGATGACAGATAATGGATATTATCTAGAGCATATACAATTAGAAAATGAAATTGAAAGCTTACGTGAAAAGTTAAATACTTACCAAGGCTTTATTGAAGAAACGGAAATAGAAAAAGCCGTAGAGGGCATCAACGAAGTGAAAGACAGAATTGACATCCTATTTGACCTTTTAGAAAAAGAAGTAAATGCAAAGCATTTTATTATTCAAAATGAAAAAGGAACAAGCGGTCTTTTGGCATCTCTTCAAGAAGAACATGAAAATCTTTCAAATGAAGTGATTCATGTTCAAGAAAGTTATCATTTAACAGAATATGACTTTGAAATTCAAAGGCACTTGGAAAAAGAGCTTACCGCTGTTACCAAGCACTATTATATTTTGCTTGAAAAAATGAATAGTAATGAGACAGCGCAAACGGTAATTTGTGAAGAGTTGAAGGAAATTAAAGAGCAGTTGGAAATCATTCATGAAGAGCAGGATAGTTTTGCTAAAAAACTTCAAGACCTAAGGAAAGATGAATTTGAGGCGAGAGAAAAGGTTAGAGATTTAACGAAGAAAGTTGGCGAAACCATTCGACTCGTGACAAAAAGTAATATCCCAGGATTGCCTGAAGATTATAAGTATTTATTTGAGGATTCCAATGAAAGCATTCAAAATGTAAAATTGCAGCTTGAAGAGAAGCCACTGAATGTCTCCTCATTAAATCAGTATTTAGAAATTGCTGTTTTAACCGTTGAAAAGCTGTCAAATACAACCATCGAACTGTTGGAAAATGTTATGCTTGCTGAAAAAGCAATCCAATATGGAAATCGATATCGTAGACAGTATCCATCCGTTGCTAAGGGATTGGCTGATGCAGAAAATGCATTTAGACATTTCGAATATGAAGAGGCACTTGAACAGGCCGCAGCATCTCTAGAAGCGATTGACCCAGGGGCTTTAAGACGAATTAAAGCAACAATTGTAGAGGAATAAATAAAGATTTAATCGATTCAGCCTTGCAGCTGAATCGTTTTCTTTTGGACAAATTCATACCCTTTTTCATTTAATAAAGTTTATGATAAGATTTATTTCTGTTAAGGGTGTCGGAAGGGAATGGTTGATACCATGATTTATTTTGATAATAGTGCAACGACAAAACCATATAAAGAAGTGTTAGATTCTTTTGTGACAGTGTCGAATGAATTTTTTGGGAATCCCTCATCCATTCATAGTATTGGGGGGAGAGCTGAAAAACTTCTCTCACAAGCCAGAGCGCAAGTGGCTAACCTTGTAGAGGTTAATCCATCTGAAATATTTTTCACCTCTGGAGGCACGGAAAGTAATAATTTAGCTATTAAAGGAGCAGCGTTGTTTCATAAAAATAAAGGGCGACACTTAATATTATCAAGTGTTGAGCATCCATCTGTCCGTGGTGCTATGGAACAGCTTCAACAATATGGATTTGATATTACCTATTTGCCAGTAGATTCAAGTGGCCGTGTTTCTGTTGAAGACGTAAAAGCTTCGATTAAAAAAGACACTATCCTGGTTTCTGTCATGCAGGTGAATAATGAGGTCGGGACGATTCAACCAATAAATGAAATCGGAAATTTGTTGATCCAATATCCTAATATTCTTTTTCATGTTGATGCTGTCCAAGCAATTGGAAAAGTCCCATTGGAGCTGTATAGGAATAATGTTGACCTTTGCTCCTTTTCAGGGCATAAATTTCATGGATTAAAGGGAACGGGAGCCTTATTTATTAGAGATGGTGTTAAATTGGATCCGCTTTTTTCTGGTGGAAATCAAGAATGGAAACTACGCAGTGGAACGGAAAATGTGGCTGGAGCTGTAGCCATGGCCAAAGCATTGCGGTTGGCGCTGGAAAAATGTAAATCAGGTAAAGCTAGAATGAAGAAGGTAATTTCATTGTTACGAGAGGGGCTTAGCCAGATTGAAGACCTTACCATTCATACACCGCTAGAAAATTCAGCCCCGCATCTATTAAATTTTTCAATAAAAGGAATAAAGTCTGAGGTATTGATTCATGCACTTGAACAGCAAGAGATTTTCCTATCGACAACAAGTGCCTGTTCCTCTAAGAAGAAATCTCCTAGTAAAACGCTATTAGCAATGGGAGTACCTGAGGATCTCGCTGACAGTGCCTTTAGAATCAGCCTTTCCTATGAAAATACGGAAGAGGAAGCAGCTGCCGTCATCACCGCTTTAGAAAAGGCTGTTAAACAGCTTAGAAAGGTTATGAACTAATATGGAATATGATCGTATATTAATCCGCTATGGAGAAATTTCAACTAAAGGAAGAAATCGTAATAAATTTGTTGATAAATTGAAGAAGAGCATTCGAATCGCGTTGGCCCCTTTTCCGAAAATAAAAATTGAAGCCAGTCGGGATCGCATGCATGTTCTGCTTAATGGTGAAAACCATCAAGAAATCATTAAGTTGTTAAAGGGAATTTTCGGAATTCAATCCCTAAGCCCAGCGATTAAAGTGGCAAAAGAAATTGAAGCGATGAAAGAAGAAGCCCTAGAACTAGTAAAAAGCCTCTATCATGAGGGACAAACTTTTAAAATTACTGCAAAAAGGTCAGATAAAACTTTTGAGTTAGATACCGATGGAATTAATCAAACCTTTGGCGCGCATCTGCTGCAAAATATCCCGGGGATTAAGGTGAATGTAAAAAATCCGGATATTAATCTTAAAATTGAAGTTCGAAGTGAAGCCGTTTATTTATCATGTGAGAATATTTTGGGTGCAGGCGGACTTCCAGTTGGCTCGAGCGGCAGAGCAATGTTAATGCTCTCAGGTGGAATTGATAGTCCGGTTGCAGGATACTTAACGATGAAACGCGGAGTAGAACTTGAAGCAGTTCACTTTTTTAGTCCCCCATATACGAGTGAACGGTCAAAGGAAAAAGTAATTGATTTGGCTAAAAAGCTTGCTGAAATTTTTGGAAGCATGAAGTTGCATATTGTCCCATTCACGAGTGTTCAAGAAGCCATTCGTGAACAGGTTCCAGAAAACTATTCGATGACAACAACAAGAAGATTTATGTTGCGGATCACGGATGAAATCAGGAAAAAAAGGGAAGGACTAGCAATTGTTACAGGTGAAAATCTTGGACAGGTAGCGAGTCAAACACTAGAGAGTATGTATGCGATAAATGAAGTTACCAATACGCCTCTATTGAGACCGTTACTGACGATGGATAAAAATGAAATCATAAAAATCGCAGAACAGATTGATACCTTTGATATTTCAATTAGACCATTTGAGGATTGCTGTACGATTTTTGTTCCTGCGTCACCAAAAACAAAACCACGTAGAGAAAAAGTTCAGCATTATGAAAGCTTTTTTGATTTTGAATCCTTAATACAAGAGGCTGTTGAAAAAACGGAAATGCTGACAATTAAACCTGATCGGAATCAATCATCAGAGTTTAGTGAATTATTTTAAGTGTAATCTCTCCTTTGGGTATTCTAGTTGTTGCGATTTATTAAAAACGAATTTTCTGTGAACAATTACCAATTTTTATTTGGAATGAACTCCTTGTGATATACACATTCTATACTCACAAGGAGGTGATTAACACATGGCTAGTAACAACAACTCAAATCAGTTACTTGTACCTGGTGTACAACAAGCACTTGACCAAATGAAGTATGAAATTGCTACTGAATTTGGAGTACAACTTGGTGGTGACACTACTTCACGTGCTAACGGTTCTGTTGGTGGTGAAATCACTAAACGTTTAGTATCTATGGCTGAATCACAACTAGGCGGCGGATTTTCACGATAACAAATGAATAATATGGCTACAGAGAGTGGGACTCGTTCCCGCTCTCTTTTACTTTTATTTACTATTAGTATCAGATACTAATAGTAAATAAAAGTTTTCACTGAATAATAATTTAAAATTTTTAAATAATTTTGTATAATTAATGAGAGTCATAGTTCTTAACTTAGTGAGGGGGAAAGGTATGAAACGGGAAGAGTTAATTGCACCAGAAAAGTACAATCTTGTAGCGGAAGTGGAACGGTTTGCAAAGGACCCAAATCGGCTGGCACTAAAATGGGAAAATGAATCAGGGGAAACCAAGCAAGTTACATATGAACAATTATTAACTCGGGTAAACCAAGCGGGGAATGTTCTTACGAATAGTGGTTTGAAAAAGGGTGATGTTGTTCTTGTCATCATTCCACGTCTTGTAGAAGCTTATGTTGTGTATTTAGCCGCATTAAAGGCGGGCATGGTCGTCATTCCAAGCTCAGAAATGCTGCGTGAAAAGGATCTGCAATATCGAATTTCTCATGGTGATGTAAAAGCGGTCATCAGCTATTATCCGTTTGTTGACCAATTTGAGAATATCCAATCTGTCCAAACTCTTACTAAGTTTATTGTCGGGGCAAAAGCGGATGGCTGGGTTCAATTAGAGGAGGAAATGAAAGCGGCATCAGAAGAGTTTGCCCTTGCTGAAACACTCAGGGATGATATGGCCTTTTTATCCTACACTTCCGGTACAACTGGAAACCCTAAAGGTGTCGTTCATACCCACGGCTGGGCTTTCGCTCATTTAAGAACGGCTGCCACAAACTGGCTATGTATTGAGGAAGGGGATACGGTCTGGGCAACGGCAGCTCCTGGCTGGCAAAAATGGATATGGAGTCCTTTTTTATCTGTTTTGGGCTCAGGAGGCACGGGTCTTGTTTACAATGGCAAATTTGAACCACAAAAATATTTAAGCCTTCTTGAAAAATATTCTGTAAATGTCTTATGCTGTACACCGACAGAATATCGGTTAATGGCTAAGGTAGAAAACCTTAATGATTATAAGCTTCCAAATCTTCATAGTGCAGTTTCCGCAGGAGAACCACTCAATCGTGAGGTAATTGACACCTTTAAAAAGTATTTTAATGTCGATGTTCGTGATGGTTATGGACAAACAGAAAATACCCTGCTGGTTGGAGTAACGAAAGGGATGGAGCTGAAATCTGGCTCAATGGGTAAACCGACTCCTGGAAATAGAGTAGAGATTATTAATGAGGATGGAGAAGTTTGTCCTGTAGGTGAGGTTGGAGATATCGCTGTCCACGTTTCAACACCTGCATTATTCAAAAACTATTATAAAGATCCAGAAAGAACAGCGATGCAATTCCGCGGTGATTATTATGTAACTGGTGATAAAGCAAAAATGGATGAGGATGGCTATTTCTGGTTCGAAGGCCGCGGCGATGATATCATCATCAGTTCTGGCTATACCATTGGACCTTTTGAAGTTGAAGATGCCTTGGTGAAACATCCGTTTGTCAAAGAATGTGCCGTAGTCGCAAGTCCAGATGAAATTCGCGGTTATATCGTAAAAGCATTTGTGGTTTTAAAAGATGATGTCGATGCTAATGATCCGGAATTGACGAAAAAGCTTCAGGAGCACGTGAAAGAACTTACAGCACCATATAAATATCCAAGAAAAATTGAGTATTTGGCAGACCTTCCGAAAACAACCTCTGGGAAAATTCGTCGGATTGAGCTGAGACAAAAAGAATTGCAATCTGTAAAACAATAGTTTTGGCATTACTAGAGCAGACAAATTTGTCTGCTTTTTCCATTGTCTAGCTCCAGTGCCTAGAGGCTCGGGTCATAAGCCAAACCGACAAGAAGGGTAAAGTGCAACCTTCTCGCCGGCTCGTCTTATGCCTGTCGCCTCTGTGCAAGGCGCTTGCGCTTTTCTTTAAGCAAAAAGCTGCCATCTTCCTTGTGTTTCGATGTATAATGAAATGTATTTCGAAACTAGAAGGAATCGGGGCCAGAATATGAATAAAACAAATGATATAAGGACTGGGGCAATATATGCAGGGTTTTCCTATTTACTTTGGGGATTACTGCCGATATATTGGAAGCTTTTAGAGCACATAAATGCAACGGAAATCCTCGCGAATCGGGTATTCTGGTCTTTTGTTTTTATGGTAATTGTACTTTTGTTTACAAAAAAATGGGGATTATTTATTCATACCTTAAAAGGCTTTGCGAAAAACCAAAAACAGATGTATGCCTTAATCATCGCATCGTTATTAATTAGTGTGAATTGGTTTATTTATATTTGGGCTGTCAATAATCACCATATGATCGATGCAAGCTTAGGTTACTACATTAATCCGCTTGTTAGCGTTCTTTTGGGGATGATTGTGTTAAAAGAGAAATTAACGATTTATCAATATATTTCATTTGGTTTGGCGGCTATTGGTGTGATGATTGCGACAGTCTCATATGGGCAATTTCCATGGGTTGCAATTGTCCTCGCAGTTAGCTTTGGCTTTTATGGCTTAGCAAAAAAGCTGATTAATGTTGATTCTGCAGTGGGACTGACATTAGAGACATTGGTAGTAACGCCAATTGCAGCCATATATATAGGATGGCTTTTTATGAATGGTTCCAATGCGCTCTTGTCCATTAATATTGGAACAGATTTACTATTATTGGGAGCAGGTGCAGCGACAGCAGTACCACTTCTTTATTTTGCTAAAGGTGCTCAGAAGATCCCCTTATCACTGCTAGGCTTATTGCAATATATCGCTCCAACATTAACCTTACTTTTAGGGGTATTTGCTTATAATGAACATTTTTCCAAACTCCAATTACTTGCTTTTATATTCATTTGGTCGGCATTAACTTTATATTCACTTTCAAAGACAAAACTGCTATTAAATAGAAATCTATCAAAAGAAAAACTCCATTAAAAATAAAAGGCTGCCACAATCTCGGCAGCCTTCTTAGGTTATAGAAAAGTTCTTTTTACTTTTTCCCAGAAGGAATTGTCTTTGAGTTTTAAAGTTTTGATTTTCTTGGCACTAAGTTTGATATGAATCTTATCCACATGCCGGATGCTTAATGCCTCATTGTCTAATCCCATTGTTGGATAATCGTTGTCTTCAGAGCTTACCTTGAGTGTTAATGAGCGATTTCCACTTAAGATAAAGGAAGCCCCAAGCGTCCGATATTTATTATTATTAATGGAGGCTACTTCACTTACTTGCATACAGGAGAGAAGTGGATCAACAACAGCTCCGTTTACAGACTTATTATAAGCCGTGCTGCCTGTAGGGGTTGCAACGATTAATCCATCCCCACGGAAGGTTTCAAAATGAAGATCATCCACAAATACATCCAATACCAATGTTCGAATAATCGATGAACGAATACTAAATTCGTTTAAGCAAGGAAAGGTTCCTTGACCATCAACATTGACTTCAATTAATGGATAGCGTCTTACTTTTAATTGGTCATTTGAAATGGCTTCAACCATATTAGAAAAATCACTCCATCTGAAGTCGCAATACATACTTAAACTATTTTTTGTGGTGATTCCGGCGTAAAGAACGTCCTCCCGAAAACCCGTTTTTCTAACGGCTTGAAGAAAAGTCCCATCATCACCAATACTGGCGATAATATTGGCTTTCCGATAATCTTTTACAATCGTAAGGCCGTAATTATTCGCGTATTCCTCTAGTTGATTCTTTCTTGAAAGCATGTCTTCATCCTGCTTGTAGTAATAATAAATATTTTTTCGATTTAACATATATTCCCTCCTAATGTTGATTTTGTAAATAGTTCCCCATTTTAAATTTATTATTTGGTAAAATAAAACATAGTCTTAGTTAAGTTTAGCATTTTCATGAAACGATATGAAATTGCATAGGCTAAAATTCAAACAATAGACATAAGGAGGAGAGACTATGAACGGAAAACGATGGGCTGCCTTGGGTATTGCGGCTGCATTATTTTTTGTCTCAATCGTAATCAATTCGCTATCGGCATTCGCCTTTAAAGGTGTTGAAACGGATATAACTGACTTTTTGGCGGCAGCGGAGCTCCCTTTTACAGAGGAGATTATTGAAGAAGGCAATGAATTAAAAAAGATTGCTGTCCTAGATGTTGATGGTGTCATTCAAGATACTGGGGATGCAGAGTCGTTACTGCAAAGTTCTGGTTACAATCATCAAGGCTTTATGGAAAAATTAAAATACATAGAAGAGGATGATACTGTAAAAGGAATCATCATCAAAGTCAACTCTCCCGGAGGCGGCGTAGTAGAAAGTGCAGAAATTCATGATAAACTGGTTGAAATCCAAAAAGAAACGAAAAAACCTGTTTATATTTCAATGGGTTCAATGGCTGCTTCAGGCGGTTACTATATTTCAGCACCAGCGAAAAAAATCTATGCCAGTGAAGAGACACTGACTGGTTCCTTAGGGGTCATCATGGAAGGTGTCAATTATGAAGGTTTAGCGGATAAATATGGAGTCGATTTTGTTACAATTAAAAGTGGCCCATATAAAGACATTATGAGCCCAACTAGAGAAATGACCGAAGAAGAACGGCAAATACTTCAACAAATGATTGATAATTCCTATCAAGGCTTTGTGAAGGTTATTTCAGAAGGTCGCAAGATGACGGAGGAACAAGTGAAAAAGCTTGCTGATGGCCGGATTTACGATGGAAGGCAAGCGTTGGATTCTGGACTTATTGACGGATTTGGTTACTTAGATGATGTCATTGAACAGATGAAAAAGGACGAAAATTTGAAGGATGCGAAGGTCGTTCGGTACACAGATGTTCTTGGTTTTGGTTCCTTGTTTAGTATGAAGCTTCAAAACCTATTGAGCAGTGAAAATGAAATGACAGGCCTTATGGAAATGCTCTCAAAACCAAATTCTCCACGGCTTATGTATTTGTATGCGGAATAGGGGGAGAGCAAATGGAAATGAATGAAAATAATCTGAATCAATCCGATGTAATGGTTAATCATTCTCCCGAAGAAGAGAAATTCGAGGTTAAAGATGAGGATGCTAATACTCCAATACAGGATAGTGAACAGTCGTTCCGATATGCCGGGTTTTGGATGCGCTTCTGGGCTTATCTTCTTGATTTGATTGTTGTTGGGAGTATAGAGCGTCTGTTAGTAAAACCCTTGTTTCGATTACTTGAAATACCATTAGGAGAATTTAATATGTTTGCGCCATTTTCTATTGCCTCAGCAATCATATTTTATTTATACTTCGTGTTAATGACTAAGTATTTCAAACAAACAATTGGAAAAATGGTTTTTGGAATTAAAGTAATTGATTTGAAAAAAGATCAATTATCCTGGGGAACGATTTTATTTCGTGAATGGATCGGTCGATTCATCTCTGTAACCATTGTTATCGGGTATATTATTGTAGCTTTTTTACCAAAAAAACAAGGGCTTCACGACCTGTTTTCCGATACGACAGTAATACATGTTGAACGATGAAAAATGTGATAAACCTGCCAACTATATTTGGCAGGTTTATTTTTTTTGCCTTAAGAGATACTAAAATGTTGAAAGGTTGTGAACAATGTTGATTTGGCTGCTTATTGCCCTTATAATTCTCCTATTTTTAATACTAGTTATCATATTTACGAAATTAACAGTCATTATCAATTATTATCACCATAATGACAATGATGATTTAAAGCTTGAATTTAAGATTTGGTTTGGAATAATAAAATACAAAATCAATGTTCCTTTAATTAAAATTGATGATAATTCACCTAGTGTTGTTGTGAATGGAAATGCACATATGGGGAATTCATCAGATGAATCGGATGAAATGGAACAACAAATCACTCCGAATAAAGTGAAGAAAAGATTAAAAGATTTTAATGAAATTCTTAAACATGTCAATCATATGTTTGTGATTATTAGAAAACTGCTGAATAAAATGACGATCAAACACTTTGAATGGCATTCCCTTCTAGGGGTAGGTGATGCAGCTTTAACTGGAATGGCAACAGGAGCATTATGGACAATAAAAGGCAGTGTTATTGGCATGCTTAGTCATTTTTTAAAGCTAAAGGAAATGCCTGTTTTATCGGTCACACCACATTTCCAATTTGCTGTTATTCAAACCCGGCTTACATGTATTATTCAGTTTCGCATCGGGTATGCTATTTTAGCAGGATTAAAACTAATTAAATTCTGGAAGGGCGGACGCCCAAATCTTGAAATGAATACTGCTTATTCTAAAGAAAAATCTAAATCTGTTTGAAAGAGGAGGTACTCGCTATGTCTGATCATCCAATTCAAGGCTTAATGCACACGGCGATGGAAAGTTTAAAGGAAATGATTGATGTAAATACCATCATTGGTGACCCTGTTGAAACTCCTGATGGAAGTGTTATTCTTACGGTTTCTAAAGTAGGATTTGGGTTTGCTGCAGGTGGAAGTGAATTTAAACTCGATAGTTCAGGGTCACAAGGTCAAAGTCAAGGCCAAGGTCAGGGACAAGGGCAACCAAAGCTTCCATTTGGCGGTGGTAGCGGAGGCGGCGTTTCTATCACTCCCATTGCCTTTTTAATTGTTAATTCTCAAGGGGTGAAAATGCTTCACTTAGATGAAAGCACTCATCTTTATGAAAAAATCTTAGAGCTTGCACCACAGGCTGTTGATAAAATTCAACAAATGTTCTCGAAAAAAAATGAACAGCAACAAGGATCGGGGCAACAGCAGGGATCCCAACAAAATCAGCAGTCCCAAAACAAAATGCAGGAATTTGAAATATAACGTTAAAAGTTAATCTTCCACTGTCCTAGGAAGATTAACTTTTTTCATGGTTTGGTACAGAATAATTGCAAAAAAGATTCTGAAAAGATATATTTACACTGTACATATGTGCGCAAATGAAAGAAGCTCTTTACAAACAAAGGAGGATAAAATAATGGCAAATGTAACATTCAAGGGGAACCCGATCACTTTACTTGGTAATGAAGTTAAGGTAGGAGATAAA
The DNA here is from genome assembly GCF_053749995.1 of Neobacillus sp. K501. NCBI lineage: Bacteria > Bacillati > Bacillota > Bacilli > Caryophanales > Bacillaceae > Neobacillus > Neobacillus sp. K501. The sequence goes on along the minus strand of NZ_JBSLYA010000002.1, from coordinate 570,930 downwards.
GCTCCTAATTTCACTGTACTTGCGAATGATTTATCGCCAATTACATTAGAAAACACAAAAGGTCAAGTTCGTTTAATCAGTGCAGTTCCTTCTTTAGATACTGGAGTGTGTGATGCAGAAACACGCCGCTTTAATGAAGAAGCAAACAGCTTAGGAGATGTTAAAATTCTTACGATCAGTGTGGATCTACCTTTTGCACAAAAACGCTGGTGCGGAGCAAACGGAATCGAAAACGTTCAAACGTTATCTGACCACCGCGATTTTTCGTTTGGAGAAGCTTTCGGTGTTGCGATTCAAGAACTACGATTATTAGCTCGTGCTGTGTTTGTAGTGGATTCCACTGACACTGTTACTTATGTAGAATATGTAAGTGAAGCAACGAACCACCCGAACTACGAAGCAGCATTAGAAGCAGCTAGAAACGCGAAATAATTGAAGAACAAAAGGCCTCGGTATTGACGAGGCCTTTTATACGTTAAAGTGAAAAAATTTAGCACTGAAGATATCTCGACGTAGTTAAAATTTTTAGGAATTAAGTATAAGTGCAACTAGGCAATCTCCTGCTCCTAACGGCTTGGTGCTTGCCAAGTTTTCTTTATACGATTAAAATAATTGGAGTTAAAGGAGAGTGAGACAATGAAAATATCTCCAGTAGAGCAGCTTTTTACTTTATTCAACGAAACAGCTTTAATCTTACAGGAAGAATTAGGTTGTACATATTTAGAGGCCTTGGCCGAAACAGGTGAAAATTTATTTCATGGTTCGATCCTTCAGGATGAGCTTAGTGAATTAACTGAGAAAAGACTTAAGAAACAGTATGAAGATATTCATATAGGCAGATTTTCGAAGGAGGAGATCCGCAAGGCTTTCCAGCTTGTCATCCTAAAAGGAATGAAGGAAAATGTTCAACCTAACCATCAAATGACGCCGGATACGGTGGGAATGTTAGTTGGCTATTTAGTACAAAAATTTATGAAGCAGCCCACATTCCGCCTCCTCGATCCTGCTGTTGGTACCGGAAATTTATTGACCACCGTTTTAAACCAGTTACCAAATAAGATTGATTCACTTGGGGTAGAGATTGATGACCTGTTAATCAAACTCGCCTATGTTAGTGCAAACCTGCAGGAACATCCGATTGAGTTCTTTAATCAGGATAGTCTCGAACCATTATTTATTGATCCTGTTGATGCTGTAATTGCTGATTTGCCGATAGGCTACTATCCGAATGATGTTAGAGCAGCTGATTATCAATTGAAGGCTAATGAAGGACACTCTTATTCTCACCATTTATTTATTGAGCAAAGTATCCGGCACACTAACTCAGGTGGTTATTTATTTTTAATTATTCCGAATGGCCTATTTGAAAGTGAACAAGCACCACAGCTTAAGGAATATTTTAAAGATCATGTTATTGTTCAAGGATTACTGCAATTGCCTATCAGTATGTTTAAAAATAAAAATGCAGCAAAAAGCATTTTAGTTTTGCAGAAAAAAGGGGAAGGGATACAGGCACCAAAACAAGCTCTGCTCGTAGACCTGCCTAACCTTTCGAATGCTTCAGAGATGGACAAGATTCTAACAAAAATTGAAAAATGGTTTAATGAAAATAAACGATAATCCGATATCTTCCTATCGGTTTATCGTTTTTCTTTTTTGTTGTAATCTTTGGAACAATTCGAATTAATTTATATTTAGAGTGTAACCGTTTCCTCCTAAATTCCTCCTTGAAATGAAATATATACAGTGATTAAATGAGGAAATGAGAGCAATATTCAATGTCGGTTTGTGCAAAATAATCTTGTATGAATATGTTGATTATTCCGATGTTGATTTATAAAGGAGCGGTAACCAAATGTCCAAAATCATAGCAATTAATGCTGGCAGTTCTTCATTAAAGTTTCAGTTATTTGAAATGCCTAGCGAAGAAGTCATTACAAAAGGACTGATTGAAAGAATCGGCTTGAATGATTCCATTTTTACGATTTCAGTGAATGATGAAAAAATTAAAGAAACCACAAATATTCCTGATCATGATGTAGCAGTAAAAATGCTTTTAGATAAGCTGACAACATTAGGAATTATCCAGTCCCTAAATGAAATTGAAGGAATTGGACATCGTGTGGTCCATGGGGGAGAAGAATTTAATGATTCCATTCTAATTACTGATGAAGTTCTTGCAAAAATCGATGAACTATCAGAATTAGCACCATTGCATAATCCTGCTAATGTAACGGGAATTAAAGCCTTTAAACAGGTACTTCCCAACGTCCCAGCAGTAGCGGTTTTCGATACAGCATTCCATCAAACGATGCCAGAAAGCTCGTATCTGTACAGCCTGCCGTATGAGTACTATGAAAAGTTTGGAATTCGTAAGTATGGCTTCCATGGAACATCCCATAAGTATGTTTCCCAACGTGCAGCAGAATTGTTAGGACGTCCAGTTGACCAGCTTCGTCTTATTTCTTGTCACTTAGGAAATGGAGCAAGTATTGCAGCGATTGAAGGCGGAAAGTCTATCGATACCTCAATGGGCTTTACACCACTTGCTGGTGTAACCATGGGAACACGTTCAGGAAATATTGATCCAGCGTTAATTCCATTTATTATGGAAAAAACAAACAAGACTGCTGAGGAAGTACTTGATGTACTAAATAAAAAGAGTGGTATGTTAGGTGTTTCCGGATTTTCCAGTGATTTACGTGATATTGAAGTTGAAGCAGGGAAAGGCAATGAGCGTGCCCAGCTTGCCCTCGATGTTTTTGCTAATCGTATTCATAAATATATCGGCTCCTATGCATCACGGATGTTTGGAGTAGATGCGATTATTTTTACAGCTGGTATTGGTGAAAATAGTGATGTTATTCGAGAAAATGTCTTAAAAGGTCTTGAATTTATGGGTGTTTATTGGGACCCAGCACTGAATAAAGTAAGAGGCGAAGAAGCTTTTATTAACTATCCGCATTCACCTGTTAAGGTTATCATTATCCCAACAAATGAAGAAGTCATGATTGCCCGTGACGTTGTTCGTTTAGCCTAATATTCAAAGACAAGCATTCACTAACGGATGCTTGTCTTTTTTTTACATATGGTATACTGAAAGAAAATGGAGGAAGTAAGGAGGAAAGCTATGTCATTGACGAACCGTGAAGCTGAAGTTTTATTTGAAATTCGGGAATGGGAGAAGAATTTATATCAGTATGAAGCCAATGATTTACAACTTACATATGAAAAATATTTAGAGCGCTCCTTCTCGTTATTACCAGAAAAAATTCAGCGTCAGTTTTTTTCTGTAATTGATAGCTGGTTGTTTCACTTACATGGAATGATTCAAGGGTCTCAGCTTCAAATGGATGCAAAGGAAAGAATTCTTTCTTCAGGGCGGATTTTTAACAAGGAAATTGAAAAAATAGACGATTTAAAGCAATTAGATATGAATCAATTACAGTATATTGCGATGCAGCAAATTGCGAGGCATCGTTTATATTCCTTCGCTCAAGGTGGTTTAGCTGGAACTGGAGGCCCCCTTCTTCTTGGTACGGATATACCTGCAATAGCGGTAATCAATCTACGGGCGATTCAATTAATTGCTATGACATATGGCTTTGAAGTTAACACACCTCATGAAATGATGACTTCTTTGAAGGTCTTCCATACAGCAACATTACCTGCACGTCTCCAAAAAGAGGGATGGTCCGTATTAGTAAATGAAATTGGTTCAAGTAAGGATCACTATTTTTATCAAGGAAATGATGAAATTACCGATGTGACCTGGCTCGAGCAGCCTATTCAGCAATTGTTTAAGGCGTTAGTTATTAGCTTATTTCGAAAAAAAGTAATACAGGGAATCCCACTTGTCAGCATGACAATTGGGGCAGCTGCCAATTATCAATTAACAAGAAAAGTAACAGAAGTCGCTCATAAATATTATCAGCTTCGATATTTGAAAGAGAAAGAGGAGTTAGAGGGATGAGTACAGCTGAGCATAAAAAAACAGCTCAAAAAAATGTAAAATGTAAAGTTATAACAGTGAGCGATACAAGAGATAAAGATACAGACAAAAGCGGAAAGCTAATGATAGATCTGCTTGAAGAATCCGGGCATACGATTGTGGATTATGTGATTGTTAAGGATGAAGCTGAGCCGATTCATGCTGAAATCTTAAAAGGCTGTGAGCAGGAGGATATTGATGTTATCCTAACAAACGGTGGAACAGGAATCGCCAAAAGAGATGTAACGATTGAAACCGTACAGGGAATCCTTGAAAAAGAGATGGTTGGTTTTGGTGAATTGTTCAGAATGTTGAGCTATCAGGAGGATATTGGCTCAGCCGCCATCCTTTCACGCGCAATAGCAGGAGTTGCTAAAAATACAGCCCTTTTTTCAACGCCAGGTTCTACCGGTGCTGTTAAGCTGGCAATGAATAAACTTATCTTGCCAGAGCTTGGACATGTGGTGAAGGAGATTAAGAAGGATTTATCATAAAAAAAGTAGAAGCGCCTTGATGGTGCTTCTACTTTCTTTATGAGTGCATTTTCCCTGAGATGGTTTGATTCGCCCTGTACCATAGCCATAAATCATTGATAATCGAAGCGAGGTCAGCGATTTCGTTGTTGAGTTGACAGGAACGGGTAAAATTACTTTCGTCAGAAAGCTGAGCTTGTTTTTGATTAATGTTTTTTTCAAGTTCAGCAATTCGGTCAGGGATGGTGCCACGAATTTTCTCCCAATAGAAGAGAATTTCATTTTGGATGTTTTCACTATAATGGTCCCATTCTTCTGAGATATCAGGGATCAGTATGCCAAGCCGGTGGTCGAAAGAAAAATATTCTTTCATGTTATAGCCTCCAAGAAGTAAGTATTACATTCATTCTACTATACAACAGGAGTTCATTCACAATAAGTTTGTTTAGGATTCTTTTTTTGTACGGACAACGAGGACATCACAAGGGGCAAATCGAGTAATATGTTCAGAAACACTGCCAATTAGGAACCTCTCAACTGCATTCATTCCCGTGGCACCACAAATAATTAAATCAATGGAATGTTTTTTAGCTAGCTCTTTAGGTATTTTGACTTTGGGAGAGCCATATTCTATCTCATAGTGAACTTGTGCTACTCCTCGATCGAGTGCTTCTTGTTGATATCCTTCAAGCATATCGATCGCAAGCTTATTGGCCCGCTCTGCAATATCTGGGTCATAGGAATCAATTAACAAAAATGATCTTGTGTCAATAATATGTGCTAATAATAACTTCGCCTGATTTCGATTGGCGATGTCAATGGCTTTTTTTAACGCCCACTCCGCTTCAGTAGAACCATCCACTGCGACTAATATATGTTCATATTTTCCGTTCATTAATTATCCCTCCTTACTTTAATTATACAATTTTTTCTAGGAATAATTGTTTCAATTTTTCGAAACATATAGAAGTAATACATTTCTAGAGGGAGGTTAGTCTTATGTCAATACAGGATCCGAATAGAACATTTTCTTTTGAGTTTGATGAGACGGGGGCAAATGAAGTAAGCGAGCAAATTATGAATTCGTATAATAGCGGATTTATCGGCGAAGGTGAGGCAGAGGCAAGTAGGGATGATTTTCAGGCTGCTGAGGGTTTTCATTTAACAGAATGATAAATGGGATGCTATTCACATTCGGGTGGATAGCTTTTCTATGTAGATAACTAGAAATTCTATTCGATAAGGACATTTACCCAAGAATCTATCCGTTTTTGTGCATATTCTTTAGTGTGAGTTAGAAACTAAGAGGAGGAATATGCACATGTATCAACATGATATGAGAATTCGTCCAGGATTCGGGTTCGGTGGCTTTGGCGGCTTTGGTCGTCGTCGCTTTGGATTTGGATTTCCATTAGGATTCTTAGGAGGATTAGCACTAGGAGCAGCGGTTAGACCATACCCGTTCTATCCATACCCATATCCATATCCTTATTACCCTTACCCATACTTTCCATGGTACTAAATTTTACCGAAAAGGCAAAGCTTTGCAGTTCTCTGCTGCAAAGCCTTTTTAATACATTTTATTAAAGTTTGGGTACCATCACAGAATTTGGTACATTGTAGTTGTTTTTAAATTAGTGGTAAAGTACTGGAAATCTTTACTGCCAAAACAGAAATATAAAAGCTTTATTTGTATATATTTTACAATAGATAATATTTTTGGAGGTAATCACATGCGAATCGGTGTTCCTAAAGAGATAAAAAATAATGAAAACCGTATTGCCATGACACCTGCTGGGGTTGTTAGCCTGATAAATTTTGGTCATGAGGTTTTTATCGAAAAAGGGGCAGGATTAGGTTCGGGTTTTACCGATGAAGACTATGCAGCTGCAGGGGCAAGTATAGTGGAAACTGCTTCAGAAGCATGGTCAATGGAAATGGTTATGAAGGTAAAGGAGCCGCTTCCAAGCGAATATCAATATTTTCGGGAAGGATTAATACTCTTTACATACTTACATTTAGCTCCCGAACCTGAATTAACGAAAGCATTAATTGATCGCAAAGTTGTTGGAATTGCTTATGAAACAGTCCAACTTAATAACCGCTCTTTACCTTTGTTAACTCCAATGAGTGAAGTAGCCGGCAGAATGGCTGCCCAAATTGGTGCACAATTCCTTGAAAAAGTTCATGGAGGTAAAGGAATACTTCTTTCAGGAGTTCCAGGTGTTCAACGTGGGAAAGTAACGATTATTGGCGGAGGGGTAGCGGGTACCAATGCCGCGAAAATGGCGATTGGACTAGGGGCAAAGGTAACGATTATCGATTTGAATCCAGATCGTCTACGCCAGCTGGATGATATTTTTGGCTCAAATGTTTCGACTTTAATGTCCAATCCTTATAATATTGCCGAAGCGATTAAAGAGTCTGACTTAGTGATTGGAGCGGTTCTGATTCCTGGTGCAAAAGCTCCAAAGTTGGTAACCGAAGAAATGATTAAATTGATGAAACCTGGCAGTGTCGTTGTGGACATTGCAATCGACCAAGGTGGAATCTTTGAAACAACTGACCGGATTACCACACATGATAACCCAACTTATATTAAATATGGAGTTGTCCACTACGCTGTTGCGAATATGCCAGGTGCAGTACCAAGAACTTCAACGATTGCGTTAACAAATGTAACAGTACCTTATGCTGTCCAAATTGCCAATAAGGGCTATCGGAAGGCATGTTTAGAGAATGAAGCTTTATTAAAAGGTATTAACACTCTTGGTGGATATGTAACTTATGAGGCTGTGGCAGAAGCTCACGGACTAGTTTACTCGAATACAAAAACATTATTAGAACAGCAGTAAAATAAAAAACCAGCTTCTTTAGAAGCTGGTTTTAAATATCATTTCAATTATAGCCGCATTTGCCGTACCTCATATAAGAAAGTTTTAAACCACCACTCCTCAAAGTGGGTGTTCGCGCGAAGCTTCCTGCATGTCCTCCATGTCAATTTAGACAGAGGCTTGTCATTATGACCTCGAATATAAAACTCCCTATTACAGCTTAAAGGTTAAAACTTTATTATCACTACGAACAACGCAGCCTGTATTAGTAATATACAGCATCTATCACGATATTTCAAATGTTAATAAAATCCAAAAATATTAGCGGATGATCTGCAGTTCTTTAGGGAACATTGTTAGGACCTTCGCGCCGTCAGCCGTGATATATATATCGTCTTCGATCCGGACACCTGCTACATTCGGTACGTAAATACCTGGTTCAATCGTGTAGACCATTCCTTCTTCAAGGATTAGCCCATTGGTTTCCGTCAAAGAAGGATACTCATGAACACTAATTCCAAGCCCATGACCGAGTCGATGCGGGAAATATTCCCCGTAACCAGCTTCAGCAATGATTCTGCGGGCAGTTAAGTCAACTTCTGCAGCCGTTACGCCTGGCTTACTTGCTTCCACTGAAGCTAATTGTGCTTTTAAGACAGTGTCATATATTTCTTTTTGCTTTTCATTGATATCACCATAGGCAACGGTTCTCGTAATATCTGAGCAATACCGATCCACGACAACACCTAAATCAAATAACACCAAATCCCCTTTTTGGATTTTCGTCATCCCTGGATTACCATGCGGAGAAGCACCATTGGCACCAGTAAGTACCATAGTCGAAAAGGACATTTCTGTAACCCCTTTTTTCTTAAGGGCATACTCAACAGCATTGAGGACATCTAATTCGGTTTTTCCTTCATGGATTTCACTGCAGCCAACTTCAATTGCATAATCGGCTAAGGCGCAAGCCTCTTCAATCACTTTTAATTCTTTAGCATCTTTTATCATTCGCAGTATTCTTAACTTTTCTTCGGCAGAAACAATCGCAGCTTGCGGGAATAAAGTTGAAAGTTGTTCGTAGCGTTCTACATTCATGTGTTCTTTTTCAATGGCAACTTTTCCGATACTGCTTATTCTTCTCGCAATAGCTCGCTGAACTAGTTCCCATGGATTTTCGATATCGCTATATCCGATGATTTCATGGTTCCAACCAGAATTTTTGACATCATGAATTTCCATTCCCGGACAAACTAGGAATGGTTCTTCCTCTTGAAATACCGCTAATGCCAGTAGTCGCTCATGTGGATTTGAAAAAAATCCACTTAAATAAAAAACATTCTCAGAAGAGGTAATGAAGCTGACTTCGATTTCATTTTCCTTCATCCACGCTTGTAATCTTTCTAAACGCTGACTCATTTTTTTCTCCTCCTAAAAAATAATCCTTACTGAGCGTATCAATATTACTGAAAAAAGTAAAATGTCTACTTCTATCACAGAACAATAATGGTAATAAATGAGGAAGGAATTTCAATGTTTTTATGGAAGTATTTTAGATAACAACCATTAAAGGAGATGAGAGAATGAAAGTATCTTATCATGGCCACTCTGTTGTCCAAATTAACACAAATGGGAAAACGATTTTTATTGATCCCTTTATTACGGGAAACACGTTGACCGATCTTAATGTGGAAGAGGTCAAACCGGATGTAATCATTTTAACACACGGTCATAATGACCATGTCGGTGATACAGTTGCATTAGCGAAAAAGCATGATGCCCTTGTAATTGCTCCTCATGAGCTTTCTGAATTTTTGAGCTGGCAGGGAGTGAACACTCATGGAATGAGTATTGGCGGCTCTTATCAATTTGAATTCGGTAGAGTGAAACTGACTCAAGCTTTTCATGGTTCTAGCTTTGTGACAGCTGATAATCAAATCGTTTATTGCGGAATGCCAGCAGGAGTTCTATTTATGAATGAAGGGAAAACCATTTACCATGCAGGTGACACAGCTTTATTTTCTGATATGAAGCTGATCGGTGAAAGGCACCCAATTGATATTGCCTTTTTACCGATTGGAGATAATTTTACAATGGGACCAGAGGATGCAGGCTATGCGGCAAAACTATTACAAGCGAAAACAGTTGTGCCGATCCACTTTAATACATTCCCACCTATCAAACAGGATCCAAATAAGTTTATCGAAATGCTAGAAGAACATAACGGAATCGTTCTTGCACCAGGCGAATCTCTAGAATTATAATACTTTTTTTCTCCTTTCAAGCATAAAGATTAACCAAGCATTCTATTCTTGAGGGGGAAATAACTTGAAACAAAATCGATTTTTACTTTGTCTTTTGCTTTGCGGATTTATGCTTTATTATGCCGTTCCAAAACTATCCATTTTTGCAGAAGGTATGGAGGGAGTATTCGCCATTACTTGGCTTTCGTTCGCTTTAATCGTGATTGCCGGTAATTTAACGGCAATGCTTTATAGTCCAAAACGAAATGCTAAAAACCGCCAGCCGCAGCAATTAAAAAGAAAATCACGTTCCTTTTAATGAAAATATGTGATAAACCGCATTTGAATCAAGGCTTTTTACACTTTATAATGAATTTAAGTTATTCTGGAGATATAGAACTCTACTATAAGGGAATATAAATATAAAGGGTGAAGGTCTTGGCTACTAAGCATGAACAGATTCTACAATACATTGATGAACTTCCTGTTGGGGAAAAAATATCAGTGCGTCAGATCGCCAAGGCGATGACTGTCAGTGAAGGAACTGCCTACCGAGCAATTAAAGATGCAGAAAATAAAGGCTATGTCAGTACGATAGAACGGGTAGGAACGATTCGGATTGAACGAAAGAAAAAAGAGAATATCGAAAAGCTTACCTTTGCAGAGGTAGTAAACATTGTGGATGGACAAGTTTTAGGTGGTAAAGCTGGCTTGCATAAAACACTAAATAAATTTGTCATTGGTGCGATGAAATTAGAGGCGATGATGCGTTACACTGGTCCCGATAATCTGTTAATTGTCGGAAACAGGACACAGGCACATGAACTTGCTTTAAAAGCTGGAGCAGCGGTTTTAATAACGGGTGGCTTTGATACGGAGGATCATGTCAAAAGATTAGCAGATAATCTGGAAATGCCGATCATTTCAACAAGCTATGATACATTTACTGTAGCAACAATGATTAACCGTGCTATTTATGACCAGTTAATCAAGAAGGAAATTATTCTTGTCGAAGACATCTTAACTCCATTAGCAGATACCTTTTATTTAAAAACAACGGATAAGGTAGCAAAATGGCATGAGTTTAATCAAAAAACAACCCACAGTCGCTATCCCATTGTTGATCAAAATATGAAAATTCAAGGGATGATAACGTCTAAGGATATACTAGGGCAGAGTGTTGATGTTTCAATAGACCGAATTATGACCAAGCAGCCTATGACAGTTAGCGGCAAGACAAGTGTTGCTTCAACTGCACATATGATGGTTTGGGAAGGAATTGAAGTTCTACCAGTAGTGGACGAAGCCAATCGGCTAGAGGGAATTATAAGCAGACAAGATGTCCTAAAGGCATTGCAAATGAACCAGCGACAGCCTCAGGTAGGGGAAACAATCGATGATATTGTTACCAACCAAATGGAATTAATGAGGGGAAAAGCGAAGGGGGAAGAAGTCTATACCTGTGAGGTAACCCCGCAAATGACCAACCACCTTGGTACCATTTCCTATGGTGTTTTCACTACGATTGTTTCAGATGCGGCCAACCGGATTTTACGAAGCTATAAAAAGGGCGACCTCGTGGTTGAAAATATGACAATCTATTTTATCAAACCTGTTCAAATGGAAAGTATATTAGAAATTTATCCGAAAGTGCTTGAAGTGGGACGGAAGTTTGGGAAGGTAGATGTTGAAGTATTCAGTGAAGGTATTTTAGTTGGGAAAGCAATGATGATGTGTCAATTGCTTGATAGGAATTAATAAAAGCCGCTTTATCTCCAAAAGCGGCTCTCGTTCATTAATTTACTTTCATACTTCTAGCTTCTTCGATAGCAAAAGGAAGATAATGTTTATATTTTTTTATTCCAACGAAGGTAAAAACACCGCCATAAATCATAAACACTACCGAAACAATAATGGTGACGGTGGTTTGGGAAATGAAAAGTAAATGGTTAATTCCGAATAGAGCTACAAACAATCCAAGCGCGATATTAGATTTGGCAGCAAGCCATTTCTTTTCAACTGGACGATTGCTTCTAAAGTATTTTGTTTTATAAAATAAATAGAAAACAAATAAAATAACAATTAAGAAAACAAGAACTGACATTGGTGTTCCTCCAAGTTCCAAAAATATATGATTTTATTCATACATAACTATTTTACCAGAATTACATGATTGATTCAAAATACTCTTAATAGGTGATAAGATGAAAGCGAAAATATTAGAAGCGATTGAAAAATACGAAACAATCATAGTCCACCGCCATGTCCGTCCTGATCCGGATGCTTATGGATCTCAGTGTGGATTAGTAGAAATTTTAAAAGCTTCTTATCCTGATAAAAAGATTTATGCAGTTGGGAAAGAAGAAAAGTCACTCCATTTCATGCGCCGGTTAGATTCGATTGAAGATGAGGTGTTTAAAGGGGCATTAGTAATTGTCTGTGATACGGCTAACCTTGAGAGAATCTGTGACAGCCGTTATCCACTTGGAGATATGCTGATTAAAATTGATCATCATCCAAATGAAGATCCATATGGAGATTTATTATGGGTGGATACATCTGCAAGTTCATGCAGCGAAATGATTTACGAGTTTTATCTATTCGGTAAAGATAAGGGACTGACAATGAATGATGAGGCAGCCCGTCTTTTATTTGGCGGGATTGTTGGTGATACAGGGAGATTCCTATTTCCGAGTACAACGGACAAGACCTTTGCTTATGCTGGGGAGTTAATTCATTATAATTTTTCACGTACTGAACTCTATGACAGTATGTATGAATTAGATACAAATATCATTAAATTAAATGGCTATATTCTTCAAAACTTTGAGATGCAAAGTAATGGACTTGCCTCTGTAGTTCTAACGAAGGAACTGCTCAATGAGTATGGAGCAGTGCCAGCTGAGGCATCCTTACTTGTTGGGACTTTGGGAGATGTTAAAGGAATTAAAGCTTGGGTCTTTTTCATTGAGGAGGACGACCAAATTAGGGTTCGCCTTCGTTCTAAGGGCCCAATCATTAACACCGTCGCGCGAAAGTTTAAAGGTGGCGGCCATCCACTTGCTTCCGGTGCCTCTATATATTCATGGGATGAAGTAGACAATGTATTAAAAGAATTAAGCGTAGTTTGCGATAATTACTAAAAATAAGGAATCGGCCACGAATTTTTTTCGGGCCGATTTTTATTTTGATAAGATAGAAAAAATTCGACTTTGAGAATTGTCTAGCTCCAGCGCCTAGAGGCTCGGGTCATAAGCTTGTCTAGTTCCGGCTCCTTGGGACTCAAGTCGTAAGCCGCCCACTGAATGAAGGCAAAAAGCGCCTTCTTTCAGTGTTCGTCTTACGCCTGTGTCCCAGTACAGTCGCCTCCACTTTTCGGTCAATCCGTCAAGAAGGTTTAAGAACAACCTTCTCGCCGGCTCGTCTTATGCCTGTCGCCCCTGGACAAGGCGCTTGCGCTTTTCTTATTTTTCAAATTCGAGTTCTATATGAATGGTGAGGGTTGAATAAAATACCATTTCTTTTACTTGGAGATTATATCGCTTCTCTTGAATTTTAACCGTTTTATTATGAATAATTTTTTTTATTAATTCCTTACTTTTATAAACGGTATCCAAATCCTTTGCGATCATCATACTAATATCATCTTTGATTGCGTCTTCAATCTCTGAAACACTTAACAAGTCGAGATCGTATTTTTCCCCATTTGTTAATTTTACATTGATTTTTTGAATCGTAAGCTGTTCTATCGTTCGTTTATTAATCTCTTTATATTCCTCCTGCCAGATCTTTTTTTCATTTTCAAGATCAAGGATATCCTCTGTTTGTTCTTTAATAAGTGCCGTGTGCTTTTCCTGCCAAACACCAAAAATATATAAAAAAATACACCAGCTAATCGCTCCACCTATGGCCATACCAGCAAAGAAACGCTGCCAAGAGGGATATCGGTAATAAGGGGGAATTCTCATGAAATATACTCCTGTGTTAACCAATTAATTAACAGTGCTCCGGTTTGGGCTCCGCCTAAGGCAGATATGATGACGAGGATTTGTTTGAAAAGATCTCTTGTTTCAGCATTAAGTATCCCTCTTTCAAAACTATATACTGCATCAAAGGTACCGCCAATTGCCGCGACGATCGCCCAAATTCTTAAGTCTGTTGATAATCGGTAAACCGTTGTGAGCGGAGGTTGTCCTGTCAGGAAGGAAGCGATTCCCCCAATCAATGCTCCTCCAAGAATTACTCCTAATGCAATAAAATAGCTCTCAATAAAAGTAGGAATAAAACCGATTTCCTTCATTTTTTCAACCGCCCTTACAAATATCCTCTTACCCATGTATATGGACAAACAGACATGTTTATGAATGAAGATAAAATTGTCTAGCTCCACCGCCTAGGCAAGGTGCCTCCGGTTTTCTATAAATAAGAACATATTTTCCTTTTTTGGCTTTTAGCACTATAATAAAAATAAGAGAAAAAGTTGAAAGGGGTGACAAAAATGTCTTTTATTCACCTTCACGTTTATAGCGCTTATAGTTTATTATCAAGTACCGCCTCGGTCCCTGATTTGATTGAAAATGCAAAGAAAAAAGGATTTACAAAACTTGCTCTAACGGACCGAAATGTTATGTACGGAACGATTGAATTTTATAAATTATGCAAGAAAAATAATATAAAACCGATTATTGGGTTAACGGTGGATATCCAAAGTGACTGGGAAACGGAGCAATCATTTCCACTTGTTTTGTTAGCGGAAAATATTAAAGGGTTTAGGAATCTATTAAAAATTTCAAGTGCTGTACAAACAAAGTCAGAGAACGGCCTACCTTTTAAGTGGTTAAAACATTATTCAGATGGGCTTATTGCAATAACGCCAGGAGTTGAAGGGGAAATTGAACAGCTCCTATTAAGAAATGATCGTGATAAGGCTGTCGAGTTAGTGACGAAGCTTCAAATGATTTTTGGTAAAGGGAACCTGTTCCTAGCCGTACAAGATCACTTACTCGAAGATGAAGAACTAATCAACAGACAATTTAAAGGGATTTCAAAAGAATTAAACATTCCTTTAGTTGCAACAAACCGAGTCTTTTACTTAGAAAAAGAGGATATGTTCGCTCACGAATGTCTGTTAGCCATTAAAAATGGTGAAAAATTGCAGGATGATCATCGGGAAAAATTAGAAAATGATCATTATTATTTGAAAACAGCAGAAGAAATAGTGGAACAATTCTCGGAGATCCCTGAGGCCTTGGAAAACAGCATACATATTGCAGAAAGGTGTACGGTAGATATTGATTTGAATAAGACGTATTTGCCTTCCTTTCCGACGGAAAACGGCCATTCTTCAGAGGATTATTTAGAAATACTTTGTAAAAAAGGGCTAAATGAGCGTTTTTCAGCGCCAACAGAAGAATATTATCAACGTTTAACTTATGAACTTGAAGTTATAAAACGGATGAAATTTAGTAATTATTTTTTAATTGTTTGGGATTTTATGAGATATGCGCGGGAAAATGGTATTTTGACAGGACCTGGAAGGGGATCAGCTGCAGGATCGCTTGTCGCGTATGTTCTTTATATAACAGATGTTGACCCTATCACTCATGATTTATTATTTGAACGATTTTTAAATCCAGAGCGGATTTCAATGCCAGATATAGATATTGATTTTCCTGATCACAGGCGGGATGAAGTGATAGAATATGTCGCAAAGAAGTATGGAGAATTACATGTTGCCCAAATCGTTACTTTTGGAACAATGGCGGCAAAAGCGGCGATCCGAGATGTTGGCAGAGCTTTTGGTTTAAATTCGAAAGAATTGGATCAATTATCAAAGCTGATCCCCGGGCGATTAGGGATGAATTTAACAGATGCGTACAAAGAATCCCCAGGCTTAAGAAGATTTATTGATGAAAATCCTCTGAACAGAAAATTGTATGAAACGGCATTGAAGCTTGAAGGATTGCCACGGCACACCTCTACACATGCTGCTGGGGTTGTTATTAGTGATAAACAATTAGTGGAATTAATCCCCATTCAAAAAGGACATAACAATATTTATTTAACCCAATATTCGATGGAACACCTCGAAGAAATCGGGTTATTGAAGATGGATTTTCTTGGGTTGAGAAATTTATCGTTAATTGAAACCATTGTAGCTTCCATCGCTCGAAAAAAAGGAAAGAAGCTGGATGTCCGGACCCTTCCATTGGATGATGAAAAAACATTTGAATTATTAGCAAGAGGCGAGACAACGGGAATTTTCCAGCTCGAATCAGAGGGAATGAGGAAAGTTTTACTTCGATTAAAGCCATCAAGATTTGAAGATATCGTTGCCGTGAACGCACTATATCGTCCTGGCCCAATGGAAAATATTCCGCTTTTTATTGATCGAAAACATGGAAGTCAGCCGGTGGAATATCCACATCCTGACTTAAAACCCATTCTGGAGAACACCTATGGAGTGTTAATTTATCAGGAACAAATCATCCAAATTGCTTCGACAATGGCAGGTTTTTCCTTAGGGGAAGCAGATCTGTTAAGAAGAGCAGTCGGGAAAAAGCAGAAGGAGGTTCTTGATCGAGAGAGAAATCATTTTGTCCAAGGTGCATTAAAAAAGGGTTATCATGCGTCGCTTGCCAATGAAATTTATGATTTAATCGTTCGGTTTGCTAACTACGGATTTAACCGGAGTCATGCTGTAGCCTATAGTATGATTGCCTACCAGCTTGCCTATTTAAAGGCCAATTATCCACTGTATTTTATGGCAGGCTTGCTGACGTCAGCGATTGGGAATGAAACAAAAATAGCTCAATATATTCTAGAAGCAAAACAGAAGGATATACCTGTCTTACCACCCTCAATTAATTTTAGCGGCTTTTCCTTTCAAGTAGAACATTTAGGAATCCGCTATAGCTTAGCAGCGATAAAAAGTGTTGGAGCTGTCGCTTTAAGGGAAATCTTTCAGTCGAGAAAGATGAAGAGGTTTGAAGATTTATTTGACTTTTGTACTAGAGTTTCATCAAAAGCGATTAATCGGAAAACGCTTGAGGTTCTTGTCCATTCAGGAAGCTTTGATGAATTTGGAGAGGATCGAGCTGTTTTATTAGCGACTCTTGATGTAGCACTTGAACATGCCCAATTGTTTAAGGTAGACGATTCGAATCAATTCGAATTATTTGCTGAAGAAGAAATGCAGTTAAGGCCTAAATACGTACAGGTGGATCCAATCAGACAAGAGGATAAATTGGCTTTTGAAAAAGAAGCCCTTGGATTTTATCTTTCTGATCATCCTGTTTCATTATACGAAAAACTACTTAAACAGGCTGGAGCACAGGTTCTACTAGAATTAGGCATCGAACATAAACGAGCAGCAGTAGGCGTGTATATTACCACTGCGAAAAAAATCCGGACTAAAAAAGGCGAATCGATGGCCTTTTTGAATATAAGTGATGCCAGCGGAGAAATGGAGGCTGTTTCTTTCCCAAATGTCTTTAAGAAATTCTCTAATTTGTTAGCACAAGGGGAATTTGCTGTGCTGGAGGGGAAGGTCGAGGAACGGGATGGAAAGAAGCAGTTTATTATCCAGAACGTATCAGAAATCGAACAATGGATTCAAGCAAATATGAAAAAGCAATCGGTTCTATATTTGAAAATTGTTCCAGAAAAACAAGACGAGCAATCATTAAGGCAATTAAAACAATTTTTCAAGGGAAATAATGGGAGTTCTGACATTGTGTTATTTTATGAGGACACTCGGAAAACCATTAGGCTTGGACCGGAGTTTAAGATTCATCCTAGCCAGCAATTATTAGATTTATTAAGGGATTTCCTTGGTTCTGAAAATGTTGTACTGAAAGAATAATTCTTTACAACTTTATCAAATATGTTATATTGAAAGAGAGATGGGATGGTCTGACCACTATGGATTCAGACTGTATTCACGGTCATAAATCATAATCTTATTTGGAAAAAATTAAGGGGTGAAATAACTTGACTTTACGGGAAGAAGCACTACATATGCATCGAATTAATAAAGGAAAGTTAGAGTCTAAATCAAAGGTACCAGTCAGAAATGCCAAGGATTTAAGTTTAGCCTATTCACCGGGAGTGGCTGAACCATGTAAGGACATCTATGAAAAACCAGAAACTGTTTATGACTACACGATGAAAGGCAATATGGTTGCAGTTGTAACAGACGGTACCGCTGTCTTGGGTCTTGGAAATATTGGACCAGAAGCTGCTCTTCCAGTAATGGAAGGAAAAGCAGTATTGTTTAAAAGCTTTGCAGGTGTAGATGCATTTCCAATCTGTTTGAATACAACTGACGTAGACAAAATCGTTGAAACCGTAAAGTTACTTGAACCAACTTTTGGTGGTGTGAATCTAGAAGACATTGCAGCACCAAATTGTTTCGTTATTGAGGAAAGATTAAAAAAAGAGACAAATATTCCAATCTTCCATGATGACCAGCATGGCACTGCGATTGTTACGGTAGCAGGACTTGTTAATGCGCTAAAGTTAATTGGCAAGAAAATAACTGAAATTAAAGTCGTGGCTAATGGTGCTGGAGCAGCAGGAATTGCGATTATAAAACTATTATACAGCTACGGTGTTAGAGATATTATTATGTGTGATACAAAAGGGGCTATATATGAAGGCCGCCCTCAAGGAATGAATGAAGTCAAAGCAGAAGTGGCTAAATTTACGAACAGAGACAATCTTCAAGGTTCTCTTGAAGATGTCATTAAAGGGGCCGATGTGTTTATTGGTGTTTCTGTTGCGGGTGCCTTAACAAAAGAAATGGTTGCTTCCATGAATAAGGATGCAGTTATTTTTGCGATGGCTAATCCAGTGCCAGAAATTATGCCAAGTGATGCGAAGGAAGCTGGTGCAAGAGTGGTAGGTACAGGCAGATCTGATTTTCCTAACCAAGTGAACAACGTACTTGCCTTCCCAGGAATCTTCCGTGGAGCACTTGATGTACGTGCCACACATATAAATGAGAAAATGAAGGTGGCAGCTGTACAAGCCATTGCCAATTTAATTGACGAATCAGAGCTTAGTGAGGATTATGTTATCCCTGCTCCGTTTGATCCACGTGTAGCTCCTGAGGTTGCAGCAGCAGTAGCTAAAGCTGCAATGGAGACAGGTGTTGCACGTTTAAAGCTCGATCCTGAAGATGTGAAAGAAAAAACCATGAGGCTCGCGATTATCGGTAAAAGTGAGTGATAACGTAAGTGACGAACACGAAGGTTTATTTAGGGATTGTAAGAAAACTTAGAGAGATGATATCTGCGGACGGTCTGAAATCTGGAGATAAAATCCCATCTGAACGGGAATTGTCTGAGCGCCTGAATGTCGGGCGCTCTTCCGTTCGAGAAGCACTAAGAGCACTAGAACTGCTGGGATTAATTGAAACAAGACGTGGTGAGGGAACGTTTATTCGAGACTTTCGGGAAAACCAACTCGTCCAGCTGCTCGGGACATTTGTTCTTCAAGATTCAAAAGCAAAGCATGATGTAGTAGAAACGAAGAACCTAATCGAAATGGATTGTCTCCGTCTCGTTCTTGCTAAAATTGACGAAAAGAAAATCCTTACGTTAAGGAACCTAGCAGAAGTGAATTTTGTGGATGTCGATCAATTCTTTCAGCAGATTATTGAAATGGCAGATAACCATTTAATGTCGAGAATTTGGCTAATCTTGAAGGATTATCAATATTCATTGCAATTGAAGAAAGATGATGTGGACCCAAGCCGCCTTAGATTATTAGTCATTGCTTTAGCTGAAAAGAATGAGGAAAAGACAATTCTTGCTTACCGGCAGTTAAGAAATTTGTCTAATTTTACCGACAAATAATAACAGATTTTGTAAAGCATTTACTTTATAGTAGAAAAGACAAGCAGCAAAGCCCAATTCGAAGTGGGCATTTTTAATTCTATAGTGGTCTGACCACTTTTTGGGGCTAAATAGGTTTGAATTGTCTGCAATAAAGGTAAGACTTCAATGTAGTATCAAAATATCAATCTGGCTTCATTTTTTTATTAAGGGAGGTTTATCCAACTTGCTTCTTAAAGAGCTTTTTACTAAAAATCAAAATAAAAAGAAAAAATATGCGACGATTCCAACTGAAGCGGCGAAAAGTGATGTACCTGAAGGTATTATGACGAAATGTCCTTCGTGTAAGACAATCATGTATACAAAGGAACTCAATAAAAACTTAAAAGTTTGTTCACAATGTGGATACCACTTTCCGATGAATTCAAAAGAGCGTATCGATAGCTTTATCGATCAAGGCAGTTTTGTGGAATTCGATGAAAGCATGGTTTCTGAAAATCCGCTTAACTTCCCTGATTACCTGGAAAAGTTAGAAAAAGACCGTCAAAAAACGAAAATAAATGAAGCGGTTGTTACTGGTTCAGGTACGGTTAATGGAAATAAGATTGTCACAGCAATCATGGATTCAACATTTCGGATGGGAAGTATGGGATCAGTAGTAGGTGAGAAGATCACACGTGCCATTGAAAAAGCAGATGAAATGTCTGTACCGTTTATCATCTTTACAGCATCTGGCGGTGCACGTATGCAAGAAGGTGTTCTAAGCTTAATGCAAATGGCGAAAACAAGTGTAGCATTAAAGAAATTCAGCGAGAATGGTGGATTAATCATTTCGATGATGACTCATCCCACTACAGGAGGTGTTTCTGCTAGCTTTGCTTCTTTAGGGGATTATAACTTTGCAGAACCAGGAGCATTAATTGGGTTTGCTGGCCGCAGGGTTATTGAACAATCAATCCGGGAAGAACTTCCTGAAGATTTTCAAACAGCAGAATTTCTCTTAAAGCACGGTCAACTTGATGCCATTATTTCTCGTCTTGAGCTAGTTGACAAAATCACAAATCTATTAGAAATTCATCAACCAGGAGGTAATCTCGAATGGTAGGAGAATTAGAATTTGAACGCCCGATTGTTCAATTGAAAAACAAAATTATCGAATTAAGAGAGTTTACCAAATCAGCTGATGTTGATTTATCATCAGAAATTGAAAAATTAGAAATGCGGCTTGAAAAACTGGAAAAGGATATTTATGAAAATATCAAACCATGGGATCGAGTGCAAATTGCCCGCCATCCGAACCGCCCGACAACTCTAGACTATATTTCTCATCTTTTTGAAGGTTTCTTTGAATGTCATGGCGATCGAACCTTTGGTGATGATGAAGCAATCGTTGGTGGTATTGCGAAATACAGGGGGCTGCCGGTCACAGTCATTGGCCACCAAAGAGGAAAAGATACAAAGGAAAATATCCGTCGAAACTTTGGTATGCCTCATCCGGAAGGTTATCGAAAGGCACTCCGTTTAATGAAGCAGGCAGACAAATTTAATCGTCCCATTATTTGCTTTATTGATACAAAAGGGGCATACCCAGGAAAAGCGGCTGAGGAAAGAGGACAAAGTGAAGCGATAGCTCGGAATCTGTTCGAAATGGCCGGTTTAAAGGTTCCTGTAATTTGTATTGTTATCGGTGAGGGCGGAAGCGGCGGTGCGCTAGCTCTGGGCGTTGGTAACCGCATGTATATGCTTGAGAATTCTACTTACTCCGTTATATCACCTGAAGGTGCTGCGGCTATTTTGTGGAAGGATGCCTCACATGCTAAGCAAGCTGCTGAATCGATGAGGATCACAGCCCCAGACTTAAAAGAGCTTGGAATTATTGATGATATTATTCCAGAATTAAAAGGCGGAGCTCATAAAGATGCGAGTAAACAAGCGGAAGCCATTGACGAACTGCTAAAAAAATCATTAAAGGATTTACTAGAGCTTTCAGAAGAAGAATTGATTATCGATCGTTACAATCGATTCCGAACCATTGGTGAATATTCTTTCTCTAAAGACTTTATCAGTGCTTTATAAACGTGCTCTTTGGGCACGTTTATTTTAATGGTGACTATTTTAATGCATGATTACAACACTGATTTTATTTTTTTTCAATTCACAAAGTTGTCAAGGCTTTTACCAGTAAATAACAAAGAATGCGGTTACAAACATAAATGAAGCGCTTGCAGTTCACTGATTATTCCGTCTTTTAAATTTACTAATGTGATGGAGTTGTTATAGGGATTTCTTCATGTTATTTTATAAATATTCCCTATATAATTGCTAATAATAAATGAAGTACTAGGGAGACTAAAACGAATTAATTAAGATATTTTGTAACTTCCTGAGTTTATACATAGGATAATGTAATCCAATGAGGTGATAGAAAAATGAAGAAAATTGGTGTGCTTACAAGTGGAGGAGATTCTCCAGGAATGAATCCTGCAATTCGTGCAGTTGTCCGAAAGGCAATATTTCATAACGTAGAGGTCTACGGAATCTACGGTGGATATTCTGGACTAATCTCTGGGAATATAAAAAAACTTGAGCTAGGATCTGTTGGTGATATTATTCATCGAGGAGGAACCATGCTCCATTCTGCACGTTTACCTGAATTTAAGAATCCAGAGGTGCAGCAAAAAGGGATTGAGCAATTAAAGGCCCTAGGAATTGAAGGTTTGGTCGTTATTGGTGGGGATGGTTCCTATCGTGGGGCGAAAGCTTTAACAGAACAGGGTTTTCCATGCGTGGGTGTGCCAGGAACGATCGATAATGATATCCCAGGTACAGAATTAACCATCGGGTTTGATACGGCATTAAATACGGTTATTGATGCGCTAGATAAAATTCGCGATACTGCTACTTCACACGAAAGAACCTTTGTCATTGAGGTTATGGGACGAGACGCTGGTGACATCGCCTTATGGGCTGGACTAGCTGGTGGTGCAGAAACAATCTTAATTCCGGAAGAAAATTATGATATGAATGAAATTGCTGAACGCTTGCGCAAAGGACAGGAACGTGGGAAAAAGCACAGTATTATCGTGGTGGCAGAAGGCGTCTGTAGCGGAGTTGAATTTGCAAAACAATTGCAAGAAGCCTCTAACCTTGATACAAGAGTATCCGTATTGGGACATATTCAACGTGGTGGTTCTCCAACAGCTGCTGACAGAGTGCTTGCAAGCCGATTAGGCGCTAGAGCGGTTGAATTGTTAATTGAAGGAAAAGGCGGACGTGCAGTCGGGATTGAAAAAAACCAGCTGGTTGATTACGATATTATTGAGGCGTTAGGCAGGAAACATACATTGGATCTTGACCTGTTTAAACTTTCAAAAGAATTATCTATCTAGGAATTGGTATGATTAGGGAGGATACAAAGATGTTGCGTAAAACTAAAATCGTTTGTACGATTGGTCCTGCTAGTGAAAGCGTTGATAAGCTTACACAATTAATTGAAGCAGGTATGAATGTGGCTCGGTTAAATTTTTCACATGGTGATTTTAACGAGCACGGTCAAAGAATTAAAAATATTCGTGAAGCCGCAAAACGTGCTGGAAAAACTGTAGCGATTTTGCTTGATACAAAAGGACCTGAAATTCGTACACATAATATGCTTGATGGAGCAATCGAACTAGTATCTGGAAATAATGTTATTGTTTCGATGAACGAGGTTGAAGGAACGACAGAGAAGTTTTCGATTACATATCCAGGTTTAATTGAAGATGTACATGTGGGTTCAAAAATCTTATTGGATGATGGTCTAATCGGGCTTGAAGTCCTTAGTATTGATAAGTCGGCAAATGAGATTACCACGAAAATATTAAACAGCGGTACGTTGAAAAATAAAAAGGGTGTTAATGTTCCAGGAGTATCCGTGAACCTTCCAGGGATCACAGAGAAGGATACCCAGGACATTCTTTTCGGGATTGAACAAGGAATAGACTTTATTGCCGCATCTTTTGTAAGACGTGCAAAGGACGTATTAGAAATCCGTCAGCTTCTAGAAGAAAAAGAAGCAACACATATTCATATCATTCCAAAGATTGAGAATCAAGAAGGCGTAGACAACATCGATGAAATCCTTGAGATTTCTGATGGCTTGATGGTTGCCCGTGGTGACCTTGGAGTTGAAATTCCGGCGGAAGAAGTACCATTAGTGCAAAAAATGTTGATTAAGAAATGTAATTATATGGGCAAGCCTGTCATTACAGCAACACAAATGCTTGATTCAATGCAGCGAAACCCTAGACCAACTCGTGCAGAAGCAAGTGATGTTGCCAATGCCATTTTTGATGGTACGGATGCTATCATGCTTTCAGGTGAAACAGCTGCTGGATTATATCCAGTTGAAGCAGTTCAAACGATGAATAATATTGCTTCACGAGCAGAACAAGCTCTAGATCATAAAGAAATCCTTTCTGCCCGCAGTAAAGATACGGAGCATAATATCACAGACGCTATTGGGCAATCTGTTGCTCATACGGCATTAAATCTTGATGTAAATTCCATTATCACACCAACTGAGAGTGGACATACAGCAAGAATGATTTCAAAATATCGTCCAAAAGCACCGATTGTGGCCGTTACATCAAACGAAAATGTTCATCGCCGTTTATCGCTTGTATGGGGTGTGTATCCACAGCTTGGTCAAATTTGCAGCTCTACAGATGAAATGCTTGATAGTGCTGTTGAAGAAAGCGTCAATAGTGGAATTGTGAAGCATGGAGATCTAGTGGTAATCACTGCGGGTGTTCCTGTGGGTGAAGCTGGAACTACCAATTTGATGAAAATCCATGTAGTTGGAGATGTAATCATCAGAGCACAAGGAATTGGCCGTAAGTCTGCATTTGGTAAAGTAGTAATTGCTCATACTGCACAAGAGGCGATTGAAAAAGTAAATCCGGGTTCCATTTTAGTGACAATCGGTTCTGATCGTGACATGGTTCCAGCCATTGAGAAATGTGCAGCTTTAATCACTCAAGAGGGCGGCTTAACAAGCCATGCTGCAGTGGTCGGACTAAACTTGGGAATTCCAGTCATCGTAGGCGTTGAAAACGCAATGGAAATATTCAAAGACGGTCAAGAAATCACGGTCGATGCAACCCGTGGAGTTATCTATAACGGACACGCAAGCGTACTATAATAAAAAAAGAAGGGGGGATCCTCTTCTTTTTTATTTGTATATGAAAGCATTTTTTATCTTAAATAATATATAATGTAAACAAGCTGATATAGAAGGAGATACAAAATGCGCTATTTAGCTTTATTAATTATTATCATTCCTGCAATTGATATTGGCGTCCTGTTAGTTTCCGGGAAAACTCTTGGAGTATTTCCGACTATTGCTTTAATTATTGTAACAGGGGTAGTTGGAGCCTATTTAGCAAAAAGGGAGGGCCTGCAGACCATTAAAAGAGCCCAGGAACAGCTTGCCTATGGTCAAATTCCTGGGGAATCGGTCCTAGATGGTATTTGTATTCTAATCGGTGGAACCTTGCTATTAACTCCAGGATTTATAACTGATGTTGTCGGATTTTTGTTACTTTTTCCACCATCAAGAAAACCGTTTAAGTATTTCATGATAAAAGCTTTGCAAAAGAGGATTGAAAGAGGAAATATGAAAATTATAAGATAAAAACGTCAACTTCCAAGTGGAGGTTGACGTTTTGCTTTGAGCTTGTACATTTCAATCTTCTTCCCCTTTAATAAAATTCCACACATCGTGAAAGACCTTTGCGCGGTAAAGGGTGCTAATAATAACTAGGGTAACAGGACCAGCAATTAATCCTAAAAAACCAATTAATTTAAAACCTACAAACAAGGCAATCAATGTAGCCAACGGGTCGAGGCCAATATTGGATGAAAGGACCTTTGGCTCCATAATTTGCCTTTGGACGATGACCACGATATACAAAATACCCAAGCCGAGTGCAAGAGCAATATCACCAGACAACGCCTCATAAATAATCCATGGAACAAAAATGGCTCCAGTACCTAGATAGGGAATGATGTCCACGATACCAGTTATCAGGGCAATCGTAATGGCATAATCCACTCGGAGGATAACCAAACCAATTAAAATGATGACAGTGGTAATCGAAATAAGGGTTAACTGTGCTTTAAGAAAACCAAATAAAGCCTTTTTCAAATCAACAAAAACAGTACGGCTGCTCGTTTTTGCCTTTTCCGGTAATAATCTGCCGCCGAGTCCTGATAAACGATCCCAATCCTTACTAATAAAGAAGGTAGCTAAAAAGGAAAAAATCAAGACGGTAGCTGCATTTGGGAACCAGGATAGGATAACAGGGATACTGCCGAAAAGATTTTGAATGAAATTTCCGACCGTTTTTCCGATTGTGGCTCCGACATTTTGAATATTATTAATTATCGTATCCTGCTGGCCAGCATCAAGCTTATCAAACACACTTGCAAGCTGATTATAAAATGGAATGATTTGCGATGTGATAAAGTCTTCAATATATCCTATTAATTTATCAAGATGCTCTGGTACAACCTTAGCGAGGTAATTTGCTCCTGAAACGATTTCGGCAATTAATAAGGTTACTAATCCCGCTACTAGAGCAAATATGATGATTATTGCTGCAAAAACGGCAAATCCCCGTGGCATTCGCAGTTTTTTTTCAAACAGGTTCACAACGGGATTCATTAAGAAGGCAATGACTAGTGCAATCAGAAATGGATACGTTACTTTTGATAAATAATAAAATAATAGGATTGCCGAAACAACAATGGCAATAACAAACAAGAATCTGAAGGTTCGATTTATGTATTTATGATTCAATAATAAACAGCCTCCTTTTCAGATAATACTGACTACTTAAGTTTACCATTTATTGTGATATTCTGCATGTTTATACAATCCTCCAATTTAGAAATTAAACCTGATTAAGTTTCAACAGCAAATATACGTTTCACCTATGTGAAAACGGTGGTTATTAAAAGATGAAGACGTTATGGTACAATAATGATTGAGAAGGGATGGATCATGGGATGTTCAATCAAGCTACATTATTCCTTTTATTGTTATTGGTCATTGGAATCATTGCGAAAAACAATTCATTATTAATTGCGATTTTTGTCCTCTTAGTATTAAAAATTAGTGGACTAGAAACCAAATCATTCAATTTTATCCAAAGTAAAGGGATTAATTGGGGAGTGACGATCATCACCATAGCTGTATTAGCTCCAATTGCGAGTGGTGAGATTGGCTTTAAGGATTTATCTAATGCATTTAAATCACCAATAGCATGGATTGCGCTAATTTCAGGTATGCTCGTGGCCCTTTTGGCAAAAGGTGGATTATCATTATTGGCAAATGATCCGCAAGTCACAACTGCCCTGGTGTTAGGTACGATTTTAGCTGTATCTATCTTTAAAGGAGTAGCAGTTGGGCCATTAATCGGTGCGGGAATTGCTTACACAGCGATGAGATTGATCGATTTTTTTCGTTAGATATTTTGTAAAATAATATTTTTTTCTACTTTTCAGCTCCTTTTCATTCACAAAAATCTGATAATTGTTTATAATAGGACTTGAAAGCGCATCCTTTATTACATAAACCTCATATATATGCTAGATTACTTGTAAAATAACTTTCTCATAAAAATAAAGTTATTTTGCTCGAAACCCGAGCAAGCGCTCAATCTAGAGTTGTATTAAAGCGAAGCGCTGACTGTCTTGGTCATGATTTAAAATGAATTTAATGAAGGATGCTTTATTTCAACCTAGCTTAAATCGCTTGCGGTTTTAGCTGATAATAATATCTTTATACGAATGGATAATGGGGAATATTAGAATGCGAAGGAGAGATTAATGATGACAGTAACACGTGGTCTTGAAGGGATTGTGGCAACAACATCCTCAATCAGCTCAATTATTGATGATACGTTAACGTATGTTGGTTATGACATCGACGATTTAGCTGATAATGCAAGCTTTGAAGAAGTAATCTATTTATTATGGCACCGCAAACTGCCTACTGAGCCACAATTGGCTGAATTAAAAAAACAACTTGCGGAAAATGCTGATCTTCCAAAAGAAGTAATCGAACATTTTAAAATGTATCCGATTCAAAATGTTCATCCTATGGCAGCACTTCGCTCTGCAGTTTCTTTATTGGGACTTTATGATGATGAAGCTGATGTAATGGATGAAGAATCTAATTATAAAAAAGCCATTCGTCTTCAAGCGAAAATGCCTGCCATTGTAGCCACTTTTGCACGTGTAAGAAAAGGACTTGAGCCAGTAGCACCTAGACAGGATTTAAATTTTGCAGCTAATTTCTTATACATGCTGACCGGTCAGGAGCCAGATCAAATTGCGGTTGATGCAATGGATAAAGCACTTGTGCTGCATGCAGACCATGAATTGAATGCCTCTACCTTTACAGCACGCGTCTGTGTTGCTACTTTATCAGATGTCTATTCTGGCGTTACAGCAGCTATTGGCGCACTGAAAGGTCCTTTACATGGCGGAGCAAATGAAGCAGTCATGAAAATGCTCAAAGAAATTGGAACGATTGAAAATGTAGAACCATATGTACGCGGTAAACTTGAGAATAAAGAAAAAATCATGGGCTTCGGTCACCGTGTGTACCGTTTAGGCGATCCACGTGCGAAGCATTTAAGAGCAATGTCTAAGAAATTAACAGAACTTACAGGCGAGCCGCATTGGTATGAAATGTCTGAAAAAATTGAAAGCATCGTGACAGGTGAAAAGAAATTGCCGCCAAACGTTGATTTCTATTCAGCATCTATGTATCATAGCCTTGGTATTGATCATGATTTATTCACACCAATTTTTGCAGTTAGCCGGGTTTCAGGATGGCTTGCACACATCCTAGAACAATATGAAAATAACCGTTTAATTCGTCCTCGTGCCGATTATACTGGTCCTGGCATGCAGAAATATGTTCCAATTAATCAAAGAGGTTAAAATTTTACTTTTTTTCGAAAAATTGTTCTAATAAGAATGGGATGATGAGGTTAGAAAACTAGTTATGGCTAGCAGGGTCCGAGAGGCTTTTCCTTCTAACCTCTAATCCATTAATTGATTTTTATACATAACAGGAGGGAGAACAACTATGCAAGGCGAAAAAATCACGGTTTCAAACGGAGTATTAAATGTACCAAATAATCCAATTATCCCATTTATTGAGGGTGACGGAATCGGTCCTGATATCTGGGCTGCATCTGAAAGAGTTTTAAATGCTGCAGTTGAAAAAGCATATAAAGGCGAACGAAAAATCGTATGGAAAGAAGTTTTAGCAGGAGAAAAAGCGTTCAATCAAACAGGTGAATGGCTTCCGAAAGAAACGCTTGATGTCATCAACGAATACTTGATCGCAATCAAAGGTCCATTAACTACACCAATCGGTGGCGGAATTCGTTCTTTGAACGTTGCACTTCGTCAAGAGTTAGATTTATTCGTATGCTTACGTCCTGTTAGATGGTTCGAAGGGGTACCATCACCTGTTAAACGTCCAGAAGATACCGATATGGTTATTTTCCGTGAAAACACGGAAGATATCTATGCCGGTATTGAATATAAACAAGGCTCAGAAGAAGTAAAAAAATTAATCAATTTCTTACAAAATGAAATGGGTGTTAACAAGATCAGATTCCCTGAAACTTCAGGTATCGGTATCAAGCCTGTTTCTGAGGAAGGAACAACACGTCTAGTACGTGCGGCGATTAACTATGCAATCAAAGAGGGCCGTAAATCCTTAACACTTGTGCACAAAGGTAATATCATGAAATTTACTGAAGGTGCATTCAAAAACTGGGGTTATGAGCTAGCTGAAAAAGAATTCGGTGATAAAGTATTCACTTGGGCTCAATATGACCGTATTAAAGAAGAACAAGGAACAGAAGCTGCTAACAAAGCACAAGCTGACGCAGAAGCTGCTGGAAAAATTATCGTAAAAGATGCGATTGCAGATATCTTCTTACAACAAATCTTAACTCGTCCACGTGAGTTCGATGTTGTTGCAACAATGAACTTAAACGGTGACTATATTTCTGATGCACTTGCAGCGCAAGTTGGAGGAATTGGTATTGCTCCAGGAGCAAACATTAATTATGAAACTGGACATGCGATTTTCGAAGCAACACATGGTACTGCGCCTAAATATGCAGGTCTTGATAAAGTAAATCCATCTTCCGTCATTTTATCAGGTGTATTATTACTTGAGCACTTAGGCTGGAATGAAGCTGCGAAAATGGTTATTAAATCAGTAGAAAAAACAATCGCTTCTAAAGTAGTAACATATGACTTCGCTCGTTTAATGGAAGGCGCTACAGAAGTTAAAACTTCTGAGTTTGGTAACGAATTAATTAAGAATATGGAATAAGCATAGCTGTAATTGGTCTCACAAGTAAGGAAGGGCTGTTTTCTAAGCAGCCCTTATCATTGATTACTTACAAAGGGGAGAAATAAAATGTCATTACAACGTAAAAAGATTTCAGTTATTGGCGGCGGCTTTACAGGGGCAACTACAGCGTTTTTATTAGCACAAAAAGAATTGGGTAACGTTGTATTAGTGGATATCCCACAAATGGAAAATCCAACTAAAGGCAAAGCCTTAGATATGCTTGAAGCAAGCCCAGTTCAAGGATTTGATGCAAACATTAACGGAACATCAAACTATGAAGATACAGCTGATTCTGACATCGTTGTAATTACTGCAGGTATCGCACGTAAACCGGGTATGAGTCGTGATGATTTAGTACAGACCAATCAAAAGGTAATGAAGAGTGTAACACAGCAAATAGTGAAGTACTCTCCAAACTGTACAATCCTTGTCTTAACAAACCCTGTTGATGCAATGACATATACCGTTTTTAAGGAATCTGGCTTCCCGAAAGAACGTGTAATTGGCCAATCCGGTGTTCTTGATTCAGCGCGATTCCGTACCTTTATTGCTCAAGAATTAAACCTTTCTGTAAAAGACATTACTGGCTTTGTATTAGGTGGACACGGAGATGACATGGTTCCACTTGTTCGCTATTCCTATGCTGGTGGTATTCCATTAGAAACATTAATTCCAAAGGACCGTTTAGACGCGATAGTCGAGCGTACTAGAAAAGGCGGCGGCGAAATTGTTAACCTTTTAGGAAACGGAAGTGCCTATTATGCACCAGCAGCATCGCTTGTTGAAATGTGTGAAGCGATTCTCAAGGATCAGCGTCGAGTTCTTCCTTCCATTGCCTATCTTGAAGGTGAGTATGGTTACGATGGGATTTATCTAGGGGTGCCAACGATCCTTGGAGCAAATGGAATTGAGAAAGTAATCGAGCTTGAGTTAACAGCTGATGAAAAAGCAGCTTTAGACAAGTCGGCTCAATCTGTTCGC
This sequence comes from Neobacillus sp. K501, assembly GCF_053749995.1. NCBI lineage: Bacteria > Bacillati > Bacillota > Bacilli > Caryophanales > Bacillaceae > Neobacillus > Neobacillus sp. K501. Next base: position 540,137 of record NZ_JBSLYA010000002.1, on the reverse strand, counting down.
AGTGTCATGGAAGTATTAGTTTAATTCGAAAAGGAAAATTCGGGGCATGCACTCCCGAATTTTTTTCAAATTTATTGAAATCGCTTACAAAGAGGTGGAGTATATGCTTTTAGGTAAATCTAGAAGACTGGGAAGGCAGATCCTTGAAATAAATGTAGGAGAAAAACTTGCTTTAACGGAGAAAGTCGAAGATAAAGATATTCTTCTGTATTTAGGTTTAACGGATGACGCGAATCCCTTATTTATCCAGCATGATTATGCATCACAAACTCCATTTAAGAAACCGATTGTTCCATCGATCATGCTAACCGGAATGATTTCTTCTGCAGTCTCAAAATATTTGCCGGGACCTGGGAGTCACATCATCAGTCAGGATATTGAATTTCCTAAACCCGTATACCATTATGGAACGGTTCAGCTATTGCTGGAAGTAATCGCTGTAAATAATGATGATCACTCTGTAGTGATTTCTGTTGTTGGCACAAACGAAAAAGAGGAAATTGTGATTACAGGTAAGATAAAGGTGTGCCCTCCCCATCGCTTAGAAGCCATGAATGGTCATGTTTTAGATAACTTTTAATAGGTGTAAAAAGGAATGTGAGATAAACATTCCTTTTTTTTATGAAAAGTTTGATTAGAAGTATTATTGGTAGTTCTATATTATAATGAAAGGAAGATGGAGTAGAAAAAATCTCGGAGGGTATTTATGAAAAATAGAGTGCTTGTTGTCGATGATGAACAATCGATTGTAACGTTGCTTCAATACAATTTAGAGCAGGCTGGATTTGATGTCATCACTGCTATGGATGGGTTAGAGGGTAAAAAAATGGCTGAATCCATGGCCCCTGACATTATTGTTTTAGATTTAATGCTGCCGAAAATGGATGGAATTGAAGTCTGCAAAGAGCTTCGCCAACAAAGAATCATGACTCCTATTCTGATGTTAACGGCAAAAGATGATGAGTTTGATAAGATATTGGGTCTTGAGCTTGGTGCTGATGATTATATGATCAAGCCGTTTAGCCCACGAGAAGTGATAGCCAGAGTCAAAGCAATCTTAAGAAGAGTACAGATACAACCAAATACAGATGATAACGTCCAAGAAGATACTCCCGAGATTGTGATTGGTCATCTTAAAATCTTCCCTGATAAATATGAAGCTTACTTTAAAAATCAACCATTAGATCTAACCTTAAAGGAGTATGAATTGCTCCATTACTTGGCTCAAAATAAAGGTCGGGTCTTAACAAGGGATCAATTATTAAGTGCTGTATGGAATTATGAATTTGCTGGCGATACTCGTATTGTAGACGTTCATATTTCACACCTTAGAGAAAAGGTCGAAGAAGATACTCGCAAACCAGTTTATATTAAAACAGTTCGTGGGCTAGGTTATAAACTAGAGGAGCCGAAGGGTGAATGACCAATCTTCGGACAAGGCTCCTTCTAGCCCTAATTACATTAATCATTACCATTTTAGTCGGCTTAGGAATTTTACTTGGACAACTTTTTAAAAGTTATTATCTTGATACATATAATGAACGTCTAAAAAAGGAAATCGATCTTTTAAGTTATTATATTGAACAAAATGGTGGAGTCTTTTCGATCAACCGTAATGATGTTTTAGAAATCAGTCAAATGTTAAATGTTAGACTTGCGATTACGGATACTAAGGGAATGATTATTTACGATAGTGGACTAACGAACAATTCAAATCTTACAGAGCTAAAAGAAAACATTAATGATGTCATAAAGAAAAAGACAAAAAGTAAAACGAAGCTAATTGAGCGGGATGATTATGATTTACATTATTCTTGGAAGACGATCGAAAAAGCGGGTGAACCCGAAGGATATCTTTTCATTATCACGAAAACAAGTGAGTTAAAAATGGCCTACGGGCAAATCTGGTGGATTTTATCGATTAGCTTAGGAATCGCTTTAATTTCTTTTATTTATCTGGGAATTAGAATCACTTCGAGGTATACAAAACCAATTGAGGCTGCGACCTCGGTTGCGATTGAACTTGCAAAGGGAAATTATCGAGCTAGAACTGAAAGTGATGATATTCATGAGACAACGATGTTAAGTTCATCCATTAATGTGTTAGCACAAAACCTTGAGGAAATGAGTAAGGCTCAAGAAATGCAGTCGGATCGCTTAACGGCGTTGATTGAAAATATGGGTGCTGGATTATTACTGATTGACAGTCATGGCTTCGTCAATCTAATCAATATGGGCTATACAGATATCTTCCAAGTGAACTCGAAAGATTTTCTCTATAAATTATATTACGAAGTAATTGAGCAGGAGGAAGTTTGCCAATTAATTGCCCAGGTTTTTCGCACAGAGCAAAAGGTCAGCAGACAGCTCCGGATTCCTTTGGGAATTGAGAGAAGATACTTTGTCGTCTACGGTATTCCCATTATTGGCACGAACAATGTATGGAAAGGCGTTCTACTTGTTTTCCATGATATAACCGAAATTAAAAAGCTTGAGCAAATGAGGAAGGATTTTGTTGCCAACGTCTCACATGAATTAAAGACGCCCGTGACATCGATAAAAGGCTTTTCGGAAACGCTGCTTGATGGGGCAATGAATAACCATGAAACGCTAGAGGCATTTCTGTCGATCATCTATAAGGAAAGCGACCGCCTTCAGTCCCTTATACAGGATCTATTGGATTTTTCAAAAATTGAGCATCAAGAATTTAGATTGCAAATACAGAGGTTTGACTTGTTTTCTTTACTCACTGAAGTCATGACCTTGCTTGAGAAAAAAGCAGGTGCCAAGGATATTCGTCTAGAGCTAGAGTGTGATCGGGAGGAATTATTGATTGAAGGTGATATTGACCGCCTAAAGCAGGTTTTTATCAATTTAATCAGTAATGCTATTTTATATACCCCACCAAGCGGACAAGTCAGGGTGTCTCTGCATGAATTCGATCAAAAAATTCGCATTCATGTAAAAGACTCAGGGGTAGGGATTGAAAAGAAAGAGATCCCCCGTATTTTCGAGCGTTTTTACCGGGTTGATCGTGCCAGAAGCCGAGACTCAGGCGGAACCGGTCTTGGGTTAGCGATTGTTAAGCATTTAGTTGAGGCACACCACGGAAATATTACTGTCAGGAGTAAAGTAGGGGAAGGCAGTGAGTTTATCATTGAACTTCATAAATATATGAAATGACCTGAAAGGGGTTAAGAGATGGAAAAGAAAAAACTAGTATTAATCGATGGGAATAGTATTGCATACCGTGCTTTCTTTGCGCTGCCCCTATTGAATAATGACAAAGGCATCCACACAAACGCTGTGTACGGTTTTACCATGATGCTGATGAAAATAATTGAAGATGAACAGCCCACGCATATTCTCGTAGCTTTTGATGCAGGTAAGACAACGTTTCGCCATAAAACCTTTGGAGAATATAAAGGCGGAAGACAAAAAACTCCACCAGAACTATCAGAACAGTTTCCTTATATCCGTGAGCTCCTTGATGCCTATGGAATCCAGCGCTATGAGCTTGAAAACTATGAAGCGGATGATATTATTGGAACACTATCATTATCGGCAGAAAACGATGGCTATGAAGTAAAGGTTATATCCGGAGATAAAGACTTAACTCAGCTTTCATCCGAAAGTACCACAGTCGGAATTACCCGGAAAGGGATTACCGATATTGAAGAGTACACACCAGCACATATCATGGAAAAGTACGGCTTATCCCCTGAGCAAATTATTGATATGAAGGGGCTGATGGGAGATACATCTGATAATATTCCTGGTGTTCCTGGAGTCGGTGAAAAAACAGCGATAAAGCTGCTTAAGGAATTTTCAACCCTCGAGAATTTATTAAATTCTGTTGATCAAGTAAGCGGGGCTAAGTTAAAAGAGAAGCTTGAAGAGTTTAAGGACCAAGCGTTAATGAGTAAAGAGCTTGCGACGATTGAAAGACAAGCCCCGGTGGATGTTGCAGTAGATAGCGTTATTTACGAAGGCTATATAAGGGAAAAGTTGATTGCGCTTTTTAAAGAGCTTGGATTTCATTCACTGCTTGATAAGCTCGGAGAAAATCCAACTGAATCAGAGCAACTGGAACTAGAAGAAATTGAGTATCAAACCCCTGATGTCATTACAGATGATTTATTTGCAGCTGAGAATTATTTTTATGTTGAAGTCCTTGAGGATAACTACCATTATGCTGACATCATCGGATTTTCCCTGGTGAATGAAAACGGCTATTATCATTTACCTGTTGAACTTGCTTTGAAATCAGATAGCTTTAAAAGCTGGGCAGAGGATGAAACGAAAAAGAAAACCGTCTATGATGCGAAGCGCTCTGAAGTTTCCTTAAGAAGGCATGATATTCATTTAAAAGGAGTCGATTTTGATACCTTTTTGGCCGCTTATATAATTAATCCAACAGAAACGATTGAGGACCTTTCAACTGTTGCAAAGAGCCATGGAGTTATTCTTCAAAGTGATGAATCTTTTTATGGAAAAGGAGCAAAACGAAAAATTCCGGAAGCAGTGGAGCTTGCTGAGTTCCTTGTCCGTAAAAGTGTAGCCATGTCTGATTTAAAGGACAAGCTGGAGGACGAATTAAGAAGAAACGAACAACATGAACTGTTCACTGAATTGGAAATGCCGCTGTCACTGATTTTAGCCGATATGGAATCGTGCGGGATTAAGGTTGACCGAGAACGTCTCCAACGAATGGGTGGTGAGATCCACGACCGCCTGATTGACATTGAAGGGAAAATCTATGAATTAGCTGGTGAAAAGTTCAATATTAATTCAACCAAGCAATTAGGTGTCATATTATTTGAAAAATTAAACATGCCGGCGTTTAAGAAAACCAAGACCGGATATTCTACATCCGCAGATGTGCTGGAAAAATTAGCGGATGATCATGAAATTATTGAATACATTCTCCATTACCGGCAGCTTGGCAAGCTTCAATCAACCTATATTGAAGGCTTACTAAAAATGATCAATCCGAAAACCGAAAAGGTCCATACAAGATTTCAGCAGGCTCTTACTGCAACTGGACGATTAAGCTCGATTGATCCAAATTTGCAAAACATCCCCATTCGCTTAGAGGAAGGAAGGAAAATCCGCCAAGCCTTCATACCTTCTGAGCCTGGCTGGGTCATTTTTGCAGCAGATTATTCACAAATTGAGCTTCGTGTTCTGGCAGATATCGCTGGAGATGAAAAGCTAATTCAGGCCTTTAAAGAGGATCTTGATATCCATACGAAAACAGCGATGGACGTCTTTCATGTTGGAAAGGATGAAGTTACATCTAATATGAGACGCCAGGCAAAAGCCGTTAACTTTGGGATCGTCTACGGAATTAGTGATTATGGTCTTTCACAAAGCTTAGGAATTACTCGTAAGGAAGCGGGTAATTTTATTCAAAGATACCTTGACAGCTTTCCAGGGGTAAAAGAATATATGGATGATATTATTCATTCGGCTAAACAAAAAGGCTATGTATCCACCCTGCTGCATAGGAGGAGATATATTCCTGAAATTACGAGTCGTAATTTTAACATAAGAAGCTTTGCCGAGAGAACAGCGATGAACACACCAATCCAAGGAAGTGCTGCTGATATTATTAAAAAGGCAATGATCGATATGGCAGATGCACTAAAGGACTATAAGTTGAAAACAAGATTGTTATTGCAGGTTCATGACGAACTAATCTTTGAAGCACCAGAAGATGAAATTGAAACGCTAAAAAAATTAGTTCCAGAGGTCATGGAACAGGCTCTCGAATTAAAAGTGCCATTAAAAGTAGACTATTCATATGGCCCAACATGGTTTGACGCTAAGTAAAAAAGCAGAAGCCCCTAGGCGCTGGACAAGAGGAAGGGATTTTATGCCTGAGTTACCAGAAGTAGAGACAGTAAGAAAAACATTAAAACAACTTGTTTCTAACAAACAAATCGAAAATGTCACTGTTTACTGGGGGAAGATTATTAAAAATCCAGTAGAGGTGGAGCAATTTATCGATGCCCTTAAAGGTGAAACGATAGAGGATGTCGGCCGTAGAGGGAAGTTCTTAATCATTTACACTCTGAACTTTGCATTGGTATCACATTTGCGGATGGAAGGGAAGTACGGTCTTTTTCCGAAGGAGGAACCGTTTGATAAACATACCCATGTCATTTTTCATTTTACCGATGGCAGTGAGTTAAGGTATCGTGATGTTCGTAAATTTGGCACCATGCACTTATATAAAAAAGGTGAGGAATTTTTAAAAGCGCCTCTTATCGATCTTGGGCCAGAGCCTTTTTCAGAAGAATTTACGAAAGCGTATTTAGCTGGGAAGTTAGCAAAGACCAACAGGAAGGTAAAACCAACTCTCCTCGATCAAAAGCTTTTTGTCGGCTTAGGTAATATCTATGTTGATGAGGCGCTTTTCCGCGCTGGAATTCACCCAGAAAGGCTCGCTAATTCTTTGGATGATGCTGAAATTACTCTTCTTCATCAAGAAATTGTGAAGACGTTAGAGGAAGCGGTTAAAAAGGGCGGGAGCACGATTCGCTCGTATGTCAATTCTCAAGGAGAAATCGGCATGTTCCAGCTGGAATTATTTGCCTATGGCCGCACGGGAGAGGAATGTAAAAAGTGTGGAACGCCGCTTGAAAAAACGACGGTTGGTGGAAGAGGGACGCATTTTTGTCCAAGCTGCCAAAGACTTTAAGGAATTAGTAAAGTATTGACAATTTAATAACAAAGGATAGGCTCCGCCCATATACTATCGTAGTGATTGACGGAAGGAGCCCTATTCATCATGGTTCAATTGTTCTCACTTCTCCTCCTGGCTTTTGCTCTCAGTCTTGATAGCTTTAGCGTGGGGTTTACGTATGGCCTGAGGAAGATGATCATACCGATTAAATCTGTACTTGTTATTGCAACCTGTTCAGCGATTTCATTAATGGTTGCGGTCTCCATTGGGCATGGTCTCAAAAAAGTATTATCAGCGAATATCACGGCAAGCCTGGGAGGCTTCATCCTAATCGTTCTTGGTGCATGGGTATTGTATCAATTTTTTCGGCCGGAAAAAGAAAAAGAGCTCCTTGAGCATGAAAAAATGATCGTCAATTTTGAAATTCGCTCACTTGGGATAGCGATTAATATATTGAAAAAACCGATGTCGGCGGATTTTGACAAATCGGGGACGATTACCGGGATTGAGGCATTTATGCTTGGTTTCGCCTTATCCCTTGATGCTTTTGGCGCCGGAATTGGTGCAGCCATGCTTGGATTTTCACCCTTTTATTTAGCACTCACTGTTGCTGTAATGAGCTCACTATTTGTTTTGTTAGGCATAAAAAGCGGAGCCTTTTTTCATAAATATGATTGGGTTCAAAAACTTAGCTTTTTGCCGGGAATTCTTTTAATCATTATTGGAATTTGGAAATTGTAAATAAGAAAGGAAAAGAGTATGTCACTTGTGATTGGATTAACAGGCGGAATTGCCAGTGGAAAAAGTACCGTTTCAAATATGCTGAAGGAAATGAACATTACAGTAGTCGATGCAGACATAGAAGCCCGCCTTGCCGTTGAAAAAGGTGAACCGGCATATCAAAAAATCATTCGGGAATTTGGTAAGGAAATTTTATTAGAAAATGACGAGATTGATCGGCAGAAGCTTGGTTCCATCATTTTTCATGATGTAGAAAAAAGACATCTCTTAAATTCAATTGTACATCCTGAAGTAAGAAATAGAATGAACAATAAAATTGAGTCAGCCATCAAGGGCGGGGAACAAGTAGTAATTCTTGATATTCCTTTGCTATTTGAAAGTAAACTAACTCATATGGTGCAGAAAACGATCCTTGTTTACGTTGATCGCGAAGTACAGCTAAAACGTCTTATGGAAAGAAACAGTCTTTCACTAGAGGAAGCGGAGGCAAGAATAAAGTCGCAAATGCCTCTTTCAGAAAAAGTCGCCTTAGCCGATGCGGTCATTGATAATAATGGTTCACTGAATGAAACGAAAAAACAGCTCAACGAAATTATAAATGGCTGGGGAGTTACATTTTAAGAAGGGGAGAACCCTTCTTTTTTTGTTGGTCTTATAGTTAATTAGTTATCTGAATTGTAAAACATTTAAAAATCCGCATTTTATATATCGCTTATTTCGTTAAATATGTTATACTAATACCAACAAACAAGTTAATAAGTATAACACTAATGCGGAAGGGGCCGTAAAATGAAGGCGAGAATTGCAATTAACGGATTTGGGAGAATTGGAAGGATGGTTTTTCGAAAAGCGATCCTTGAAAATAAACTTGATATTATTGCGATAAATGCGAGCTATCCAGCAGAAACTTTAGCTCACTTAATAAAATATGATACTGTTCACGGTCAATTTCAAGGGGACATCATTGCTTTAGACGAAGAACTAATTGTCAATGGTAAACGGATAAAATTATTAAGTAATCGTAATCCAGAAGAACTGCCATGGAAAGAGTTAAATATAGATCTGGTGATTGAAGCGACTGGAAAATTCAACTCACGTGAAAAGGCTGCCCTGCATTTAGCAGCAGGTGCGAAAAAAGTCATTTTAACAGCACCAGGTAAAAACGAAGATGTGACGATTGTAATGGGTGTTAACGAGGAAATGCTTGATATTCATCAACATGATGTGATTTCAAATGCTTCTTGTACTACAAACTGCCTAGCACCGGTTGCAAAGGTTCTTGATGACAAGTTTGGAATTGAAAGTGGATTAATGACAACGATTCATGCTTATACAAATGACCAGCGTAATATTGATAACCCACATAAAGATTTACGTCGAGCACGTGCGTGTGGACAATCTATCATTCCTACCTCGACGGGTGCTGCGAAAGCGTTGTCACTTGTTTTACCTCAATTAAAGGGTAAATTGCACGGGATGGCGCTTCGTGTACCAACACCAAATGTTTCTTTAGTTGATTTGGTTGTTGATCTGAAACAGGATGTTACCGTTGACGACATTAACCAGGCATTTATCGAGGCAAGAAATGGTTCATTAAAAGGAATTTTGGATTTCACAATGGAGCCGCTTGTATCCATAGATTTTAACAGCAATCCTAATTCTGCCATCATAGATGGACTTTCAACCATGGTCATGGGAACAAGAAAAGTGAAAGTTCTAGCTTGGTATGATAATGAATGGGGCTATTCTTCACGTGTTGTCGACCTTGCTCTTTATGTAGTGCAAGAAATGGTCACGAAGAACCAAGTGAAAGTAAGTTAAAAAGCTGTCGATTGACAGCTTTTTTTGTTGCAGAAATTGTAATTCCGCATAAAATAACTTAAAATGCTTTTTTGAGGGAAAATGTCCTTTTATCCATATTAACGAAATGATGTAAAAATTTTTATATTGATAGGTTGCAAAAAAAATATAAACTTAGTATACTAGTCATCGTGAACTTCTTGAAATTAGGTAACGATTAATTACTTAAAGGGTTAGGACCTCTCTGGACTAACTTTCCCCCGTGGTAATTACCTGGTACCGTCAATAACAGGATTTCAAGATCGAAGCGAAAATGGTTAAAGGGGGAAAATGAATATGGAAACAATGGGACGTCACGTAATCTCTGAATTATGGGGTTGCGATTTTGAAAAATTAAATGATATGAACTTTATTGAACAGACATTTGTTGAAGCAGCTTTAAAATCAGGAGCAGAAATTCGCGAGGTAGCTTTTCATAAATTTGCTCCACAAGGTGTAAGCGGTGTGGTCATTATTTCTGAATCTCACTTAACGATTCATAGTTTCCCAGAGCATGGATATGCGAGCATTGATGTGTATACTTGCGGCGATTTGAATCCAAATGTTGCTGCTGATTATATTGCAGAAGCATTGAATGCACAAACACGTGAAAATATCGAAATTCCACGTGGTATGGGCCCTGTTCACGTTAAACAGGCAAACGCTCTTTAAGCTTAATAATTTGGTGAAAACGGCAAGAGGTGTATGTATTTTACACCTCTTTTTATATTACCTTGAAATATTGTAAAATAGAGTAAACAATCTTTTTTGGAGGTAGAAATGTCGATTTTTGGTGATTTATTTATTCGTTTTAGTAAACAAATTGAAACTTCTGATGGACAGAAAGATGATTCTTTGAAAACACATTATTATAAAGCTACTTTTAATCAGCTTTTTCAATCTGTGGAAGAGTTATTCAGACAGGATGCGGATTGCAGAATTACCACGGTATCAAAAGAGCGTGGGGAGATTGCCGTTGAAATTAATAAACCGGCCCCTTGTTTTTTAATCGTAACAGTCGTTTCTGTAAGACCATTAGAAACAGCTGTAGACTTTACCATTTCATCTGAATCATTTTCTCTGACCGGATCGTACCCAACCTTAAAGAAGAGGATCCAATCGTATTATCAACGTCTTAATCAAATACATACGTTTATTAGAGCAGGAAAAAACAATTAATACTTAGACTTGTGTAACCTATTTCTTTCTAATAAGATTAGATTAGGAATACCGCGAAAAAAAGTGTTAGGATTTTTTGGGGAGTTGATCAGCAATGAAATGCCCTTCTTGTCAAAATTATGGTACACGTGTGCTTGATTCCCGGCCTGTTGATGAGGGGCGCGCTACCCGAAGAAGGCGGGAATGTGAAGAATGCGGATATCGCTTTACCACGTTTGAAAAGATTGAAGAAATTCCATTAATTGTGGTAAAGAAAGAAGGAACAAGGGAAGAGTTCAGCCGCGATAAGATTTTACGAGGCTTAATTAAGGCCTGTGAAAAGCGTCCAGTTGCTTTAAAGCAATTAGAAGATATCACACAAGGCGTGGAAAAAGAGCTTCGAAATCAGGGGATTTCTGAGATTAAAAGTGAATTGGTGGGTGAAATGGTAATGGACAGGCTCGCACATGTCGATGAAGTAGCCTATGTTCGTTTTGCATCCGTTTACCGTCAGTTTAAGGATATAAATGTTTTTATTGAAGAATTAAAGGAATTAATTAAGAAAGAGAAATCTTAGGGAGCTGAGGAATTTGGCTCTCTCTTTTGTTCGAAAAGCTCCAGCACCTAGGCGCTGGAGCTGGACAAAAATTTGAAGGAAAGGTCTGAATGAAAAATGGCGCAGCATTGGCAGGAGTTAATTCCCATTGACCGTTATAAAGTAGGGGCAAATGGTTTGCTGCATGAGTATGATCGCAAAGTGCTGACGTTTTTGTATCAGCCCTTAATTGGTTCAACCTGTTTTAGTTTATATATGACTCTCTGGGCAGAGGTAGAGGAAAATAGACTATGGTCTGAGCCTTCAACCCATCACGTTTTAATGAATTTACTTAGTGCTAATTTAAAGGATATTTATGAATCCCGTTTGATGCTTGAAGGCATTGGTTTATTAAAAACTTATGTGAATACGGAGGAGGGGCAGCGTTCATTTATTTATGAACTACAGCCTCCATTAACTCCAGAGCAATTCTTTCTTGATGGAATGTTAAATATTTATTTATATCGAAAGATCGGGAAAAATCACTTTGCCCGGCTAAAACGCTTTTTCAGCGACCAACAAAAACCTCCGCAGGAAGATTATGCAGAGGTAACAAGAGCCTTTCAAGATGTATTTGCTTCCGCAACACCTAGCAGTCTTCAGTACATGCAAGAACATTCTGAGGCACTAGAAACGGAGCCGAATCAACAGTTTATTGGGCGGACTGAGCAAACCCCGATTCAAATCGAAAATCAAGAATTTAATTTTGAGATGTTAAAGGCAGGATTAAATGATTCACTCGTCCCTAAGAAGGCCTTATCTAAAAAGGTAAAAGATGTGATTAGCAATCTTGCATTTCTTTATAATATTGATCCAATTGAAATGAAAAAGTTCGTTCTAGGCGCTATTAATGAGAATGATGAGATTGATATCGAAGAGTTAAGGAAGGGTGCCCGTGACTGGTATCAGTTTGTCAATTATGATCAGCTTCCAAGCTTGATTACCCGAATCCAGCCGGTGGCCCATCAGGTTCAATTGACCGAACCGAAAACTCCTGAGGAAAAATTAATTCGTTATTTTGAAACAAATCCTCCGTTACAAGTTTTTAAAGAGCTTTCAGGGGGAGTAGAGCCTTCCAATTCGGATCTGAAAATATTAGAAGAACTTATGATTAAGTATAAGCTTCAGCCTGGTGTCATTAATGTCTTGATTGATGTCGTCATGAGAAAAACCGATATGAAATTCACAAAAGGATTTGTCGAGTCGATCGCTAGTCACTGGGCAAGAAAACAAGTGAATACGGTGAAAGACGCAATGGAAATTGCGAAGAAAGAAAATAGCTGGACGAATAACAAAAGTACTGGAAAGACAACGAAACAAAAACCAATACGCAAAGAAGTTTTACCTGATTGGTTTGATGATAAAACGGAAGAAACAGGAAAAGATGCTGTGGGTCAGACGGACAAAGACCTAGAAGCGAAAAAACGGGCGATTGAAGAAAAATTAAAAGCCTTTCGGAAATAGGGGTGAGATAGTTGGAAAGGATTAATCAAACACTGAAGCGTTTGGCTTCAAATGAAAACTTTCAGAAGCGATATGAACAACAGCGGCAGCAGGTCCTTCAAAATCCGGAAATAAAGGCCTTTTTAACCGAACATAAAGACGAGATTAACCAAGCGATGGTTGAAAAAAGTATGATGAAACTTTATGAGTATACGAACCAAAGTAAAGAGTGTAACCGGTGTGAGAGTCTTGATGGATGCATTAATTTTTTGAAGGGGCATCACCCAGAATTAGTATTAACACGAAATACCATAGATGTTGTATATAAGAAATGCCCAAGGAAAATAATGGCGGATGAACAAAAGAAAAATCAAAGGCTGATTAAAAGTCTTTATGTCCCAAGAGACATTTTGGAAGCAACGTTTGAACAATTTGAAGGGGATCAGGGCAGATTGGATGCAGGTGATAAGGCTGCTACTTTCCTCATGAATTATGAAGCGGGCTTAAAGCCTAAAGGTTTATACCTTTATGGTAAGTTTGGAGTGGGAAAATCATATTTGTTAGGTGCCATCGCGAATGAACTGGCGAAAAAACAAATTGGCTCGATGATTGTCTACGTCCCTGAGCTGCTCCGAGAAATGAAAAGTTCGATCGCTGATTCCACCTTAAATGAAAAAATTGAGGCATTAAAAAAAGAGCCAATCTTGATGCTTGACGATATTGGTGCTGAAGCCGTTTCGAGCTGGACGAGAGATGAGGTCCTAGGGCCGATTCTCCAATTCCGGATGCTGGAGAAACTCCCAACCTTTTTTACCTCGAATTTTGATTTTCAAGGCCTTGAGCATCACTTGACTTATAGTCAGCGTGGGGAAGAAGAAAAAATGAAAGCGCGCAGAATCATGGAGCGTATTCGCAGTTTAAGTGAGCCCGTGCTCGTAGACGGACCAAACCGACGTCACTAATAAAAGGATTACCGATTTCTTTTCGGTAATCCTTTTAATTTTAAATAAATATTGGAAAAGCTGTTCTGTCTTAACTTCTATTTTGGTCAAGTCCCCCATATAAATAGTAAAACAGAGATTGGTGACTAGGGGGGATTTGGTTGGCAGAAATCATCTTCCAAAGCAGGATGGATGCGAAAAGATTTTATCTTCACTTGCTTAAGTGCGTACAGGATCATTCAGATATTCTTCTTTCAGAAGATAACCATATAGTGAAAATTATGGATAACAGATTAGCTGGAATTACATTTGAAAAAGTAAAAGAAGCATTTTATGAGTTTATTATTAAAATAAAGCGAGATGACTGGTTTCGAGCCATTTTACAGGAGGAATATTTCTTTGAAGATCCTGATGAAATTCAGCAAATTATGGAAATTATTTATTCTGTACTTGCAGGGAATCGGGAGGATCTTGCTGTATTTTTAAAGGAGAACACGGAAGAACCGAAGATTAGAGAAGCAGTCGAGGAGCTTTTTAAAGGGAATATCTCGTTTTCTTTTGATGCATTTTTAAAGTTTCGCCTTCGTCCGTATTTACAACTGCTTGAGAGTTATGTTGAGATTTCTATTGACGAATATAAAATGGAGCAGGAATATCAAATGTTCGTGCAGACGCTCCGTGATTTTTTAGTGAAGCGGGAACCTAAAATAGAAACCTTGAATTTATTATTGGATGAGGAAATTAAATTTTTTAATGAGGAATTTGCTGAAATAAAAAGGGCAGAGCTAATGAGGATGGTGGACCGCAAGCTCTTGTTTAACCATCCCGTTTACGTAGATTCAGCCTCAATTGCACCATTATTATCGATAGCACCAAGAAATATCATTCTCTATACAAAAAATTCGGATGAACCGCTTGTACGAACAATAAAGAATATCTTTGAAGAAAGAGTGACAATTAAATTGTACACGGGCTTACGACATATAAAAGAGTGGATACAACAGGAAAACGAAGCTAGTGAAAATGGTGCTTAGAAAATTAGGTGTTTACCGTATTGATTTTTCAAAAAATAGTCATTATAATATCTTACATAGTCCGAAAAGCGGAAGCGCTTTGAACAGGGGCTTATGACCCCGAGCCACTAAGCGCTGGAGCTAGACATAGCAAAATAAACAGTAAAAGTAATGATAAGGACAATAGTATTTTTTCACGGTTATCAGAGAGGGAGGACATGGCTGAAAGTCTCCTAGCACGGATTGAATGCTTACCACCTTTAAACTTCAGCGGTGAACGCTTCTTTGAAGACTGTAATCGCCTGACGGGAAACAGCCCGTTACCCTGTCCTAAAGTCATTTTTGAGATTTTTTTAAAAATGAAAAATTGGGTGGAACCACGTGTTTATTAAACTCGTCCCTTTTCCATAGGGACGGGTTTTTTTATTTTTATTAGAAAAGCGGAAGCCCCTAGGCGCTGAAGCTGGACACTAAATTAAGTCGAAACTGACTTTTAAATCAAAAGGAGGAGTTACCATGTCAAACGTTGTTAAAATTGCGTTTCCAGATGGAGCAGTGAAGGAGTTTCCTCGTGGAACAACAACGGAAGATATTGCCGCATCCATCAGCCCGGGCCTAAAGAAAAAGGCGATTGCCGGGAAATGGAACGGACAAATGTATGATCTTCGTCGTCCAATCGAAGAGGACGGTTCAATAGAAATCGTTGTGCCAGATTCTAACGATGCATTAGAGGTTTTACGCCATAGTACAGCACATTTAATGGCGCAAGCGATTAAGCGGCTATATCCAAATGTAAATCTTGGAGTTGGTCCTGTTATTGAAAGCGGCTTTTACTACGATATCGATATTGAAGAGTCATTAACACCTGAAGATCTTCCAAAAATCGAAAAAGAAATGGCGAAGATCGTCAATGAAAATATTGAAATTGTTCGTAAGGAAGTAAGCCGAGCCGAAGCCGTTCAGATTTTTAAGGAAATGAATGATCCCTATAAGCTTGAATTGATTGAAGCAATTCCGGATGAGGAACAAGTAACAATCTATGAGCAAGGTGAATTCTTGGACCTTTGCCGCGGTGTCCATGTTCCTTCAACAGGAAAGCTAAAAGAATTTAAGCTATTAAGTATTGCAGGTGCCTACTGGCGAGGAGACAGTAAGAATAAAATGTTGCAGCGTATTTATGGAACAGCTTTCTTTAAGAAAGAAGATCTTGCTGAACATTTGCGTTTACTGGAAGAAGCCAAAGAACGTGATCACCGAAAAATCGGGAAAGAATTGAGCCTTTTCACAAGTTCACAATTAGTTGGCCAAGGATTGCCGCTATGGCTTCCTAAGGGAGCAACTATCCGCCGCGTGATTGAGCGCTATATTGTCGACAAAGAACAACGTCTTGGTTATGACCACGTCTATACACCAGTAATGGGTAGTGTTGATCTTTATAAAACTTCCGGTCACTGGGATCACTATCAGGAAGATATGTTCCCTGTGATGGAAATGGATAATGAGCAGCTAGTGTTAAGACCAATGAACTGTCCACATCACATGATGGTTTATAAGAATAGCATTCACAGCTATCGTGAGCTTCCGATTCGGATTGCTGAGCTTGGAACTATGCATCGCTATGAAATGTCTGGTGCTTTATCAGGCTTACAGCGTGTTCGTGGAATGACTTTGAATGATGCTCATATATTTGTCCGCCCAGACCAAATCAAGGATGAGTTCAAAAGAGTAGTAAACCTTGTTTTAGCTGTTTATAAGGACTTTAATATTAACGATTATTCCTTCCGCCTATCCTACCGTGATCCTCAAGATACTGAAAAGTATTATGATGATGATGCGATGTGGGAAAAGGCACAGAGCATGCTGAAGGAAGCGATGGATGACTTGGGGCTTGATTACTACGAGGCAGAAGGAGAAGCAGCTTTCTACGGTCCTAAGCTGGACGTCCAAGTAAAAACAGCTTTAGGTAAGGATGAAACACTATCCACTGTACAATTGGACTTCTTACTTCCAGAGCGTTTCGATTTAACTTACGTAGGGGAAGATGGTAAACAGCATCGTCCAGTCGTTATCCACCGCGGAGTGGTTTCGACAATGGAACGCTTTGTTGCCTTCTTAATTGAAGAGTACAAAGGTGCATTCCCAACTTGGTTGGCACCAGTTCAAGTTCAAGTAATACCAGTATCACCTGGGGTACACTATGATTATGCTAAACAAGTTCAAGAGCAGCTTCAAAACGAAGGCTTCCGTGTTGAGCTTGATGGCCGTGATGAAAAAATCGGTTACAAGATCCGCGAAGCACAAATGCAAAAAATTCCATACATGCTTGTTGTCGGTGACAAAGAAGTCGAAGAAAATGCCGTTAACGTCCGTAAATATGGTGAGCAAAAGTCCGAAACAATTGGATTTGCAGCATTTGTTGACAGCATAAATGCAGAAGTAAAACGTGGATAATTTTTCAAAAGGGAGGCTCGCCTCCCTTTTGTTTTTCAGAAATAAAAATTTTCCTATTGAATAATTTTTCGTTTCTTGTTAAAATAAATTTCGTTGTCATAAGAAATGTACGTTTGACATTAGGTCTTTGCTTATGTTATAGTTATTAAGGTAAAAATTGAATACTTATTTAGGAAAGAAGAAGCACCCGCTTCTCACCTGATTGACGCATCAAGCAGTTGGCAGGTTTTACGTGAACTATTTTGTTCTTTACTTATGTTTCGTAAAGTGTGGGTGTATGCATCCGCACTTTTTTATTTGTAAATAAAGTATTAAGTTGTTCAGTACTTGCCGAAGCAGCAGGGTGAAAAAGAAGCTTTTCGGTTCTTCTTAACCTGAATGTTGTATTCGTGATTAACCTTGGAGGTGGCTAATTATTAGCAAAGACATGTTGTTAAATGAGGGCATTCGCGCTCGCGAAGTTCGTCTAATTGACCAAAATGGCGAGCAATTAGGAATCAAATCCAAATTTGAAGCGTTAGAGATTGCTGGACGAGTGAATCTTGATTTGGTACTTGTAGCACCAAATGCAAAGCCTCCGGTAGCCCGCATTATGGATTATGGCAAATTTAAATTCGAGCAGCAAAAGAAAGAAAAAGAAGCTCGTAAGAATCAAAAGATCATTACAACAAAAGAAGTTCGTCTAAGCCCAACAATCGATGAGCACGACTTTAATACAAAGCTTCGTAATGCGATTAAGTTTTTGGAAAAAGGCGACAAGGTAAAAGCATCAATCCGCTTTAAGGGCCGAGCGATTACCCATAAAGAAATCGGTCAACGTGTGTTAGACCGTTTTGCTCAAGAGTGTAAGGAAGTTTCGAGCATCGAGTCTCATCCAAAAATGGATGGACGCAGTATGTTCCTAGTTCTTGCACCTAAAATCGAAAAGTAATAAGGAGGACTATTCCAATGCCAAAAATGAAAACTCACCGCGGCGCTGCAAAGCGTTTCAAGAAAACTGGTTCTGGTAAACTGAAGCGTTCACACGCTTATACTAGCCACTTATTTGCAAACAAATCAACAAAAGCTAAGCGTAAGCTTCGTAAAGCTGGTATCGTATCTAAAGGCGATTTCAAGCGCATTCGTTTCTTATTAACAAACATCAAGTAATCGTAAGCTTACGATTTATTATAGGAGGGAAAATACATGCCACGTGTTAAAGGCGGTACTGTAACGCGCAAGCGTCGTAAAAAAGTTATTAAATTAGCTAAAGGTTATTATGGTTCAAAACATACATTATACAAAGTTGCTAACCAACAGGTTATGAAATCTTTAATGTATGCATTCCGCGATCGTCGCCAGAAGAAGCGCGACTTCCGCAAATTATGGATTACTCGTATCAACGCAGCTGCACGCATCAACGGTCTTTCTTACAGCCGTTTAATGCACGGTTTAAAGCTTGCTGGTATCGAAGTAAACCGCAAAATGCTTGCTGAATTAGCAGTAAGCGATGCTCAAGCTTTCGCTCAATTAGCTGAAGTAGCTAAACAACAAAACAATAAGTAATTAATATAAAGCCATTCTCTACGCGAAGAGGATGGCTTTTTCTATAGGTGAGGTGATTAGGATGACATTACTGGCTATTGCCATTATGAATGTGGTCGGACTAGCGATAATGCGTATCGATAAAACACGTGCAAAACGCCACCAGTATCGCATTAGTGAAAAAACCTTGTGGCTTGTAGCGATATTTGGCGGAGCAATAGGAGCTACAGCAGGGATGCAGCTTTTCCGTCATAAAACCAAACATACATCGTTTAAGTTTGGTTTCCCTTTGCTGGCTATTATTCAAATCATTCTTCTATATTTGTTTTTGGCATAATTGACTTGACCGCTTTATATATTTAACTAACAAGCTAGTTTTTCAACAGGGGGCATGGTAAATGAATGAGGATCTGTCAGTATTGTTAGTATTTGTGGAAGCAGGGGGAATTTTTGCTCCATTGGCATTCATACTTTTTCATTTACTCAGATCGTTTATATTCCTTCCTGTATCAGTGGTTGTCATTGGGGGCGGTGTCCTTTTTGGAACTGTTTTGGGTACCCTTTATTCGATTATCGGCTTGATGGGAGTCAGCCTCTTGTTCTTTCTCTTCATCGAGAAAATGCCAAAAACGCGTGATCGCCTTATCCGGCTGAAAAATCGCTGGTTTGGAGAGTATCGTAATTTGACTGCCGGCCAAATTGCACTTTTAAGGCTTATTCCATTTGTTCACTATCATTTATTAAGTTTTTGCCTTTTGCAAAGAAAGCGAAATTTTAAGGAATATATGAAAGCCTCGTTTTTGACCAATGTTCCGTTAGCCCTTTTTTATACGGTATTTGGAGGGTATATTAGTCGATTTACCCCATCGCTGATTATCGTCCTGCTTATTGCTTTAACATGTCTTATTTACTTGTTAAGGGAAAAACAAAATATTATCAAATGGAAAGAATTTTTTAAAGCCACAACGTAAATAGCCGCTGATTCAGCGGCTATTTTTGCTGCTATAAACCTGGATTGGACTTTTCCAGTGGATTTCGGCAGCTGGATATTTTTCGAGAATTTTGTTCTCGATGTAAAAAAAATCTTCCTTCCTCAGCCTATTTAGCAGAGTTGGATTTTCTAGTGAAAGTGATATTGAAACAACGTCAATGCTGTTTTTTGTAGTCCCCAAATATTTTTCTCCAGTGAAGATAACCCCATTGTAGGTTAGGTGAAAATTCTTTAACGCTTCTTCATGATCTAACAGCAAAAATCGTTTATGTTTTCGCGCCGATTCTAATTTGCGTTTGGGTGTAAATAGAAACTTTATTGTCAAATAAATCAGGGAAAAGAGAAAAATAACGATCACTAAGCGCAACAGCCAAATCATTGGTATGCCTCCTAGCTTTTTTCCTAATATACGATTGAAGCTGAAAAAGGTTTCATGTCATTCTGGTTTTGATATAATTTTGTTAAGGAGTGATAATAAATGCAGCTAGAAAAATTATTTGAAATGCAAAAGGCATTGGATCAACATATTGAAGAAAAGCACGAGCTAGAGACTGAAGATTTATTTAATCGGAAAATCCTTGCTTTATTAGTGGAAGTATCTGAGTTAGCAAATGAAACCCGATGCTTTAAATTTTGGAGTATCAAACCATCTTCAGCTAAACAGGTGATTTTAGAGGAGTATGTGGATGGTATTCACTTCATCTTATCGCTGGGAATTGAATGTGATTTTCATAATCTGTCATTATTGATCAAGGCTGAGCCAACTAATAAAAATGTAACAGAGCAATTTCTTTTCATAAATGAAAAAGTTAGCCATTTTCAAAAATCTAAGTCTATCACCGACTATACCTCACTTTTTGAGGCATATTTGCAGTTGGGTGAATTGCTTGGAATTACATACAATGAAATGGAACAAGCATATTTTCAAAAAAATGAAGTAAATTATCAAAGACAACAAAATGACTATTAGCTGATAATTTTTTTTATTTTCTGTATAATGAAGTCCTACATATTCAAATAGGGGGCACAGGCAATGGTGAAATTAGATGAAACTTTAACGATGTTAAAGGAATTAACAGATGCCAAAGGTATTCCTGGAAATGAACGAGAAGTTCGTGAGGTAATGAAAAAATACATAGCACCATATGCAAATGAGGTAACAACAGATGGACTGGGAAGTTTAATTGCCAAGAAAGTAGGCAAAGAAGGCGGTCCGAAAATCATGGTTGCCGGTCACTTAGATGAAGTTGGTTTCATGCTCACGCAAATTGATGACAAAGGATTCCTTCGTTTTCAACCCGTAGGAGGCTGGTGGTCACAGGTTATGCTTGCCCAGCGCGTTACGATTGTAACGAAAAAAGGCGATGTCATTGGGGTTATCGGCTCGAAGCCGCCTCATATTCTTTCGCCAGAAGCACGTAAAAAACCAGTAGAAATTAAAGATATGTTTATTGATATTGGTGCCTCAAGCCGCGAAGAAGCAATGGAGTGGGGTGTTCGTCCAGGGGATATGGTCGTACCATATTTTGAATTTACGGTGATGAACAATGAAAAAATGCTGTTGGCTAAAGCTTGGGATAACCGAATTGGCTGTGCCATTGCCATTGACGTTTTGAAACAATTGAAGGGTGTTGATCATCCAAATGAAGTCTACGGTGTAGGGACGATTCAAGAAGAAGTAGGACTTCGTGGAGCACGTACATCCGCAGCGAAAATCCAACCGGATATCGGTTTTGGAGTGGATGTCGGTATTGCTGGTGACACACCGGGAATTTCTGAAAAAGAAGCGATGAGTAAAATGGGCAATGGTCCACAAATCATTCTCTATGACGCTTCATTAGTATCTCATAAAGGTTTACGGGATTTTATTACGGATCTTGCGGATGAACTGGGCATTCCGTATCAATTTGATGCGATCCCTGGGGGAGGAACCGACGCTGGTTCTATTCATATGACTCATAACGGTGTTCCAACCTTAGCGATTACGATTGCAACCCGTTATATTCACTCCCATGCAGCCATGCTTCACCGTGATGATTATGAAAACGCAGTGAAACTAATCGTTGAAGTGATCAAGCGCTTAGACCGTGAAACGGTTGATAAAATTACCTTTGATTAATATATCCATTCTTTCCTCGACGATCATGTCGGGGATTTTTTAAATAAAAAAACTGCCGATAATATCGGCAGCACACACGAGTTATTTTAGTCCACTCTCAAGGGATTGAAGCATTTCTTTTTTCTCTTCTTCGGATGAGTTCTTCCAGATGATTTCGAATAATACACCAAGGCCAGGAAGCATTTTTTCCTCTCCGTTTTGTATTGCATCGACAATCGTGTCTTCTAATTCTGCTTGTGAATTTCCGGAAACATTGTGAATAATGGCATTTCGTAAGTTAAGGTTCATGGTTATGCACTCCTTTATTAACCTATTTCTTTTTTATGATTTCTTATTTTGGTTTTATTATGTATTTTTGTTAGGATATAATGAGAAAAAACAGAAGGAGCACTATCTTGAAACATATTCAATCCATCAATAATCCACAAGTAAAGCAATGGAAAAAGCTTTTAACAAAAAAAGAACGAGATAAATCCGGAACCTTTATCGTCGAGGGCTTTCATTTAGTAGAAGAGGCGTTAAAAGAAAAAGAGCAAGTGATTGATATTATTATTTCTGAAAAAGTAGGGCTTCCGCCAGGCTGGGATACTGGTTCAGCAGGTGTAACGCTTGTTACCGAAGAAATTTCTAATACACTATCTGATACCGAAGCACCACAAGGAATTTATGCTGTTTGCTCCCAAATTGAAAAGGAAGCCCCCCATGCAAAAACGTATCTTTTAATCGATGCTGTCCAGGATCCTGGGAACCTTGGGACAATGATTCGCACCGCTGACGCAGCAGGAATTGATGCGGTGATTGTCGGTCGAGGAAGTGTAGATGTCTTTAACTCAAAGGTATTACGTTCTGCACAAGGAAGTCACTTCCACCTGCCGATCATTAGAGGGGAACTTTCTGAATGGATCGATAAACTAGCAGGAAAAAATATTCCAGTTTACGGTACAGCACTCGAAGGAGCTTCTGCATATACTGATACTTCCACCAGTGATTCATTTGGCTTAATCGTCGGAAATGAGGGGAATGGTGTCCATAAAGAACTGTTAGCCAAAACAACGGCCAACCTCTATATCCCGATATATGGCAAGAGTGAATCCTTAAATGTAGCCGTAGCTACCGGGATTCTCTTATATTCTTTAAAAAAATAGGCAATACTAGTTTGAATCAACTGCAAAGTTGATATATAATAATGAACTATATTGAAAATATCAAAAACGATGACGGAGAAAAGTATCTTGTCCATGACCATCAAGGGAGAAAGTGCCGTGACTGCAAGCACTTTTATGGAAATGATGAGAGAAGTTCACCTCCCGAGTTGGCACCGGGACCATTTTCTTAAATGTAAAGGTGCATCGGCAGAAGCCGTTATCTCAATGAAGCGAACGCTAGTGTTTTATACATAAGTGTTTACAAGGGTGGTACCGCGAACATAAACCTCGTCCCTTTCCAGGGATGGGGTTTTTTTATGTTTCGTCCCTGGCACCACCCGAAAATTGTCGAATAAATAAGGAGGAACTTTTTATGCAAGAACGTTTAAAGGAATTGCAGCAGGAAGCGATTCAAAAAGTTGAACAGTCTTCCAGCTTAAAGGAATTGAATGACATCCGAGTTGCTTATTTAGGAAAAAAAGGACCGATTACGGAAGTTTTGAAAGGAATGGGCAAGCTTTCAGCAGAAGAGCGGCCAATCATGGGGGCACTGGCAAACGAAGTTCGCGATGCGATTACAGCCAAGATTGAAGCTAAGCAAGCGGAACTTGAAGAAGCAGCTGTGTTAGAAAAACTGGCTTCTGAAAGCATCGATGTCACCCTACCTGGCCGTCCGGTTAAGGTTGGGAACCATCATCCTCTAACAAGAATCATTGAAGAAATCGAAGATCTTTTCATTGGAATGGGTTATGAGGTCGCAGAAGGTCCAGAGGTTGAGCAGGATTACTATAACTTTGAAGCCCTCAATCTACCAAAGGGACACCCTGCCCGCGATATGCAGGACAGCTTCTATATTACAGAAGAAATCCTAATGCGTACGCATACCTCCCCTGTGCAAGCACGGACAATGGAAAAGAACGATGGCAAAGGTCCGATTAAAATTATTTGCCCAGGAAAAGTGTACCGCCGAGATAATGATGACGCGACACACTCACACCAGTTCATGCAAATTGAAGGGCTTGTCGTTGGCGAGAATATTCGCATGAGCGACCTTAAAGGGACATTAGAAGTTTTTGCAAAGAAAATGTTTGGGGATGATCGTGAAATCCGTCTACGCCCAAGCTTCTTCCCATTCACGGAGCCATCCGTTGAAATGGACATTTCTTGTAAAATTTGTGGCGGCAAAGGTTGTAACGTTTGTAAACAAACAGGCTGGATTGAAATTCTTGGAGCAGGTATGGTGCATCCAAACGTGCTTGAAATGGCTGGCTATGATTCTAAAAAGTACACAGGCTTCGCGTTTGGAATGGGTCCAGAACGAATTGCGATGCTGAAATACGGTGTCGATGATATCCGTCATTTCTATACAAATGATGTACGTTTCTTAAAACAATTTGCCAAACACGAGTAATTTTTAAAGTGAAAGCCCATTGCGCTAAAGCTAGATAATAGGAGGAGACCAGGATGTACGTTTCTTATAAATGGCTCCAGGATTATGTTGATTTATCCGGAGTATCGGCAAATGATTTAGCCGAAAAAATTACCAAAAGCGGAATTGAAGTTGAGGGTGTTGATGTCCTTAATGAAGGAATTAAGGGTGTCGTTGTTGGTCACGTGGTAGAACGTGTTCAGCATCCAAATGCAGATAAATTAAGCAAATGTCAGGTAGATATCGGTCAAGGTGAACCGGTTCAAATTATTTGTGGTGCACCGAACGTCGCCCAAGGACAAAAGGTGGCAGTTGCTACAGTTGGTGCGGTGCTCCCAGGTAATTTTAAAATTAAAAAAGCAAAGCTTCGCGGTGAAGAATCGAATGGGATGATTTGCTCTTTGACAGAACTTGGAATGGAAGGGAAAATCGTTCCTAAGGAATATTCAGAAGGCATTTTCGTTTTTCCGCAGGATGCTGAGGTTGGTTCTGATGCGTTAGCGTTATTAGGGCGCGATGATGAAATCCTTGAACTGGGCTTAACACCAAACCGTGCAGACTGCTTAAGCATGTTGGGTGTTGCTTATGAGGTAGCGGCGATTTTGGGCAGAGAAGTAAAGCTCCCAGAAGCGGATCTTCAACCCACAAATGAAAAAGCATCTGACTATGTAACGGTTAAAGTTGACGCAAACGAAGATAATCCATTATACGTGGCGAAGATGATTAAAAATGTTAAAATCGGACCAGCGCCATTATGGATGCAGACACGATTGATGTCAGCAGGAATCCGTCCACATAACAATGTTGTTGATATTACGAACTACATTTTATTAGAATATGGTCAGCCATTACATGCGTTTGATTATGACCGTTTAGGTTCAAAAGAAATCCTTGTCCGCCGTGCAAATGCGGGGGAAAAATTCGTTACACTAGATGATGTTGAACGTACATTGACAGGGGACCATCTTGTGATAACAAATGGAACGGAGCCTGTTGCTTTAGCTGGTGTCATGGGTGGAGCAAATTCTGAGGTTACTTCAGATACAACAACAGTTCTACTTGAGTCAGCTTACTTCAGTGGTGCTGTGGTTCGGAAAGCATCGAAAGATCATGGCTTAAGAAGTGAAGCAAGTGCTCGCTTTGAAAAAGGTGTGGATCCAAATCGTGTTCGCGCAGCAGGTGAACGTGCGGCTTACCTGATGGCAAAATATGCTGGTGGGGAAGTCCTTGAGGGAGCATCAGAGGTTGATACATTGGCTGTGGAACCAGCGGTAGTGTCGATATCATTAGAAAAGATTAATCGAGTTATTGGTACTGAACTGACTGTTGAAGATGTAAAAGAAATCTTTGCCCGTCTGCAATTTGCGGTATCGGTTGAGGATGAACTTATCACGGTAACGGCGCCTACTCGCCGCGGTGACATTAAAATCGAAGAAGACCTGATTGAGGAAGTTGCTCGTCTCTATGGTTATGATAATATTCCGAAGACATTGCCTGTCGGCTCATCCACTTCTGGAAAGTTAAGCGACTACCAGAAGAAGCGCCGTATCGTTCGTCAATATCTTGAAGGAGTGGGCTTGTATCAAGCGGTCACTTATTCTTTAACAAGTGAGGAGAAAGCGGCACAATTTGCCCTTGAAAAACGTGACTTTATCCGCCTTGCGATGCCAATGAGTGAAGACCGCAGTGTGCTTCGTTTAAGTATTCTTCCACAATTATTGGAAGTAGTAAAGTACAACAGTGCTCGTCAGAATGATAGTATTGGTGTCTATGAAACTGGTGCCGTTTTCCTTGCGAATGGAAATGAAGTTTTACCAGAAGAGCAGGAGCATTTAGCCGCTGCAGTTACTGGCTTATGGCATACCCATTCTTGGCAGGGCGAGAAAAAGCCAGTTGATTTCTATGTTGTAAAAGGAATCTTAGAGGGCCTATTTGCCAAGCTAGGTCTTGCTGAAAAGGTAACTTATGTACAGGCGAAAGTTGATCAAATGCACCCTGGACGGACTGCGGAAATTTTATTAAATGGTGAAAGAATTGGTTTTATTGGCCAGGTTCATCCAACTATGCAAAAAGAGCTGGATTTAAAAGATACGTATGCATTTGAACTTTCGTTAAAGGCAGTTCTTGGAGCTGAAACAGCACCACTCCAGTATGAGTCGATTCCACGATTCCCATCGATCACAAGAGACATTGCACTTGTGGTAAATAAAGAAACGGTATCGGGCACTTTAAAGGATATTATTTTAGCTGCTGGCGGTCAGTTGCTGAAAGAAGTTCATGTCTTCGACTTATACGAAGGAGAGCGAATGGAGGAAGGTAAAAAATCCATCGCCTTCTCATTGAAATACGTTGACCCTGAGCGTACTTTAACAGATGAAGAAGTAACAAAGGTACACAATCAAGTACTTAAAGCTTTAGAGGAACAGGCTGGAGCGGTACTGAGAGGTTAAGGTTAATACAGTTCACTTTATGAAAAATGACCTAATCGATCTTTCGACTAGGTCATTTTTTTACAGCATGATTTAAGGTGAGAATTCTTAGAAATTATGAACGAATTATAATGCCCCAAACTCGGGTAGAGGAGTTAATTCGGTCATTATGAACGAATTATAATGCCCCAAACTAGGGTAGAGGAGTAGTTAATTCGGTCATTATGAACGAATTATAATGCCCCAAACTCGGGTAGAGGAGTTAATTCGGTCATTATGAACGAATTATAATGCCCCAAACTCAGGTAGAGGAGTTAATTCGGTCATTATGAACGAATTATAATGCCCCAAACTCGGGTAGAGGAGTTAATTCGGTCATTATGAACGGTTTATAATGCCCCAACTCGGGTAGAGAAGTCAATTCGGTCATTATGAACGGTTTATAATGCCCCAACTCGGGTAGAGAAGTCAATTCGGTCATTATGAACGGTTTATAATGCCCCAAACTTAGGTAGAGATGAAATTTCGGTCATTATGAGGACTTAGCCCCTCTTCTTTTTCACAAGTTTCATCGCTTTCTCAGTATTGGCAAAGTGCACCTTCACAAATTGTGGCAGTACCTCCCGACCTTTTTTCAAAATCAGCTTCGCTGCCGCCTCATCCACTTGGGCACCTGCACCTTTAGGAATCCTAAATCCTGCCGCCTCACTCAACTTATCAAAATATTGAACAAAGGCGTACCTAGCAAGAATTGAGGCCGCTGCTACCGCCAAATGCAAACCCTCTGCTTTCGTACTAAAATAAACATTTTCCCGTGCTACTGCTTTTTGATTTTTGACATGCTGATAATAAGTACTTTCCTGAACAAATTGGTCAATCAGGATTCCATCCGGCTTAGAAGGTGCGATTTTCTCCAACACATTCAAAATTGCTTGATTATGAAGAATGGCCTTCATTTTTCCCTGTGACATACCCTTCTGTTGCAGCTGATTATATTTTTCATTTTTAAGAGTCATTAAGCTGAAGGGAACGACATCTTTAATAACCTTTGCAATCGCGATGATCTTTTCATCATTTAAATCCTTTGAATCCCTGACGCCCAACTCCTTTAATAAAGGAATATCCTCTTTGCATACATACGCTGCTACGACGGTAATCGGGCCAAAAAAGTCACCTGTGCCCACTTCATCCGAACCAATCACCGACCATTGACTAAAACCTTCCGGAAGATTGCCTTTCGGACTCTTTGCTTTGCCAGGGGACTTCACAATAGGAACAGCCTCGCCCCATCTACCGGCTTCTGCTTCACTGCCATTCCCTTGAAAAAGAACTTTTCCCGATTTATAGGCTGTAATCGTGCAGTTCGAAGTCTTCGCGGAAAAAACACTTCCAGGTGGAGCTTTTTCTAGCAATTTCCCATCATAATACTTTTTCATTTCGACAATTTCATTCATACTTCGGTTTAAGACTACATTCGCCAAACTTGGCACACTCCTCTTTTAACAGGTAGGAAAAATCCCCCAGATAGTACTGTTATACTTTTCGTCTTCCTTGTGTTCGTGTTATGATATAGAATAGGATTTCCCTTGAGTCGAATGGAGGCACTTATTTTGTCAAATAATCAAAAAAATAGAACCACTGTGGATATATATGGCCAACAATATGTTATTTTAGGTACCGAAAGCCCAAGTCATATTCGGTACGTGGCATCGTTGGTTGACGATAAAATGCGAGAAATCGGTCTCAGGAATCCCTCACTAGATGTCAGTAAGCTCGCTGTTTTAACAGCGGTTAATGCCGTCAATGATTATATTAAGATTAAAGATCAATTAGAACGGCTGCAGGCTGAACTACATAAGGAAAAGGACTGAAAAAGTCATGTTGGATTTAGCAATTATTCTTTTATTAATTATTGGTCTTTTTATTGGTTTAAAACGAGGCTTCATTTTGCAATTAGTCCATTTAACAGGTTTTATTATTGCATACGTAGCAGCATATTTATACTACGCTGATTTAGCTCCGAAACTAACATTATGGGTTCCATACCCGAATCTAGGCGAAACCTCACCATTAAGTCTATTAACCGACAATCAACATATGGAAGCGGCTTTTTATCGGGCGATTGCCTTTGTTATCATCTTTTTTGCGGTGAAGATCTTATTGCAAATAATTGGTTCGATGTTAGACTTTATTGCCCATTTACCAATCCTAAAACAGTTGAATGTATGGGCTGGGGCTACATTAGGTTTCTTTGAAGTCTATCTGATTCTCTTTATTCTATTATATATTGGTGCATTAATTCCAATGGAAGTTTTACAGAATCCTTTGGATGACTCGGTAATGGCCAACATGATTGTGAACCATACACCATTTCTATCGGAGCAAATCAAAACAATCTGGCTTGAATATTCAGCTGCTTTAACTTCTCTGTAGCAGAGAAGTTTTTCTTTTCAAAATGGACAAGTTAATTTTAAGGTAGGTGTAAGAGATGGAAGTAAATAAAAAGGATTTAATTCGATTATTAGAAACGATCGCCGTTTATCTTGAGTTAAAAGGGGAAAATCCCTTTAAAATCTCAGCCTTTCGTAAGGCCGCATCAGCTTTAGAGTTTGATGACCGCAGCCTATCAGGTATTGAGGATTTCACGACTATCTCGGGAATTGGAAAAGGGACGGCAGCTGTGATTGAAGAATACATAAAAGAGGGAAAGTCGACAGTTTTACAGGAGCTGAAGGAACAAGTACCAAAGGGATTAATCCCGCTATTGCAACTGCCAGGGCTTGGTGGCAAGAAAATTGCTAAGCTTTATAAAGAATTGGGTATTGAAGATGTAACAAGTTTAGAAGAAGCCTGCAAAGCGGGAAAGGTTCAGGTGCTTGCTGGTTTTGGGAAAAAGACAGAAGAGAAAATCTTAAGTGCGATTGCCAATTTTGGTTCACGTCCAGAACGGCTGCCGCTTGCCTATATGCTTCCAATAGCGGAACAAATAGAAGAAAAATTAAGTACAATGGAAGAGATTCACCGATTCTCCAGGGCTGGCAGTTTACGGAGGATGCGGGAAACGATTAAAGACCTTGATTTCATTATCGCCACCGAGAATCCGGCGATTGTAAAACAGCAGCTTTTAGAAATGCCGAACATAAAAGAAATTGTCGGTGCTGGAGATACGAAGGTTTCGGTCGTATTTGTATTTGATTATGATGTATCGGTGGACTTCCGGCTTGTAGAACCAGAGGAGTTTACAACGACATTGCATCATTTTACTGGTTCAAAGGATCATAATGTTCGAATGAGACAACTGGCGAAAGAACGTGGGGAAAAAATTAGTGAGTATGGGGTAGAAAACACAGAAACTGGTGAAATTTTAACCTTCTCCACAGAAGAAGAATTTTTCAAACATTTTGATCTTCCTTTTATTCCACCAGAATTAAGGGAAGATGGGAAAGAAGTAGAGGAGTTTTCTGCTGAACATTGTCTAATCGAAATAAATGATATAAAAGGTGACCTGCATATGCACTCTACTTGGAGTGATGGCGCCCATACGATTGAGGAAATGGTCGAGGCCTGCCGGGCACGCGGCTATAAATACATGGCGATTACCGATCATTCTCAGTACTTAAAGGTGGCTAATGGGCTGACCCGGGAGCGGTTATTGCAGCAGAAAGAAGAAATTAAGATATTAAATGACAAATATGATGATATTGTCATCTTGTCCGGTGTGGAAATGGATATATTACCAGATGGTACACTTGATTATGAGGATGACGTATTAGCAGAACTGGATTTTGTCATCGCTTCGATCCATTCTGCTTTTTCACAGCCAAGGGAAAAGATAATGGAGCGGTTAACGACCGCCTTAAAAAATGCCCATGTTGATTTAATTGCCCATCCTACTGGCAGAAAAATAGGCCGCCGCGAAGGGTACGATGTTGATATCGATTTACTGATTGAGCTGGCAAAGGAAACGAACACGGCGCTAGAATTAAATGCGAATCCGAATCGCCTGGATCTTGCTGCTGAAAGCTTAAGAAAAGCACAGGATGCAGGTGTGAAAATCATGATCAATACGGATGCCCATCGGGTGGATACCTTAGCACAAATGGAAATTGGTGTTTCCGCTGCGAAAAAAGGCTGGATAAAAAAATCATCGGTGATAAACGCAATGGAAACTCAGGAGTTACTAGAATTTTTGCATAATCGAAATTAAGGAGGTCCCACTCCATGCAAGAAAGAACATTAAAGGTTTTAGAATTTACAAAAGTAAGAGAGCAGCTATTAGAACATGCTGCCTCTTCACTTGGAATAGATAAAATTAATCAGCTTGTCCCCTCAACCGATTTTGAAGAAGTGGTAAAGCTTCAAGCGGAAACGGATGAAGCTGCAACAGTACTACGAATTAAAGGAAATGTACCCCTTTCTGGGATTCACAATATTCGCGCCCATATTAAACGCTCGGTGATTGGTGGTGTCCTTAGCCCATATGAATTAGTTCAAGTGGCAAGTACAATCCATGCAAGTCGTCAAATGAAAAGATTTATCGAGGATATTGCAGAGGAAAGAACGGAGATCCCGATTTTACTAGAGCAGGTTGAGCGGATTATCCCATTAACAAACTTGGAGCAATCGATTAAGCAAGCGATTGATGAAAGCGGCGAGGTACTTGACGGCGCTAGCGAATTGCTCCGTTCCTTAAGGCAGCAGCTTCGCTCAAACGAAGCACGGGTGCGAGAAAAATTAGAAAATATGATTCGTTCCTCCAATGCGCAAAAAATGCTGTCTGATGCGATTGTCACTATTCGGAATGATCGATTTGTCATACCGGTTAAACAGGAGTATCGCGGTCACTATGGCGGGATTATTCATGACCAAAGCTCTTCAGGTCAAACACTGTTCATCGAGCCGCAGGTGATCGTCCAGTTAAACAATCAATTACAGGATATTCGGGTAAAAGAACAGCTGGAGATAGAACGTATTTTAACAGCGCTTTCGGCAAGTACGGCAGAGCATGAAAGTGAATTGCTTGTCATTGTCGAGGTGTTAGCAAACTTAGATTTTATATTTGCAAAGGCCAGATACGGAAGAAAGATCAAGGCATCGATGCCGCTGATGAATAATGAGGGGAGAATTGCCTTATATAAGGCAAGACATCCGCTGATTCCGATCGATGAGGTTGTAGCGAACGACATCATGCTTGGCAAGGAATTTACAACGATTGTGATCACTGGTCCAAACACTGGTGGGAAAACGGTAACGTTAAAGACACTTGGTTTATGTTCGTTAATGGCACAGGCAGGCCTGCAGGTACCTGCTTATGATGGTTCCGAGTTAGCGGTCTTTGATGCCATTTATGCTGATATAGGGGATGAACAATCGATTGAACAAAGCTTGAGTACCTTTTCATCCCACATGGTGAATATTGTAGATATTTTAGAAAAAGTTGATTTTAATAGCCTTGTGTTATTTGATGAACTAGGTGCTGGGACAGACCCTCAGGAAGGGGCGGCACTAGCGATTTCGATTTTAGATGAAGTCCATAACAGGGGCGCAAGGGTGATTGCTACGACCCATTACCCAGAATTAAAGGCATATGGCTATAACCGTGAAGGAGTGTTAAATGCTAGCGTGGAGTTTGATGTTGAAACATTAAGTCCAACCTATAAGCTTTTATTAGGGGTGCCGGGACGCAGTAATGCTTTTGAAATCTCAAAACGCTTAGGATTAAACGAACGAGTCATCCAATCCGCGCGATCCCATGTGAGTGAGGATACGAATCAAATTGATAAAATGATTTCTTCACTAGAAGAAAGTAAACGGCAGGCTGAAATCGAACATGAAGAAGCCAGAGCGTATAGGAAACAGGCTGAAATGCTTCATAAGGATTTACAAAAGCAAATGATTGAATTCTATGAGCAAAAAGATGCGATGCTTGAAAAAGCCGCTGAAAATGCGCAGGATATTCTTGAAGACGCGAAAAGTGAAGCAGAAAAGATTATTCGGGATCTTCGAAAAATGAGGCTGGAAAAGAATGCCGAAATTAAAGAGCATGAATTAATCGATGCAAAACGCCGTCTCCAAGAAGCGGCACCAGAAATAAAGAAATCTTCGAAACAAATCATTAAGAAAACGAAGACACATACATTAATGCCAGGTGATGAAGTCAATGTTTTGACGTTTGGACAAAAGGGCAGCCTGATTGAAAAAGTATCGGGTAATGAGTGGCAGGTACAAATCGGAATCCTGAAAATGAAGGTAAAAGAAAAGGATATGGAGTATATCAGTACTCCGAAGCCCGTTGAGACGAAGCCGATGGCAATTGTCAGAGGAAGAGATGCTGATGTAAAACTTGAATTAGATCTGCGCGGGGAAAGATATGAGGACGCACTTCTAAGAGTGGAAAAATATATTGATGATGCGTTATTATCGAGTTATCCACGTGTTTCGATTATTCATGGAAAAGGCACTGGAGCATTAAGACAAGGTGTTCAGGAATATCTGCGCAATCACCGCTCTGTAAAGAAAATTCGCTTTGGTGAAGCGGGTGAAGGCGGTTCAGGTGTTACCATTGTGGAATTTAAATAAAAACCAGGAGAATAGGGAATGAACCAGTTTTGGGATAACGTATATATTCAAATTGCAGCCTATTATAGCGTGGTTATTTTATGCGTGATTGTATTTTTAGCGCTTTTCGAATTGGTAACCAAATATAAAAATTGGGATGAAATCAAAAAAGGAAATATTTCAGTGGCGATGGCGACTGGGGGGAAGATATTTGGTATTTCCAATATTTTTCGCTATAGCATCGAACAAAATGATTCGCTAATCACGATGGTCAGCTGGGGAGTCTTCGGATATTTACTTTTACTTGGAGGATATTTTATCTTTGAATTTTTAACGCCTAAATTTCGGGTCGATGAAGAGATTCAGAATGATAACCGGGCGGTTGGACTCATCTCACTGATCATATCCGTTGGATTGTCATATGTAATTGGCGCAGGTATATCATAAGGGGAGAATAAAAAGTGGAGACATTAGCGAAAGTACTTCTTGGTTTTTGCGGCGTGTTCGTGCTAATCGGTATAATTTATCTAATCTTTTTTACGTAATAAGAAACATCGCTGAAACAAATTCAGCGGTGTTTTTTTATTTATTAGTCGTTGTCAAAATCTGTCTAATTTTTAATTGTTTAAAGAATCTGACTATAATATAATGAAAGAGAAGTAGATAAAAAAAGGAGGGTTAATATGTATGATTCCAAACCATGGCTCAAGCACTATCCAGAAGAAATTCCAGGAACCCTTGATTATTTAAATGAGCCTTTACAGCATTATTTAATCCATGCTGCAGAAAAATTTCCAGAAAAAACAGCAATACATTTTATGGGAAAGGAGATGTCATATAAAGAACTTTACCATGATGCATTAACCTTTGCCAGTTACCTTCAGCAAATTGGCATCAAGAAAGATGACCGTGTTGCCATTATGCTTCCTAATACACCACAATCGGTAATCAGCTATTTCGGTATCTTAATGGCCGGAGGAATTGTCGTACAAACAAATCCGTTATATACAGAGCGTGAGCTTGAATATCAATTGAAGGACTCTGGAACAAAAGCGATCATCACACTTGACATCCTCTATCCTCGTGTTTCAAAAGTGATGCCGCAAACAGATTTACAGCATATTATTGTAACCGCTATCAAAGACTATCTTCCATTTCCAAAGAATCTTGTTTACCCTTTTGTGCAGAAAAAGCAATACGGTATTGTTGTCAATGTGAAACATGAAGGCAGTACTCATTTGTTTAAAGAAATCTTAAAAACGAATCCTAACAAACTTATAGAATATAATTTTAATTTTGAAGAGGATATTGCCCTCCTTCAATATACTGGAGGAACAACGGGTTCACCGAAGGGAGTCATGCTTACGCACAAAAATTTGGTAGCTAATTCCTCCATGTGCAAGGCGTGGCTATATAGAAGCAAACCAGGTGAAGAATCAGTCTTGGGAATTGTACCGTTTTTTCATGTATATGGGATGACAACCGTATTAATTTTGACAGTTATGCAGGGAAATAAAATGATCATACTGCCTAAGTTCGATGTCTTGACGACTTTGAAAACAATCCAGAAACAACGCCCAACCTTGTTTCCTGGGGCACCAACGATTTATATTGGCTTATTAAACCATCCAGACTTGAAAAAATATGATCTTTCATCAATAGATTCTTGTATTAGTGGTTCAGCTCCACTCCCTCATGAAGTCCAAGAGGAGTTTGAGGAAGTAACGGGAGGAAAGCTGGTTGAAGGATATGGTTTAACCGAAACGTCTCCAGTTACCCACTCCAATTTCTTGTGGGATCGCCCAAGAGTAAAAGGCAGTATTGGTGTGCCATGGCCGGATACAGAGGTTAGAATTGTTTCAATGGATACGGGAGAATTAATGCCAGTTGGTGAAATTGGGGAAATTATTATTAAAGGTCCGCAAGTCATGAAAGGCTATTGGAATCGTCCTGAGGCAACGGAAGAAACATTAAAAGACGGATGGTTGTCTACGGGAGATCTTGGCTATATGGACGAAAATGGCTATTTTTATATCGTTGATAGGAAAAAGGATATGATTATTGCTGGCGGATATAATATTTATCCGAGAGAGATCGAAGAAGTATTGTATGAACATCCAGATGTATTAGAAGCAGTGGCAGCAGGGATACCTGATCCATATCGGGGAGAAACGGTGAAGGTATATATCGTTTTAAAAGAAGGCTCAAAAGTAACCGCGGATGAATTAAATCAATTTGCTAGAAAATATTTAGCAGCATACAAAGCTCCTAGATTATATGAGTTTAGAGAAGAATTACCGAAAACAGCTGTTGGGAAAATCCTTCGACGAACACTTGTTGAAGAAGAAATGCAAAAAATAGAAGAAGAAAACAAAAAACGCGCCTAATGTCTAGTAATAGTTGAACCCTTTTTTTTTGACCGATATAGCTTGTCTTCATATTGACAGTTAAGTATGATAAAAAAGTACACAGTATTTCTTGACAGAAATACATATAAAAACTATTATTGAAATATGAATGATTATTCATTCATATTTTCTTTTTACTATTTTGTTTTCTTCAAAGGGGGGAGAGCGTTGAAAAAAAATAAGCCGAAATACATGCAAATCATTGATGCAGCAGTCATTGCGATCGCTGAAGTTGGTTATCATCAGGCCCAGGTGTCGAAAATTGCGAAACAGGCTGGAGTCGCTGATGGAACGATTTATCTTTATTTTAAAAACAAAGAAGACATTCTCATCTCACTCTTTGAAGAAAAAATGGGAAGTTTTGTTGAAAAAATTGACGAAATGATAGCAGGAAAACAGACGGCGGCGGAGAAGTTATTAATGATGATAGAAACTCATTTTAAAAACCTTTCTGATGACCATCACATGGCAATTGTAACACAGCTTGAATTACGCCAATCTAGTAAAGAACTCCGTATGAAAATTAATAAAGTTCTTAAAGGATATCTAGAGGTTATCGATAAAATCATCATTGAAGGAAAAGAAACGGGAGAGTTTTCAAGCGACCTCGATGTCCGTCTAGCCCGGCAGATGATCTTCGGGACGATGGATGAAACCGTTACGACTTGGGTTTTGAATGAGGAAAAATATGACTTAGTTGCACTGGCTAAGCCGATTCATCAGCTATTAATTAAAGGCTGCGGAAATCAATAAACTTCATGTGCAATAGGAGGGGATAATTTGGAATATTTAAGATGGTCTAATCAAGACGGTATTGCAACAATCACCTTTCAACGTCCACCGGCAAATGCCCTTTCTTCTGGTTTATTAAGGGAATTGTCGGCTGCACTGGATGAAATTGAACCCAACCGTGATATTAAAGTAATAGTCATTCATGGGGAAGGTCGTTTCTTTTCGGCAGGAGCAGACATTAAAGAATTCACTACGGTTTCTTCTTCAGACGGTTTTTCAAATCTTGGAAAATATGGACAAGATTTATTTGTCCGGATGGAGAAATTTCCTAAACCAATTATTGCTGCGATTCATGGTGCAGCCCTTGGCGGCGGCCTTGAACTAGCGATGGCCTGTCACATTCGGCTTGTAAGTGAAAAAGCAAAGCTTGGTCTTCCAGAACTTCAGCTTGGTTTAATTCCTGGTTTTGCCGGCACGCAGCGCTTGCCAAAATATATTGGTACTGCAAGAGCAGCTGAAATGCTGTTCACATCAGAACCAATTACTGGTGTTGAAGCCGTTCAATATGGACTAGCCAACCATGCTTATCCGGAAGAAGAGGTATTAGAAAGAGCTTACACCTTAGCTGCTAAGATTGCTAAGAAAAGTCCGGGAGCGATTAAAGCTACCATTGAATTATTGAACTACGCTAAAACGCAAGAGTTTTATGAAGGCTCAAATCGTGAAGCTGTGTTATTTGGTGAAGTTTTTGTTTCCAAAGATGCCAAGGAAGGCATTCAGGCTTTTATTGAAAAAAGAGAGCCGAATTTTAAAGGTGAATAACTTCTTATTCAGAAGTTAAAATATTTTTTTAAATAAAATTTTCTTAATCTTTAAAACAGAAAAAATGTTTGCATTATAGGAGGGAAACCATGAACATTTATGTACTCATGAAAAGAACGTTTGACACTGAGGAAAAAATCTCTATCTCCGGCGGAAAAATCAATGAAGATGGTGCTGAATTTATCATCAATCCTTACGATGAATATGCGATTGAAGAAGCGATTCAAGTCCGTGATGCAAATGACGGTGAAGTAACCGTTATTTCAGTTGGCAATGAAGAAGCAGAAAAGCAACTCCGTACTGCGCTTGCAATGGGAGCAGACAAAGCGGTTTTAATTAATACAGAAGATGATCTTGAATACGGTGATCAATTTACTACTGCAAAGATTCTTGCAGAATACTTGAAAGATAAAAATGCTGACCTCATCCTAGGCGGAAACGTAGCCATTGATGGCGGTTCAGGTCAAGTAGGTCCACGCGTAGCTGAATTATTAAACATTCCGTATGTAACGACAATTACGAAACTTGAGATTGATGGTACAAAAGCTACTGTTACACGCGATGTTGAAGGTGATTCTGAGGTAATCGAAACAAGTCTTCCGTTATTGGTAACAGCACAGCAAGGTTTAAATGAACCTCGTTATCCATCATTACCAGGTATCATGAAAGCGAAGAAGAAGCCGCTTGATGAATTGGAACTAGATGATTTAGACCTTGAAGAAGATGACGTAGAAGCAAAAACAAAAACGATTGAAATATACTTGCCCGCTAGCAAAGAAGCTGGAAAAGTTTTATCAGGTGAAATAGCTGATCAAGTAAAAGAACTTGTTCACCTTCTTCATACAGAAGCGAAAGTAATCTAATCGAACATAAACTCAAATTGAAGTGCAGGAGGTAAAAGGAATGTCAAGAAAAGTATTAGTATTAGGAGAAACACGTGACGGATCTTTACGTAATGTATCTTTCGAAGCGATTGCTGCAGCAAAAACAGTAGCAGAAGGCGGAGAAGTTGTTGGGGTATTAGTCGGCGAATCTGTAAGCGCTTTAGGTGCAGAATTAATTCAATACGGTGCAGATCGCGTTGTTGTAGTAGAAGATGAAAAGTTAAAGCAATATACTTCTGATGGGTATTCCCAAGCTTTATTAGCGGTGCTTGACCAAGAGACACCAGAAGGATTGGTTATTGGCCATACAGCACTTGGAAAAGACCTATCGCCTAGAATTGCTGCAAAACTTTCTTCTGGATTAATTTCTGATGCAACGGCTGTTGAAGTTGCTGGTGGAAATGTTGTCTTTACAAGACCAATCTATTCAGGTAAAGCGTTTGAAAAGAAAATAGTGACGGACGGCCTAATTTTTGCAAGTATTCGTCCCAACAATATTGCTCCACTTGCAAAGGATGAAAGCAGAACTGGTGAAGTTTCTTCCGTTTCGGTTGAAATTAAAGATCTCCGTGCCATCATTAAAGAGGTGGTTAGAAAAGCAAGTGAAGGTGTGGATTTAAGCGAAGCGAAAGTGGTTATTTCCGGCGGACGCGGAGTGAAGAGTGCGGAAGGCTTTGAACCATTAAAAGAATTAGCACAGGTTTTAGGCGG
Source organism: Neobacillus sp. K501 (assembly GCF_053749995.1). Lineage (NCBI taxonomy): Bacteria > Bacillati > Bacillota > Bacilli > Caryophanales > Bacillaceae > Neobacillus > Neobacillus sp. K501. Next base: position 501,513 of record NZ_JBSLYA010000002.1, on the reverse strand, counting down.
AGCAGTTGGAGCTTCTCGTGGTGCTTGTGACGCTGACTACTGTGACTATTCATTACAAATCGGTCAAACAGGAAAAGTTGTTACACCTGACCTATACATTGCCTGTGGAATTTCAGGGGCGATTCAGCACTTAGCTGGTATGTCCAATTCTAAAATTATCGTTGCGATTAACAAAGATCCAGAAGCTAACATCTTTAAGGTAGCAGATTACGGTATCGTTGGCGATCTATTTGAAGTAGTTCCATTATTAACGGAAGAATTTAAGAAGCTTAAAGTACATTCATAATATTATTTGTGGGCGAGCGGTGAACAACCGCTCGCTCGTTTTTTAGCAAATCGGGAAGAATACGAATTTTTATTTAGGGAAAATTAGATGCGAAACAGATTATTAGCATGATTACTTAAACGATGTTATACTTTCGGTAGTATTTAAGTTATTCATTAGGAGGCTAAACAAAATGGCTATTTCAAACGTTACTGATCAAAATTTCTCTGCTGAAACAGGCTCTGGTCTTGTACTTGCAGATTTCTGGGCTCCATGGTGCGGTCCTTGTAAAATGATTGCTCCTGTTCTTGAAGAATTAGATTCCGAAATGAGCGATAAAGTAAAAATCGTTAAATTAGATGTAGACGAAAACCAAGAAACAGCTGCTAAATACGGCGTTATGAGTATTCCTACATTACTTGTTTTCAAAAATGGCGAAGTGGTTGACAAAGTAGTCGGCTTCCAACCAAAAGATGCTTTAGCAAGCGTACTTGAAAAACACGTTTAAGCCTTGAAGGTAAACCTTAGCTCACAGCAGCTAAGGTTTTTTAATTTCTGGTAATGGTAACAAAGTACTGCTTTTCTTTACAGGACATTTGTTTTAAAATTTTAAGATAGTAATAAAAACTAGACGGAGAGAGGAGCAGTCGGAATGAACGAAAACATTAAACAGAAACTGACTTTGCTGCCTGATCAGCCTGGCTGCTACTTAATGAAAGACCGTCAGGGAACGATCATTTATGTAGGTAAAGCAAAAATCTTAAAAAATCGGGTTCGCTCTTATTTTAACGGGTCACATGACGGAAAAACGTTGAGGCTGGTTCAAGAGATCGAGGACTTTGAATATATCGTTACATCGTCGAATATTGAGGCCCTGCTATTGGAGCTTAATTTAATCAAGAAGTATGATCCTAAATACAATATTATGTTAAAGGATGATAAAACCTATCCGTTTATCAAACTGACAGCGGAAAGGCATCCAAAACTGATCATAACGAGGAAAGTAAAAAAAGATAAAGGAAAATATTTTGGTCCTTATCCCAACGTCATGGCAGCCAATGAAACGAAAAAGCTGCTGGATCGAATCTACCCGTTACGAAAATGCTCGACCCTTCCGGATCGGGTCTGTCTGTATTACCATTTGGGGCAGTGCCTGGCACCATGTGTCAACGAGGTTGAGGAAGCACAATACAAGGAAATGACCGATGAAATTACCCGCTTTTTAAATGGTGGTTTTAAGGATATTAAAAAAGACCTAACTGAAAAAATGACCGCTGCTTCTGAGGAACTAGATTTTGAGCGGGCAAAGGAATTTCGCGATAAAATCATTCATATTGAAACCATTATGGAAAAGCAGAAAATCACGATGACCGATTTTACGGACCGTGATGTCTTTGGCTATTCGGTTGATAAAGGCTGGATGTGTGTTCAAGTATTTTTTGTAAGGCAAGGTAAATTAATCGAGCGGGATGTTTCGATGTTTCCGATTTACAATGAGTCAGAAGAGGAAATTCTTACATTTCTTGGTCAATTTTATGAAAAAGCCAATCATATAAAACCAAAAGAAATTTTAATCCAGGACGAAATTGATTTAAGTTTGGCTGAACAACTTCTTCAAGTAAAAGTGTTAAAGCCACAGCGAGGCCCGAAAAAGGATTTAGTTAAGATGGCGATAAAGAATGCAGGCATCGCCTTAAATGAGAAGTTTTCTTTGATAGAAAAGGATGAGGATCGAACCATTAAAGCGGTTGAAAATTTAGGAGAAATGATGGGGATCTATACGCCGCATCGAATTGAGGCATTCGATAACTCAAATATCCAAGGGACAGATCCGGTCTCAGCTTTGGTTGTTTTTATTGATGGGAAGCCGAATAAACGGGAATACCGTAAATATAAGATTAAAACCGTTAAGGGACCTGACGACTATGAATCCATGCGTGAGGTAACGCGTAGACGATATTCCAGGGTACTAAAGGAAGGACTGCCGTTGCCGGATTTAATTATCATCGATGGCGGCAAAGGTCATATTGAAGCGGTAAGGGATGTTCTTGAAAATGAACTTGGTTTAGATATTCCGCTTTCGGGCTTAGCCAAGGATGAACGGCATCGAACCTCACAGCTTTTATACGGAAACCCGCTTGAAATCGTTCCGCTGGCAAGAAATAGCCAGGAGTTTTATTTATTACAGAGAATCCAGGATGAGGTCCACCGGTTTGCGATTACCTTCCATCGCCAAACCCGAGGAAAAAGTGCCTTTCAGTCCTTGCTGGATGATATTCCTGGAATCGGCGAGAAACGGAAAAAGCAATTGTTAAAGCAATTTGGCTCTGTTAAGAAAATGAAGGAAGCCACGATCGAGGATTTTAGAGAAATAGGAATTCCGCTTAATGTGGCAGAAGAACTGATCAAAAAACTTCAGTCCTAGTTATTGTCGGAAAAATGGGACTATGCTATAATGAGTGAAAATTATATTACTATCACTTTAATATACTAAAGTGAAGGTAGAGGTGCGAGCTTCAAGAGTAATGATTCGGAGAAGGATGAGCTTCTGTGAAGAATCATGAAAGGGGATGTTCGCCGAAGTGGAGAGAGTCTCATTTCTTTCTTTGCTGGTCCAGTGTTGAATAAATACTGGATTGTCAAGACATTGTCTTGGAGAGCTATCTTACATTGTCCTGCGCAAAAGATTTTTTCTTTGTGTATTTTTAAAGCAATGAGATACCCTTCTCATTGCTTTTTATTTTTTGTGGCAAAATAATGATAGCGAACAAATAACTGAAAGCAGGGGAAATGATGGGTTTAATTGTTCAAAAATTTGGAGGAACCTCCGTCGGTAGCGTCGAAAGAATTATAAATGTAGTAGAACGAGTTAAAGCAGAAACCGAGCAGGGGAACCAGGTGGTTGTTGTCGTTTCAGCGATGGGGAAATCAACGGATCAGTTAGTAAGTTTAGCGAGAGAAATTTCTAATCAGCCCAATAAGAGGGAAATGGATATGCTTTTATCAACAGGCGAGCAGGTTACAATCGCCTTACTGTCAATGGCATTAAATGAGCAGGGACTGCCGGCTGTTTCCTTTACTGGCTGGCAAGCGGGAATCTCAACAGAGTCTGTCCACGGAAATGCCAGGATAACAAACATCAATACCGAGGCAATAAAGGGGGAGCTCTCTGAGGGAAAAGTAGTGATTGTGGCAGGATTCCAGGGTTTGACTGATACTGGCGAGATTACAACACTTGGCCGCGGTGGATCTGATACAACTGCGGTTGCATTAGCAGCTGCTCTGGGCGCAGATAAGTGCGATATCTATACAGATGTTACTGGGGTGTTCACAACTGACCCAAGATATGTGAAAAGTGCACGTAAACTTTTATCCGTCTCCTATGATGAAATGCTTGAGCTCGCTAATTTGGGTGCTGGTGTCCTTCACCCTAGAGCAGTTGAGTTTGCGAAAAATTACCAAGTTCGGCTTGAGGTTCGCTCAAGCATGGAAAATATAGAAGGAACAGTGATTGAGGAGGAAGCATCAATGGAACAAAATTTAGTTGTCCGTGGGGTTGCATTTGAAGATGAAATTACGAAGGTCAGTGTATTGGGGTTGAAAAACTCATTAACGAGCTTATCGACGATTTTTACGACACTTGCAGAAAATCATTTAAACGTAGACATTATTGTTCAAAGTACAACGGAAGCAGAAACAGCTAATTTGGCTTTTTCGATTAAAACGGAAGATTTAATGGATACATTAAGAGTTCTTGAAGACAATAAAGATTCGCTAAATTATGAACAACTGGATGCAGAGAATAAATTAGCGAAGGTCTCCATCGTCGGATCAGGAATGGTATCCAATCCAGGTGTAGCTGCAAAAATGTTTGAAGTTCTTGCAGTAAGCGGAATTCAAGTGAAAATGGTCAGCACGTCTGAAATCAAAGTATCGGCCGTTGTCGAAGAACAACATATGCTAAAAGCCGTCGAAACACTCCACCAAGCATTCGGACTCGCTGAGGAAAGGTAGAACGGTAGAAACTAAAACAACACAATCACGCAAATAAAATAAACGTAAGCAACCCAAAAAGCTCTCATTGAGATCATTCTCCAATGAAAGCTTTTTTGAGTTGAGGTTTGTTAGTGTACGCCTGAGGTGGACAGTGTCCACGAGCGGTGACAGGCACCACATTAAAGAGAGTCTTTTCGGTCCCATTTAACGGTGAATTGGACTTTGTTTGCTTTTTTTGCTGGGTGTTCGAAGGTTTCTGCTGTGACTTGTTTTTGGGTTTCGATTTGTTGGGCAAGGAAACCGGCTTCGATTTGGAAGTAGTGTTCGGCTTTTGATTTGACACGGGAGACGATGAGCGGGCTGAAGAGCTCGAATTCGATTTCATCTTTCCGTTCATTTTTGATTTCTAGCTGGCCCCATGAAGCTTTTGAGAAGAAATCAATAATTTCCTCCATTGTATTTAATGGATACTTACGTGCCAATCTTTTTCCGGCCCAATAAAGGATTTCAGGTGCATCTTTGCCTAAAATTTCAGGCAGGATGTTTTCCCTAATTAATTCATAGCCAAAAATGGAAACACTTCTTGGTTCCTCAGTTTGTAACTTTAATTCGACTGCAGTACTTTCATTCATTGTATTCCCCTCTTTCTACCATTCTATTATATACAATTCCTGTCTTGTTTCATTACTGAGTTTCAAATGGGAAATATTAGTGTGTATCCCAGAGGAGTATTGTTATTTCAACATACCAACCTAAATGTTCTATCATAACTATCATGTCCTAAACATTTTCCTCTCTTACCGATATCGATAAGGAATTAATTGTATTTCTATTGGGTTTATTAGTAAAAAATACCATATAAAATGTAAGCGATTTCATAACTATTATAATATCAATATATTTTAAAAATTTTATTTTTATAAGTGTTTTTGTGTATCCGTTTTCTTGACGCTCTATGATGATGGGAGTAAAATGGACATGTCACATAATTGTCACAGTGGTGCTAAGTTAATGATTTTTTCCGGGTGAGAACAATAGGGGAACAGGCTTAACATCATTTGAAAAATTCAAGGGGGGTAAATTATGGCGGGGAATCGAGAGTTTGCGTATCGGAGATTGCATTCATTGCTGGGAGTAATTCCAATCGGAATCTTTCTCATGCAGCATCTAGTAGTCAACCATTTTGCTACAGGAGGACCTGAGTCCTTTAACAGGGCATCAGATTTCATGGGAAGTCTTCCATTTAAAATTGTCCTAGAAACTGTAATTATTTATTTACCAATTTTATTTCATGCAATCTATGGGCTTTATATCGCCTTCACTGCGAAAAACAACACAAGTAAATTTGGGTTTTTTAGAAACTGGATGTTCATGCTCCAACGTATTTCAGGGGTAATCACATTGATTTTTATTACATGGCACGTTTGGCAAACACGTGTAGCAGCTGCTTTCGGCGCACATGTTAACTTTGACATGATGAATGAAATCTTATCATCACCATTTATGTTCGGATTCTATCTTATTGGTGTAATTTCAACTATTTTCCACTTTGCAAATGGTTTGTGGTCATTCTTGGTAAGCTGGGGGATTACGGTATCACCTCGTTCACAAGTAATTTCTACATACTTTACGATTGGTGTTTTCGTTGTTCTTTCTATTATTGGAGTTAGAACATTACTAGCTTTTGTTTAATATGTCGATAAAATATTGGATTTTGGATTAAAGGGAGTGAGTCACGATGAGTAAAGGTAAGGTGATCATAGTCGGCGGCGGTTTAGCTGGCTTGATGGCAACGATTAAGGTTGCAGAAGAAGGAACTCCAGTAGATTTATTTTCTCTTGTTCCTGTAAAACGTTCTCACTCTGTTTGTGCCCAAGGCGGTATGAACGGAGCTGTAAATACAAAAGGTGAAGGGGATTCTCCGTGGATTCACTTTGACGATACTGTTTATGGCGGAGACTTCCTAGCTAACCAGCCGCCGGTTAAGGCGATGTGTGAAGCAGCGCCAGGAATCATTCATTTAATGGACCGTATGGGTGTTATGTTTAACCGTACTCCTGAAGGACTATTGGACTTCCGCCGCTTCGGTGGTACACAGCATTCACGTACAGCCTTCGCTGGAGCCACTACTGGTCAACAGCTGCTTTATGCATTAGATGAGCAGGTTCGCCGTCACGAAGTTGCTGGTTTGGTTACAAAATATGAGGGCTGGGAGTTCTTAGGATCAGTCGTTGATGATGACGGTATATGCCGTGGAATAGTAGCACAAAATTTAACTTCTATGGAAATCAAGTCATTTGCTGCAGATGCAGTTATTATGGCTACTGGTGGTCCTGGAATTATTTTTGGAAAGACAACAAACTCTGTTATTAATACTGGATCTGCTGCATCGATCGTTTATCAGCAAGGTGCTTATTACTCAAATGGAGAAATGATTCAAATTCATCCAACTGCCATTCCTGGAGACGATAAGCTTCGTCTAATGAGTGAATCAGCACGCGGTGAGGGCGGACGTGTATGGACGTATAAAGATGGTAAGCCTTGGTACTTCCTAGAGGAAAAATATCCTGCCTATGGAAACCTGGTACCACGTGACATTGCAACACGTGAGATTTTCGATGTTTGTGTGAATCAAAAGCTTGGTATCAACGGTGAAAACATGGTATTCCTTGATCTTTCTCATAAGGATCCAAAGGAATTGGATATTAAACTTGGTGGAATTATTGAAATCTATGAAAAATTCATGGGTGATGATCCTCGTAAAGTTCCGATGAAAATCTTCCCTGCGGTTCACTATTCAATGGGCGGACTTTGGGTTGATTATGATCAAATGACGAATATTCCTGGTCTATTCGCTGCTGGTGAATGTGATTATTCACAGCATGGTGCGAACCGTCTTGGTGCAAACTCTTTACTTTCAGCAATATTTGGCGGAATGGTAGCTGGACCAAATGCAGTTAAATACATCAAGGGTCTCGAAAAGAGCTCCGATGCTGTTTCATCTTCTGTTTTTGATCGTCATGTTAAAGAACAGGAATCGAAGTGGAATGACATCATGTCTTTAAATGGAACTGAAAATGCATACGTTCTTCATAAAGAGCTTGGGGAATGGATGACTGACAATGTAACGGTTGTTCGTCACAATGACAGATTATTGAAGACGGATGCAAAGATTCAAGAATTAATGGAACGTTATAAAAAAATTAATATTAATGATACATCTAAATGGAGCAACCAGGGGGCCGCATTCACTCGTCAATTACAGAACATGCTTCAATTGGCTCGTGTAATTACGATTGGCGCTTACAACCGTAATGAAAGCCGTGGGGCTCACTACAAACCTGAGTTCCCGAACCGTGATGATGAAAACTTCTTAAAAACAACAATGGCAAAATTTGTTGATAGTTCATCTGCACCAGCTTTCCATTATGAAGAAGTGGATGTTTCATTAATCAAGCCGCGTGAACGGAACTATGCGAAAAACAAAGGGGAGTAGAAGAAATGTCTGAAAATAAAACGGTAAAATTTATTATTACACGTCAAGATGCGCAAGATTCTACTCCTTACGAAGAGGAGTTCGAACTTCCATATCGCCCAAATATGAATGTTATTTCAGCGTTAATGGAAATTCGTAAAAATCCAGTTAATACAAAAGGACAAGCTACTACCCCGATTGCCTGGGATATGAACTGTCTTGAAGAAGTTTGTGGTGCTTGTTCAATGGTGATTAACGGAAAACCACGTCAATCCTGCTCGGCGCTTGTTGATCAGCTGGAACAGCCAATTCGCTTGGCTCCGATGGCAACATTCCCAATTATCCGTGATCTTCAAGTAGACCGCAGCAGAATGTTTGATGCCTTAAAGAAAGTAAAAGCGTGGATTCCAATCGATGGAACCTATGACTTAGGACCTGGACCTCGTATGCCAGAGAAAAAACGCCAGTGGGCTTACGAGCTTTCCAAGTGTATGACTTGTGGTGTCTGTTTAGAAGCATGTCCAAATGTTAACAGCAAATCAAGTTTTATTGGCCCGCAGCCGCTTTCGCAAGTTCGTCTTTTCAATGCTCATCCAACAGGTGAGATGAACAGAGCAGAACGTTTAGAAGCGATTATGGGTGATGGTGGACTCGCAAACTGCGGTAACTCACAAAACTGTGTGCAATCATGTCCAAAAGGTATTCCATTGACAACATCGATTGCGGCATTAAACCGTGATACAACAATCCAAGCATTTAGAAACTTCTTTGGAAGTGACCAAGTTTAATAGAAAAGCGCTTTTTTAAGGAGCAAACGACTTCTAGCCAGCTTGAACAAGATAGCTAACTGCAAAAACCTTCTTTCTACCAAAGAAAGAAGGTTTTTCTTTTCGCTTGGCTAAATATTTATAATAGGTCTTTATACAATATTTTGCTATACTAGTACTAATTAGTATTCAAAGGATGGTACATATCGGTGAAAAAACTTCCATTGCTATTCATTGTGGTTGGAGTCATTATTATTGGAATTGGAATATGGCAAATCGTTGAGTCAAAGCTGCAAGCGGATGCATCGCTCAAAGAGGCAAAAGAAATTGTCGCACAGCAGCAAAAAGACTTCCTGCCGACTGCTCCAAATGGAACGGGAAACAAGGATGATGCTCCCGATTTTGGTGAGACTGTGGGAATCTTAGCAATCCCGAAAATTGAAGCAGAATTAGCTATTGTTGAAGGAACTGACGCTAATGATCTAAAAAAAGGCGTTGGCCACTATAAAGGATCTTATTTTCCAGGCGATAATGGCCAGATCGTGTTATCAGGTCATCGAGACACTGTTTTTCGCCGCTTAGGGGAGTTGGAGGTCGGTGATCATTTCGAAGTGCAGATGCCGAACGGAAACTTTCAGTATGAGTTAACCCATACAAAAATTGTCGATGCCGATGACAGAACTATCATAACCCTGCAAAATTCGAATGAGGAATTAATCGTCATTACCTGTTATCCATTTCGTTTTGTAGGAAACGCACCTCAGCGATATATTATTTATGCAAAGCCTATTTAAAGTCCTTACTTTGTAGGGCTTTTTTCATGAAAAGATAACGTATATTTTTTTCAGAAAATCATTTTCCTAAAAAGTAAATATAGTCACTACCTAAGTATCGTTCACATATGATATGGTGACTAAATATATACCCACCCGACGGTTCATAACTGGCGAAGGCAAGGAGGGTCACAATACTTGAAGGAGAATGAATATACTCACAAGCCGTTACTCACCAAACGAGAAAGAGAAGTATTCGAACTGTTAGTACAGGACAAAACCACGAAGGAAATCGCTGGTGAATTATTTATAAGCGAAAAAACGGTTCGGAATCATATTTCAAATGCCATGCAAAAGCTTGGTGTTAAGGGGCGATCACAAGCAGTTGTAGAGCTCCTTCGTATGGGAGAACTAGAGCTATAATCATGACCGGGCTCCTACTATAGGAGGCCGGTTCATGTTTTTGTCGGAAAGTTATATCTTGAAATTTTGACGAAAAAAGTAGAAAATAAGAACAAGATTTATGGGCGGACTATGTTTATTATACAATGTCGGGTGTTTTGCCTATTAGGGGTGTTGGATAGATGAAAGTGGAAGATTCACAGATCGTTATTGGTGAGACGGTTGCTAATATTGAAAAAGATTTACGTTACATATCGGGAATCATTAAGCAAAAAGGGCGAGAAATGTTAACGAACTATAAGATTACCCCGCCGCAGTTTATTGCGCTGCAATGGCTTTTTGATGAAGGCGATATGACCATTGGCGAGCTTTCGAGTAAAATGTATTTAGCCTGCAGCACCACTACTGATTTGGTGGACAGAATGGAAAAAAACAATTTGGTCATGAGGGTGAAAAAACCAAGTGATCGCCGTGTTGTTCAAATCCATCTTCTTGAAGAGGGCGAAAGAATCATTGATGAAGTCATAAAAAAACGCCAGGCTTATTTAGCAGAAGTTTTGACAAATTTCTCAGTTGAAGAAATTCAGCTTCTGCAAACCAACTTAACGAAGATGCATGAAGAAATGCGTTAATAAATGAGGCGAGAATTTTGAAACAATCAATTGGTGTTATCGATTCCGGTGTCGGTGGATTAACAGTTGCAAAGGAAATTATGAGGCAGCTGCCAAATGAAAAAATCATTTATTTGGGAGATACGGCCCGGTGCCCATATGGACCAAGACCTCCTAAAGAGGTTAAAAAATTCACGTGGGAATTAACAACCTTTTTATTAGAAAAAAATATTAAGATGCTTGTCATCGCTTGTAATACAGCGACGGCGGCGGTCCTAGATGATATTCGGGCAGAGTTGAAAATTCCTGTCCTTGGAGTCATTTATCCGGGGGCGCGTGCGGCAATTAAACGTACGAAAAACTATCGGGTAGGAATCATCGGGACAGTAGGGACTGTGAAAAGTGGTGCCTATGAAAAAGCATTAAAAGCGTTAAACAGCCGTTTGTTTGTTACAAGTCAGGCCTGTCCTAAATTTGTCCCCCTTGTAGAGAGTGGGGAGTACGACGGGGAAATCGCTGAAAGAATTGTCAATGAGGCGCTAGCACCGCTTTTGAACCAAAAATTAGATACTTTGATTTTAGGATGTACTCATTACCCATTATTAGAGCCGCTGATCCAAAAAGTGATGGGGGACCGAGTTCAAGTCATCAGTTCTGGTGATGAAACGGCAAGAGAGATTAGTGCTATCCTGCAATATAATAGTATTCTTGAAACAGATGAGACCGAACCAGAACATGAATTTTATACTACTGGATCTAGGTATATTTTTTCAAAAATTGCTTCTCAATGGCTTGGAATGCCAATAAACAATGTTAAAAAAATAAAACTATAAAGGATGAGTCCCTTTTTTAGGGGCTCTATTTATTTTTTTCTTCTTTAAGACGGTCTATTTATTTTCATAGGCTCGTATACATGATAGTACAAACTGTCTTAGGAGGGAATAAATATGTCAAAAAATAAAATGAAACCCCTTGTAACAGTCATGCTAGCTTCTACACTTCTTGTGTCTGGATGTGGTTTATTCGGAGGGGAAAATCAGAAAAAAGTAGATCCGCCGAAGAGTGTTACTGTAACGGATAAGAAAACAACGGAGGAAACAACAGCGAAAAAGGAAGAGGCAGCGAATGAGGTGAAAACAGAGCTATATTTAATCGACAAAGATGGCTATGTAGTCCCGCAAACCATTGCTCTACCTAAGACTACTTCTGTAGCGAAGCAAGCGTTGGAACACTTAGTGGCAAATGGCCCGGTTACAGATTTACTTCCAAATGATTTCCGTGCAGTTTTACCGGAAGATACGAAAGTGTCGGTTAACATTAAAGATGGGGTAGCAGTTGTTGATTTTTCTAAAGAATTTAAGAACTATAAGCCTGAGGATGAAATGAAAATACTTGAGTCAGTCACTTGGACGCTCACTCAATTCGATGCAGTGAAAAAGGTAAAACTACAAATGAATGGAAATGAATTGACAGAGATGCCAGTTAACGGTACACCAATTAGTGAAAATCTTTCAAGGGCGAGCGGCATTAATATCGATACAGCAGATGTCATTGATATTACTAATACGAAGCCAATAACCGTCTATTATATTGGCGGAGAAGAAGGCTCCTATTATTATGTACCAGTAACGCGCAGAGTGAACAATAGTGAAAAGGATAATATCGTTGCAGTTGTAAATGAATTAGTAAAAGGTCCAAGCTCAAAGTCCACGCTGTTATCTGAATTTATGTCAGATGTTGAGCTTAAGGAGGCACCAAAGGTTGAGGGAGGAAAGGTGACCTTGAACTTCAACGAGAATATTTATAGCAGCTTTGAAGAAAAAGAGATTTCAGAAAGTTTATTAAATGCACTTGTATTGTCACTAACAGAGCAAAAAGGGATTGAAAGTGTAGCGGTTACAGTGAATGGAAAAGCAGAAGTGATGAATGAAAAAGGAGAAAAAGTGTCTGAACCAGTAACTCGTCCAGAAAAAGTCAATACAGGTAGTTTTTAAAAAAATATTTTTGATATACTATATAGTGACCATGGAAAGAGGTTGGCTTTTTGCCCGCCTCTTCTTTATTTCGTATAGTCAGTTGTTGGAGGAGGAAGATTTATGCGCGTTGATGGTAGAGAACCATTGCAATTAAGACCAATACATATTGAAACAAATTATTTAATGCACCCAGAGGGTTCTGTCCTCATTTCTGTCGGGAATACGAAGGTGATTTGTACAGCTAGCATTGAGGAACGAGTGCCTCCGTTTATGAGAGGGGAAGGAAAAGGATGGATTACTGCAGAGTATGCGATGCTTCCTCGTGCAACAGAAACCCGAAATATTCGGGAATCCTCTAAAGGAAAGGTTACCGGGAGAACGATGGAAATCCAACGTTTAATCGGCCGTGCTTTAAGAGCAGTTGTGGATCTCTCTGCTCTAGGTGAAAGAACAGTATGGATAGATTGTGATGTGATCCAAGCGGATGGCGGCACACGGACAGCGTCAATTACAGGAGCCTTTGTTGCCATGACCATCGCACTAAATAAGCTTGTTGAAAAAAAATCAATCAAGTTTCCAATTACAGATTATCTTGCTGCAACGAGCGTAGGGATACTAAACAATAATCATACAGTCCTAGATTTGAATTATATCGAGGATTCTAAAGCACAGGTAGATATGAATGTAGTTATGACTGGAAATGGTGAATTTGTTGAACTCCAGGGAACGGGTGAAGAATCAACATTTTCTTATTCACAGCTTCAAGACTTGCTCGGTGCTGCCCAAGAAGGTCTAATGCAGCTTTTTGAACATCAAAAAACGGCTTTAGGGGAAGAGATTATCAAAAAGATAGACGGAAATCGAAAAAAATAAGAGGAGATTTACTATGAAGGAAGTACTTATTGCAACGAAAAATCCTGGTAAAGCTAGAGAGTTTGAGCATATATTTGCCCCAAGAGGAATTGCGGTTCGAACGCTGCTCGATTTTCCTGAGATTGCCGATGTAGAAGAAAATGGCACCACATTTGAAGAAAATGCAACGTTAAAATCAGAAGCTGTCTCGAAGCAGCTCAATAAAATGGTTATTGGCGATGATTCCGGTTTGATTGTTGATGCCCTTGAAGGCAGACCAGGGATTTACTCTGCTCGTTATGCTGGAGAGCCGAAGGATGATCAGAAAAATACCGAGAAAGTGTTAAATGAGTTATCTGGAGTCCCTGAGAAAAAGCGTACTGCTCGCTTTTATTGTGCTCTTGCAGTTTCGATACCTGGGAAGGAGACCATTACGGTATCAGGGACTTGTGAGGGGCGTATTCTCGAGGAAAAAAGAGGTACGAATGGATTTGGTTATGACCCTGTCTTTTTTGTCCCAGAAAAAGGCGTGGCAATGGCTGAACTGCCAGCAGATGAGAAAAATAAAATAAGTCATCGAGCGAATGCCTTAAAGAAGCTGGAAGGAATGCTAGATTCTATTTTAGAAAGAGATTCCTCCAAATGAGCAAGGTGTTAGTTGTCAGTGATAGTCATGGTTTGACGAAAGAGCTTGAGGTATTAAGAGAAAGACATATCGATGAAGTGGATTTAATGATCCATTGTGGGGATTCACAATTAATGCCTGACGACAAATCCATCAGTGGCTATTTAACTGTTTTAGGCAACTGTGATTTTAGCGGTTATCCGCTAGAAACGGAAGCAGAGATCGCTGAAAGAAAGATTTTCGTTACCCATGGTCATCGATATTCGGTTAAAACTTCGTTGATGAATCTAAAATACAAAGCCGAGGAAGTTGGGGCGGATATTGCTTGTTTTGGGCATTCACATATTTTAGGAGCTGAAGTAATTGGCAAGACACTATTTTTGAATCCAGGAAGTATACGCTTGCCTCGTGAACGTCTAGAAAAAACATATGTGATACTAGATTTATTGGATGATAAAATCAAGATGACGGTATATGAATTCAGCGGAAGGAAACTCACAGACTTAGCTCGTGAATTTCATCTGCCAAAATAATCGCGGGAGGAAATTTTCCTCCCCGATTTTTCTTTTTAAAAAAGTATTTAAATAGTGTTGACTTTTATAGGTGTGGCTTATATAATAAATCTTGTCTTTGAAAAACTTAATATGTCCCAGTAGCTCAGCAGGATAGAGCAACGGCCTTCAAGAAAAAGGAGCCTTTATAGGGAAACAAGAACCTATAAAGTGGACGACACTATATCGGTGAAGCCTTAACAGATAATGCTGATGGTAATACCGAGGAAACTTACGCCTTGTATAAGGAAGAGAAATTCTGAATGACTAACTCAGTTAGTGGTAGGAGTTTTGAAAAATGATCTCTAAGATTATCGTGAGGTTCCGTAGAGACTACACGTGTCGCACCTGAAATGGTGAAGATATAGTCCAGACTACAAACAACGTTTGTTGGTGACGAAAGTCATAGTGGTAAGCTAAGCCGTCGGTCGGGAGTTCGAATCTCTCCTGGGACGCCATTTAACTACATACCAAAACTCATTACTCACCTAGATAAGGTGAGTTTTTTTGTTTTTTCTAAAATTCATGCTAAACTATTTTCCATATTGAGTATAAGGGACGGTATACATATGAAGAAACGGGAACGAGCCAAAAGGAAAGACAATGTGATCTTCCTTCCCGGGATCGAACAGAGATTAACGGATAAAGGTTTAGAAAGTTTGCAAAACAAGAGGTTTAAAGAGGCGATTCATCTCCTAGAAGAGGCAAGGGAGCATGATCCCGAAAATGGCGATGTATTAATGGGGCTTGTGCTTGCTTATTTCGAAGCTACAGCCTTCAACAAAGCGAAAGATCTTGCGAGTGAAATGCTCCTTAAAGGCATTGGTGACTACATTCAAATGGTCGATCTCTATTTGACGATTCTGATACAGTTACACGAATACGAGGAAATTGTTTCGACAATCGAAGTCTTATTAGATGAAAAAGAGATTCCCCCAGAAAAACATAACCATTTTCTTACGATTCTTCAATTTAGCAAACGAATGGCAGATAACAGCCACCCTGAACCGATTGAAGACGAACTCTTAGAAGACGATGGCAAACAGCTTAATCTTTTAGGCATGAGTAATTTAAACGAGCAAATGCTGGTGATTTCGACCCTAGCAGAAAAGAATATTCGACCATATATTGAGGAAATTTCAGAATACCTTTGTTCTGAACATGGCCATCCTTTTATAAAAACAATGCTCCTATCCTTATTAAAAGAACAAGAATATGACAAAGAATTAATGGTTAAAAAGTTTAATAGTACGATTAAAGTAGTCCCAATCGACCTGCCGGATATCCAATCCCAGCCTAGATTAAGAGAAATTGAAAAACTTCTAGAAGATCGAGTTGAAAGTAGTGACCCTGTTCTCTTTGAAAATATAAAAGGGATGGTTGAAAGAATCTTATTTATCAGTTATCCTTTCACGCTAAATCCAGAATCTGCCTCAGCATGGGCAGGAGCCTTCCATATGCTAGTCCTTCAGTATTTTGGGAATGAGACACAAATAGGGGGAATTTCGGCCGATTATCAAGTTTCAGAAGAAGACATAGAGCAGGCAATCGCCAAAATCCAAGAATTAGAAGAAATTTCTTATCCCAATATATAGGGAACAATGTTGAAAGAAATCAATCCTGTGTTATAATATAAGGGTTGCATTGTGTAAAAAATTATTTTACATAAAAGAATGAATCATGATTTGAATGGACAAGTCATCATTCATACAAAGTTCGTAGCGAATGAAATGCTAATAGATCTGTTGGAGGGAAAAAAGGTATGACTGCAAAATGGGAAAAGTTAGAAGGAAACCGTGGTGTCCTTACTGTTGAAGTAAGCGCAGAACAAGTAAGCAAAGGCTTAGACGCTGCATTCCAAAAAGTTGTTAAACAAGTAAACGTTCCAGGTTTCCGTAAAGGAAAAATGCCTCGTGCAATGTTCGAAAAGCGTTTCGGTGTTGAATCGCTATACCAAGACGCAATAGATATTCTTCTTCCAGAAGCATA
Organism: Neobacillus sp. K501; assembly: GCF_053749995.1. Taxonomy (NCBI): domain Bacteria; kingdom Bacillati; phylum Bacillota; class Bacilli; order Caryophanales; family Bacillaceae; genus Neobacillus; species Neobacillus sp. K501. The sequence continues at coordinate 485,231 of NZ_JBSLYA010000002.1, read as the reverse complement.
TGGTAATGCGATTGACGAAACTGGAATCGAGCCAATCGACCGTCCAGAAATCGATGTCGAGCAAATTGAAAAAGGCAAAGAGTTAATCTTCAAAGCGACTGTACAAGTTAAGCCTGAAGTGACTCTTGGCGAATACAAAGGTTTAGAAGTAGAAGAATTCGATACAACTGTTACAGACGAAGACGTAGCCAAAGAACTAGAAACTCTTCAAAACCGTCAAGCTGAATTAGTTGTTAAAGAAGAAGGTACTGCTGTACTTGGCGATACTGTTGTTATTGACTTTGAAGGATTCGTTGATGGTGAAGCTTTCGAAGGTGGAAAAGCTGAAAACCATTCACTTGAATTAGGTTCTGGTTCTTTCATCCCAGGATTTGAAGAGCAATTAGTTGGTCTTGCTACTGGTGAATCTAAAGACGTTGAAGTATCATTCCCAGAAGAATATCATGCTGCAGAGCTTGCAGGTAAGCCAGCAGTGTTCAAAGTAACAATTCACGAAATCAAAGGTAAAGAACTTCCTACATTAGATGACGAATTTGCAAAAGATGTTGACGATGAAGTGGAAACATTGGATGCATTAAAAGAAAAAATCAAAAACCGTTTAGTAGAAAGCAAAAAGCATGAAGCTGAGCACCATGTTCGTGATTCAGTAGTGGAAAAAGCAGCTGCTAATACAGAAGTTGAAATTCCAGAAGTAATGGTCACTACCGAAGTAAACCGTATGCTTCAAGAATTTGAGCAACGTTTACAAATGCAAGGTATGAACCTTGAACTTTACTTCCAATTCTCTGGTCAAGATGAAAATGCTCTTCGCGAACAAATGAATGAGGAAGCTGTAAACCGCGTACGTGTGAACTTAACATTAGAAGCCATTGCTAAAGCTGAGAACCTTGAAGTAACTGACGAAGATGTTAATGCAGAACTTGAAAATATGGCTGGAATGTACAACATGACAGTTGATAACATCAAAGCTGCATTAGGCGGAGTTGAAGGTATCAAAGGTGACCTACAGCTTAAAAAAGCAGTAGACTTCCTAATTGCAAACAAGAAATAATTTCTAATATGGCAAGGCACGATATGATCGTGCCTTGTTTTATACATATTTTCAATTACATATTATAATTAAGACAGGGAAAGCTTTTTAACAAGGCTTGAAAATCAAGCAGGAATATGTCCCTTACATAAAGAATTAGTAAATTCCATATAGCATTTAGATTTATTTTTTTTAAAAGTGGTTATGCTTATTGAGTACATAATCCTTTTTAAAAGTGTGACTCCAAACAAAAATTTAACTTTAGAAAACATATTTGACGTAAGCTTTTTATTTCCAGTCCATTGGCTACCTGTGTTACAATGCAATACATAACGTTTCACTAATTTGATAAAAAAATCAGATTTTTGTTTGTGAACACAACTTTAAATAGGGTACTAACACGTTTCAAGGGGTGAAAGTATGTTTAAATTTAATGATGAAAAAGGGCAATTAAAGTGTTCTTTCTGTGGTAAAACCCAGGATCAAGTTCGTAAGTTGGTTGCCGGACCAGGAGTTTATATATGTGACGAGTGTATCGAGCTATGCACAGAAATCGTTGAGGAAGAACTTGGAACGGAAGAGGAAGTTGAATTTAAAGATGTTCCGAAGCCAAAGGAAATCTGTGAAATTCTTGACGAATACGTTATCGGCCAGGATCAAGCGAAAAAATCGCTGTCGGTTGCCGTGTATAACCATTACAAGCGTATCAACTCCAATAGCAAGATAGATGATGTTGAGCTTTCGAAAAGTAATATTGCGATGATTGGGCCGACTGGTAGTGGTAAAACATTATTGGCGCAGACTCTGGCTCGAATTCTCAATGTGCCATTTGCCATTGCGGATGCAACGTCTCTTACGGAAGCAGGTTATGTTGGGGAAGACGTTGAAAACATTTTATTAAAATTAATCCAAGCAGCTGATTACGATGTTGAAAAAGCTGAAAAGGGCATCATTTATATTGATGAAATCGATAAAATTGCCCGTAAGTCTGAAAACCCATCCATCACAAGAGATGTCTCAGGTGAAGGTGTTCAGCAGGCGCTATTAAAAATTCTTGAGGGTACTGTGGCAAGTGTTCCTCCACAAGGCGGACGTAAGCATCCGCATCAAGAATTCATTCAAATCGATACCACTAATATCCTATTTATTTGTGGTGGTGCATTTGATGGAATCGAACCAATTATTAAACGTCGTCTTGGTCAAAAAGTAATCGGTTTCGGCTCGGATGTTAAACAACAAGAAATCAGCCAAAAAGAGCTTCTTTCAAAGGTCTTGCCTGAAGACTTACTGCGTTTCGGTTTAATTCCTGAATTTATTGGACGTCTTCCGGTTATTGCAAGCCTTGAGCAATTAGATGAGTCAGCATTGATTGAGATCTTAACAAAGCCGAAAAATGCTTTGGTAAAGCAATATCAAAAAATGCTTGAAATTGATGAAGTAGAATTGGAATTTGAAGAAGGTGCACTCCAAGAAATTGCTAAGAAAGCAATCGAACGGAAAACAGGTGCCCGCGGCTTACGTTCCATTATTGAAGGGATTATGCTGGATGTCATGTTTGACCTTCCTTCACGTGATGATATTACGAAGTGTATTATCACAAAAGAAACCGTCATCAATAACAGTGTGCCAAAGCTTGTATTAGAAGATGGTACCGTTGTTGCAGAAGAAAAATCAGCGTAATAATCAAGAACCTAGCTAACATGCTAGGTTCTTTTTGTTTGAATTCACCAAATATGTGGTTTATTCCCACACTATGCAGGAAATACTTATTAATATCTACCCAAGTATACTGTAGCAGGAGGGAAAAGTATGAGTTGGACGGGGATTGCCTTATTTATACAGCTTTTTTTCGGGATTATCATTGGGCTGTACTTTTGGAATTTATTGAGGAGCCAGCGGACACAAAAGGTTTCCATCGACCGGGAATCCCGTAAGGAAATGGATCAATTGCGAAAAATGAGATCAATCTCATTAACAGAACCGCTAGCTGAAAAAGTTCGCCCGACAAGCTTTCAAGATATTGTAGGTCAAGAGGATGGGATTAAGTCATTAAAAGCTGCCTTATGCGGACCGAACCCCCAGCATGTCATAATATATGGCCCGCCAGGAGTAGGGAAAACAGCTGCAGCTCGTTTAGTTCTTGAGGAAGCGAAGAAAAATGCAAAATCACCATTTAAACAAGCATCTGTTTTTATTGAGCTAGATGCGACGACAGCTCGATTTGATGAACGAGGAATTGCCGATCCGCTAATTGGTTCAGTCCATGATCCTATTTATCAAGGTGCAGGGGCAATGGGCCAAGCTGGTATTCCGCAACCAAAACAGGGAGCAGTGACGAATGCACATGGCGGCGTTTTGTTTATTGATGAAATCGGTGAATTGCATCCAATTCAAATGAATAAGCTGTTAAAGGTATTAGAGGATCGGAAGGTCTATCTTGAAAGTGCTTATTACCATGAAGAGAATACACAAATTCCTACTCATATTCATGATATTTTTAAAAATGGCCTTCCAGCAGATTTTCGATTAATTGGGGCCACCACCCGAACTCCCAATGAAATTCCTCCTGCGATTCGGTCCCGCTGTATGGAGGTCTTCTTTCGTGAGTTAAATCAAGAAGAAATCATTCAAGTTGCCAGAAAAGCTGCTGAAAAAGTAAATCTTGCGATTAGTGAAAACGGATTGGAAGTCTTATCTACATATGGTAGAAATGGGCGGGAAGCTGTGAATATGATTCAGATTGCAGCAGGCCTTGCGATTACGGAGGATCGAAATTTTATCAAGGATGAAGATATTGAGTGGGTTGTCCATTCCAGCCAAATGACGCCGCGTATGGAAAGGAAGATTAACGCTGATTCTCAGGTTGGACTTGTTAATGGATTAGCCGTATATGGACCGAATTCTGGGGCGCTCTTAGAAATTGAGGTAACCGTCATCCCGGCGAAGGAAAAAGGTTCGATCAACATCACAGGAATTGTCGATGAAGAAAGCATTGGCGGGCAAGGGAAATCCATCCGCCGTAAGAGTATGGCCAGAGGCTCTATCGAAAATGTGATTACGGTATTGCGCTCGATGGGAGTACCGGCAGATGATTTCGATATTCATGTCAATTTTCCAGGCGGTGTCCCAATCGATGGCCCATCAGCCGGAATTGCGATGGCAACAGGTATTTATTCAGCGATTTACAACATCCCAATTGATAATAAAGTGGCGATGACAGGAGAAATTAGTATCCATGGTAATGTGAAGCCGATTGGCGGGGTGTATCCAAAAGTGAAGGCAGCCCTAAAAGCTGGGGCAACAACCGTTATCATCCCAGAAGAAAACATGCAATCCATTCTAAATGAGATCTCAGGAATTCAAATCGTGCCTGTCACCCACCTAAATGAGGTATTTGATATTGCCCTGAACAAACATTCCGTACAAAGTAAAGTCATCCCCGCTTCCGTTGAACTATCTAAAAAAGAGTCGATTTAACCATGACACTTCGGTTCATCAAGACCGAAGTGTTTTTTATTAACGGAATGAGGAAAGAATTTAACACACTTGGGGAAAATAGAGTTATTGAGAAGAGATTGCTCTTATTAGACACATATTTATAAATGAGATAGAATTGTTTAACAAAGACTTTTCCTGTCTATAGGTAGGAAGGTTGATTTTGCATTTTGGAGGTGCTGTTTTATGGCGAAAGAGAGAGAATTAATCGTACCCCTCCTGCCGCTTCGGGGACTGCTTGTTTATCCGACAATGGTTCTACATTTGGATGTGGGACGTGAAAGGTCAGTACAGGCCCTTGAAAAAGCGATGGTAGATGACCACTTAATTTTTTTAACTACCCAAAAGGATGTTGCTATTGATGATCCTTCTGAAGACGATCTATACAAGATTGGTACTTTGACGAAGGTTAAACAAATGCTTAAGCTCCCAAATGGTACGATAAGAGTACTAGTAGAGGGACTATACCGCGCAGAAATTGAAGCTTTCCATGATGAGGAAGAGTATTATTCCGTCAGGATTGTTACATATGAAGATCCTGATACGAAAGATGTTGAAGACCAAGCTCTAATGCGAACAATGCTTGAATACTTTGAGCAATACATAAAGTTATCGAAAAAAATCTCTGCAGAAACCTATGCTTCTGTTGCTGATATCGAGGAGCCAGGAAGAATGGCAGACATCATTTCTTCTCATCTTCCGATTAAGCTAAAAGAAAAGCAGGAGATTCTTGAACTGATTGAGGTTAAACCACGATTAAATCAGGTTATTGATATCATTCAAAATGAAAAAGAAGTGCTTAATCTTGAGAAAAAGATTGGCCAGCGTGTAAAGAGGTCAATGGAAAGAACTCAGAAAGAGTACTATCTACGCGAGCAAATGAAGGCGATTCAGAAGGAATTAGGCGATAAGGAAGGTAAAACTGGGGAAATCGCTGACCTGACTGAAAGAATCCAGAAGGCTGAAATGCCCGAACATGTTCAGCAAGCTGCTTTAAAGGAGCTTGATCGCTATGAAAAGGTGCCAACAAGCTCCGCTGAAAGCGCGGTTATTCGTAACTATATTGAATGGCTAATTTCCCTTCCGTGGTCTAAGAAAACGGATGATGACATTGACATTCATCGTGCAGAGAAAATTCTAAACCAAGATCACTATGGTCTCGAAAAAGTAAAAGAGCGTGTATTGGAATTTTTAGCGGTTCAAAAGCTGACCAATTCCTTAAAAGGGCCGATTCTTTGTCTTGCTGGACCTCCAGGAGTGGGGAAAACAAGCTTAGCACGGTCGATTGCCACTTCCTTAAATCGTAATTTTGTCCGAATCTCTCTAGGTGGAGTTCGCGATGAATCAGAAATCCGCGGCCATCGCCGAACCTATGTCGGTGCGATGCCAGGTCGGATTATTCAAGGAATGAAAAAAGCAGGAACCATCAATCCAGTCTTTTTATTAGATGAAATTGATAAGATGTCTAGCGACTTCCGTGGTGACCCTTCATCAGCGATGCTTGAGGTCCTTGATCCGGAACAAAATCATAATTTTAGTGATCATTATATTGAAGAGACTTATGATCTTTCAAAGGTCATGTTCATTGCTACAGCTAATAATCTTTCCACTATTCCTGGACCGTTATTGGACCGGATGGAAATCATTACGATAGCTGGCTATACCGAGTTAGAAAAAGTCCATATTACAAGAGATCACTTACTGCCAAAACAGATTAAAGAAAATGGGCTGACAAAGGGAATCCTTCAGGTCCGTGACGATGCCATTCTAAAAATCGTTCGCTATTATACACGTGAAGCAGGGGTTCGGAGCCTAGAGCGGCAAATGGCGACAATTTGCCGAAAGACAGCAAAAATTGTTGTTTCTGGAGAAAAGAAACGCGTAGTGGTTACCGAGAAGAATGTCGAGGAGTTTTTAGGGAAACCAAGATTCCGCTATGGGCAGGCAGAAACAGAAGACCAAGTTGGTGTGGCAACAGGCTTAGCCTATACAACCGTTGGCGGTGATACACTGCAAATAGAAGTGTCCTTATCGCCTGGTAAAGGCAGATTGGTTTTAACAGGGAAACTGGGAGATGTCATGAAGGAATCAGCTCAGGCAGCATTTAGCTATATTCGTTCTAAAGCAAATGAGCTTGACATTGAAGAGGATTTCCATGAAAAATTTGATGTCCATATCCACGTTCCAGAAGGCGCGGTACCAAAGGATGGACCATCGGCGGGAATTACCATGGCTACAGCCCTTGTTTCTGCCCTAACAGGAAAACCAATCCGCCGCGAAGTAGGGATGACAGGGGAAATTACCTTAAGAGGCCGAGTGCTTCCGATTGGTGGCTTAAAAGAGAAAACACTTAGTGCCCATCGAGCTGGATTAACGACGGTTATTCTTCCTAAGGACAACGAAAAGGATATAGAGGATATTCCAGAAACAGTAAGAAATGAAATCAAATTTATACCAGTGTCGCATCTTGATGAGGTATTGAGACATGCGCTTTTAGAAGGGGAAGTTTAATGAAAGTAACAAGTTCAGATATAGTCATCAGTGCCGTAAGACCCGCACAATACCCTGAAACGGATCTGCCAGAATTTGCTCTGGCAGGCCGTTCTAATGTTGGAAAATCATCTTTTATTAATCGCATGCTTAATCGCAAAGGCCTTGCCAGAATCTCGTCTAAGCCTGGGAAAACACAAACACTTAATTTTTACCTTATTAATGAAGTCCTTCATTTTGTCGACGTTCCTGGTTATGGATACGCAAAAGTGTCCAAATCAGAGCGGGCAGCATGGGGGAAAATGATTGAAACCTATTTAACATCACGCGAACAGTTAAGAGCGGTTGTCATGATTGTAGATTTACGACACCCACCGACAGAAGATGATGTCATGATGTATGATTTTCTTAAACATTATGAGATCCCTTGTATCGTCATTGCTACAAAGGCAGATAAAATCCCAAGAGGAAAATGGGAGAAATATTTAAAGGTTACAAAAGAGACACTCGATATTGAGGAGTCAGACCATATTGTTCTTTTCTCATCGGAAACAGGTCTTGGAAAAGATAAAGCGTGGTCGATTCTTGAAAGTTATATGTAAAAGTAAACGCCCGGCATTTTAGCCAGGCGTTTATTTTTTCTTAATAAAAAGAAAATAGATTCCTATAAGAATAATGATCGCTGGCCAGAATTTTGTAATAAAATTCATCCCCGTTTGTAAAAAATCGAGATAGCCGATTACTTTGTCGTAAAATAATAACAAAAATGCCAATACTAAAAATAGGAAGGCTTGAAATAATCCTCCGTTCGTCTTTTGAAAACGAAGAAAATAGCCAATGGAAATAAATAAAACAAGCATTCCAATTGTATTCGTCGGCCAGATGGCAAGATGTCCGGCAAAGTGGAAATGAAGACCAAATCCAGCAAAAAGAACTCCTGGTAAAATCGCTTCATGGTCTTTGGCTGAGTATCCTTGTCCTAAAAATGCTATTCCAATAATGATAAGTAAGGTTGGCCATGTAAGAAAGATTTGTAAGGCTGGAATCGCAAACTGCTGCAGGAATAAATAAGCGCCAAAGCCGATAAGAATAATTCCAGGAAAGATTCTTTGATTTTTCATATTAACACCCTTCCAGTATGGTTTACTTGAAAGTAATCCATTTTTCTGGTACTGTACATATGTCGATTATTGTACTTTTTTATAAAATATTTTAACATACAGTTCACTTACTGTTCACATTTATCGGATAAAAGTTTTTTATTTTCGTGGTATAATTATGCTAGCTATTTCTGTAAACTTATTGGGGGTGTCCTAAAAATGCATATTGTTGTGGTCGGCTTAAACTATAAAACTGCACCCGTGGAGATTCGCGAGCGGTTAACATTTAATGAATCCGATCTTGGGGATGCCATCAAGAAGTTAAATTCTAAAAAAAGCATCCTAGAGAATATCATCGTCTCAACATGTAATCGTACGGAAATTTATGCGGTAGTAGATCAATTGCATACGGGCCGCTATTATATTAAAGAATTTTTATCTGAATGGTTTGGAATAGAACAAGCTGAATTTTCTCCATTTCTGTTTATCTATGAAGAAGATGGTGCTTATGATCACTTATTTAGAGTAACCTGTGGCTTGGATTCAATGGTTTTAGGGGAAACACAAATTTTAGGTCAAGTCCGCTCGAGCTTTATATTAGCTCAAGAAGAAGGAACGACTGGAACGGTTTTCAATCAGCTATTTAAACAAGCGATTACAATTGCCAAACGTGGACATGCAGAAACCGAGATTGGTGCCAATGCTGTATCAGTCAGTTATGCGGCTGTTGAACTAGCAAAGAAAATCTTTGGCTCACTTGAAAGTAAGCATGTATTAATTTTAGGTGCAGGAAAAATGGGAGAATTAGCAGCTCAAAACCTGCATGGCAATGGTGTAAGAAAAGTAACGGTAATCAATCGAACATATGAAAAGGCGAGCTTGTTAGCTTCACGCTTTGCTGGTGAGGCCCAAACATTAGACCAGCTTCAAAAGTCATTAGTGGATGCCGATATCTTGATCAGCTCAACAGGGGCTAAGGATTTTGTTCTTACAAAAGAATTGGTCGAAAAGGTAGAAAAGAAGCGTAAAGGTAAACCTTTATTTATGGTTGATATTGCAGTTCCGCGCGACTTAGATCCCCAAATTGCCGAGCTTGAAAATGTGTTCTTATATGATATTGATGATTTAGAGGGGATTGTTGAGGCAAATCTTCAGGAACGTCAGAAGGCAGCAGAAAAAATCATGTTAATGATAGAAAAGGAAATAGTTGATTTCAAGCAATGGCTTGGAATGCTAGGAGTTGTGCCAGTGATTTCAGCACTAAGAGAAAAGGCACTTGCGATCCAAGCGGAAACCATGGTCAGTCTTGAGCGTAAGCTTCCGCATTTATCAGAACGTGATATTAAAGTATTAAATAAGCATACAAAGAGTATTATCAACCAACTGTTAAAAGATCCAATTTTACAAGCAAAAGAAATGGCTGCAAGACCAGACGCCGATCAAGCGATGGACTTATTTATAAAAATATTTAATATTGAAGAGCTTACCCTTAAACAACATTCGAAAGCAGCCGAAACCACTCCTATTATGGTTCATGAACCGCAGGCTTCCTTTCAGTCATAAGGGGTAAGATAGATGCTTGACGTTCATATGACACGGCTGCATGAGTTGACAGTTGTTATATATGCCTTTAGTGTGTTGTTATATTTTTTCGATTTCATTCACCATAACCGGAAGGCAAACCGAATCGCCTTCTGGTTACTTGCATTTGTATGGGTTTTACAAACGATTTTTTTAACTTCCTATATGATTAAGACAGGAAGATTTCCTGTTTTAACGGTATTTGAAGGTCTCTATTTTTACTCTTGGGTGTTAGTCACGCTTTCACTTGGGATTAACCGATTATTAAAGGTAGACTTTATTGTCTTTTTTACAAATATCCTAGGGTTTATTGTCATTGTTATTCATACCTTTGCCCCCAATCAGTATGGTTCACATGTGGTTGGAAAGCAGCTTATGTCAGAACTGTTACTCATACATATCACCACAGCGATCCTTTCGTATGGGGCTTTTTCACTCTCTTTTGTCTTTTCCATGCTTTATCTGCTTCAATATAATTTGTTAAAACGAAAAAAATGGGGACCTAGGCTCATGCGGCTCGCGGATTTATCCATGCTTGAGCGTTCATCCTATGTATTAATCGTGATTGGGGTCCCGATGCTGATCTTAAGTTTAATCCTGGGCTTACAATGGGCAATCTTAAAAGTACCCGGACTGCCTTGGTACGATATGAAGGTAATAGGGTCCTTTATTTTGTTAGCCGCTTACAGCATCTTTTTATATTTGAAAATTGGCAGAAACATAACAGGAAGACAATTGGCGATTTGGAATGCAGGTTCTTTTTTAATCGTGTTAATAAACTTTTTCTTATTTGGTCAACTATCGTCTTTTCATTTTTGGTATGCATAAACTAGGAGGCAGGTATGAGAAAAATTATCGTTGGTTCTAGACGCAGTAAATTGGCTTTAACACAAACAAATTGGGTGATTGACCAGCTGAAAAAGCTCGGTGCACCTTTTGAATTTGAAGTAAAGGAAATAGTCACAAAAGGGGACAAGATTTTAGACGTTACCCTTTCAAAAGTTGGCGGAAAAGGTTTGTTTGTTAAGGAAATTGAACAAGCCATGCTTAATAAAGAGATTGATATGGCTGTCCACAGTATGAAGGATATGCCAGCAGTTCTTCCTGAAGGTTTAACAATCGGCTGTATTCCTTTTCGTGAAGATCACCGTGATGCTTTGATTTCAAGAGATCATATTAAATTGAACGACTTGAAAAAGGGTGCCATCATTGGTACTAGCAGCCTTCGCCGTAGTGCTCAGCTTTTGGCGCAGCGACCTGATCTTGAAATTAAATGGATCCGTGGCAATGTTGATACTAGATTACAAAAGCTTCAGGATGAAGAGTACGATGCGATTATCCTAGCAGCGGCAGGTCTTTCACGCCTAGGCTGGGCATCCGAAACTGTCACCGAATTTATTGACGCAGATATTTGTATTCCTGCCGTCGGTCAAGGGGCGTTATCGATTGAATGCCGTGAGGATGACAAGGAGCTTCTTGAACTTTTTGAAAAATTCACTTGTAAGAAAACAGAAAGAGCTGTAAGAGCAGAGCGCGCATTCTTGCAAAAGATGGAAGGCGGATGTCAGGTGCCGATTGCCGGCTTCGCAACTGTAGAGGATAACGACGATATTGTCCTCAATGTTCTCGTTGGTTCACCGGAAGGTCAAGAGATTTTCAAAGAAGAGCTTAGAGGACAACATCCCGAGGAGCTTGGGATTCAAGCAGCTGACCTATTAATCGAAAAAGGCGCCAAGGACCTCATTGATAGGGTTAAGCGGGAGCTCGAAGGTATATGATACCATCATCACCTTTGATGAATAAAAAAGTCCTTGTTCCACGAGGTTCAGGGCAGGCAAAATCCTTTTCACAACTTGTAGAGAGGTATGGAGGGATACCAATTGAAATCCCTCTTATTGCTTTTCGTCCAATTGAATGGAATGACCAACTTCAGTTGGCTTTGGACCAAATACATACATACGACTGGATTGTATTTACTAGCAATGTAACCGTAGAAACCTTTTTTTCTTATTTTAAAAAAGAAGATAGGGGTTTATTACCAAAAATTGCGGTGATCGGCAAAAAGACAGCAGAAGTCCTCGAGGAAAGAGGCTTTGCGGCCGAGTTCATTCCCTCTGCTTATGTTGCAGAAGTATTTGTGGATGAGTTTTTACCGAAAGTCGCAAGCGGCTCAAAGGTTTTGATACCTAAAGGGAATTTGGCCAGAGAACTTATTTCAAGCTCACTGATCAAGAAAGGTGTACAGGCTGAGGAAATCGTCATTTACGAAACCTATATGCCAAAAGAAAACCGTACGAAGTTAGTCGAGATGATCCTAAAGGAAGAGCTTGATATCCTCATGTTCACAAGCCCTTCCACAGTTGACCATTTTATGGCAGTGGTGAAGGATTTCCAACTTGATCGACACCTTGCGCATTGTATCATTGGTTGCATTGGCCCAGTGACAGAGAAGAAATTACGTTCATATGGCTTACTGGTCCATGCTTCTCCTGAGGAGTACACTGTGAAAGAAATGATAAAAAGTACAATCGAATACATAGAATCTGGGGGTATTTACTAATGGAACTTCAATTTTCACGTCATCGCCGTTTACGTTCAAGTGCCAATATGCGTGCGCTTGTAAGAGAAAATCATTTAAGACCAGAGGATTTCATCTATCCGTTGTTTATTTATGAAGGTGAAAACATCCGCAAGGAAGTATCATCGATGCCAGGTGTATTCCAAGTATCCATGGACAACCTAAAAGCTGAAATGGACGATATTATTGCTCATGGGATTAAATCCGTCTTATTATTTGGTATTCCGGCAACAAAAGACGAGTGTGGCACGCAGGCGTTTCACGACCATGGAATCATCCAGGTTGCAACCCGCTATATTAAAGAACATTATCCTGAGATGATTGTTGTGGCCGATACTTGTTTATGTGAGTATACAAGCCACGGTCATTGTGGAGTTGTAGAAGGGGATAAAATTTTAAACGATCCATCCCTTGAATTGCTTGTGAAAACGGCAATTGCTCAAGCGGAAGCAGGTGCCGATATTATTGCACCATCCAACATGATGGATGGATTTGTTGCTGCGATTCGTGCTGGTTTAGATGAAGCTGGATTTAAAGATATACCGGTTATGTCTTATGCCGTTAAATATGCCTCTGCTTTCTACGGACCTTTCCGTGAAGCTGCTGAGGGCGCTCCGCAGTTTGGCGACCGTAAGACCTATCAAATGGATCCTGCCAACCGTATGGAGGCATTTAGAGAAGCAGAATCGGATGTCGCAGAAGGCGCAGATTTCTTAATTGTTAAACCAGGGATGCCATACCTTGATATTATTCGTGATGTAAGGAATACTTTTAATTTGCCAGTTGTGGCTTATAATGTCAGCGGTGAATATTCGATGATCAAAGCAGCAGCGGCAAACGGCTGGATTGATGAAAAGCAAACTGTAATGGAAATGTTGATCGGTTTTAAACGTGCAGGGGCTGACCTTATTATTACCTATGCAGCCAAAGATGCATGCCGTTGGTTAAAAGAAGACTAATACTTGAAAAGAGGGATTAGATTTGCGCTCTTATACAAATTCTGTTGAAGCATTTAAGGAAGCTCAAACCCTTATGCCAGGTGGGGTGAACAGCCCAGTTCGTGCGTTTAAATCCGTCAAAATGGATCCGATTTTTATGGAACGAGGCAAAGGATCAAAAATCTATGATATTGACGGCAATGAATATATTGATTATGTATTATCATGGGGACCGCTAATTCTTGGTCATACAAACGACCGGGTAGTAGAAGTGATTAAGAAAGTCGCGGAGCTAGGTACAAGCTACGGTGCCCCAACTTTAATGGAGAATGAATTAGCGAAGCTTGTCATTGAACGTGTACCTTCGATTGAGGTTGTCCGAATGGTTTCCTCAGGTACAGAAGCTACCATGAGTGCCCTTCGTTTAGCTCGCGGATATACAGGCCGTAATAAAATCATTAAATTTGAAGGCTGCTACCATGGTCATGGTGATAGCTTGCTGATAAAAGCTGGTTCTGGAGTGGCAACACTAGGTTTACCAGACAGCCCAGGGGTTCCTGAGGGCGTTGCCAGCAATACGATAACTGTTCCTTATAATGACCTTGAGAGTGTCAAATATGCCTTTGAACAATTCGGTGAAGATATTGCTTGTATCATTGTTGAACCTGTTGCAGGAAATATGGGTGTTGTGCCGCCGCTACCAGGATTCTTAGAAGGCTTACGAGAGGTTACGACTCAATATGGCGCATTACTTATCTTTGATGAAGTCATGACTGGTTTCCGTGTAGGCTATAATTGTGCACAAGGCTATTTTGGCATTACTCCTGACATTACCTGTCTTGGAAAAGTGATCGGAGGAGGGCTCCCAGTTGGGGCTTACGGTGGTAAAGCGGAAATCATGCAACAAATCGCCCCTTCTGGCCCAATTTACCAGGCTGGTACATTGTCTGGTAATCCGCTCGCGATGACAGCAGGCTATGAAACCTTGGTGCAGTTAACACCTGAGCATTACGATGAGTTTATCCGCAAGGGAGACTTACTTGAAAAAGGAATTAAAGCGGCTGCGGAAAAGTACGATATTCCTGTTAGCTTTAACCGCGCTGGATCAATGATCGGTTTCTTCTTTACGAATGAAGCTGTTATCAATTATGAAACAGCAAAAACTTCTAATCTTGAATTCTTTGCTGCTTACTATCGTGAAATGGCTGAGCAAGGAGTATTCCTGCCGCCATCCCAATTCGAAGGCCTGTTCTTATCAACAGAACACTCTGACGAGGATATCGCGAAAACCATTAAAGCAGTGGAAATTGCTTTTTCAAAACTGAAATAAAACTTGTTGTAGGCACTCACCATTGTTGGTGGTGTCTTTTTTTCATTTATTTGATCCTAAACTTTTTCTTCTCAAACGGCTTTTTTATCATAAATAAAAGAGATTGTTCATAGAGTGTAAGTGACATAGTGATTTTCGAGTGAGAGGATATGAAAGGAGGAGTCGCTTTGTCTCAGGAGAATCAATCGTGCCTACGATTTTCCTTGGAGGAATCTTTGTGGTTTAGAAAAGGACAGGAAGTCGCAGACCTTGTGTCGATTTCTCTAGACCCTGATATTACCATCCAGGAAAATGATCAGTACGTAACCATACGTGGTTCGCTGGAATTAACCGGCGAATATAAAAGTTACGAAAACAGCGATAGTAGTGGGGATGAAAACGTATCGAATCAAAAGTTTATCGAAAGAGTCGATACGCATGAAGAAGGAAACTGTGAATTCTCGCATCGTTTCCCAGTCGATATAACGATTCCTAACAATCGGATTCAAAGCATCTATGATATCGATGTGATCGTTGAATCATTTGACTACACCATTCCAGAGCGGAGTTGTATAAAGCTGACTGCAGAACTCATGATCAGCGGCTTGTATGATACCTCTGTTCAGGAACAAGAACAAGAAGAGATAATCGAAGCAATAGAAGATGAGCCGCAATACGAGGTAGTTCATCGTTATCAAGCCGAGATTCAGCAAGAATTATTTGAGGAAGAAGAAGAGCAACCGGAAGACAGCTTCCTATTCGAGGTGGAAGCCCGTAAACAATCGGAAGAAGAAGAAGAGAAGGTTGAAGTGTTCCCGAAATTCCCTACCTTTACCTATGAAGAGCATGAGAAGCCGGTATTCCTGCAAGAAGCTAGAAGCGAAGTCAGTGAGCCGGTTGAGGAAGAAATGGTAGAACAGGAAATAGTCTTAGAGGAAGCACCGAAAGAGCCTGTAGCCGAGGTTGAAACGGAATCTGTTCAGGAAGAGAGCTCATCATCACCAGGAGAACAACCTCCAAAAACTTCTTTAAAACAGAAATTAACAAAAAAGAAAACCATGACCCTAACAGAATTCTTTGCTCGTAAAGAAGAAAGTGGCGACCAAGCTCGATTAAAGGTATGTATTGTTCAAAAGGGTGATACATTGGAAATCTTAGCTGATCGCTATGAAGTTTCCGTATCCAATATCCTAAAGGTGAACCATCTAGAACTTAATCAAGATGTATACGAGGGTCAAGTGTTATACGTTCCAGCTGCCTTTGCCAAAAAGTAAGAATATAGCATGAGCGGGTTTTTCAACCTGCTCACGTCTTTTTGAATTAACAATGATAAGGATTCCTCTTTTCTTGAAAGAGAGTTGAATGTTCATGAATGACTCAAGTCGGCTGGAGCATGTCGCTCCGATCTTAAATAACTATCAGGTAAAGCCATATTTTGTAGAGGAACACGGCAGTATACTAAAGATTTATTCAAATAAAGGGACATTTGCACTCAAAAGAATTGTCCCCACAACGGGAACGGATTTTATTCGTCATGTCCACTTGCTATATCAAAAAGGGTTTAATCGGATTGTACCGATTTATCCAACGATGGATGGGAGATATGCAGTCCTTTATGATAAGGCACTTTATTACCTCATGCCTTGGATGGAAAATGAAGCTAAGGAAGATCGCCTGCAGAAAAATCAGCAGTTATTTCGTGAATTAGCACGTCTTCATACAATATCAGCTAAAGAAATCCCTGTAAGTAAAGAGGAACGAAACGAGCATTATGAAAAAACGATTCAATTACTTGATAAAAATCAGGAATTTTTAGATGGCTTCATGGATGAAAGTGAAAAGAAAACCTACATGTCCCCTTTTGAGCTCTGTTTTTGCTTGTACTATAATGAAATAAGTCAGGCACTTAGGTATTCAAAAACAAAATTCGAAGAATGGTATGAAAAGACGAAGGAAGATGAAAAGGCCCGGATGGTTATAACCCATGGAAAAGTATCATCGGAGCATTTTCTTTATGATGAAAAAGGCTACGGTTACTTTATCAATTTTGAAAATTCCCGCTATGGGTCACCGATTCATGATTTATTACCATACTTGTCACGCGGCCTAAATACTCATCCAAAACGGAATGACGATGTCATTGAGTGGATCCATCACTATTTAAAATATTTTCCCTTTAAAGCAGATGAAAAACTGCTGTTTTATAGTTATTTATCTTATCCAATCCCGATCATTCAAGTTGCCGAGCGATATTTCCGCAAAGAGCAGCCAAAGAACGAACTAAAGTTTGTCCGGCAGCTGCAGCGACGTTATTGGCATTTGAAAAATACAGAATATGTTGTGATGAGAATGACAGAGATTGAAGAACAACAGCAAAAAGCAAAGGAAGGAGCCCAGCAGGATTAGCGAGGGCTCCTAAACAATTTCGAAATAAATGGAAACGGCAATGGCAATAAAAACAGTCAACAATAGGACATCAAAAACCGTAGGGATAAACAAGGTTCTTATCAATTGAAAAATGGTAAAAGGGATAATTAATTGCTCGCATATTCTCCTCGTGGTTCTGTACCATGGAGTATAGGAGTATTTGGTGATAAACTTTCTCCTCTTCAATGTCATTCTCTCCCTCTCCAAAAAGGCGTTTATCTATATATATTCTTTAGACAAGATGAATTCCCCTAAATACACACGTTTTTTTCAGGAAAGGTATATAATATAAAAAATTTGGTTATCATTATTGACGTCAAGTGTCATTATTGGGTAGTATAACATTATAAATTTAATAAAAAAGCAAAGACAGGGAAGAGTACGATGTTATCCTGCTTTTAGAGAGGGAAGCCATTAGCTGAAAGGTTTCCTAAGCAGAGACTCAGAAGGTCGCCCTAGAGCTTCTTCAGCGAAAAGATCCATTGGTCCTATTAGTTGAAGACGGATGAAATCCGTTATCCGATGAAGAGCCAATTATGTACATATGATTGGAAAAAAGGTGGTACCGCGAAGCAGCTCCATTCGTCCTTTTATGACGAATGGGGTTTTTTGTATGGTAAAAGGAGGAAGAAATATGGAAACAAAAGAAATTACAATGCCGACGAAATATGATCCCCAGGCGATTGAACAAGGTCGTTATGATTGGTGGTTAAAAGGGAAGTTTTTTGAAGCGAAGGACGATGAGGCGAAACAACCGTATACGATTGTGATTCCGCCGCCAAACGTTACAGGTAAGCTTCACTTAGGGCATGCATGGGATACAACCCTTCAAGATATCATTACGCGAATGAAGCGAATGCAGGGATATGACGTTCTCTGGTTACCAGGAATGGACCATGCCGGTATCGCAACACAAGCGAAGGTAGAAGAAAAGCTTCGTAGTGAAGGCAAAAGCCGTTATGATTTAGGCCGTGAAAAGTTCGTAGAAGAAACGTGGAGATGGAAGGAAGAGTACGCTTCCCACATCCGTCAGCAATGGGCAAAGCTTGGTTTAGGCTTAGATTACAGCCGCGAGCGTTTCACCCTGGATGAAGGTTTATCAGCTGCAGTTCGTGAAGTATTCGTTACCCTTTACAACAAAGGCTTAATCTATCGTGGTGAATATATCATTAACTGGGATCCATCCACGAAAACAGCGTTATCAGACATTGAAGTTATCTATAAAGATGTTCAAGGTGCATTCTACCATATGAAATATCCTCTAGCAGACGGATCTGGTCATATTGAAGTAGCTACAACTCGCCCAGAAACGATGCTTGGTGATTCCGCTGTTGCCGTTCACCCAGAGGACGAACGCTACAAGCATTTAATCGGAAAAACCGTTATCCTGCCAATCGTAGGCCGTGAAATTCCGATTGTCGGTGATGACTATGTCGACATGGAATTCGGTTCTGGAGCGGTTAAAATTACTCCAGCTCACGATCCAAATGACTTTGAACTTGGAAATCGCCATAATCTTGAGCGCATCCTAGTCATGAATGAAGATGGCTCGATGAATCACAATGCCTTGAACTATAAAGGAATGGATCGTTTCGAGTGCCGTAAGCAAATCGTTAAAGAATTGCAGGAGCAGGGGGTTCTTTTCAAAATTGAAGAGCATATGCATTCCGTTGGTCACTCTGAGCGTAGTGGTGCTGTTGTTGAACCTTATCTTTCTACTCAATGGTTTGTTAAAATGCAGCCATTGGCAGATGAGGCAATTGCACTTCAAGATAAAGAAAACAAAGTGAACTTTGTACCTGAGCGTTTTGAAAAAACTTACTTACACTGGATGGAAAACATTCGTGACTGGTGTATTTCACGTCAGCTTTGGTGGGGCCACCGAATTCCTGCTTGGTATCACAAAGAAACGGGAGAGGTATTTGTAGGCCACGAGGCACCAGCTGATATTGAAAATTGGGAACAGGATAAAGACGTCTTAGACACATGGTTCAGTTCAGCTCTTTGGCCATTCTCTACAATGGGCTGGCCTGATCAAGAAGCAGCTGATTTTAAACGCTACTTCCCAACTGGTGTACTTGTAACTGGTTACGATATTATCTTCTTCTGGGTATCCCGGATGATTTTCCAAAGCCTAGAGTTTACGGGTGAGCGTCCATTTAAAGATGTTCTTATCCACGGTCTGGTTCGTGACGCACAAGGACGGAAGATGAGTAAGTCCCTTGGCAATGGCGTTGACCCAATGGAGGTAATCGACCAATATGGTGCAGATTCTCTTCGTTACTTCCTATCAACTGGAAGCTCTCCAGGTCAAGATTTACGCTATATTCCGGAAAAGGTTGAAGCTACTTGGAACTTTGCCAATAAAATTTGGAATGCTTCCCGTTTTGCGTTAATGAATATGGACGGCATGACATACGAAGAAATCGACTTAACTGGTGAAAAATCTGTTGCTGATAAGTGGATCTTAACTCGTTTAAATGAAACGATTGAACATGTGACGAAATTATCTGAGCGTTATGAATTTGGTGAAGTGGGCCGGGCTCTATACAACTTCATCTGGGATGATTTCTGTGACTGGTATATTGAAATGGCAAAGCTTCCATTATATGGTGAAGATGAGCCGGCTAAGAAAACTACTCGTTCCATCTTAGCTTATGTTTTAGATCAAACAATGCGTTTGCTCCATCCTTTTATGCCTTTCATTACGGAGGAAATCTGGCAGAACCTGCCGCACGAAGGTGAATCTATTACAACAGCAAGCTGGCCGGAAGTAAATCCTGCTTATTCAGATGAGCAAGCAGCTCAAGAAATGAAAATGTTAGTGGAAATGATTCGTTCCGTTCGAAATATCCGCGCAGAAGTAAATACACCAATGAGCAAGAAAATCATGATGTTTGTAAAAGCTAAGGATGAAACGGTTCTAAGCGTTGTTGAAAAGAATCGCGCGTATATAGAAAAATTCTGTAATCCGGAAGAATTGCAAATGGGAACTAATATTGAAACCCCTGAAAAGGCGATGACAGCGGTTATTACGGGCTTAGAAATCATTTTGCCGCTTGAAGGCTTAATCAATATTGAGGAAGAAATTTCCCGTCTTCAAAAAGAATTCGATAAGCTCACAAAAGAAGTAGAGCGATTAGAAAAGAAATTAAACAATGAAGGCTTTATGAAAAAGGCACCAGAAAGTGTTGTGGCCGAGGAGCGTGCGAAAGAAAAAGATTATCGTGAAAAGAGAGCGATTGTTGAAGCACGCATAAATGAATTAAAAGGATTATAATAAAATGAGAGACGGATCCCCTGCAGAGGGATTCGTCTTCTTTTAAAGAATAAAGGGGTGGCATGGGTGTTTACAACGTATAAAGAAGCCCTGGACTGGATTCATGCAAGACTAAGGCTGGGTATCAAACCAGGTTTAAAGCGAATGGAATATATGATGGAAAGATTAGGCCATCCTGAATCCAAAATGAAAACGATCCATATTGGCGGCACCAATGGTAAGGGATCAACGGTGACATTCCTGCGCTCGATATTAGAAGCATCAGGCTATTCGGTCGGCACGTTTACCTCTCCTTATATTGAACAATTTAATGAAAGAATTAGCGTCAATGGTAAACCGATTCATGATGATGAGTTAGTCGAACTGACTAATATCATTCGCCCGCTCGCAGATGAATTAGAGAAAACAGAGCTCGGTGGACCGACTGAATTCGAAGTGATTACCGCCATGTCTTTCTATTATTTTGCGAATGTAAAACAAGTGGACATGGTTATTTATGAAGTTGGATTAGGTGGAAGATTTGATTCTACCAATATTATTTATCCCTTGGCCTCGGTCATTACCAATATTGGCCTCGATCATACGAATATCCTTGGTCATACTTATGCGGAAATTGCCTTTGAAAAAGCAGGAATTATTAAACAAGGGGTTCCTATTTTTACGGCTGCCAAACAAGAAGCAGCACAAAATGTTATAAAAGAACAGGCAGAAAACAAAAAGGCGCCACTATTCCGGCTGAATCAGGAATTCTCCATTTTTGATCACTACTCAGTGGAAAGAGGAGAAGTTTTTTCATTGGATTGCGAATTTCAGTCGTTTACAGGATTAGAAACAAGCATGCTTGGCAAGCATCAAACTGAAAATGCAGCATTGGCGGTCATGACTGCTCAATATTTAAATGTGTCTGGAAGTTTTGTGATAACAGAAGAAGCTGTGCGGAAGGGCTTAAAGACGGCCTATTGGCCTGGTAGATTAGAGATCGTCTCTGAAAATCCGCTTATTATTTTGGACGGAGCTCATAATGATGAGGGGATTTCGGCACTTGTCCAGGAATTAACAAACCGATATACGGATAAGTCTATCCATATTATCTTTGCTGCGTTGAAGGATAAGAAACTTGATCAAATGATTCATCAATTAGATCAAGTGGCAGACAAAATTACATTTGTTTCGTTTGATTTTCCGCGAGCGGCTGAAGCGGAGGATCTACTGAAGATCAGCCAATCCGAGCAAAAATTAGCTGTGGATGATTGGAAAACATATATAATAGAGGAGATTCAAACTGCTGAATCAAATGGTTTGCTGTTAATCACAGGTTCCCTCTATTTTATTTCCGAAGCGAAAACGAACTTGTATGAATTTTTGAAAAATAAGTCAATTTCTTTGTGACAATATATTTTATCCATGATAAAATGTTTCTATGTGTTTTATTAGTGAAATAAAGGGATGGTAAGATGGGCGTAAAACCGCAAGTTAAAAGAGCTATTTTTCTTATATGGCTATTAATAGTCCCTGCTGGCATGTGGTATACCTATCATACATATCCGCCGCAGATTTATGGAAATTGGGTAGAGGTTCTAGGTTTTCTAGTCTTAACTGCTGTTGTGGCTTCAATGCCGATGAAAATAAATAATACGAACATATTCTTAATTCAGTGGGTTTCACTTGCTACCTTTTTAAGCTTTGGTTTATTTATCGAAATGGTTCTTGCCCAAGCGGCAGTACTTGTTTTGTTATTAAAAACAAAAACTCAAAAGGATGAATTATTTCGTATTCCACTAAATCTAAGCATGTTTTTTCTCATTTCATTTCTTAGTGGAATCATTTATTACGCTCTTGGTGGACAAACGGGTTCAAACCTAATGGAAGACCCTAGTTCCATCTGGCTCGCGATGTTGTATGTTTTCTTAAGTTATTCGATAAATCAGGTGATTATTTCAATTATTCTTCATTTTGTTTATAACGAATCTTATTTCGGAAAAGACTTTATCGTTGAGACAGTTACTACAATGATTACCTTTCCGATTGGTATTATTTTATATGTACTTTATCAACAAATGGGATTACTGGCTGTATTGTTTGTTGGCATTCCGTTTGTTAGTATTTCGATTATTTTTAGTTTGTATTACTCAAGCCAAAAGGTTAACGAGTACTTACAAAAGGCAGCTGAAATTGGTCATCAAATGGCCGAGCGACTCAAAGTAAAAGATGTTATTGATTTGTTCATTCAAAAGTTAGCTGGTATGCTCCCTGTTGATTATGCCTATATATTAGAGGTCATCAATGATGAAGAGATGCAGTTGATACGGCGTCTTGAAGGTGGAAATGAAGTAACAACAAGCAATCGTATTCTTGTGAAAAAGAATGAAGGGCTTGCCGGGAAAGTTTGGGCAAAGCAAAAAGCATTCAAATATTCATCGAAGAAAACTTGGGAACCATATTTGTATGATAATATGCCTAATGATGTCGAAAGTATTCTAGCCGTCCCAATAGTAAGAAGTCAAAAGGTTATTGGTGTGCTCATCCTTGCTTCGAGACGAAAGCGCGCCTATGAAAAGTTTGAAATAGCGATAGTGGACATCCTTTGTTCATACTATGCTGTTGCGATTGAGAATGCTAAGCACTACGAGCTGACGAAAATGCACAGTGAACGCTGCGCTTTAACCAATTTATATAACTATCGTTATTTTGAAAAATTGGTCACGGAGGAATTTGAGAAGCTATTTCAATTCGAGAGAAAACTGTTATCATTGATCATCCTCGATATCGATCATTTTAAAAAGGTGAATGACACATATGGCCACCAAAGTGGTAACGAAATTCTTATCCAATTGGCTGATCGCTTAACGAAATTGGTGGGGAAGCGGGGGACGGTTGCCAGATATGGTGGAGAAGAATTTGTTGTTCTCCTCCCTGAAGTCGATAAGGAAGACGCCTTCGATATGGCTGAACGGATCCGAGAAACCATTGCTGATATACCTTTTACCTTAAAGGAAACATTAGACCAAAATCAGCTTAAAGTCCAAATCACTGCATCAATCGGAGTAGCTACAGCACCAGAAGATGCCGAAGATTACTTAGCACTCATTCGCCATGCTGACCGAGCGCTTTATGTTGGGGCGAAAAGGGCTGGTAGGAATCGGGTTGCGGAGTATTCGTCTTGCTAAATAAAAAGCTTTCACTTTTGGGTAATTTCTAAAGTGAAAGCTTTTTTTGTTCATTTATTGTCTATCAATGAGCTGCGGCACGTCAACATTCTTAACGATCGGTTCCCTTGATTTAATGTCAGAGTAAGTGTTCATAATATTGGAATCATAGATGATTTGTAAACGTGAAGTTTTATTTGGTTGATTTGTTCTTCCTTCAAAATAATCGCTATATGTTATTCTTTGTGAACCGGAAAAACTACTATCACTTGCTCTTCCTCTAATAGCATTTAAAACAATACGTCGTGCAGATACACCACCCTCAATTCGGATATTGGAACCTACTCCGAATATTTCTAAGGCTTGCTCTGAATAGAAAAATCCTTTAATGTTGCTTGGATTATCTTGGTTAACGCTATTATTTCTAATATTGATGTTTCCTTTTGCAAATATAATTAATGATCCGGTGGTGCCAAGCCCCTTTAATTGTGAATTTTCAATTGTTACATTCCCGTTTACATACATTATGGAATTAAATTCGGCATTTGCCCCTTTTATTGTAACATCTCCATTTACATATATCGGACCATCTATTCTTAGTTTGTCATAACTTGAAATGTCATAAGAAGAAGAACCATTTCCAATTGATAGATTATTTTCAATGTATGCCCCATTATTAAATTTTGTTGTTTTAAGGCTACTTGGAGAACTTTCTATTTTTAAACTGCCTTTTGTTGCAAAGCTTCCGAAAGAATTGTTAGCATTAAAGATGTACACCCCATCAAACCTAGGTGATGAACAGGTCCAAACATATTGCCCTCTTACCTTTACATACTCACACTCTTTATATGAAGCGTATACCTTTTGAGTTGGGTAATCTAAATTATTATAAAAAACTGTTGTGTTTTCTCCATTTAGGAGGATTGCTCCAGTTTCCGAAAAATAATAAACAGATTTTTGATTGCCAATATTAATTTCATCTCGTGGTACATCTCTTTTTACAATGGTTGGTTTATTGTTATTGTAAAAAGCTTCGTTTAAATTGTTTGTCCGATTTGTATAACTGGATCCGAAGTAAGTTGATGAAATATGATTATTATAAGTTGGACTATGATTAAAGGTATATACGTTTCCACCTATAACAAGGAGTGGTTGGGTTGATCCTTGGATAGGTAAAATACTGGGGTAGAGTGATTCAATCCATCTTTCCCCTCCTAAATAAGCATACCCTCGGTCAGTTGTAATTAAATTATTATCTACTTTAAAATCTCCTTGGATTGTGACACCACCATGTAAAAACATATTACCTTCACCATTAAATTGGGTACAGTTAGTTCCAGTACATTTATTCGCACCAACTGCGTATTTTAATGTTTCTAACACAGATTGGGCACCAATCTCGACTACGGAGGTAATTTGCTCTTCTTTACCATCGGCCGTTCCTTTGCTGATGAAGGTTACTTTCTTTCTTAATGGGTTTTCTTTCCCATCGCGATCGTAAGAAGGTTCGATTTTGGAAATATATACCTTATAATCTCCTGTTTCTCCTGTATTACTGATGGGGTTGGTCGTATCCTGGTAATTTACTAATGTATTGTTGAGCTTGGTAATAAATTCACTTCTTGTGAGACCATTCGTTCCAAGAGCATCTTTAAGTTCTGTATTAATTTTCGCGGTTATATATTCAACCCCGTTATTCGCTAACTCCGTTGATTGAATATCAACTTGCCGTATCTTCGTTTTTTGGGCGCCGCCGATTGTAGCAGCCATTAGAGAAGCGCCAAGTAGTGTAAATAACAGGATGACAAAAAGTGTTAATACCAATGTATAACCTTGCTCATCCTTAAAGTGATTCTTCATTCCTTTAGCCCTCCCTTCTGTCGTTGACAATACTTAGCGTACTTGTAAGTTTTAGTTCCTTATTAGATCTCTCGTGTCTTAGAACAAGGGTAATTTCCAGACTAGTTGGCGACTTTTGGGTAATGGTAGACCCATTTGTGAGAATAACATTATCATTATTTAATGTGATTTGTCTGTCATTCAGGATAATTTCAGAACCAATAATGCCGCTTCTTGTTCCATTGGTTTTGATAATGTAATAATCATTGGTTCCTTCTTCCGGAAGTTTTATTTTCTGAATGTCGCTTGCTTTTAAGGTGTAAAAATCATTGATGAGATATGCCATGATAACGTCGCCTTCATCACGCAATTCATTTTCGTCCATTATTTTATTAAAGGTTTTAAGACCACCAAATAGAACGGAATAAACCGCTATGCCGATGACAGTAACAAGTGCTAAAGATGCCAGTAATTCTATCAGTGTTATCCCTTTATTGGATTTGAAGATGTTTTTAATCATATTTAACATATCCTTCTATTTTCGTGGATATCTTTGGACTGGAATTCGCTAGCTCGACATTTACCACGATATTAATTAATTTCATTTTTTTTTCATTGCTTGTCGCCTTCTGACTGGCAGTAACCGAAATATTGTAGGTTTTCTCGTTGACTTCTACTGAAAAAGGATCTAGACATGGACTTGTATTTGGACAGTTATTTTGGCTGTATTTGATAGGCATTGCTTCATAATCGACACCCGATGTATTTGGATCTTTAATATAATCATATGGCTTAATTTTAATTCTTTCTAAGGTTGCTTTCGCTAAGTGGACGGCCACTAACTTTTCATTACTTGAAACCGCAGACTTGTTTGAGATAACAAATAAATTCGTGAAGGTTAGAAGTATAATTGATAATATGACAACGGATACGAGTACCTCAACCAATGTAAAACCTTTATTATTTACTTTCATCATTAATCACCTATCATCAATCGATAAATTTTTACAAAAATAAGGTTATTTGTAGTTTCCACTATTTCATTACATCCCATCAATATTATCAATACAAATAGGAAATTAGTAATAATAAATGTTGGAAAGAATGATAAAAATTTTGTAAGTTAATCCAATTAATATAGAAAACTAGCAAAAATGTACTTTCGACAAATAAAATTAGTAAGAAAATCATTTAATATTTCTTTTGTCATCTTTCAAATTACCTAGGTTTATTATACAATAATTTTAAAGTCGAAAATGGGGTTTTTCCATCGAAAAATATCAATTGTTGTAAAATTTTGAAAGAATAGAGTTAATAAGGTAATTTTTCTGTAAAAGAACCATTTAAATTGAGGTGAAGAAATGCAGAGTTTCCTTTGGGCAATTGGGTCTCTCCTCATCCTGGTCCCGATTATTTATTTTTTACCTCTTGGTATAACCCTGCGAGGGAAGTGGCTTGTCATCATTATTTCGTTTATTTTAGGTTTGACGGGGTTACTAGCAAAGACTATTTTCCCATTATGGAAGACCATCCTCATGCTGTTACTGCTGATGGGAATTGTTGTTTATTTCATTGAAAAGAAATTGGGAACGGTATTGTTTCTTTCTGAAACTCATATTCCTGGAAATGAAAAAGAATTCGATTCTTATGAGGAAGAAATAGAGGATTGGGAAATTAGCGAAAAACAGGTTGAGAAATCTTCAACAAAAGAGGAATTAGAAGTTTTACCAGAAAATGATTTGGAAATTGACAAAGATGAATCTTTTATTGAACCAATTTTTGAACCTGCTTTACCAGTTGCCTCAACTTCCGTAGAAAAAGAAAATGAACAATTGGTTGATTGGGATGAGGATATTTCCTTTATCCAAGATAGAAATCAACTTTTGGAGGATCAAGTTAATTCTTTCGAAGAAATTGATTTAACGCCGAAAGAAGATTCGGAAATGGCAGAGTTTGAGGAACTAATGGAGCAACCTCTAGTAATTGTGAGCGAGGATGAACCTGATGGTGATCAAACAGATACAGATGTTGAATCGATTTCTGAATACTTTAACAGTTTAGTTGAAGAAGATAATCTTGATAAAGAAAATTTAGCTGAAACTGAGTTGGATAAAGTATTTATAAATCTAAAGAAAGAAAGTTTCGAGACAGTAGTTGCTGAGAATGAATCAGCAAATGAATTGGAAGAACAGCTGGCAGAGGAAAACTTTGATCTCAATAGCTCAGCTGAACCCAACTTTAAGAAAACTTCTGTTGAGACCCAAGTCAATCAAGAATCGTCAGCATCTGAGATAAGCATGGAAGTTGATGATGAAGAGTTATTGCTAGAGGAACTTTTAGAAGGTATGTCAACCGCTCCGGCTGTTATCAATAAAGTTGAAGAGAAAGAAGACGTAGTTATTAATCAAGTATCATTCGACGAAGAGCCTTTCATGCTTGATTTTGAAAGCGAAACGGAAGAAGTAGCATTGGAAGAAACTTCAGAATTAGGTATAAGTGTTCCTGAAGTACAAAAAGATACTAATAAGAATATTGAACAAGCTATCATCCGCAAGGAACTGCTAAATACGATGGTTTCACAATTGGAACTAATCAGTAAAAAAGTAGATTCCCTGGAATATGAAGAGTTAATTAAAGAGCATATGCATGAACAACTTCCTGTTCACGACTACTATACTTTTGCGAGTCTTTTAATTAGCCATTATATCAGGATGAAAAAGTTCAAGGAACTTGAAATTTTTATATCGTCAATCTGTAATAAGGTAAAGGGATATGCAATCTTAGAACAAGAATTAGAATATATTTACAATCGTTATTGTGAAAAAAACTGATAAATTAATCAGATGGATTCAAACAATTAGATTGTCACAAATGATTAGGTGTGGTGAATGGAATGAAAAAAAGTACACAAATTAGCGGTTTACCAATTATTAATATTTCAGAGGGAAATCAAGTAGGTAAAGTAAAATCACTTGTTATTAATCCTGATAAGGGTTCAGTTGATTTTTTAACGATTGAGCATGAAGACTGGCAAGTTAGTGTCAAGGCGATCCCATTTAAAAAGGTTGTCGGGATTGGCGAATACGCAGTGACGATTGAAAGTGAAAATGCGATTATTGATTTAAATGAAATTCCTATTGCCAATCAATTGGTTAATAAAAAAATTAAAATAACCAATACAAAAATCATGACGCGTAAAGGCGAATTAATTGGCGAGGTACAAGAATACTTTGTGGATCAAGATTCAGGACATATTCTTGGCATGCAGCTAAATGCTGGAAATAACCAAGTAGCTCTTTCTTCAGATTCCGTTGTAACCTTTGGAAAAGATATTATTATCGTTAAAGAAGATGCAGCGTCAAACTTCCTTGACAACGTGGAGCAATTAGAAGCGAGTGACGACGTCATTGAAGTTGCTCATCTCGATCAAGATGTTACGCCTGTCTTTGAAGAAGTGAAGCACGAAGCAACCGAAGACTTAGAAATGCAAGACTTAAAACAAAAACAGATTGAACTTTTAAATGGAAAAAAACTAGTTAATGATGTTTTCGATAAAAATGGAGATGTCCTTTTTCCTGCAGGGACGATTCTAAATCAAGAGGATGTAGAAAAAGCTCAAGAAAAGGGGCCAGGAATTGTCATTGATTTATCAATGAATGTTGAAGTTTAAGAATAGGGAGTTGAATCTATGTGAGAAATATGCATCACAGCATAAAATTGTTCCTTGTCCTTATTCTAAGTTCTACCTTTGTGTTTAGTTTCTCACAATTGGGTGTAAAGGCTGTTGATCTATTTGGTTCAAAAAATAGCCAATTCTCATCCGGTACTTCGATTGCAGCCGTGAATATAAGTGGAAAAAGTGAGAATGAGGCCTACGAGCTTTTAAATACGAAGATTTCTGAGTGGTTAAAAAGCACAACGATTACCCTTCAATTGGCTGAAAACACGGCTCAACTTGATTTGAGTCAGCTTCAATTTAAACTTGAAGAAACCATCAAGCAGGCAGGCAATGGTCAAAATCAGTTAATAGTTACACTTGATCAAAAAGCATTAGAAGCAGCTTTACTGTCGATTAATCCCACGATGACCATTGAGGATGAAGTGATCCAAGCACTGGTAAGTGAGATAACAACGATAGCATCGTCCTTAAAAACAGGGGAATATATCCTAAAGCTTGAAGATTATTTGTTTGCTACAGATTCGAATGAACATGTTGTTTTAAGTGAAGCGACGATTAAGCTACAAAGCGCACCAGAAGATTTACAACAGGCTATATACAAAATAAGTACAATTCAAATTGCTGCGAATGCAAATTTTTCAGTCCTTGATTATCTTGAAAAACAAGGATTAAAAACGATTTCTTCATCAGCGAAGAGCATCATTGCTTCGGGAATCTATCAAGCAATTCTGCCAACTAATTTTATCATTATTGAGAAAAACACAAGCCGGGAACTTCCTGTTAACATTCCATTAGGATATGAAGCAAACATTGATGTTGATAAAAACATTGATTTTGTTTTCAATAATCCAAATGGTAATAACTATACGATGAATATCGTTTGGGAAGCTAATTCGGTGAAGGTAACTTTAACAGGTAATAAGTTGCCCAACAGTTATAAAATCAAAGCAGATGAAATTGAGTATTTCTCACCTAAAACCATTAAACAATATAGCCCATTATTGAAAACGGGTGAGAAAAAAGTTGACCAGGCAGGGAAAAAGGGTGTATTGATCAAGGTTTATCGTGAAGAGTATGCCAATAATCAATTGGTACGTAAGGAGCTTATTTCCGAAGACTTTTATCCTCCACAACATAAAGTCGAAATACATCCTTTAGCCGAAGGAACAACAACGGAACAAATCACGGTTCCTAATGGTACTTTGGTTCCTAGTGACCCAAATACTCAAATTGATCCAACCAGTCCAAGTAATCCTGCCCAAGACACAGAAAATGCAAATAATGGGAATCAAGCAAACCAAGATGAAAGTGATCTCTTTGGGAAACCAGATGAAACCTCAAAATAGATTCACAACAAAGGGGTGCTTAATATGAAACAACCCCGTAAGAGACTAGGGGACTTACTTGTAGAAGCTGATCTTATTACAGAAGATCAGCTTCAATCTACATTAGCCGAAAAAAAACAAACTCAAAAACTTGGCGAAGCCTTAATTCAAAGAGGACATATTACCGAGCAGCAATTAATCGAAGTGCTCGAGTACCAGCTTGGGATACCACATATTAGCTTATTTCACTATCCATTTGATACAAAGCTTTTTACCCTTATACCCAAGGATCAGGCTAGAAGGAATTTAATTATTCCTCTAAAAAAAGATGGAAACAAGCTTTATGTAGCAATGGCAAATCCTATGGATTTTATTGTAATTGATGATCTTCGTCTTGCTACAGGATTCCAAATTGAAACGGCCATAGCGACGAAGGATGAAATCCTACGTGCGATTAATAACTACTATAATGCTGATGAGGGCTTAGAAGAATTATTCGATGAACGTCCGCAAAATGAAAAAGGGCGGTCTGATGATGCAACAGATCTTGATTCACCAATTGTGCGGTTAGTAAATCAGCTCCTGACGAATGCAGTGATTCAAAAAGCAAGTGACATCCATATAGATCCACAAGAATCAAAGGTCATTATTCGCTATCGGGTTGATGGAGTATTGCGAGTAGAACGTGTATTACCTCGCCATATGCAGGGGGTTTTGACGGCAAGAATCAAAATTATGTCCAATCTAGATATTACAGAACACAGGGTACCGCAGGATGGTCGGATTAAATTGAATTTAGAATTCCATCCTGTCGATTTGCGTGTCTCTACATTGCCGACTGTATATGGTGAAAAAATTGTTATGCGTCTCCTCGATATGGGGTCGAATTTGAATGACATCCATAAACTTGGATTTAACTCCCTGAATTTGAAACGTTTTAATGAGTTAATAGATAAACCGACAGGCATTGTTCTAATTACAGGACCTACTGGGTCAGGGAAATCTTCCACCCTTTATGCAGCTCTCAATAAATTAAATAGTGAGCAAGTAAATATTATTACGATTGAAGACCCAGTTGAATACCAATTAGAAGGAATTAATCAAATTCAGGTGAATCAAAATGTCGGGATGACCTTTGCAGCAGGACTACGCTCAATCCTACGGCAAGATCCCAACATCATCATGGTTGGGGAAATTCGTGATAAGGAAACGGCCGAGATTGCTATTCGAGCTTCATTAACCGGGCATTTGGTCCTAAGTACGCTGCACACCAATGATTCGTTAAGTACGGTAACAAGGTTGATTGACATGGGCGTTGAACCTTTTCTAATTGCTTCATCCTTAAGTGGAGTGGTGTCTCAGCGCCTTGTTCGTAAGGTTTGCCGTGATTGTACCGTAACAGAAGAAGCATCGAAACGGGAAATCGAAATTTTTGCCCGTCGCGGCATGAAAATTGAAAAAGTCTCACGCGGTAAAGGCTGTCCATCCTGTAATATGACGGGATACAAAGGGAGAATTGCGGTTCATGAAGTGCTCGTGATCAATGATGATATGCGCCGAGTCATTATGAATGATGATTCCTTTTCGAAAATGAAGGAACATGCAATAAGAAATAAAACAATCTTTTTAATAGATGATGGTTTACTGAAAGTAAAACAAGGCTTAACGACAACCGAAGAAGTGCTACGAGTAGCTGTTTTAGAGTAGGGGTAGTGGTAATGAAAGAGAAAATTGATAATATACTGCGAGCATCAGTTGAAGTTAAGGCATCCGATATCCATCTCACTGTGGGTGTTCCCCCAGTGATGCGGATTAATGGTGAATTAAAAAGGTATGGTCAAGAGCCTTTAAAGCCGGTAGATACAGAAGAAATGGCGAAGGCGATAATCCCCGAAAATATGTGGGAGCAATTTAGTGAAAAGGGTGAACTCGATTTTTCTTATGGGGTAGCGGGCAGCTCGCGTTTCCGTGTTAATACATATTATCAACGGAAAAGTGTGGCAATGGCGCTCCGGGTCATTTCCTCCAAAGTCCCAACCATCGATGAATTGAGTTTACCTGCAATTATTCCGCAGCTAGTTGAAAAACCACACGGACTAATCTTAGTCACTGGACCTACTGGTAGCGGGAAATCGACAACACTTGCATCAATGATCAATTATATGAATCAGACAATGCGCAAGCACATCATTACCTTAGAGGATCCGATTGAATACCTTCATAGGCATGGGAATTCGATTATTGACCAGCGTGAGGTAGGCTTTGATACTTTAAATTATGCCAATGGTCTTAGAGCAGCACTTCGTCAAGATCCTGATGTTATCTTAGTCGGTGAGATGCGTGACCTTGAAACGATTTCAACAGCGATAACGGCGGCAGAAACTGGACATCTTGTGTTCGCAACACTTCATACCTCAAGTGCTCCAGCAACGATCAACAGAATCATTGATGTCTTTCCTTCGGCACAACAGGCACAAATACGAATCCAATTAGCTACTGTGCTTGTAGGTATCATTTCACAAAGGCTGTTCCCAACCGTGGATAAAAAAGGCCGAAGAGCGGCAACAGAAATATTGGTAAATAATCCGGCTATAGCTAATTTAATTCGTAATGAAAAAATCCATCAGATTCCAAGTGTTATGCAAACTTCACGTGCCCAGGGAATGCATACACTTGAGATGAGTATCAAAGACTTAATAGACAGGGGCCAGATTCAAAAGGACTCAGCTCAGAAATATTTGCAGGAGAAGATGATGAGTAATGGCTAGATATAAATATACAGGCCGCGATAGGCGCGGAAAACGGCAGGGCACCGTATATGCTGCATCAAAACGGGAAGCCATGACAAAACTAAAGGAAGACGAAATTCGCATCATTGAGTTAACTGAAATTCCTGAAACGTTATTAACAAAAGATATAACGATTGGAAACCCAGTTAAGCTTCAGCATTTCGTCATCTATTTACGTCAATTTGCCACGCTTTTAAAGGCGGGAGTAACGGTTGTTGATGCAACGGGGATCCTAGCCTATCAAACCGAAAGTAAAGCGTTAAAGAAGGCATTGTTTCATGTTGAACAGGAATTGCGTGAAGGGAATCCCTTGTCAGAGGCAGTTGGAAAGCATCCTAAAATTTTCACACCAATGTTTATTAATATGGTGAGAGCAGGGGAAGTCAGCGGTAATCTCGATGAAACGCTTGAGCGATTAGCTGAACATTTTGAAAAACAGCATTACACCAGACAGAAAATTGTTGGTGCTTTAACTTATCCAGCTGTTATTGGCGTGGTCGCAATAGCTGTAGTTATTTTCCTTTTAGTTAGTGTGGTTCCTACATTTGTTACGATGTTTGCCGACATGGGTGGAGAACTTCCAGCTATTACCAGATTTGTTTTGTCTGCTAGTGAATTTATGAAATCATTTTGGTGGCTAATAGCACTGATTGTAATCATGATAATAGTTCTAATTACCTATATTAGAAAAAACAAGGAAACAAAATATTATTTGGATTTGTTACTATTACGAATGCCTTTAATTGGAAAAATGTTACAAAAGGCTGTTCTTGCACGAATGATGCGGACCCTTAGTTCCTTGTTTACAAGCTCGGTTCCAATCCTTCAAGCAATGCAAATTGTTGAAAAAGTAGTTGAAAACGAAGTGATCGCAAAAGTAATTAGGGAGTCTCGTTCCTCGCTAGAAAAAGGTCGGTCAATGACTGAACCGATGAAAGCTCACTGGGCTTTTCCACCACTAGTGACACAAATGATTTCGATTGGGGAAAGCAGTGGGGCACTTGATTCGATGTTGACGAAAATTGCCGAATTTTATGAAAAGGAAGTTGAAACAGTCACCGATCAATTGAAATCATTGATTGAGCCATTAATGATTGTTGTTCTAGCTGGACTTGTTGGTACAATTGTACTGGCGATTATGGTGCCTATGTTTGAGATGTTTAATCAATTTTAGTAGATGTAATAATATTACAAAAAATACAATAATGTACAAAAAAACAAGTAAAATTCCAAATTACCCCTCTTTTCAACAGCATTTTTATTAAGTATAATACAAGAGACCTAGTTGATAGGTTAATAGAACTATTTAAGGAGAGAATTAAATGAGACAACTATTAAAAAATAAATTAAAAGAACAAAAAGGTTTAACACTAATTGAATTACTAGCAGTAATCGTTATTTTAGGGATTATTGCAGCAATTGCTATACCAAGTATTAACAATGTCATAAATAATTCTAAAGAGAAAGCAAAAATAGCTGAAGCAATCCAAGTAATTGATGCAGCTAGATTAGCATATACTGATAACAATTCAATCACTTCATGGGTATATAATCCAAGTGCTGCAACTGGTGTAGATAAAGAACCTCTTTCTAAATATATTTCAAAGTTAAAGGATAAAGAATTTAGAGTAGATTATAATACCACCGATAATACATTTACAATTACTGGTCATGATGCTGCAACAACTGCAAAGATTAGTAAAAATGCTACAACTGCTGTAACAGAAGATGAATTAGCAACAGCCTCTAGATAAAATGTTGTTTATACTATTATTAGTATATGGCCTTGTTTTTGGTTCATTCTACAATGTAGTTGGCCTTAGGGTCCCTTTGAAAAAATCAATAGTAGCCCCACGTTCAGCGTGTCCAACCTGCGGGCATCAATTAAAAGCCTATGAACTAATTCCAATACTATCTTATATGATCCAAAAGGGGAAATGCCGCGGCTGTCAGTCGCGGATTTCTCCTATTTATCCATTTATGGAATTACTTACAGGGATTTTGTTTGTGACCGCCCCTTACTTTATTGGCTGGTCTGGAGAGCTTGTAGTTGCTTTGACAATAATTTCAATGTTTATCATCATCATTGTTTCAGATATTAACTATATGCTCATCCCTGATAAAATTTTACTTTGGTTTGCAGGGATTTTTTTAATGGAGCGCATTATTTTGCCTTTAACTCCTTGGTGGGACAGCCTTCTTGGTGCTTTAGTTGGATTTGTACTTCTTCTCATTATCGCTCTTGTCAGCAAAGGCGGAATGGGTGGAGGCGATATTAAGCTCTATGCCTTACTCGGATTTGTCTTAGGAACAAAACTAGTGCTTTTGTCCTTCTTTTTATCAACATTGTTTGGTGCCGTTATTGGCGGTGTTGCACTTTTGTTGAAAATTGTAAAAAGAAAGCAGCCAATACCTTTTGGTCCATTTATTGCAGCCGGAACATTGACCGCCTATTATTGGGGATCAGAACTAATCGATCTTTACTTGAATTTTTTATATAACGGATTATAAATTAAGGGGTATATTCAAATGGCATTTTCCCTCTTTACAGCTAAAAACCGAATGATTAACCTAGTATTAAATGACCACTCCATTCGCTATGTCGAATTAAAACAAGCCAATCCTCCGACAGCTCATAAATGGAATGAACGTTTCCTCCCCCCTGGGATTATTAGTAACGGGAAGATTATAGATATCGAATCCCTTTCAAGTATTCTCGAAGAATGCATCGAAGAATGGAAAATTCAGCGGCGGCAGGTTCGCTTCATCGTCCCAGATCCACTCGTGATTATTCGAAAAATTACTGTTCCTGGAGATATTAAAGAGGACGAAATGAAGGGATATCTATATTTGGAGCTTGGCTCAAGTATTCATTTACCGTTTGAAGAACCAGTATTTGATTATCATCAAATTGCTGACAACGACAAGACAAAGGACCTCCTCTTATTTGCCGCTCCAGAGGAGTATGTCATGCAATATTCTGAGTTATTTTCCAAACTTAAGCTAAATCCAGTGGCGGCAGATATTTCGCCACTTTCGTTGTATCGTTTATATTATCATCTGGACCAAACAAGTCCAAATGAGGTCTTGTTTACCGTTCAGTTTGATGTAACAAGTACAACACTTAGCATTATTGAAGAAGGTGTACCGCTCGTCATGCGCCATTTTCCTATTCCCTTTGATATCAGCCAATGGGATATTAAATATGGCTTCCAAGAATCGATGGATATTAATTATACTGGCGACCGTGAAGAATTGGCACTTCAGTTGGATGATATTATTAAAGAAATTAGTATGCTATTGGATTTCTACCGCTATTCATTAAGGAATAATAAAAGGGATGTAACTAAATTCATGTTAACGGGGGATCATCCAAGTTTAGATGGGATTTATCAAGAATTGAAAGAACGATACGATGCACCAGTGGAACTTCTGTCACAGGCAATGAATTTTATCGATAAAACAGCAAGCGTACCAGTTAATCACTTACTGCCATTAGGTCTCGCTTTAAAAGAGGTGAAATAATGCTAGTAGAAATTAACCTGCTACCCCAAAAAGAACGAACAAAAAAAGCCTTTGTCATAGCGCTATCAAGTTTGCTGGGATTACTAATTTTCATTAGTGGTGCATACATATGGCAGATCTCTACCATTAAAAGTGATTTGAAAGCCATTGACAACCAGTTAACGCTGCTAGAAAAAGCGACTGAACTTGCTGGACAAAATAGTGCACAAGCACCAGTATCTTCTGAATCCGTTAGCCTGCTAAAAAATGCAGTTGAATGGGCTGATAGTTACCCCTTACAGACTGTCCCTGTTATGCAGCATTTAACGTCCTTATTGCCTGAACGTGGCTTCATTCAGACATTTGGCTATACTGAGTCTGGAGCTATCACGCTTACGGTTCAATTTGATAGTGCCCGTGAAGCCGCCTACTTTTTAGATAGCTTAAATGCCTCAGAATGGTTAGAAGAGGCAAGTATGACTTCTTTAAATGCAGAAGAAAAGGAAACAGAAGATAAACAAACTAGTTCAACCCCAGCAACAGAAAATACAGTACAAAATGAGTATCTTCCAAGATATGTCGGCCAATTTGAGGTTAAATTTGATGTAGTAACGATCAAGAAATTAATGACAGCAGCCGATGATAATGAGGAAGGAGCGAAGAGTTCATGAAGCTTCACTTCTCAAAAAAAGAAAAAATGATCTTATTACTTGTCTCACTATTGTTAGTGCTTGCTGTTGCCTTTGCTCAACTTGTAATGCTTTTTCCATTACAATCCGATCTTGAGCAGAAGGAACAACGTGTGGCAACTCAACAAAAACTTTTAGATGCTTTGAATAATAAAAAATCTGCTAATGCAGAGACCGTTACGGCAGAAGAAACAAGAGAAATCCAGAAAAAGGTTCCTGTCAAACCAATGCAAGAGCAATTTATTTTAGATTTAGAAAAGGCAGAAACCATTTCTGATAGTAAGATTGTCTCGATGACTTTTTCTGCTGCTGGTGATACGACAACCGAGGCGGGTACCGATCAGACTCCAACTACAGAAGCTACGCCCGAAGCTGGAACAGACACAGCAACAGAAGATGGCTCAGAGCAACAAACTGCTGAAAATCCAGCTGCTAATGCCTTGAAAAAACTCACTGTCAATTTAAGTGTGGAATCTCCAAGTTATAAAGAACTGGAAAAGTTTATTCAATCACTAGAATCGTTAAAGCGAATTGTTATTGTTGAAGCCATTAACTATTCGAGTGCTGAAGAAATCACAACGGTTGACCAGCAAATGGATCCGTTAACCTATACATTAACCATTTCAGCTTACTATTTACCAGAGTTAGATGATCTAATTGCGGAGTTGCCAAAAATCGATGCTCCACCACCAGCAAATAAAGATAACCCATTAAGTTCTTTTTCTGATACGACAAAAGCGAATTAACACCCTCGCAAACATATAAATAATTTGGCGAAAGCATTCGATAACAAGACGACAAAAGTCTTGTTATTTTTTTTTGTCTATATGTTAGGATGGTAGAAATTAGCTGTCGGAAAAGAGAGGAGTACAAGTATTGGACAAGCCTAATCGTGAGCAAACGGTCAAAATAAAAATAAATGGTGAAAATCAGGAGTTTAAAGAGGAATTAACAGAAAAAGAAAAAAACACGTATACAAAAGTGATTCAAATTGACCCAGATTATATTGATCAAGATTATATCGATCATGATAGTTTAATGGAGACTGCCGCTGCTCAGGAATCTGCTGAAGAAAGCTTTGACTGGATCATTCCCGAATCATCGGAAAATGAGGTGGTAGAATATAAAATAGCCAATCAAAAAAAGACAAAAGGTAATTCGAAGAAAAAACAATCTTCGTTTTCTGCGATTTCACTGAAGCGGAATGGTGGAGTATTCAAATCGATTATTATTACCGTGGCTTTTGCGATTCTAATTGGAATTAGCTTAGGAGTTCTCATGCTTAAACTATTCATTACCGATGGCAGTAAACCGGTTGTAAATGATCCGGTTGTGGAAGATAAGGGTGCGGGAAACACTTCAGGAGATAAGACCAACGGACAAACCACATCAGCTGTTATAGCAGCACAGACTATGTTTGTAGTACAAGGCGGAGTATTTTCTTCTGAGGATGCCGCGAAGGATGGTACCAATCAAGCAAAGGCTGAGGGAGTTCCTGCACAAACGGTAGAAATAAGCAACAAGGATTATCTTTTTTTAGGTGTAACGGATTCAATTGAAACGGCGAAACAGCTTAGCAACCATTATAAAGCGAATGGTGTTGCTGATGCTTTTGCCAAACAAATCCCGATTGGGGAGAAGTCAGTATCTGATATCAGTGAAGCGGATAAAAGCTTCTTGGAAGCTGCGATAACTGTTTTTCCGGAACTCTCCAAAGTGACAACCAATACGATGGTGACATCCAATATTTCAGAGGAATCGCTTAAATCCATTTCAGCAATAGAAGAAAAAATTAACCAAAAGGTTGAAAATGAAAAGGTAAAGAACCTACAGGGAGAATTAACTAGTGCGGTTGAAAAGGCGAAATTGAAAGATAAGAAAAGTCTTGTAGAAGCCCAGCAGCATTTATTAAATTTCCTATCCGTCTACTATTCTTTGTAATCGACATTTCTTGATATTTTCCGGGAAATCATTTCCCGAAAAAAGTCTGTTCCTTGTGGGGCAGGCTTTTTTCCTTGTACCTAGGCTTTCATAGAGTAGCTAGAATTAGTCCTCTTGCATAATTTGACATGTTTTTTGAAACTTTAAGCATATAAAAATTGTTTGCTTCAACAAATTCTGATACGATTAACATGTATCTCCCTAATTGATGCAAAAAGGTAAGGTGATTAAATGCAGAACCTCATTTTAGCCTCTTCTTCTCCACGGCGAAAAGAACTTCTAGAAAACCTCCGAATAACGTTCACAATCTCAAGCAGTGAAGTAGATGAAAGCTTTGATCCACAGCTTTCTCCAGAGGATGTTGTGATGGATCTTGCCGAGCGAAAGGCACAGGCAATTTTTCAAGAAAATCCTAATGCTTTTGTTCTTGGCTCTGACACGATTGTTGTTGTTGATGGGCAAGTATTAGGAAAACCAACCGGTGCAACAGAAGCAGTCAGCATGTTAAAGATGCTTTCAGGCAGACAGCATGATGTATACACAGGAGTAGCAATCATATCCGCACATGGTTCAACACGTTTCTACGAAAAAACAGAAGTATGGTTTTGGGAGTTAACGGACGAAGAGATCCACTCATATGTGCAAACTGGTGAACCGCTTGATAAAGCAGGGGCATATGGTATTCAAGGTCATGGAAGTATGCTTGTACAAAAAATAAATGGAGACTATTATGCGGTCGTAGGCCTGCCAGTTGCAAGAACGTACCGTGAATTAAAAAGGTTAGGTTTCCAGTTGCCGTAACTGACAACATGTTTCATTAACTCCCGAATATAAGGGAGGAAACTTAAGTGAGTTCAAATTCATTAATGATTCGTGATTTCCCGCAAGATGAAAGACCGAGAGAACGGTTTATCAAAAATGGCCCGCAAAGCTTATCCAATCATGAATTACTGGCAATATTACTGCGAACAGGGACAAAGGATGAATCTGTTCTTCAATTATCCAATCGCTTACTGACAAATTTTGAAGGGCTGAGGCTTTTAAAAGCAGCGACTTTAGAAGAAATTACCGAGATTAAAGGTATTGGTCAAGCGAAGGCGATTCAAATTCTCGCTGCCGTTGAAATCGGGAGAAGGATAGCCAACTTAAACTATACTGAGCGCTATGTGATTCGTTCCCCGGAAGACGGAGCAAATTATGTTATGAATGACATGCGTTTTCTCTCACAGGAGCACTTCGTTTGTTTGTACCTCAACACGAAAAATCAAGTTCTCCACAAGCAGACCATTTTTATCGGAAGCCTAAACGCCTCGATCGTACATCCGCGCGAGGTGTTTCGTGAAGCTTTAAAACGGTCTGCCGCTTCCATAATTTGCCTCCATAACCATCCTTCCGGAGACCCCGCTCCAAGCCGTGAAGATATCGAGGTAACCAAGAGGCTTGTAGAGTGCGGGAAAATGCTTGGCATCGAGCTCCTTGACCATTTGATCATCGGCGAAAATAAATTTGTCAGTCTGAAAGAAAAAGGATACGTATGATACTATGATTTTAATTGACGTTAGGATATAATAATGGTTATGATTTTTTAGGACTTCTTTCATTTAAAAATAAAAATCACTAGAAAATTGACAATATATAAGGTAAAAAGACTTACCTTTAGGAATTTTCGTATCAGAAAGGGAGATACATATGTTTGGAATTGGGACAAGAGACCTTGGGATTGACTTGGGAACAGCAAATACCCTGGTCTTTGTAAAGGGTAAAGGAATCGTTTTAAGAGAGCCATCAGTAGTGGCAATACAGACTGACACAAAGAGTATTGTTGCGGTTGGTAATGATGCAAAGAACATGATAGGCCGTACGCCAGGAAATGTAGTTGCAACAAGACCGATGAAGGACGGGGTAATCGCTGATTTTGAAACTACAGCAGCGATGATGAAGTATCATATCCGCCAAGCTCAGAAAACAAAGAATATTTTTTCAGGAAAGCCGTATGTCATGGTTTGTGTGCCGTCTGGAATTACAGCAGTAGAAGAAAGAGCTGTTATTGATGCAACGCGTCAGGCGGGAGCGAAGGATGCGTATACGATTGAAGAACCGTTCGCTGCTGCGATTGGTGCAAATCTGCCAGTTTGGGAGCCAACGGGCAGCATGGTCGTTGATATTGGCGGTGGTACTACTGAGGTGGCGATTATTTCCTTAGGTGGTATTGTAACGAGCCAATCGATTCGTGTGGCTGGGGATGAAATGGATGAGTCGATTATTTCTTTTATCCGTAAAAACTATAATTTAATGATCGGTGATCGTACGGCAGAAACGATTAAGATGGAAATAGGCTCTGCTGGCGATCATGAAGGAATTGAAAATATGGAAATTCGCGGTCGCGACCTTTTGACGGGTCTTCCTAAAACGATTGAGATTACTCCGAAGGAAATTGCGGTTGCTTTAAAAGATACCGTTTATGCGATTGTAGAAGCTGTAAAGAATACATTGGAAAAAACACCTCCTGAGCTGGCAGCGGATATTATGGACCGCGGGATCGTTTTAACTGGCGGAGGTGCATTGCTTCGTAACCTGGACAAGGTAATTAGCGAAGAAACCAATATGCC
The DNA here is from genome assembly GCF_053749995.1 of Neobacillus sp. K501. Classification (NCBI taxonomy): domain Bacteria; kingdom Bacillati; phylum Bacillota; class Bacilli; order Caryophanales; family Bacillaceae; genus Neobacillus; species Neobacillus sp. K501. Next base: position 443,482 of record NZ_JBSLYA010000002.1, on the reverse strand, counting down.
CGTCCTCATTGCTGAAAATCCACTTGATTGTGTGGCAATCGGTACAGGTAAAGCATTAGATCATATTCAATTATTTAAAAACAAAGCGAAGGATTCTCGCTAAGTAAACAACAGAAGTGCCTAAAATAAGGCACACATTATAGATAGAGGTGTATAATCATGCCACAGTTCTTCTTGAATAAACGTCTGATCATTTTGCTAGTCAGCATTATTGTTCTCGTGGCATTGATTGGGTTTTCGATAAGGGAGAGAGAGAAATTAACTTGGCCGGAGCAATTCATTAAGGATACTTCGGGCTGGGTTCAATCCCTGGTTTCAAAGCCTGCACATTTCGTAGCAGGATTCTTTGAAAATCTTCAGGACTTGCAAAATACTTATGATGAGAATAAAGAATTAAAATCGCGGATGGAAAAACTCGTCAGCCTTGAAGCACAGGTGCAAGAGCTGGAAAAGGACAATAAAGAGCTGCGTGATATTCTCGGAGAAGAAGAGACCTTGAGAGATTTTGAACCTTTACAAGCAACTGTAATTGGTAGAAACCCTGATCGCTGGCATGAAATGATTATTATTAATAAAGGGAAAAAACATGGAATTAAAAAGAATATGGCGGTTGCCACAGCGCATGGACTCATTGGTAAAGTAAAAACCGTCAATCAATTTAGCTCAACCGTTCAATTATTGAGCGCGATGGACCCGAAAAATCGAATCTCTGCCATTATTCAAGGTGACACGAATATTTTCGGCTTTGTTCAAGGATATGATGAAGAGAAAAAGGCATTACTGATCAAATCGATTCCAGCAGGAGTGGAAATTAAAAAAGACCAAAATGTCATTACTTCTGGCATGGGCGGTGTCTTTCCTCAAGGGTTACCAATCGGTAAAGTGATTGAAGTAATGCCCGACCAGTATGGCTTAAATCAAACGGCACTCGTAAAACCAGGTGCGGACTTTTATGATTTAGAAAATATTATCGTGATTAAGAGGCAGATGACACAACCAAATGGTGATGAAATGGTAGATGGGGAGGAGGAAGATCTGTGAGAAAGTTCCTTCTTCCTCTTTTGTTCCTATTTCTATTTCTCCTAGAAAGCATTTTTGCTCAATATCTACCTCCAAGTACGTTTGGAAAAAATAACATTTTGGTCCCACATTTTCTATTTACAGGCATTTTATTTTTAACGATCTATGCTGGGAGAAAGTATGGGATTATTTATGCGGCCATTTTTGGTCTCTTATTTGATATTGTTTGGATCGAAATCATCGGAATTTACTTTTTTCTGTTTCCTTTTATTGCTTATTTGGTATCGAAAATTATGCATGTATTGCAAACGAATATTATCGTTTCCTTTTTCGTTTCTCTTATTGGCATAACCTTACTGGAAATCGGCGTATATGAAATGGATTTTTTGATTCATAAAACCAATTTAGAATTTATGAAATTTATTGAATTACGTTTGTATCCCTCCCTCATTTTAAATGGAGTCTTTTTAATTATTGCAGCCTATCCATTAAAACGTCATTTTGAAAAGTTTGCGGAAAGTTTAAGGGATGAATGACAGGTTTTTAACCAAATTTGCCGGAAGCCGCTGGGTTTGCAAATTGAATTGATTAATTTAAATTCTATTGATAGAAAAAAGGAGAATAGACAAAGCGTGTCGAATTGTATATAAAAAGTATGCTTTGGGGCTAGGAGTATGTCTATTTCCATAGTCCTATGTGTTTCCTATTATTTTGAGGTGAGTTTTCTTCATGAAAAAACGACAAAATGTAACGATAAAAGGGACGAAGGATGGTATTGTCCTTTTACTTGATGATAACTGTTCCTATCAGGAACTGATAAAAGAGCTCGATGAAAAACTATCAGCAAATCAAAGAACTCAAGATGAACGTCATGTTATTCCGGTAAAGGTTGAAATCGGCAACAGATATTTAACGGATGAGCAGCGTGAAGAAATAAAAGAATTGATCCGCCAAAAAAAGAATTTAGTTGTCGATGAAATTGAATCAAGAGTCGTCACAAAGGAAGAAGCAGAACGACTAAAGGCAGAAAATGAAGTGGTTACAGTTGCCCGGATTATCCGCTCCGGCCAAGTGTTAGAAGTCCCAGGAGATCTTCTGCTCGTTGGCGATGTGAATCCTGGCGGTACGGTAATGGCTGGAGGCAATATACATATCATGGGTGCTTTAAAGGGCATTGCTCATGCTGGTATTTCTGGTAATGAACAAGCTGTGATTACGGCATCCAGTATGCAGCCGCAGCAATTAAGGATCAGTGAATTTATTAATCGGGCACCTGATCAAGCCCCAACAAAAGAAAAACGTGAAATGGAATGTGCTTACATCGATGAAAACCAGCAAATCATTGTAGATAGATTGCAAGTTTTAATCCAATTAAGGCCTAATTTAACGAGATTAGAAGGGGGACATTAATGTGGGAGAAGCAATAGTAATAACATCCGGTAAGGGTGGCGTAGGTAAAACAACAACTTCTGCTAATATTGGAACAGCATTGGCCCTTCAAGGCAAAAAAGTATGCTTAGTGGATACAGATATTGGTCTTCGGAATTTAGATGTCGTCATGGGGCTGGAAAATCGAATCATTTATGATCTAGTTGACGTAGTCGAAGGACGATGCAAAATTCACCAAGCCCTCGTTAAAGACAAACGATTCGATGACTTATTATACTTACTGCCAGCGGCGCAAACAGTAGATAAATCTGCTGTAACGCCAGAACAAATGCACAAGCTTATCAATGAATTAAAACAAGACTATGATTATATAATTATTGATTGTCCTGCAGGAATTGAACAAGGCTATAAGAACGCGATTGCTGGAGCTGACCGGGCAATTGTCGTGACAACTCCTGAAGTATCCGCTGTTCGTGATGCGGATCGAATCATTGGCTTATTAGAAAAAGAAAAAAACATTGAATCACCGAAATTGGTGATTAACCGGATTCGCAATCATATGATGAAAAGCGGCGACATGCTCGACGTCGATGAAATTACCACACATTTATCGATTGAGTTAATTGGAATCGTCGGCGATGATGATGAAGTGATTCGTGCTTCTAATCACGGTGAGCCGATTGCTCTTAACCCTAACAATAAAGCATCGATTGCCTATCGCAATATCGCAAGACGGATTCTCGGAGAATCCATTCCTTTGCAGCCACTAGAAGATGCTGATAAAGGTATGTTTTCTAAACTTAAGAAGTTCTTTGGCGTTCGCTAATGAAAAAAACCTGTTCACTTAAAATGTGGACAGGTTTTTTAATTACTAGACATAATAAAATGGACCTATTTTTAAAATATTTATAATTATCCTACTTTAAATTTGTAGTAGTAAACAAGTGTATCTGCGATAATAATTACAGTTATTTATTGTCGGGAAGAAAATAGTATTGTACTCGGTCTGGAAAGAGATGCGACCGAGAAAAGCAACTTATACAACAAAAATAATTACAAAGGAAGGGTGAAAATGTTCAATCTCGGAACATTAATGCTCGAAAAGGTTGGAATCATCGTGATTGTAGCGTTTTTACTTTCGCAGATGAGATCATTTCGCCATATTATTCAAACGGAGCAAAAAAGAAATGAGAAAATAATGCTAATTTTCTTATTTGGCTGCTTCGGTATTATTAGTAATTACACCGGAATAGAAGTTCACAATAATACGATTGGAAGACCGGAGTGGTTATCCGATTTAGACCAAGAAAGTGCACTGGCAAATACAAGAGTTATGGGAATTGTGATTGGTGGTTTATTGGGAGGACCGGTGGTGGGTATCGGAGCTGGCCTGGTTGCAGGTGTTCACCGTCTTACTCTTGGTGGATTCACGGCCGTGTCTTGTGGAATTTCTACTATTCTAGCAGGAATCATTGCGGGATACGTTGGGAAAAAACGTAAACAAAACGGTAAACAAATCACCCCGCTATTTGCGGTTCTAATGGGGATGTTGCTTGAAGCGTTACAGATGGTTATCATTCTTGTGGCAGCAAAGCCTTTTGACCTGGCGTGGAATCTTGTAGAACTCATCAGTTTTCCTATGATACTAGGAAATGGGTTGGGAACACTGCTGTTTATGTTTATTATTAGAGCCATTAAACGGGATCATGAAATGACCCGTGCAAATCAAACAAATCAAGCATTACTGATTGCTGGTCAAACCCTTCCCCATTTTCGCCAAGGCTTAACGATTTATTCATGTAAGGAAGTTGCAGAAATCATGCTTAAATTGACCGATGCTGATGCCGTTTCTGTAACGGACAACCTTCAGGTGCTTGCTCATGTCGGCGCAGCTTCAGACCACCATCTGCCAAAAGGGAATCTTATTACGGGTTTAACAAGAATGGTGCTAGAAAACGGCCAAATATCAGTTGCAAGATCAAAAGAGGAAATATACTGTGTGCATCATGACTGTCCTTTACAGGCCGCGATTGTTCTGCCTTTAAAAGTGAAAACCAATATTGTTGGCACTTTAAAAATGTATTATACAAGGCCAGAAAAGCTCGATAAAGTCCAGCAGGAATTAGCGGAGGGACTGGCTAATCTTTTTTCTACACAGCTCGAGCTTGCAGAAGCAGAGATGCAAACAAAGCTTTTGAAGGATGCAGAGATCAAAGCTTTACAGGTACAAATCCACCCGCATTTTTTATTTAATAGTATCAATACCATTTCAGCACTTTGCCGAACGGATGCCAACAAGGCCAGGAAATTACTTTTGGAACTAAGCTCATTTTTTAGAGGAAATCTACAAGGTGCGAGGCAAATGCTGATTCCTTTGGAGAAAGAATTAGAAAATGTTAAAGTCTACCTATCATTAGAGCAAGCCCGCTTCCCAGGTAAATTTGATATCGATTTTCAAATTCAATCTGGTCTAGAAAAGATTAATATTCCGCCATTTATTCTACAGCCTTTAGTAGAAAATGCGATAAACTACGGCTTCCCCAAAAGTAAATCAAAGGGGAATATTACCATCCGGATTTTTACAAAAATGAATCAATTACACTTTATTATCGCAGATAATGGAAAAGGGATTTCGGAGGACCGGTTAAACATACTTGGTAAGCAAACGGTTAATTCAATAAAAGGAAATGGAACAGCCATTTTTAATATTAGCGAGCGCCTAAAAGGCATTTATAGTGGTGAAGCTCACTTTTCTATAACAAGTGACGTGAATGATGGAACAACCATTATGATCACTATACCGCTAGCGTCGAGAGGAGTGTATGAACAAAATGCTGAAAGCCTACATAGTGGATGATGAGCCATTAGCCAGAGATGAATTAAAATACTTGCTTATACGAAGTAAGCAAGTAATGGTATTAGGTGAATCGGATTGCTTTGATAAAGCGATTGAAGAAATATCTTTAATGAAACCGGATATCGTGTTTTTAGATATTGAACTATCTGAAGAAAATGGATTGAAATTAGCTGGACAATTAGCAAGCCTTGAATCACCGCCCGTCATCATTTTTGCAACAGCATATGACGAATATGCTTTGCAGGCTTTTGAGCTAAACGCATTTGACTATATTTTAAAACCCTATGATGAAGAACGAATTCAAAAAACACTGGAAAAAATAAATAGGATGCAGAAAATCGGTGGAAAGGTTTTTTCTGTTAAACCCTCCTTATCAAACGATAGTAATGGTAAATTTGCGATTCTAGTTGATGAAAGAATCATTCTGTTAACTTTTGATGAAATTGTTTATATGGAATCTAGTGAGGGTAAGTGTACGATTGGAACGCTGGCACAAAAATACACCGTTTCTGAGGCTCTTGTTGTTTTGGAGAAAAAATTAAATCCAACCAAATTTCTTCGGGTTCATCGCAGCTTTATTGTGAATGTGGACCATATCATAGAAATAGAGCCATGGTTTAACTCAACCTATAATTTATACATGAAAAATGGCTCTAAGATTCCGGTAAGCCGGACGTATATAAAAGACCTAAAATTAATGATCGGTATCTGAATATTTTGTATTTCATCTTCCTGCTTTTGCGGTTCATCTCTCCATTTTTGTAAGATATTTTGAAAATGAAAATTTAGCGTTTTCATTTTGTAAAATGATGATAGAAAATATGAAGCGCGGAGGGTGAATAGAAAAATGAATGCGATTACAATTGTTATTGGATCCATATGTATACTCCTAATTGCTTACAGATTATATGGAACCTTTATGGCAGCGAAGATTTTAAAGTTGGATGATACAAAGGAGACACCTGCTAAGAAGCTTGAGGATGGACAGGATTATGTCCCTACGAATAAATGGGTGGTGTTTGGTCACCATTTTGCAGCGATTGCCGCTGCAGGGCCGTTAGTTGGACCAATCTTGGCTGCGCAATTTGGTTATCTACCAGGATTGTTATGGCTCTTAATTGGAGCTGTCATTGGCGGCGCTGTTCATGATATGGTAGTTCTTTTTGCATCGATGCGCCGGGATGGAAAATCGCTATCAGAAGTTGCCAAAGAAGAGCTTGGTCCAGTGGCGGGATTCTGTGCTGGTTTAGCGATGCTATTCATTATTACCATTACAATGGCAGGTCTTTCCATGGTGGTGTTAGGTGCATTGGAGCGAAACCCGTGGGGAACATTTGCAGTAGGCATTACAATTCCAATCGCTATGGCAGTCGGAATCTATCATAAAAGGACAGGTAATTTAAAGCTGGCTACGACGGTTGGTTTTCTCTTAATCATGTTAGCGATTGTATTAGGTCCAAACATCCAAGGCACATGGTTAGGCGATTTATTAACTTTAGAGAAAAGCACTCTAGCACTTATTCTTCCAATCTATGCATTTTTTGCTGCGGCATTACCAGTCTGGTTATTGCTGGCACCACGTGATTACTTAAGTACGTTTATGAAAATTGGGGTTTTTGCTGCTTTAATTGTAGGTGTCTTTATTGTAAACCCAGATGTTCATTTCCCGGCATTTACGGAATTTATTAACGGTGGCGGCCCAGTTATTGCAGGTCCAGTTTGGCCGTTTATCTCCATAACCATCGCTTGTGGAGCGATTTCTGGCTTCCACGCATTTGTTGGTTCCGGTACGACTCCGAAAATGGTTAATCGTTGGAAGGATATTAAAGGTGTTGCTTTCGGAGCGATGTTAGTAGAATGTTTAGTAGCGATTATGGCGTTAATTGCCGCAGTTTCACTACAGCCAGGCGATTATTTTGCCATTAACTCAACACCTGAGAAATTTGCAACTTTAGGAATGGAAACTGTTCATTTAGCTGAATTAAGTAAAGAAGTTGGGATGGATCTTGAAGGAAGAACTGGTGGAGCTGTTACTCTTGCAGTTGGGATGACGTACATATTTACCGCTGTTCCTATTTTTGCAAAACTAGCCTCCTACTTCTATCAATTTGTCATTCTATTTGAGGCCGTTTTTATTTTAACCGCGATTGATTCTGGAACCAGGGTTGCCCGTTACCTCATTCAAGATTTCTTTGGCAGCTTCATTAAACCTTTAAAACGGATGGATTCACTTGGAGCAAATATTTTTGCCAGTGCATTGGCCTGCTTTGTCTGGGGTTATCTTCTTTACTCCGGGGACATTAGCTCCGTTTGGGCATTATTTGGGGTATCCAATCAGCTAATGGCTTCGATTGGGCTCATTGTTGGGGCGACAGTGATTCTCAAGATAGCTGATAAACGTTGGTACATGCTGACATGTTTGGTCCCGCTTGCCTACCTTTATGTAACCGTAAACACAGCCGGTTACTGGATGGTTAAAAATGTATATTTCAATGCGGATAACCCTGGATTTAATGTATTAAATGGTGTTCTTTCGATTATCATGTTAGTGCTCGGTCTCGTCATTCTGATCACGTCTATTAACAAATGGATGCAGCTTTGGAAGATTCCTCAACATCTATTAGTGGAACAGTCAAATAAGGAAGTTGCTTAAAAAAATGCCTGTCCAGGTTGTTCTGGACAGGCATTTATCATGAATTCATACTTGGTTTTTCAACATTTCCTACAGAAAGCGCCTTGTATTTCCATAAAATTTTGTTAACCATTTCGATTTTGTCTCTTGTACATTCAATAATCACAGTAACCTCACATTTATTTTTCCTTCGCTTGGAGTGTGCCATTAGTTTTTTTACTAAAAAGTAGCTGCCTATTCCGACAAAAAATCCACTAAATGCCCCGATAAGTCCCCAGAGGATCGGTCCCAAGGTTAGTACAAACCCAGCACTCGCTCCAATGACTGCTGCTCCAGTCCCAACAGAAATCCCAATTTCAAATGCATGGGGACTATGTTCTCCGTATATGTTAGCGTTCTCGTCTTTATCCATAAAAACCACAAGGATATTTTCCTTTTTTAAGATTTTCTCTAACTCAGCAAGTGCTTGCTCTAATTCAATTGATTGTTCAAATATACTTATAATCAACATTTTGAAGCACCTGCTTAGGGGAAAATTTGAAGTTTTGGGTTTTTGTATCGATTCTTCAGCTGCTGTCGCTGTTGTGTCCGGAACAAGTGGTTGTGTTCAACCGTGGTTCGATAGGCATGATAGACTGATCCACCCATAACGGATGGCATAAATAGCAGCCAATGGGGATGAAGAATGGAAATCGAGTGATAAAGGTTTCCATGTAATAACATTAGGAATGATTCATGCATTCTTGATAATGTGAGGTAAATCCACCACCAAAATATCGCATAAAATGCTAATCCGAATCGGTGATTATACATTTGCCCTAAGCCAGGAAAGAAAAACGAGTATACCGAGCCAATAATCGGACTTTTCTTTTCGAGATACTGTATTTCAGAAGTAGAATTTTTGAGAGAGGGCATCTGCTCATCCTCTAAAACTGATAAATGATGCAGTTTATTTTGATAGATGGCGGATCGAAAACAATCCCCAATCGCAACTAAATAGATGGCTAAGTAGCCGAAAGCCCATCTAGGCTCGATTACGGATTTAGCGAGTTCAAACTGACCGCAAAAGGAATAAACCATTGCTTCGTTTATATGTGCTAATGTATTAGATATCACTTCAGACAAGGTTAACAAAGTTGCTCTTATGTATTGGTTTAGTAAATAATGGCCGAAACCAGGAAAAACAGCCGACCACCACGCCACCATGTAGGGATTGTGCTGATTTAAATGGGTAATGCCGAACATACTGATTTTTGAAAGTGATCTGTGAAGTGGTTTATCCATAAAAAAACTACCTTTTTAGATTTTTTTTCTCCCCTAGTATGGATTTAATGGGGGTTTTCCATTCATTGTGTCTTTTAAGTATAACGACAAAGTCATACTAGTCATACTCTTAGAGACAACCTCATAAACTTGTACAAAAAGCAGTATAAAGGTTGGTGGGGTAATGCGGAATACACCGGATGAAATACGGCGACGGATCGCGAAGCGGAAAAAGGGAAAAGGTTCGTCAGGAAATGGTCCTGAGCGGCTAATTACTTGGCCTGGTGATGATGAAAAATATGGATTTGATCCAGTTTCGTCATTTGACAGAGGAGATGAAGAAGGAGGGCATCCTTTATTCAAAAAGGAAGTATTCATTTTCAAGATATTAGCCTCGGTACTATTATTCTTAGCGATTGCCATTATTTTTCGGGAAAATATTAAAGTATTATCACCAGTCAGAGATTTTGTTTCAAAAAATATGGAACAAGATTTCCAGTTTGCTATGGTGTCCAAATGGTACGAAGATAATTTTGGTAAACCGTTAGCCATTCTTCCATTTAACAATAACAAATCAAATGATGAGAAAAACGTTGTAGAAAAAGAACATGATATACCGGTCTTTTCCGGCAAGGTTCTTGAAAATTTTGAAAAAAATGGACAGGGTATCATGATAGAAACGGGTGTAGGAGCCTTAGTTGAAGCAATGAATGAAGGCTGGGTTGAATTCGCGGGGGTAAAGGAGGGGTTTGGAAAAACGGTGATTATTCAACACCCTGATCAAACCGAATCCTGGTATGCGAACCTTGACGAAATTAAAGTAAAACTATATGACTTAGTTGAATCGGAAACAGTCGTCGGTACTGCGTCTGAATCAACAGCTGATGACAAAACAAAAGGCAAATATTATTTTGCTATCAAAAAAGGCGATGATTTCATCGACCCCATCCAGGTGATTCGCTTTGAATAGAGTGATTAATTTAATCCAACATGTACACATTCATCCTTTGTTATGGATTATCATTGCGATCTCGATTGCTACAGCACATTTCCTCGAGCTCTGCCTGTTAATTTTGATCATTTTCATCCATGAAATGGGGCATGCTGCTGCGGCTTCTTTTTTTTCCTGGAGAATAAAAAAGATCAGCCTATTGCCATTTGGTGGAGTTGCAGAAATGGAGGAACATGGGAATCGTCCGCTAAAAGAAGAGGCGATTGTCGTCCTCGCAGGTCCTTTGCAGCATGTTTGGATGGTAGGGATCGCGTACTTACTAGCTTCCATGTCACTTATTTCTGATGAGCTGTTTCAATTATTCTTTCAGTACAATTTAATGATCCTAATCTTTAATCTCTTTCCAGTTTGGCCGCTGGATGGAGGGAAGTTGATTTTTATGTTCCTTTCATTAAAAAAGTCGTTCCCGACAGCACACAATCTAACCCTAATGATTTCCTTTGTATTTCTTGGAATATTTTCCCTGTTGACTCTTCTAATGGCTCCAACCAGCTTAAATGTTTGGATTATTATCGGTTTTTTAATCTTCTCGCTTTACCATGAATGGAAACAGCGCCGCTTTATTTTTATGAGATTTTTACTGGAACGCTATTATGGTAAAAAAAGCGACCTGCATATGTTAAAGCCGATTCAGGCAAATGAACAGGACCTGCTTATCCATGTTCTTGAAAAATTTCAACGCGGCTGTAAGCATCCGATTATTGTTGAGAGCAACGGCAGGGAAAAAGGGATGCTGGATGAAAATGAGCTGCTGCACGCTTATTTCTCCGAAAAACGTCTGACGGATAAAATCAGCGACCTTCTTTTTTCTTACTGAAACGGTATAATAAAGGTAAGGACAAAAAAAAGTGAGGAAGCATAGTTTGGAAAAATTAATTATCAATTTCAACGCAACGGAAAAGAGATTTGCCCTCGTAAGAAATAATCGAGTTGAAAAAATTATTTTTGACCGACCAGAGCAGCGATCTTTGGTCGGTAATATTTATTTTGGGACCGTAACCAAGGTCCTGCCAGGGATGAATGCTGCTTTCATTGATATCGGTGAAGAGAAGAATGCTTATTTGCATCGGGACGTACTGCCTTCCTATGTCCTATCAACAGAAATGGGGAAAGAAGATAAAAACGTTTCATCCTTTGTTCATCAAGGTGAGAAACTTTTTGTCCAAGTAGATAAAGATGCAACCGGTCCAAAAGGTCCGAGAGTAACGGGGATTATTGAAGTCGCCGGAGAAAATCTTATTTACATGCCTCATGGGCGTTATGTGGCTGTTTCGAAGAAAATTGCTGATAAAAATACCTCCCTTCGTACACTAGGAAATCGTCTTAAATATGAGGAAGAGGGTTTGATTTTTCGCACCTCCAGCATTTCGGCATCAGAAGCAGAAATACTAGAGGAATTAACAGGCTTACGTAAACAATACGCTGAATGGTCTGTAATGACATCCTCCCTTAAAAAACCGGGATTAATTTTTCAAAAAGATTCTTTTCTTGAAATGATCGTTGAGGCTGTATCCTATATGTCGGATGGCGAAGTAATTGTCGACGATCTGTCAGTAAAGCAGCTCCTTGCGAGAAGTAAAGTTACGGTCACCTACTATAGTGGTAAAGAGAATATTTTCGCGGTTAACCGGATTGAGCATGAAATTGACAAGGCATTAAAGCGAATTGTTTGGTTAGATAAAGGTGCTTATCTTATCTTTGACGAAACTGAGGCATTAACGATTATCGATGTTAATACTGGAAAATTTTCTGGAAAAATCGATTACCAGGAAACCGTGTTAAAAACCAATCAGCTCGCAGCAAAGGAAATTGTCCGCCAGCTGCGCCTTCGTGACATCGGCGGGATTGTCCTGATTGACTTTATTGATATGAAAAACGAAAAGGACAAGCAAGCCATTCTGAAAACGATTGAAACCGAATTAAGTAAGGATGCCAAAAGGACAAAAATGATTGGCTTTACCCCGCTTGGAATCCTTCAGCTGACAAGGAAAAAAACAAAGGTCACCATTTCAGAGGCCCTGCAGGTGAAATGTCCAGTTTGCGATGGTACGGGACGAATTTTAAGTGCGGAAACCGTGGCATTCAGACTCGAACGTGAATTGTTAGAACACCGCTATGCTGAATTTGAGGCTGTACTAATCGAAACGACAAAAGATGTAAAAATGGCCTTGCTGGGTCATATGGAGCTTTTAGAAGAATTCCTTCCTTTTAAAGTATATTTTTTAACAGTAACCGCTTCTCAACATCACTATGTTTTAAAGCAGTTTGGAACAACAGAGGAGATATCCCAAAAAGCTGTCGATTTATATTGACACTTTCGCCTAATACGTGATAATATTTTACTGTTATGTTTGTAGCACCCGTGCTACAACCGCACATTGCAGGTACTAAGATTTTGCTAATTTAGCAAAGCGCCTGTCATTGGCGAGTCTGAGTTTATAAGGAGGTGCAGTTCATGTACGCAATTATCGAAACAGGTGGTAAGCAAATTAAAGTAGAAGCTGGTCAAGCTATTTACATTGAAAAGCTTAACGCTGAAGCAGGCGAAACAGTTACATTTGATAAGGTTCTTTTCGTTGGCGGTGAAAATGTAAAAGTAGGAAGCCCATTAGTTGAAGGTGCTACTGTTACAGCTAAAGTTGAAAAACAAGGCCGTGCCAAGAAAATCATCGTTTTCAAGTACAAAGCGAAGAAAAACAACCGTAAAAAGCAAGGTCATCGTCAACCATACACTAAAGTTGTGATCGAAGCGATCAACGCGTAAGGTGTTGGAATATAGATGATTTCCATTACGATTAATCGTACGGAGTCCGGAACAATTCATTCGTTTACAATAAGTGGCCATGCATTTTTTGCAAATAGGGGCAATGATATTGTCTGTGCAGGCGTTTCAGCTGTCTCTATCGGTGCAATTAACGCAATTCACGAAATTACGGGTGTCACTCCCAAGACCGAGATTGATTATGAAGAAGGCTTGCTCTGCTGTGTCATTCCGGAAAACCTTCCGGCGCCAGAACAAGATAAAATTCAGGTTCTTCTTGAGGGAATGTACTTCTCGTTAAAAACGATTGAAGAAGAATACGGAAAGCACATAAAAATTACCTTCAAAAAGCAGGAGGTGGAATAAATGTTATTAAAATTAGATCTTCAGTTGTTCGCATCTAAAAAGGGAGTAGGTTCTACAAAGAACGGACGTGACTCTATCGCAAAGCGCCTTGGTGCTAAGCGTGCAGATGGTCAATTCGTAACTGGTGGTTCAATCCTTTACCGTCAACGCGGTACAAAGATTTACCCAGGTGAAAACGTAGGCCGTGGCGGAGACGATACTCTATTTGCGAAAATCGACGGCGTTGTTAAATTCGAACGTTTAGGTCGTGACCGTAAAAAAGTGAGCGTTTATCCAGTAGCTCAAGAAGCGTAAGCTTTTGACCTGAAAACTCTAACCTGTTTGGTTAGAGTTTTCTTTTTGAAAAGGAAGTAAAAATTTTCCATTTCATTAATACTCCAGAGGGAACTTCTTAAAAAAAGCCTCTTTTTTTACCCCAATTGGCATTCATTCATTTAAAAATGCTTACTCACGTGAACTTTTTTGATATACTATCAGCAAACAGTTAAGCTAGGAGTGCGTCTATGGAGAAGGATTGGGATATTGTCGAAGTGCTTAGGCACTCACGACATGATTGGCTTAATAGGCTGCAGTTAATAAAAGGAAACTTAGATTTAAATAGGATTGACCGGGCAAAAGCATACATAAATGAAATTGTTATTGAAGCACAGCATGAGACGAAGCTTTGCAATTTATCGATGCCATTATTTGCTTCATTGCTTTTAAAAACGAACTGGGAAAGTAATTCTTTCTTGCTTGAATATGAGGTTCTTAGCGACTCAGAATCTGTAAAAATTAATGATACAGTAATAGCAAATTGGACATCATCCTTTTTTTTCTGCTTGAATCAAGCCATTGAGCCGTTCCAGGAGAACCATTTATCAATAACAATAGAGCCGCAGGCAGACGGTGTTCGTTTCTTTTTTGATTTTAGCGGAATAATAAATAACAATAAACGGATTGAACAATTCCTTTCAGCATCAGAAATCAAAGTGGATGTGAAGGAATTCATAGAAAACGAACTCGCATTAGAAGTTTTTCTCCCTAAGCAATAAAAGGCCGGGGAAGCGGGTTTCGTCGTAGGAGGAATCACAATGTTTGTCGATCAAACGAAGATTTATGTAAAAGGCGGAGATGGCGGTAATGGAATGGTTGCATTCCGCCGTGAAAAATATGTACCGAAAGGCGGTCCTGCTGGTGGGGACGGCGGTAAAGGTGCAGATGTAGTTTTTGAAGTGAATGAAGGGCTGCGGACATTAATGGATTTCCGTTACCAGCGTCATTTCAAAGCTCCACGCGGTGAGCATGGCATGTCTAAAAACCAGCATGGGAAAAACTCAAAGGATATGATTGTTAAGGTGCCACCGGGAACGGTTGTGATTGATGACGAAACAAAGGAAGTCATTGCCGACCTTGTTGAGCACGGACAAAGAGCGGTTATTGCCAAAGGCGGACGCGGCGGCCGAGGAAATTCTCGATTTGCCACACCAGCCAATCCTGCTCCAGAGCTTGCAGAGAATGGTGAGCCAGGTCAAGAGCGCGATGTAATCTTAGAATTAAAATTACTTGCTGATGTTGGACTTGTTGGTTTTCCAAGCGTAGGTAAATCCACGCTGTTGTCGGTTGTTTCTTCAGCCAAGCCAAAAATTGCTGAATATCACTTTACCACGATTGTACCGAATTTAGGGATGGTTGAAACCGAGGATAACAGAAGCTTTGTTATGGCTGACCTTCCTGGATTGATTGAAGGCGCCTCTGAAGGTGTCGGCTTAGGGCATCAATTTTTAAGGCATATTGAACGGACACGAGTCATTGTTCATGTCATTGATATGGCAGCGATGGAGGGCAGGGATCCCTATGAGGATTACCTGACCATCAATAAAGAACTGGAAGAGTATAATCTTCGCTTGACAGAGCGCCCACAAATTATTGTTGCCAATAAAATGGACATGCCAGATGCCGCTGAAAATTTAGAAAAGTTTAAGGAACAGCTGAAAGAGGATTATCCAATTTTCCCGATATCTGCTGTGACTCGCAAAGGTTTACGTGAGCTATTATTTGCGATTGCTGATAAAATAGAGGAAACACCAGAATTCCCGCTTGACCATGAAGAAGAAGATACTGGCGTACATCGGGTTCTTTACAAGCATGAAGCAGACCCAGATGCATTCTATATCACGAGGGAATCAGACGGAACATTTGTTTTATCAGGGGAAAAGCTTGAAAAGTTATTTAAAATGACCAATTTCCAAACGGAAGAATCGATCCGCCGTTTTGCAAGACAGCTGCGTGGTCTTGGGGTTGATGAGGCTTTAAGACAAAAAGGAGCAAAAGACGGGGATATTGTGAAGCTGTTTGAATTTGAATTTGAATTTGTTGATTAGTATTTTTCAGGGGTAGAGAGATGAAAAATGAAAAGTTTGATAAGAAATTTTACTTAGTACGTGAAGATGTTTTGCCTGAGGCGATGAAGAAGACCCTTGATGTCAAGGAGATGCTTGAGCGAGGAAAGGCTGAATCGATTTGGGATGCGGTTCAAGCGGTTGATTTAAGTAGAAGTGCTTATTACAAGTATCGAGATACGGTATTTCCTTTCTCGACTGTAGTAAAAGAACGGATCATATCACTCTTTTTTCATCTCGAGGACCGTTCAGGCACACTTTCTAAGCTGCTTAGTGTTGTCGCATCTGCTGGCTGCAATGTTTTAACTATCCACCAGACGATTCCCTTGCAGGGAAGAGCGAACGTAACACTTTCACTGAACACCACAGAGATCTCCATTGACTTGGACGAACTGCTGACAGAATTGCAGAAGCTTGAATTTGTAGAAAAAGTAGAAGTGCTTGGAACAGGCGCATAGTTACTAACTTTGCGCCTTTCTGCTATAAAGAGAGATCTTTGTTAGGGAGTGTGAGCAAACATGAAAGTTGGGTTTTTAGGACCAAAAGCAACATTCACTGAACTGGCGGTGAAGAAGGTTTTTCCTGGATTTGAACTTGAGCCGTATCGAACGATTCCTGAAAGCATGGACGCTGTTGTCGCTGAAAAAGTTGACCTAGCGGTAGTTCCAGTTGAAAATGCCCTTGAAGGTTCCGTTAATATTACTTTAGATTATTTAACGCATGTTGTTCAGCTGCCGATTGTTGGGGAAATCACGATTCCTATTAAGCAGCATTTGATGGTTCATCCTGCAAATGCAGAGAATTGGCGGGGAGTAACGAAGATATTCAGTCATTCTCATGCGATCGCCCAATGCCATAAGTTTTTACATAATCAATTTAAGGATATCCCCTTTGAAAGTGTCAACTCGACGGCAGCCGCAGCAAAAATGGTCATGGACCAGCCGGAACTAAACGCAGCGGCGATTGCCAATGAACTGGCTGCAAAGGAATATGGCCTGGCGATTGTTCAGCGGAATATTCATGATTTTGATTACAACCACACGAGGTTCGTAGTCCTTTCTGAACGAGCGCTCGATTTTGAGGCGATTAGCGGGTCTTCGCACTACAAAACAACCTTGATGGTCACCCTGCCAACGGATAAGGCGGGAACCCTTCACATGGTTTTGTCAGCCTTTGCTTGGCGAAAAATTAACTTGTCGAAAATTGAATCAAGACCAATGAAAACAGGAATCGGCAATTATTTTTTCATTATCGATTTAGAAATGAAGCTTGATGAAGTACTAATCCCTGGCGCCATGGCAGAACTCGAAGCCTTGGGCTGCGGGGTCACATTATTAGGCAGCTACCCATCGATTATGGTCGATTTAAACTAAAAGTACCTTTTTTGTGGGTGCTTTTTTTTGTTTGGTAGCTGTTTTGCAATTTTGAAAGGTACTTTAACAAAAAAGTGGTTTGCTTTTACAAATTCCAAGTGAACTTTTACAATTCCGTGGACACCTTTTACAATACCGTGGACACCTTTTACAATTCCGTGATCACCTTTTACAATTCCGTGATCACCTTTTACAATACCGTGGACACCTTTTACAATTCCGTGGACACCTTTTACAATTCCGTGATCACCTTTTACAATTCCGTGATCACCTTTTACAATTCCGTGGACACCTTTTATAATTCCATGAACCACTTTTACAAAATCTTAATCAGCTTTTACAAAGTCCACAAATGCGTCACATGTAGTCCAATCAAACCACATAAAAAAACCCGGTCCACCTAACCGAGTCCTCTCATTCAATTAAAAATCCTTCAGCCTTGAGAGCGGCTTCTGCTTTATCTAGTACTTGGGTGCTGGATGCGGAGATGGTGTGAATATGGATTCCACCTGTTAACTCTGACAACAACGAGGCCTTTGTCTCCTTAATATTTTCTAAGAACTGCTTAACCTCTTGGCGATTGGAAACCATGATGGAAGCCGTTAAATCACCATAAACCGCATGCTCGATTTTTACATCCTTCACTAAAACCCCATGATCAACGAGCAAATTAAGCTCTTTTTCTGTGTCATCAGGTTTATGTCTGCAGGCGATGGTCCGTTCGAAAGAAGTATTGGCATTACTTTGATTTAAGTATAAATAGCCTTGACTCGTTGCGATGATCGGTTCATTTTTTGCTTTCAATAGCGTAATATCCCCAACGATTACTTGCCTGCTAACATTCGTCTGCGCAGCCAGCTCGCTCCCAGTCAGTGGTGTAAGGCTGTCCTTCAGCTTTTGTAAAATCAAAGCTCTCCTTTCCTCGCCTAATATTTTTTTTTGCTCAGCCATAGATTGCCTGCCTCCTCAAATTTCTATTAATCCATTTTATCATAATATCCCCTGATTAAACTCGTTCACGATTATATTAATCGTTTGCCCAAGCTGAACCACATCCTCCGTAGTCGTCGATTGGCCAAAGGAAATGCGGATAAATTCTTTCGCTGCTTTTCCCTCCAATCCTAATGCCTGCATCACCTTTGCAGGAGATTGCATACCGATATGACAGGCGCTACCGGTGGAAATAGCAAAACCTAGGCGGTTGCATTCCAGCATCATCCATTGACCCTCGATTCCCTTAACCCTAAGACCAATAATGGAAGGGAGCTGTGAGCCAAATTCTCCTTGATAAATTTGAACCAAATGCTTAATCGGTTCAAGCGACTCCATAAACACTTTGCGTAACGACCAAAACCTTTCATGATTTTCAGCAAGTCGATCTGTCAATTTTTGTGCAGCCATCGTCATAGCGGCAATCGCTGGAACATTCAATGTCCCTGGCCTGAAGCCATTTTCATGTGAACCTCCTGGAAAAAATGGTCTCCAAGTAATGTTTGGATTCATATAGACGCCCCCGACCCCTTTTGGACCATAAATTTTATGGCCAGAAAAGGAAAAGCTGCTTACAAGGGGAGCAAGATGTTTCAAATCGATTTTTCCAAAGGATTGGACAAAATCACTATGGAAATGAATATGATTCGCTTGGCATATACCTGCAATCTGCTCTAGTGGTTGGATAGTACCAATTTCCGAATTTACATGTTGGATGGTGATTAACACGGTTTCAGGAGTAATCGAAGCCGTTAACAAATCAAGATCGATTATTCCCGATGGATCTAAAGGTAAATAGGTAATCGTGTAATCAGTCAATCGATTGAGAACCCCATGGATGGATGAATGTTCAGCGATACCAGCAATAATATGATTGCCTTGACGTTTAGGCGCAGATAAGAGTGCTTCAATCGCCAAAAAATTTCCTTCTGACCCGCCGCTTGTTAAGAACAAACCTTTTTTATCCACGTTTAACAGGTTTGCCAGTTCTTCCCGGCAATTTTCAAGTAACCCGGCAGCTTGGCCGCCGATATCATGCAGGCTGCTGGAGTTTCCAAAGAATTCAGTTGCTGCTTGAATATATACTTCAGCCGCTTCAGAATCTAGCGGTGTTGTCGCTGCATAATCAAAATAGATCATTAGGATTCTCCAATCTATTATTTTTAAAAACTACTTGTAAATAGTTTAATTCTATGTAAATATAGATGTCAAGACACCTGTTTACTCAGGAGGTTATAGGAATGCCAAATAATGATGTTGTAATAATTGGAAGTGGGATAGCAGCGTTACAGTTAGCTACCCTGTTAAATAAGGATTTAAATGTGAGGATAATCACAAAGGACAAAATCAGAACTGCTAATTCCTACCTAGCGCAGGGGGGGATAGCTGCTGCCATTGGTGCACATGACCATCCAGCAAAACATATTGCTGACACGCTTGTTGCAGGAAGTTTTCATAATAACCAAGAAGCGGTGGAACAAATGGTTGGAGCGGCACCTGAACTGATTAAGCGTATTTCTGAACAAAGTGCTGTTTTTGACCAAGATGCGAATGGTCAGTTGCAACTTGGTATGGAAGGTGCACATAGTGAAAAACGGATTGTGCATGGCGGCGGTGATGCTACCGGTAAAAATGTTATCGAATTTTTGATAGGTAATCTGGGTGAAAATGTCACCATTGAAGAGCATGTTTATGCCTTTGAATTAATGCTAAATGCTGAGAACCAATGTATCGGGGTGAAAGCAAAAGCAGAGGATGGAACGACACGCCACTACTTTGGCAGGCAGACTATCATTTCTACCGGTGGCTGCGGTCAGCTTTTCACCTATACAACGAATGCCCAAACCGTCAGCGGTGATGGCATCGCGATGGCCTATTTGGCTGGTGCTGAGATTGTTGATATGGAATTTATTCAGTTTCATCCAACGCTTTTATACCTTAATGGTGATACAAAGGGGTTAATCTCTGAAGCGGTACGTGGTGAAGGTGCGATTCTCGTTACTGCTGATGGCACACCGATTATGGAAGGTATCCATCCGCTGAAAGACCTTGGACCAAGACATATTGTTTCGCAAAGAATCTATGAATATTTGAAAAAAGGTAAGAATGTATATTTGGATATAAGTAAAATACAAAATTTTGAACAGCGATTTCCGACGATCACTACCATTTGTAAGGAAAATGGAGTTCTATTATCCGAAGGGAAAATCCCAGTAGCGCCAGGCAGTCATTTCTTGATGGGTGGGATTAAAACCGATTTAATTGGACGGACTTCGATTGAGGGATTATTTGCAATTGGCGAAGCTGCCTGTACAGGACTGCATGGTGCGAACCGATTGGCGAGCAATTCTTTATTGGAAGGATTATATCAAGGTAATGAGCTGGCAAATTGGATAAATAAATCAAGGAAAAGTCCACTTAATATCGAGCCGGTACATCGAACTAACCATCTACAGAAAGTGATTTTACCGGATAGACATAAAATACAGGATTCTATGATGGAGCGGGTTGGAATTGTTCGAAATGAAGTCAATCTTAAAAAGCAAAAAGCATGGTTAAGCCAGTATAAATCCGTTGAAATGACGGAATTAGAAGCATATTCATGGGAAGATCTGACGAAGATTTTTATGCTGATTACCGCGAATTTGATTACAGAGGCTGCTTTGAAACGAACCGAAAGCCGCGGGGGGCACTTTAGAAGTGATTATCCGCATGAAGTCGATGATCATTGGTTAAAAGTATCTATCATTCATAAAATCAATCGGGGAATGGAGAAGGATCATGAACAAAATAAAGCTGCGCTCGCTACTTGAGCAATTTTTTATAGAAGATATAGGGGAACAGGATATCACAACCGATTTAATTTTTTCTGATCATACAAATGGAGAAATTGTGTTTCTCTCAAAGGATAACGGGATCTTTTGTGGTGAGGAAATCATTAAAACTGGATTTCAGATATTAAATGAAGAAATTTCAACGCAGGTGTATGTGAAAGACGGTCAATCGATTGGAATTGGTCAAAAACTTGCAACTGCTTCAGGAAAAATTTCTGATTTATTAAAAGGGGAAAGGGTCATTCTTAATCTTATTCAGCGTATGAGTGGAATTGCAACGCAAGCGAAGAAGGCTGTCGAGACGCTTAACAGCAGTCATACGAAAATTTGTGATACCCGGAAAACAACACCAGGACTGCGAATGCTTGAAAAATATTCTGTCCGATGTGGAGGTGCTTTCAATCACCGCTTTGGATTATATGATGGTGTGATGATTAAAGATAATCATATTTCCTTCGCAGGATCTATCAGTAATGCGGTGGAAGCCGTTCGAAGAAATGCCGGGCACATGGTGAAAATAGAAGTGGAAACGGAGACAAAGGAACAGGTAATCGAAGCAGTAAAAGCTGGTGCTGATGTCATTATGTTCGATAATCGTACTCCAGAAGAAATCAAGGAGCTTATTACGTTAGTACCGGAAGGAATTATTACGGAAGCTTCTGGGGGTATTCAATTGAGTAATCTTGCTGACTACCGTGATACAGGAGTTGATTATATTTCCCTTGGCTTCTTAACGCATTCCTATAAAGCGCTTGATATCAGTGTCAAAGTTTTATGGTCTAAAGAGGAGGAATAATAATGAGCATTTTAGCTGCGATGCAAAAAACGAAGATGATTCCTGAAAAATATAAGCAAATGTCGAGGGAAGAGCTAGAGGCCAGAGTAATTGAAGTGAAAAAAGAATTGGGTTCACGCTTATATATCCCTGGTCATCATTATCAAAAGGATGAAGTGGTCCAATTTGCTGATGCCACCGGAGATTCTTTAAAACTTGCACAATTATCAGCGGAAAATAAGGAAGCCGAATTCATTGTTTTTTGTGGTGTCCATTTTATGGCTGAGACTGCTGATATCCTAACAAGTGAAAATCAAAAAGTTATTTTGCCGGATATGCGGGCTGGCTGTTCGATGGCTGATATGGCCGATATTCAGCAGACGGAAAAAGCGTGGGATATGCTTCAGGAGGTTTTTGGAGAGACTATTCTCCCCCTAACCTATGTTAATTCTACTGCAGCTATTAAAGCTTTTGTCGGTGCAAATGGCGGGGCAACAGTCACTTCTTCAAATGCACATACAATGGTTAAGTGGGCCTTTGAGCAAAAAGAGCGTATTCTTTTCTTGCCAGATCAGCACTTAGGTCGCAATACTGCCGTTGATTTAGGCATTGGGTTAGAGGAAATGGCCATTTGGAATCCAATCACTCATACACTTGAATATGAGGGAGACGTATCTCAAATAAAAGTAATACTTTGGAAAGGCCATTGTTCGGTCCATGAAAATTTCACTGTACAAAATATTGCAGACATCCGCAAACAGTATCCGAACATGAAAATCATTGTTCATCCCGAATGCCGCAGGGAGGTCGTGGAAATATCTGATTTGGCTGGCTCTACAAGTTATATCATCAATGCAATAGAAAAGGCAGAGCCGGGTTCTGAATGGGCAATTGGAACTGAGATGAATCTCGTTAATCGTCTAATAAATGATCATCGGGATAAAAAGATTCTTTCTCTGAATCCACATATGTGTCCATGTTTGACGATGAATAGAATTGACCTGCCACATCTAGTTTGGAGTCTAGATACATTAGAAGAAACGACAAATGTGATTAAAGTGAATCCTGAGATTGCGGAAAATGCAAAATTAGCGTTGGATCGAATGCTTTTACATTCATAAAAAATAGAGAAGGGTGCAGATCAATTGGTTTGCATCCTTTTTATATATAACCTTTCCAATAGTATTTCGTCGCCCTTATCATATTTTTATGAGAATAAGCATAAGTTTTTCTGAAGAATGTTAGCACTTTGCCTATCATCACATACAATATATGGACTTATGCATAGGAGGGAAATTAGAGTGAAGATCCATATCGTACAGAAAGGGGATACTCTTTGGAAGATCGCCAAGAAGTACGGCGTGAATTTTGAAGAGCTGAAAAAGATGAATTCACAGCTCAGCAACCCTGATATGATTATGCCCGGTATGAAAATAAAAGTCCCAACCACAGGTGGATCGATTAAAAAAGAAGCACCGATGGGATCAAAACCGGGGGCAATAATCAATTTAGGCACGAAAAAGGAAAAGCCGATTGCTGAGCAACCGTTAGTCAAAGAGAAACCAAAAGAAATGCCAATGAAGGAAGCCCCTAAAAAAGAGCTTCCTATAAAAGAAGCACCAAAAGCACCAGCCAAAGAAGCACCAAAAGCTCCAGTAAAAGAAATACCAAAAGCCCCAATCAAAGAAGCGCCAATCAAAGAAATGCCTAAAAAGGAAGCACCAATTAAAGAAGTACCGAAAACACCATACACTCCAAAAATGCCTCTACAAATTGTCCCTGAAATTGATATCAATAACTACTATTTGACGAATATGACCAAAATGGAGGTTAAACAGCCGCAACTACCTCCTAAACCAGCGAATATACTCCCTGAAATGAAAGAACCTAAAATGCCTGTTTTACCTGTGCAGGAATCTCCAAAAATGCCAGTTATGCCTGTGCAGGAATCTCCAAAAATGCCAGTTATGCCTGTGCAAGAATCTCCAAAAATGCCAGTTATGCCTATGGTAGAATCTCCGAATGAGCTGCCGCATCCTCCAATGGAGCAGCCGGTAGCCCAAGACTATTGTGTACCAGTTACACCAGTATTGCCGGGAACAGGATTTTTCCCACCACCGCCAATGTGGTGTCCGCCGCCTCCTTGTCCTCCGGGTGGATTTGTGCCGTATCCACAAGTTCAAGGAGTAGGAATGCAAATGCCGATGGCGCCAGGTTTGATGCACCAACCAGCGGGAGGACCAGCCCCAGGAGTTGCAGGATCATCATTTATGCCTTATGGACATGACGATGAATCATCATCGTTTATGCCGCAATTGCCAACAGGCAGCCAGATGCCGTTTGGTGGTCAAAATCCGGCTATGCAACCGATGCAGGCGCCATTAATGGAGTCTCAAGCCCCTGGTCAAATGCCAATGGGAGGTCAGATGCCAGGCGGATTCGGTCAAATGCCAATGGGAGGCCAGATGTCAGGCGGATTCGGTCAAATGCCAATGGGAGGTCAGATGCCAGGCGGATTCGGTCAAATGCCAATGGGAGGCCAGATGCCAGGCGGATTCGGTCAAATGCCAATGGGAGGTCAGATGCCAGGCGGATTCGGTCAAATGCCAATGGGTAGGCAGATGCCAGGAGAATTTGGTCAAATGCCGATGGGAGGTCAGATGCCGGGCGGATTCGGTCAAATGTCAATGGGAGGCCAGATGCCAGGTGGTTTTGATCAAATGCCAATGAGCGGCCAGATGCCAGGAGGTTTTGGTCAAATGCCAATGGGAGGCCAGATGCCAGGAGGTTTTGGTCAAATGCCGATGGGAGGCCAGATGCCAGGTGGCTTTGGTCAAATGCCGATGGGAGGCCAGATGCCAGGTGGCTTTGGTCAAATGCCGATGGGAGGCCAGATGCCAGGTGAATTTGGCCAAATGCCTGATTTTGATGAAAGTCCAACTGATTTACCGGCAGGCTCGCCAGCAGCGACTAGCCAAGGTTGGTTTGATCCACAAATGGGAGGCAATCCAGGGATGGGCGGGCCAATGGGCTTCGGCAATCAAGGGATGGCTGCACCAACGGGGATGGGATTACCATATGGCCAAATGCCATACGGCTATCCGCAAATGGGGGCACCTGGATCGCAATTTATGGGAACACAGGATTTTGGAACCCCAGATATGGGAATGAATCCGGCAGGCGGTCAAATGCCGTTTATGCAGCAGCCATTTCCTTCTCAAGGAGGATTGCCAGTTGGAACGGGAGCATTAGGTGATTGTGGTTGCGGTGGGCCTGCACCAGCTGCTTTACCGCAAAACTTTATCCCGCCAACACCTCCAATTTATAGCGCACCATATACAGGTCCAGTCAATATGGCTCAACCACCATTTATGAATCCATATGGTATGGGACCACGATATGATGATGAAAGCAATGACTATGACTTTTAACAAAAATGGAGACGATGATTATTTCTATCGTCTCCTCTCTTATTTTCGCCAGCAGTTTCATGAAAATATTATCGATATGGTGCCCTATCGAAAAAGTGTCATCTTGCTAAAAACCAATCAAAACACTTACATGCTTAAAGGTTACAAAAGAAATAATCGACTTAAACTACAAGAAGTTTTTACCACAACACTTCGAAATGAAGGATTTTCCAAAACCTATCTTTTTGTCCATCCTGAAATAAAGGAACCCCTTTGTTTTGAAGGTACTTATTTTGGTTGTATGGAATACATCCCTCCTAACAAATCGCCTTTCACGTACAAAACCAAAAAAAATCGCCTCGAGGGGCTTGAACTATTGACGCAATTTCATCAAGTAACCGGCACGTTTGAATCCCGTTATCGGACGCTTATCCCGAGAAGTAATATCCTTGAAAAATGGAAGGAACGAGCTGAGCTTTTTTCCAAAAATCTATCTTTTATTAAGTATTTTCTAAATGAAGCTTATCTAACCGAGATGCTGAATTGGGCAAACTGGTCATTAGATGGGATGGATAACCATTGTTCATTTTTTGATCAGGAACCGCCTGTTATTCTTCATGGGGATGTAGCTCATCACAATTTTATCAGGGATACGAATGGCCGTTTAAATCTCATTGACTTTGATTTAATTAGTATTGGTCCTCCCTCATTCGATTATTTACAGTATGCAAATCGAATCCTGCCTTATCAGGATTGGTCTTTTGAGAGTCTTGCATATTTTTCAATATTTGAAAGACTATTAGAAGAAAAAGCTGTATTATATGCGTTAGCTTTTCCAGCTGATATTTTTCGTGAATGGAACAGACTTACTCGTGATAAGTCATACACCAATCATAAAAAATTGAATCAAGTAATGAGCCTGACCGTCGATCAGTTTTACTTACGAAA
The DNA here is from genome assembly GCF_053749995.1 of Neobacillus sp. K501. Classification (NCBI taxonomy): domain Bacteria; kingdom Bacillati; phylum Bacillota; class Bacilli; order Caryophanales; family Bacillaceae; genus Neobacillus; species Neobacillus sp. K501. The sequence goes on along the minus strand of NZ_JBSLYA010000002.1, from coordinate 417,471 downwards.
GAACTTTATCGAAACGTTAATCAAGAGGATTAATTAAAATCTCTGGTCTATAATGGCAGAATGAAATCCCCTTAATGCACACAAGCTATTCGTGAGCATAGCATGCGATGCTCACTAGCCTTGCAAGGGGGTTTTTCGTTTGAACAAAAAAAAGTGGATGATTCCTTTGTCAGCCTTGCTTGCATTGGGGCTGTCAGGCTGTGCAAAAGACGATCAAGCGGAATCGGATAAAAAAAATCAAAATTATGCTCAGCCGATTGGATATTATTCAAATGAAAATCATCCAGAAGGCCGTAATGGGATGCTTTCGGATAACGATGGTCCATTACCTGAAGCGATGGATCATACGATTGGCGATGAAGACAGAGAGATTAATGATGCGAGAAAAAGGGATCTTCGAGATAAAGATGAAAATGGAAATCCTAAGAACCCAACAAAACCGTTGGCAAATCATGACCATAATTTTTTTCAACGCGATAACCAGTTTAGTACGAGCGATGCCAATTATCATGGTCATATGAATCAAAGAATGGGGACAACTGGTACAACCACAAATCCTGAATTTCAGGATAAAGCAAAAGGGACAATTAAAAATAAAGTAGCTGCAATTGATAATGTCCGTCAAGTTCGGTCAGTCGTATTTGGTAATTCTGTGATCGTCTCAGTCGATTTAGTTGACAATAAACATTCGGATGAAACAAAAAGAGCGATTCAAAACGCTGTAAAACCGTATGTTGGCGGAAGACAGGTTCAAGTCATTACGGATGATGGAGCGTTGGGACGTGATCGCAATCGAAACAACGATATCCAGCGTCCAGAACATAAACCAGTTCATTAATTTTGGGGGCAAAGCTTTAAGCTTTGTCCTTTTTGATTTTTCTCTTGAGGATAAAAAGGGAAAATAAGGCTAAACTAGTAATGAATTAGATTTTGATTAAATAAGAGGTGATTATGCATGAGGTTCAATTGGGTAGCGAAGAATCGGCATTGGTTGGTCGTGGTCGCTTTTGTTCTTTTCATGTTTATCGGAGGGGCGCCAGGGATGCTTTTGACTAGTTCCGCCGAAGAATTGGAAAACCATTACGAGACGGAACCTCAGCAATTAACAATAATATTGGAAAGAATCTATCTTGATGGGGAGATCAGCGAGGAAGTTATCTTGGATTCTTATTGGTCCATTGAAAATTTTTGGGCGAAGTATGACCAATGGCAGTTACAGGATGTAGATAAAAGTAAAATGGTTTTTAGGAAAAAAGTAGATGACATTTCACCGTTGTTAAAAACCAATGGTTATTTCGGAATTACTGAAGATGGTGTATTGACTATATTTAACGGTCGTCCAGACAGATCAAGAATTATTCAATCTTTTTTTCAAATAGATGTGAAAAAGCTCGAGAGTAAGAAACAAGAAGAGCTAATTCAAGGAATTCCGATTAAAACAAAGGATCGATATGTAGAGGTTTTAGAAACTTTTAAACCCTATTCCATAAAAGAATAACCGAAACAGACTGAAATTTTTCAGCCTGTTTTTTTGTTTGAATTTGGAGTAATCGAAACGGGGGTATTTGGGTAATGATGGTGGCCTGCAGTTACCCAAAATCAAAAAAGGCAAGAAGTTGGGTAACAGCAAGTGGCCTGCAGTTACCGAAAATCGAAAAAGTCAAGAAGTTGGGTAACAGCAAGTGTTCTGCTGTGACCCAAAATCAAAAAAGGCAAGAAGTTGGGTAACAGCAAGTGGCCTGCAGTTACCGAAAATCAAAAAAGTCAAGAAGTTGGGTAACAGCAAGTGGACTGCTGTTACCCAAAATCAAAAAAGTCAAGAAGGTGGGTAACAGCAAGTGGTCTGCTGTTACCGAAAATCGAAAAGTCAAGAAGTTCGGTAACAGCAGTCAGACAGGAGTGTCGGAATATCAAAAATACAAGGGTTCATGTCACCTATTTCCAACTTGGTGAGGTTCAGATAATATACTGTTTTAAATATATTGAGAATAATGATTTTTTCCGATGACTTGATAGTTTTCTTTTAAAATTCTTCTAATTTGTTTTTTTGATTCCAAAACCTTACACCACTCATAAACAACCTGAGTTGTAATCTTCATTTCAGGACAAAGCAATTTTAGTTCCTCCACAGTCCTTACTACCGCATCATCAATCTTTTCCACACACCCGCATGTCTCACAAACGATATACTTCCCTCCAACCGTAATCAAAAATGAATGACATAAAGAACATGTCATGCCATTACGTAATTCTCCATAGTTATAAGAATGAATCTGGTTGTAAGGGGATTCAATAATGTGGTCAGCAACCAATTGTTGGGCAAGCTTCATATGCCTCTCATATATTTTTCCAGGGAGCATATTAAATTTCTTCATGAGATGGGGGATCTGTGTCGGAAAAGTAATGGTATCGTTTAAAGGGGCTTGATAAAAGGTAAACTCAGGATTAACGTAAACCAGGTATGGTTCAATTGGGAATGAATATCCGATTTTTTGGAGATATTGCCGAGGCAAGGATTCACTGCGTTCCACTTGCTTAAGAGGATCTTTAATCTCAAGACCGTTTTTAATGTGGAGTTGACCAGATTTATATTCATAATCTCCTTCAATTTTTAACTTCGCAAGTGTAAAGCTTTTTTGGCGAAATGATTACACTATCGAGTTGGAATATTGTGTTGTTAACCGAAAGCAAAAGATCGTTCAAGATCAGGAGGCCGCTTTCAAGTTTTTCTGTCATTAAATCAAACTTTACCTCTCCTTCGTACCCCTTTTCCTGACTTAAATAGTAACGCTTTTCTTCAGGGTCTAACTCTTTTCTAGTGTTTAAACTTCTCAAAATCTTTAATTTTTTTTGGTTCAGTGCGGTTTTTAAAAGCCATATTCCACTTCCTTTCTAACAGTAATTTTATTTTACATAAAAGATCGAAGGAACTGTATGAATATTACGTTAACATTACCATTGTTTTCTCAAAAATCTCATCCAAAAGTTGTAGGTAAAGTTCAAGCTTTTTTCTGAGGGAATTACTTCCAGAAACCTTTAAGCTAAAGACATAAAGGAAAAGGGAGAGATTGAAATGGAAAAGAAAAAAGTGGTTATGATAACGGGTGCTTCAAAGGGGTTGGGCAGGGCGTTGACGTTAGCATTTGCAAAGGAAGGGGTACGGTTGGCTATCTGCTCCAGGTCCGAACATGCGCTTAAAGAGGTAAAAGCAGAAGCCGAAGCGAATGGTGCCGAGGTGCTTGCGGTTACCGCTGATATTTCAAAAACAAGAGATGTTGAAAGGTTCGTAGCATTGACGGAGGAAGCCTATGGCCAAATAGATGTCCTCATTAATAATGCCTCCATTTTAGGGCCGAGTCCAATGCCGCTCCTGCTCGATTATCCGGAAGAGGATTTTGCTGAGGTGTTACGGGTAAATTCCATTTCGCCATTTCTGGTGACAAGAAGAGTGATCCCTGGAATGCTCCAGAGAAATCAGGGCTCGGTAATAAATGTGACATCTGAAGCAGGCCATGTTGGGTATGCAGGCTGGGGAGCTTATGGCATTTCGAAATTTGCCGTCGAGGGACTTACCGAAACCTGGGCAGATGAATTAAGTTCAACCAATGTTCGTGTTAATATGGTCGACCCGGGAGAAATGGATACGGAAATGCACCGACTAGCCGTTCCAGACTGCGACTATTCATTAGCTAAACCAGAGGAAGTCATCGAGGTTTTCTTATATTTGGCATCGGAAAGGTCATCCGGGATCAATGGTCAGAGATTTGAAGCCCAAGAGTTTTCCGAGGAGGGACAATGATGGGAGCAACGGCATTTGATTTCTATCTACCTTCTGACTTAAATGCTTCACATCCTCCGGAAAGACGCGGTGTAAGGAGAGATCATGTTAAGTTGATGGTTCTCGACCGGCAGTCTGGGAATGTCAGGCATGACCAATTTTACCGACTATCGGATTATCTTCGGCCGGGAGATATGCTTGTCTTAAACAACAGCCGAACAGTGCCAGCAATTCTCCAAGCAAGCTGGATGAGGGGCGAAAAGTTAATTCAACAAAGAGTCGAAATCCGCCTAGCAAGACGTCATGATGAAGCGGTTTGGGATGTGTTAATTGTTGCCGACGAAGTGAACTTGGGGGATCTTCTGCAATTTTCCTCCGACCTTTCAGCTCAAGTAATTGACCAGAAAAAGGGGTCACCGCTAAAGACCATTCGTTTTTCTAAAAAAGGAACAGAGTTGTTTAATCGAATTTATGCGCTTGGGGAACCGATACGCTATGAATACATTCAGGAAGAATGGGCGCTGGATTATTATCAGACTGTGTTTGCCAGTCACCCAGGGTCAGTGGAAATGCCTTCTGCAGGAAGAGCATTTAGCTGGGAAATGTTATTTAACCTCCAGCGTAAGGGGATACAGCTTGAATTTATTCAACTTCATACCGGACTAAGCTATATGCTGGAGGATAAACTGGAATCGTCACCGGAGGATAATTATGAAGAATATCAACTATCTGAGAGTACAATTGAGAAAATAAATAAAACAAAAGCATCCGGAGCAAGGGTAATTGCTGTCGGAACAACGGTTGTTCGGGCATTGGAAAGCGCAGCGATAACCGGAAGATTATCTGGAATTACAAACCTTTATATTAATGAAAATTTCCCACTTAAGCTGGTTAATGGGATTATTACCGGGTTTCATGAGCCCAAGGCAAGCCATCTCGATATGCTGACTGCGTTTGTGCCCCAAGACATCTTATGGAATGCTTATGATTCTGCCATCAAAAACCGATACTTATGGCATGAGTTCGGTGACATGAATTTAATATTATAAGGATGAGATAAAAGCTGACTAAATACGTCAGTTTTTTCTTGCCTTTAGAATGAGAGTACGACTATGATTTAAGCAAATAACGTTGACAATTCGGTCGGATTCAGGGGGAAAGGGATGTCTAAGGAGTCGAGATACGAAGAAATTGAAATATTAAAAGAAATTGCTGAGCTGTTGAATGAAGGGACGGATTCGAAAACCGTTTTACCTGTCGTTTTAAAACAACTCCTGCATTTAACAGGGCTGAAAGCAGGATGGATTTTTTTAATCGATGAAAAAGGAAAGCACGGGCTGGCGGCAAAAGAGTCACTTCCGCAGGCATTAGCGCTTCACAATAATCAAAGAATGTGTGAGGGAGATTGCTGGTGTGTCAATCGCTACAATAATGGGAAGCTCAACAAAGCGACGAATATTATCGAATGCCAACGCATAGAAAACGCTATCCTTGAAAAAGCGGGAGATACAGCTGGGCTTACCCATCATGCGACCGTTCCTTTACGAGCAGGAAACGAAAGATTTGGCATCTTGAATGTAGGCTCTCCCTACAAAACACATTTTCAAAAAGATGAACTTGCCTTACTTGAAGCTGTTGCCTTTCAAATCGGTACGGCTTTAAAAAGGATGAAATTAACCCAAAGTGAGCAAGAAACGGCACTTGTTTCTGAAAGAAATCGACTTGCAAGGGACCTTCATGATTCTGTCAATCAATTGTTATTTTCACTTAATCTAACAGCGAGAGCTGGTAAGGAAATGACAGAAGTGGAGGAAGTACAACAAACCTTTTCCTATATTCAAGATCTTGCTCAGGAAGCGCTTGGAGAAATGCGGGCATTAATTTGGCAGTTAAAACCTCATGGACTTGAGAACGGAATTGTAAGTGCTTTAAACGGCTATGCGGAATTGCTTGGACTGACTATCGAAACAAAAGTGACTGGCATTTCAAGCTTGCCAGGAAGGGTCGAAGAAGCTTTGTGGAGAATCGGACAGGAAGCACTAGGCAATTGCAAAAAGCACTCGCAAACAAACCGAGTAGCGTTAAGGATAACAATGAATAATGACTCGGTAGAAATGATGATTGAAGATCAGGGCTGCGGCTTTTTTTATGATGAACAGGTTGAGATTCCATCTTTGGGATTAAAAAACATGAAAGCACGGACGGAAGGTTTAAACGGGACATTTCAGTTAACTAGTTCACCAGGAACGGGTACGAAAATACAAATTAATATACCAATTTAGGGGGAGAAATTTTGGGGATTCGAATATTAATCGTCGATGATCATCATGTAGTAAGGCGGGGGCTAAGCTTTTTCTTAAGGACACAAAAAGAGATTGAAATTATTGGGGAAGCCGGGAATGGTAAGGAAGCAGTCCAACTCGCGAAGGAACTGAAACCTGATCTGATACTAATGGACCTTATCATGCCTATTATGGATGGCATCGAAGCAACGAAATTGATTAAAACGGACATGCCGGAAATCAAAATCATGATGCTGACAAGTTTTTCGGATCAGGACCATGTCATTCCGGCATTAGAAGCAGGTGCTTCTGGCTTTCAATTGAAGGATATCGAGCCAGATGAGTTAATTAGCTGTATCAAAAAAATTGTCGCGGGTGAAAACCAGCTTCATCCGAAGGCTACCTCCCACTTACTTGCCAATCTATCAAATAAAGGGTCAGAGGAAAGAAATCTTCTTGCCGAATTAACGAAAAGAGAAATAGAGGTACTGAAGGAAATCGCCAAAGGAAAAAGTAATAAAGAAATTGCCGCTTCACTGGTTATCACTGAGAAAACCGTGAAAACCCACGTGTCTAACCTTTTGTCCAAACTGGAATTAGCAGATCGGACCCAGGCCGCTCTCTACGCTGTAAAGAATCACTTAGTAGAGTAAAACGGACCAATCCCCTAGGCAGTTACATCCACGATAGGATATAATAGTTGTTTAGGTCGATAGAGATTTGTTCTAATCGAATAATGTTATATGATAAAATGAAATACATGTAACTCATGGGGAGAGAACATCATTGTACGAATTTATAAAAGGAACCGTTGAGTTTGTAGGTCCGGAATATATTGTGATCGAGAATAATGGAATCGGTTATCAAATTTCAACACCAAATCCATTTATCTATTCAGGAAAAATGGGGACTATGGTTACCGCTTATACTTATCATTATGTTCGTGAGGATATAATGGCCTTATACGGTTTTGAGACACGAGAGGAAAAAAAGCTGTTTACAAAGTTACTTAATGTTTCAGGAATTGGTCCTAAAGGGGCACTTGCGATTCTTGCTTCTGGTGAAGTACAGCAGGTCGTTTCAGCGGTTGAAAATGAGGACGAAAGCTTTCTGATTAAATTCCCTGGCGTGGGTAAGAAGACAGCAAGACAAATGATTCTTGATTTAAAAGGAAAACTTCAGGATATTGTTCCTGACTATTTTCCTAATCTATTTAACGCAGATCAATTCTCAGAGCAAACACAACCGAGCAACCATCCACTTGAGGAGGCAATTCTTGCCTTGAAAGCCCTTGGTTATTCAGAAAAAGAAATTAAAAAAATTACACCAGATTTGAAGAAAGAACAACTTTCTACAGATCAATATATTAAAAAAGCCCTGCAGCGGCTTTTAAAATAAGGTGATGATTCATGGAAGATAGAATAATTTCTAGTGAAGCAAACGATAACGAAATCACGTTTGAACAAAGCCTAAGGCCACAGAACCTAAGGCAATACATTGGCCAGGACCAGGTGAAAAAGAGCTTAGAGATTTTTATCCAGGCAGCAAAGCTTCGCAAGGAAACTCTTGACCATGTCTTGCTTTACGGACCGCCGGGGTTAGGAAAAACCACGCTTGCGGTCATTATTGCCAATGAGATGGGTGTCAATATTCGAACAACCTCGGGTCCGGCGATTGAAAGACCAGGTGATTTAGCGGCCATATTAACAGCCCTTGAGCCCGGGGATGTATTATTTATTGACGAAATTCACAGGCTGCCTCGAACCATTGAAGAAGTCCTATATCCTGCGATGGAGGACTTTTGCTTGGATATTGTGATTGGGAAAGGTCCTAGTGCTCGTTCGGTAAGACTTGACCTCCCGCCATTCACACTCGTCGGGGCTACGACAAGGGCTGGATCTTTATCGGCGCCGTTACGAGATCGATTTGGAGTTTTGAGCCGCCTCGAGTATTATAAAGAAGAACAATTAAAAAATATTGTGCTAAGAACAGCAGATTTGTTTGAGACGAAAATAGACGACCAATCCGCTGCTGAGATTGCAAGACGTGCGCGGGGAACCCCGAGGATTGCTAACCGCCTTTTACGGAGAGTCCGAGATTTTGCGCAAGTAAGAGGAAACGGTGAAATCGATTTAGCCTTGGCAAGAGAGTCGTTAGAATTATTACAGGTAGACCGGCTTGGGCTTGATCATATTGACCACAAATTACTTAAAGGAATTATTGAAAAATTCCGCGGCGGACCTGTTGGACTTGATACGATTGCAGCCTCGATTGGAGAAGAATCAGAAACGATTGAAGACGTCTACGAACCATATTTATTGCAGATTGGGTTTCTACAACGGACTCCAAGGGGAAGAATGGTAACGAATCAAGTGTATCATCATTTTGGTATGGAATTGCCAAGCTCTTGATTTATTTTTTGATAAGTAGGGATGTATTTTATGAAAGTAGATTTATTTGATTTTCATTTACCAGAGGAATTAATTGCGCAGGTCCCTTTACTAAACCGGACTGATAGCAGATTAATGGTTTTAAATAAACAAACAGGCGAAATAAAACACGAAGCTTTTAAGCATATTACCGAATATTTGCGTGAAGGGGATTGTCTTGTACTGAATGATACAAGAGTACTTCCTGCACGCCTTTTTGGCGTTAAAAAAGATACGGGTGCTAAAATTGAGGTATTGCTATTAAAGCAGCTTGAAGGTGACCAGTGGGAAACACTTGTGAAACCGGCAAAACGTGTAAAAGAAGGAACAGAAATTGATTTTGGTGACGGCCTGCTGACAGCTGTTTGCACGGGAACTTCAGAACATGGTGGGAGAATACTGGATTTTCAATACGATGGAATTTTTTACGAGGTGCTTGATCAGCTTGGAGAAATGCCATTACCGCCCTATATAAAAGAACAGCTTGATGATCGTGAGCGGTATCAAACCGTTTTTGCACGCGAACCTGGCTCAGCTGCTGCTCCAACAGCAGGTCTTCATTTTACAGAAGAACTGCTCGAAGAGGTACGAGCAAAAGGTGTTCATGTCGCCTTCATCACGCTGCATGTCGGCTTAGGCACTTTCCGGCCAGTGAGTGTCGACGATGTATTAGAGCATGATATGCATTCCGAATACTATATGGTGACGGAAGGTACGGCCCGCCTATTAAACGAAGTTCGTGAAAATGGCGGTCGAATTATTACTGTTGGGACAACCTCCACAAGAACATTAGAAACGATTGCCACCGCCAATGATGGGATTTTTGTTGAAGGTAGCGGCTGGACTAATATTTTTATTTATCCAGGGTATCCATTTAAAGCAATCGATGGTATGATAACCAATTTCCATTTACCAAAATCTACATTGATTATGCTTGTAAGTGCATTAGCCGGCAGAGAACATGTATTGCATGCCTATAATACGGCTGTAGAGGAGCGTTATCGCTTCTTCAGTTTTGGGGATGCAATGCTCATCATCTAGGTTTTAACGGAAGGAAGGAGAAAAAGGCAATGACCGCAATTCGTTATGAATTTATTAAAACATGTAAACAAACGGGTGCCCGTTTAGGAAGAGTACATACCCCTCATGGTTCATTTGATACCCCTGCATTTATGCCAGTTGGAACGCTTGCTACAGTAAAAACGATGTCGCCTGAGGATTTAAAAGAAATGGGTGCAGGAATTATTCTGAGTAATACCTATCACCTTTGGCTGCGTCCTGGCCATGAAATTATTCGAGAAGCAGGCGGACTTCATAAATTTATGAACTGGGATCGTGCAATATTAACCGATTCCGGCGGTTTTCAGGTATTTAGCTTAAGTGAATTCCGGAAGATCGAAGAAGAAGGTGTTCATTTCCGCAATCATATGAGCGGTGAAAAATTATTTTTATCGCCAGAAAAAGCGATGGAAATTCAAAATGCGCTTGGCTCGGATATTATGATGGCGTTCGATGAGTGCCCGCCGTTCCCGGCTACATTTGAATATATGAAAGCATCGGTAGAAAGAACTTCACGTTGGGCTGAGCGCTGTTTAAATGCGCATCAGCGTCCACAAGACCAAGGCTTGTTTGGTATTGTTCAAGGCGGAGAATTTGAGGAGCTTCGAAAGCAAAGTGCGAAAGACCTTGTTTCCCTTGATTTTCCTGGTTATGCCGTCGGTGGACTTTCGGTTGGTGAGCCCAAAGACGTAATGAATCGAGTACTAGAGTTCACCACACCTCTTTTACCAACAAATAAACCACGTTACCTGATGGGGGTAGGCTCGCCTGATTCCTTGATTGATGGAGCGATTCGCGGGATTGATATGTTTGACTGTGTCTTGCCAACCCGAATTGCCAGAAATGGCACCTTGATGACAAGTGAAGGTCGTTTGGTTGTTAAAAATGCTAAATTTGCTAAGGATTTTGGACCGTTAGATCCTGAGTGTGATTGCTACACATGCAGAAATTATAGCCGTGCTTACATTCGTCACCTTATTAAATGTGACGAAACATTCGGAATAAGATTAACTAGTTACCATAATCTCTATTTTCTGTTAAGATTAATGGAGAAGGTCAGACAAGCCATCCGTGAGGACCGGCTTGGTGATTTCCGAGAAGAGTTTTTTGAACGTTATGGTTTCAATAAGCCAAACGCGAAAAATTTCTAATAGATGCTACTTCGAAAGGAGGGAAAGAGATGCAAGGATTAGGTTCAATCATTCCATTAATACTAATGTTTGTCTTATTTTATTTCCTATTAATTCGTCCTCAGCAAAAACGCCAAAAGGCAGTTACGCAAATGCAGAACGAGTTAAAGAAAGGTGATAAAATTGTCACGATTGGCGGCTTGCACGGTTTTATCGATTCTATTGATGAAAATAAAATCGTGATTAAATGTGGAGATGGCACTCGTCTTACATACGACCGCAATGCCATTCGCGAAGTGACAGAATCAGCTAAAACTTCAACTGCAGAAGTTTCATTAGAAAAATAAGAGCTTAGATGACTAAAAAGGAAGCCTTCACTACATGGAGGCTTCCTTTTTCATTAAGCTGTACGCGAATTATTGCTTGAAATATTAACCCCAAGGATGCCTCCCATCATCGCAATTAAGATATAGCAGACATGATAGATGACCTGTTCAAAATCGAAGAGGCGGTCATACCCTAAAAATTGAGCTAGAAAGACAATGAAACTGTAGATGATTCCTGTCAATCCACCGATTAACCAGCCCTTTTGTTTCCGTTTTCCCCCTGACAAAAACCCGCCTCCAAACAGCGCAATAAACGATACAGCCGTTACAACATATTGAAGTGAGCCTTCCCGAACGGATGTAAATTTTAAAATAATGGAAAAGATAACGCTGCTGACGATGGCAAATAAGAAGATGAAAATCAACCCATACAAAATGGCTGTAGCAAAGCTTTTTGATTCTATTTTACTCTCCCCCTTCAGTGCCTTATCCTAGCGTCTAGACCCTAAGATAAACAGTATCTTACCTAGTACAAGCATATTCTTGATTTTAAAAAATAGAATAAAATTTTTTTAGAAATTAGCAAAGGGGTTGGAAAATAATTCCGTAAATGATTACCTATAGTTTGCAAACAATAGTGATGAATGTAAAAAAGGGGCGACAATCGTGGAAGATTATTTAATTATTCTAGCGCGGACGATATTGTATTACGTGGTCATACTCATCATTTTCCGTCTAATGGGTAAACGGGAAATTGGAGAATTAAGTATCCTTGATTTAGTAGTATTCGTCATGATCGGTGAGATGGCGGTTGTCGGTATCGCAGATACGGAAAAGTCTTTACTTCTTACGATTGTTCCAATGATTTTATTAATGATCATTCAAATCATCATGGCAATCGTTTCGTTAAAGAGTAAGAGATTTCGTGATCTTATCGATGGTAAACCGACAGTTATTATTAACAGGGGCAAGATCGATGAGGATGCGATGAGAAAACAGCGCTACAATTTTGATGATTTAATGACACAATTAAGAGAAAAGGACATTCGCAGTATTGCCGATGTTGAATTTGCGATTTTAGAATCATCGGGAAGTTTGTCAGTCATTGAAAAATTACAAGATAGTAAGGAGGGTGATATCACAATTCCTTTAATTGTCGATGGTATGATTGAAGAAGAAAATCTTTCCCGAATTAATAAAACCAACCTCTGGCTCCGCCAAGAATTGAAAAAAAAGGGATATCGCGATCTCAAAAAGATTTCCTTTTGTAGCTATGAAAATGGGAAGTTCTTCGTCGATATCATGGATGAAGAATAAAAGACACGCATGGGCGTGTCTTTTCATATTAATGGGCAAATAAGTTCCTAATAAATGGGATTCGGTTAAGATCATCTTTTTTAATCAGGCCGGCTAAGATAAGCAACAGGATATAAATCACCGACATCCCCGAGGCAGTGGTTAAAACTCGTACAACTAAATGCTCACCTAAAAGGATATGTTGGAATAACCAGTAGCCAAGCCAGGCAGCGACGCCCATGATGACGATCCCCTTTAGATAATCCCGAATATAAAGGGAAAAAGAAATTTTCTTAAGGACTGTCGCAAAATGAAGGATCGTGACTAAAACAAAACCGACCATAATTCCCAACGCTACTCCTGTGATTCCAAAGGCCGGCTGTGAGGCAAGTAAAAAAATGATCGCTGTTTTAACAATGGCGCCAATTAAACTGTTGATCATCGCCGCTCTAGCTAAATTTAAGGCTTGGAGAACTGCTTGCAGTGGTCCTTGATAGTAATAGAATAAAAAGAAGGGTGCCATCAAGCGGATAAAATCTGAACCTTTTGTTGAGCCATACATTAACTCCATCAGAGGATCTGCTAATACATAAAGGACGATGACGGACAAACCGCCTGTTAGAAAGGCGAAGCGTAAAGCTTGCTGTAAACGGTGTTCGATTAATCTTTGATTATTTTGGGAATTGGCCTCACTAATGGCTGGGACTAAGGATGTTGCTAAAGAATAAGTAACAAATGACGGCAGCATTAAAAGCGGCATCGCAAAACCGGTTAAAGCTCCGTATTGTTTCGTAGCTGCAGCAAAGGTAACTCCAGCAATGGCTAAGCTGTGAGCGACAACGATTGGTTCGAAAAACCAGGAAATCGATCCAATCATTCGGCTTCCCATCGTTGGCAGGGCAATTTCCATTAATTCATGATAGGTTTTCTTGCCAGACTGGACAAATTTGAAAAAGTTCTTTCTTAGCTTGAATTTTTTCTTTAATTTAAAGGTCGTCACTAAATAAACTAATGATACGAGCTCTCCGACGATTGCTGCAACCATCGCTGCTGCCGCGGCGTATTCAATTCCATATGGAAGAAAGGCCTTTGTCATCACTGCAATTAATGCAATTCGTACAAGCTGTTCTAATATTTGTGAGATCGCTGGCGGCCGCATGTTTTGTCTGCCTTGGAAATAGCCTCTTAACACGGATGAAATCGCGATAACAGGAATAACAGGTGCGATCGCAACGAGCGGATAATAGGTTCGTGGATCCGTGAAAAGGGTGGTAGATAGAATCGGTGCCAGTAAGATTAGTGCAGGTGTAAAAATGAGTGACAGCGAAATGGTAATGGCCAGTGAAACAACAAGAATTTTTTTGATTTCCGCATAATTTCCTTTTGCTTCTGCTTCGGCAATATTCTTCGAAATGGCAACAGGCAAACCCATTTGCGTTAACGTTACCACAAGGATGAACGTGGGATAGGCCATCATATATAAGCCAACGCCTTCTTCCCCAATACTCCTAGCAATGACAATTCTAACGATAAATCCAAGAACTCTAGTAATTAATCCGGCTATTAATAGGATAAAGGTCCCTTTTAAAAACTTTGACATGCCGTTACCCACCTTCTCAAAAAAGAGGAATTCATATACAATTAACTATATGCAACAGGGTGGACAAAGCATGACAAGGTGTTTGTTTTTTTAGAGATAACGGACCAAATGTCCAGGGAGGCAATACGATGGAGAAGAGCCACGCATACAATCATTTTCGCACCCAGGTAGAACCAGCAATGACAAGTAAATTAGAGGAATTTCTTTTGCTCGGATATGATTCGATTTCAGAAGACGGGCTGTGGGAATTCCTCATGAAAAAAAAGTGGAAGAAGGTAAAGGAAGAAATAAGAATTTATGAGATTATTGATGATATCCTTTCAATAAAGGTTAGTGATTTCATTAGCTATACAACGATCGAGACATACAAAAATAATGACTTTGATATTGAAAATGAAAATGAATGGAAAGAGCTATTAAAATAAATTTCTTTTAATTTCTTATTAAATTGACAGCCTTTCCATGATATTTCATAATGAAATCAATGAATTTTTTATTACTTATTTATATGGCTTTACGCAGCAGTGCTTTGTTGTAGCCCTAAGGAGGAGCAATACATAATGGTTAAGCGCAGTAGAATCATCGCTTTCCTGCTAGTAGTCATACTAATAGGAAGTGCAATGGGTGTTACCACAGAAGGTATCTTAAAAAACATTAAACTTGGCTTAGATCTTCAAGGTGGTTTTGAGGTATTGTATGAGGTAAAACCAGCCAAAAAAGGTCAGAAAATTGACAAGGAAACATTGGCAAGTACGGCCGAGGCGTTGGATAAACGAATAAACGTCCTTGGTGTAAGTGAACCGAATATACAAATTGAGGGAGAAAATCGTATTCGAGTTCAGTTAGCTGGAGTTACGGATCAAACGGAAGCAAGGGAAATCCTGTCAACCCAGGCAAATCTTACTTTCCGTGATGCGGATGACCAGATAATGATGGATGGTTCAGATTTGGCAGAAAATGGCGCCAAGCAAACCTTTGACGAAAATGGTGCACCGAGTGTCTCACTGAAATTAAAAAGCGCAGACAAGTTTAAAAAGGTAACGGAACAAATTGTTGGAAATGCACCAAATAATGTATTGGTTATCTGGCTTGATTTTGAGGAAGGTAAAGATTCTTTTAAATCGGAAGTCGCAAAAGAGAATCCTAAGTTTTTATCAGCACCTACGGTAAATCAAGTTTTTAATCAGGACAGTGTTTCCATTGTTGGAAACTTTACGGCAGAAGAAGCACAACAATTGTCTTCACTTTTAAATGCTGGAGCCCTTCCAGTGAAGTTGACTGAGGTTTACTCCACTTCTGTTGGAGCAAAATTTGGTGAACAGGCACTGAATGAAACGATTTTCGCAGGGATCATTGGGATTGCGCTTATATACATCTTTATGCTTGTTTATTACCGTTTTCCTGGCTTTATCGCAGCCGTTACCATGTCCATCTACATCTATTTGGTATTATTGATATTTGACTGGATGAATGGTGTATTAACCCTTCCAGGTATTGCAGCGTTAATTCTTGGGGTGGGTATGGCAGTGGATGCCAACATTATTACCTACGAACGAATCCGTGAAGAAATTAAGGTGGGTAAATCGATAAAATCTGCCTTCCAAGCCGGAAGTAAAGGTTCCTTTACCTCCATTCTTGATGCTAATTTGACAACCATCTTAACGGCTGCTGTTCTATTCTTTTATGGTACAAGCTCTGTTAAAGGCTTTGCTACAATGTTATTGGTAAGTATTTTGTTAAGTTTTATCACTGCTGTTTTTGGCACACGTCTATTCCTTGGTATGTGGGTCAGCAGCGGTTTCTTGAATAAAAGAGCTAGTTGGTTTGGTGTCAAAAAATCTGCAATTAAAGATATCGCCGAAAATTATGATACGCTTGATCTTCCAACGAGATGGGATCGCTTTGATTTTGTTAAGGTTAGAAAATTATTCTTTATCATTTCAGGGATGCTAATCACAATTGGTTTAGTGCTGCTCCTAGTTTTCCGTCTGAATCTATCGATTGATTTTTCAAGTGGTACTAGGGTTGAGGTTTTATCCGATAAACCTTTGACGACAGAACAGGTTGATAAGGCATTTGAAAAGTTAGATATTGAAACCGATGATATTGTTATTTCTGGTGAAGACAAAGAAATTGCCTCAGCCCGACTAAAAGGTGTATTATCCAAGGATGAAATAGCGGAGTTAAAATCAACCTTCCATGATGAATTTGGAGCGGATCCTAGTGTAAGTACGGTTTCGCCAACGGTCGGTAAGGAGTTGGCGAAAAATGGAATCATTGCTCTAATCATCGCATCAATCGGTATCATTATTTATGTAACGATCCGCTTTGAATTCGCGATGGCGATTTCGGCAATTGTGTCCTTGCTTCATGATGCCTTCTTTATGGTTGCCTTCTTCAGCATCACTCGGCTTGAAGTAGATTTAACCTTTATTGCTGCTGTCTTAACAATTGTCGGTTACTCGATCAACGATACGATTGTTACCTTTGACAGAATGCGTGAAAACTTGCAAAAGAAAAAGAGACTTAAAACCTTTGATGACATCGCTGATGTTGTAAATATAAGTGTTCGTCAAACATTAACACGTTCGGTTAATACCGTGTTAACCGTGTTAGTAACGGTTATTGCGATGGTTATCTTCGGCAGCGAATCCATTCGTAATTTCAACATCGCCTTGCTGGTAGGATTAATTACTGGTGTATATTCTTCTATCTTCATAGCTACAAACCTATGGGTTGTCCTTAAAGCTAGAGAATTGAAAAAGAAGGGTACAATCAAAACAGTAAAAGAAAAAAGAAAATACTCAGACGAACCACAAGTATAAAGTATTTAAAACCGCAGAAAATATCTGCGGTTTTTTCTACGTTAATTTAACATTTGAAAGGACCTGATCACTCCTGTATAATAGTAAAGTCTGAGAGGTGATTCGCATGTTGAAGTCGAAAACGAGATGGATTGTTCGTGAATCTGATACACAATTAGTAAAAACACTTGAAAATGAACTGAAAATAACGCCACTTGTTGCGTCTATGCTTGTCAACCGCGGATTCAAAACGTGCGATACAGCACGGTATTTTTTATTTGGTAAAGAACAGTTCCATGACCCATTTTTACTTAAAGGCATGGATTTGGCTGTTGAGCGGATTCGCAAAGCCATTGACAATCAAGAACCGATCCTCATATTTGGAGATTACGATGCGGACGGAGTGAGCAGTACAACGGTTATGATACTCACGCTAAAGGAATTAGGAGCAAATGTACAATTTTACATTCCTAACCGTTTTACAGAAGGATATGGACCGAATGAACCTGCCTTCCGTCATGCAGCTGAAATCGGAATAAAATTAATTATTACTGTTGATACGGGAATATCTGCGATACATGAAGCAAATGTTGCGAAAGACCTTGGGCTTGATCTCATTATTACGGATCACCATGAACCTGGTCCGGTATTACCGGAAGCGCTGGCCATTATCCATCCCAAACTTCCTGATAGTGTGTATCCGTTTAGGGAGCTTGCAGGTGTTGGTGTTGCCTTTAAGTTAGCTCATGCTTTATACGGTAAAGTTCCGGAGCATTTACTTGAAATCGCCGTTATTGGAACAATTGCAGATTTAGTTTCTTTAAAAGATGAAAATCGTCTGATTGCTAAAAAAGGCTTAGAAAAACTAAAGGTTACGAAAAATATTGGTTTAAAAGCGATTTTTAAATTGGCTGGAGTCGATCTTCAATCCATAAATGAAGAAACAGTCGGATTTGCACTAGCACCAAGGATTAATGCCGTTGGACGTTTAGAAAATGCCGATATGGCTGTTGAACTACTACTTACGGATGATCCGATGGAAGCAGAAGTGTTGGCTGAAGAAATGGATGCGCTCAATAAGACAAGGCAATCAATTGTCAATGAGATTACCGCTGAAGCGATCGAAGAGGTTGAGAGCAAATTTCCAATTGACAAGAATTCCGTTCTTGTTATTGGAAAAGAAGGCTGGAATGCTGGTGTCATTGGGATCGTTGCTTCCAGACTAGTTGAAAAATTTTACCGTCCGACCATTGTCTTGAGTTTTGATCAAGAGAAGGGACTGGCTAAGGGCTCGGCGCGGAGCATTGAAGGTTATGATTTATTCCGAAATTTGTCAACTTGCCGCGATATTTTACCTCATTTTGGGGGACATCCGATGGCAGCGGGCATGACTCTTCAACTAGAAAATGTTCCTGACCTGCGCAATCGATTAATTGACCTTGCCAATCAACAATTAACGGAAGAAGACTTCACTCCGATTACAAAACTTGATCTTGAAACGAATATCGACGAGGTCACTTTAAAATCTTTAGAGGAAATGAATCTTCTTGCACCATTTGGGATGGACAACCCTAAACCCAAGGTATTAATCAATGATGTTCAAATTACCACTTTGAGAAAAATCGGCAGTGATCAAAATCATTTAAAGGTGATCGTTAATGAAAATAATGCCAACTTGGATGGAATTGGTTTTGGTTTAGGGGCATTAGCTGACCATATTTCACCAGCGGCGAAAATTTCATTAATGGGTGAATTAGCGATAAATGAGTGGAATAATATTCGTAAACCACAAATTTTTATACAGGATATAGCCATCAAGAGTTGGCAGCTATT
The DNA here is from genome assembly GCF_053749995.1 of Neobacillus sp. K501. Lineage (NCBI taxonomy): Bacteria > Bacillati > Bacillota > Bacilli > Caryophanales > Bacillaceae > Neobacillus > Neobacillus sp. K501. The sequence continues at coordinate 398,934 of NZ_JBSLYA010000002.1, read as the reverse complement.
TGATTATCGTGGAGCAAAACGCTTGAACGTGATAGCAAATACAGTCCCAAAGGAAAAGCGGAAATTTGTTGTTTTCAACAAGGAACAGTTTGAAATCATTGACCCGGCACTTAAAGATGAGGCATGTCTAATTCAAGACACCGAAGCGGCAATGGCTTTCGATACTCATCAAGCAAACCTCGTATTTGTTGATTTGCCGCCTTCCAAGGAAATCCTTGGTCAAATGCTAAATGGTAAACAGCCAGCTAGAATTTATGTTTATTTTCTTAAAGAAAATAGTGATTTTTTCAGTACGGTACCAACAAGGGATCATTTTAAATGGTTTTATGCCTTGCTTTTAAAAAAAGGTCCTCTTGATTTAGCACGATATGGGGAAGATATTGCTAAAAGCCGTGGGTGGTCACAGGAAACAATCGCCTTTATGTCAAAGGTGTTTTCTGAACTTGAATTTGTTACAATAAACAATGGATTTATCACATTGAATAAACAAGCGCAAAAGCGCGATTTAACGGAATCGATAACCTATCAAACAAAACAACAACAATATGAGCTTGAAAAGGATTTATTATTTTCTTCCTACCAGCAATTAAAAAGTTGGTTTGATGGAGTCATCCAAGATTCGGTTACAATTGAGGAGGCACTAATTTAATGGACTTAAAGCAATTTGTAGCAATCGTACCAGATTACCCAAAACCAGGGATTAAATTTAAAGATATTACTCCGTTAATGAATAACGGTGAAGCCTATAAGTATGCTACAGATCAAATTGTTGATTATGCAAAGGATATGCAAATTGATATAATTGTTGGACCTGAAGCACGTGGTTTCATTATTGGCTGTCCTGTTGCCTATTCTTTAGGGCTTGGCTTTGCTCCTGTTCGTAAGGAAGGAAAACTTCCGCGTGAAACAGCTAAAGTCAGCTATGGCTTGGAATACGGAAGTGATGTTTTAACGATTCATAAGGATGCCATTAAACCAGGTCAGCGTGTTTTAATCACAGATGATTTACTAGCAACTGGGGGCACGATTGAAGCAACGATTCAATTAGTAGAACAACTTGGCGGTGTTGTTGCTGGAATTGCTTTTCTTATTGAATTAACGTATCTTGATGGTAGGAAAAAGCTAGACGGCTACGACATTCTGACTTTGTTAGAATATTAAAATTAGGTAGAGGGCACTCGCAAATCGAGTGCTCTCTTAATTGTAAATAGAGCTAATTCTTCGTTATTTTCGACATTTTTCACTGGAATTGTAGAAAAAACTTCTCAATCCCTTTACATCTGCGGTTTTTTTTTCGATAATAGTAACAATCATTTCAATTTTGTAACGACTATAGTTAGTGAAACATTTAATAAATAATAAAATGAGACGAACAAAAGGTGATTTTATGGCGAACGATCAAGTGTTATCGGCCGAACAAGTCATCGACAAGACGAAAGCCTATTTAAACGAAGAGCATGTTGAATTGGTAAAAAAAGCATACGAATTCGCAAAACATTCTCATCGTGAACAATACCGGAAATCGGGAGAGCCTTACATTATTCATCCCATTCAAGTTGCTGGCATTTTGGCAGACTTAGAGATGGATCCTGCAACGGTTGCTGCTGGTTTTCTGCATGATGTCGTTGAAGACACCGATGTTACCTTAAAGGACATCGAGGAGGCTTTTAATGACGAAGTGGCGATGCTTGTCGACGGGGTAACAAAGTTAGGGAAAATTAAATATAAATCGCATGAAGAACAGCAGGCAGAAAACCACAGGAAAATGTTTGTGGCGATGGCTCAGGATATCCGCGTCATTTTGATCAAGCTCGCGGACCGTTTGCATAATATGAGGACGCTTAAGCACCTTCCTTTTGAAAAGCAGCGTCGAATTTCAAATGAAACACTTGAAATTTTCGCACCTTTGGCTCATCGTCTTGGAATTTCTAAGATTAAGTGGGAGTTGGAAGATACCGCATTAAGATATCTAAATCCGCAGCAGTATTACCGGATTGTTAACTTAATGAAGAAAAAGCGAGCAGAACGGGAGCAGTATTTAGAGGATGTTATGGACGAAGTCAGCGGTCGGATGAAGGAAGTATCCATCAACGCCGAGGTTTCGGGGAGACCTAAACATATTTATAGTATTTACCGGAAAATGGCACAACAAAATAAACAATTTAGTGAAATCTATGATTTACTTGCCGTGCGAATTGTTGTGAATAGCATCAAGGATTGCTACGCCGTTTTAGGGATTATCCATACATGCTGGAAACCAATGCCAGGCCGCTTTAAGGACTATATTGCGATGCCTAAGCCAAATATGTATCAATCTCTGCATACGACGGTGATTGGTCCGAAAGGGGATCCGCTGGAGGTCCAAATTCGTACATTTGAAATGCACCGCATCGCGGAATTCGGGATTGCCGCCCATTGGGCCTATAAAGAGGGCAAGGGGCTTAGTGAAACGACTTCCTATGAACAAAAATTAACTTGGTTTAGAGAAATTCTTGAGTTCCAGAATGACACACAGAATGCCGAAGAGTTTATGGAATCGTTAAAAATCGATTTATTCTCTGACATGGTATTTGTGTTTACACCTAAGGGTGATGTCATCGAGTTGCCTGCTGGATCAGTACCGATTGATTTTGCTTACCGAATCCATTCGGAAATCGGAAATAAGACAATTGGTGCAAAAGTAAACGGCAAAATGGTCACATTGGATTATAAGCTCAAAACAGGTGATATCATTGAAATCCTTACCTCGAAGCATTCATATGGTCCAAGCCAAGACTGGTTGAAGCTTGCACAAACTTCACAGGCAAAGAATAAGATTCGGGCATTTTTTAAGAAGCAGCGTCGTGAAGAAAATGTTGAAAAAGGTAAGGAACTTGTTGAGAAAGAAATCCGCTCGATGGAATTTGATTTAAAAGAGATCTTAACCTCTGAAAACCTGAAAAAGGTTGCCGACAAGTTTAATTTTATGAATGAAGATGATATGTATGCTGCCGTAGGTTATAACGGTGTTACCGCCTTACAGGTGGCCAATCGTTTGACTGAGAAGTGGCGTAAAAAGCGAGATCAGGAACAATCAGCGACCATTACAAATGCTGTTTCTGATTTAAAGGCGTTTCCTTCCACGAAAAAACGTGAATCCGGTGTCCGCGTTTCCGGTATTGATAATTTATTAATCCGGTTATCAAGATGCTGTAATCCCGTTCCAGGGGATGAAATCGTTGGTTTTATTACAAAGGGGCGGGGTGTTTCAGTTCACCGATCCGATTGTACGAATATCGATTCTAATGATGCGCAATCACGTTTAATTCCGGTTGAGTGGGAATCGTCATTAAATGATCGAAAAGAATATAATGTCGATATTGAAATCAATGGCTATGATCGTCGTGGCTTGCTAAATGAGGTTCTTCAGGCGGTTAATGAAACAAAAACAAATATTTCAGCCGTTTCTGGGCGTTCTGACCGTAATAAAATGGCTACGATTATCATGTCGATTGCGATCCACAATGTCGCCCATTTACAAAAGGTTGTTGACAGAATCAAACAGATTCCAGACATTTATTCGGTACGCAGAATCATGAATTAAGGAGTTCTAAAAATGCGAGTTGTTGTTCAGCGCAGTAAAAAAGCTAGAGTCACCGTTGGTGGGGAAGTGACCGGAGAAATATCAAGCGGACTTGTTTTGCTTGTTGGTGTTACTCATGATGATTCAGAATCGGACGCTGTCTTCCTCGCTGATAAAATTGCAAACCTGCGAATTTTTGAAGATGCTGAAGGAAAGATGAACTTATCTTTACTGGATGTTGGCGGGGAAATCCTTTCTGTATCTCAATTCACTCTTTATGGTGATTGCCGTAAGGGGAGACGGCCGAATTTCATGGATGCAGCAAGACCGGAGCAGGCCAATCAACTATATGAAAGCTTTAACAGTCTTTTACGAGACAAAGGAATTAGTGTCGAGACTGGACGCTTCGGTGCGATGATGGACGTTGAGTTAATCAATGATGGACCAGTAACATTGATTATCGATAGTAAATAAAAGAAGCTTGGCATAATGCCAAAGCTTCTTTATTTTTCTTTAAAGTATAATGCTAATCCGTTATATAATCCGGTTGCTGCATTTTCTTGATATTGACTAGATTTCAATGTCATTTCTTCAGCAGAATTACTGAGGTATCCTAGTTCCATCAGTACAGCCCTTTGAGGATTTTCACGTACTACATGGAAATCACCTGTGCGGACTCCACGGCTTTTTAACCTAGTTTGGGCATTTGTGGCATTGTAAACGTATGTAGCCAACGCTTTTTGATAGGAATGGTAGTAATAACCGGTCATTCCCCGTACGCTTTGATCGAGGCTGCTATCATAATGTAAACTGATAAAGGCGTCAGCGCCATGGGTGCTTGCCATTCTTACCCGTGATGGCAGTGATATGAAGGAATCATTGCTTCTAGTTAAAAACACATTTGCCCCCGAGGCCTTTAGCTTGTCATACAAAAGTTTCGCCGTTCTTAATGTTAATTCTTTTTCACTTGTACCGCTGCGACCTGATGCTCCGTCATCCACACCACCATGTCCAGGATCAATGACAATTGTCTTGGACTGGAGAGAATCATCAGCACCTTTCTTTTCTATGCGCTTCGTGGAATCATTGGTGCTGACAATCCAGCCAGCAATAAATCCACTAGACCCGTTAGGTAAGTCGATTTCATACCAATCATTGCGGATACTTTTTACAGGATAAGTCTCACCCTCATTTGCTCGAAGAACAACATCTGATTGAACGGTGGCATTTTTTCTAATATTACTACCATCATGGAGAACAGTTATCGTGCTTTCTTTTACTGGTTGTTTTGGCGTTTCTTTATCTCGATTAAAATACCAGCCTGCGGCCCAGCCAAACCTTCCGGGCTGGAATTCTATCTTAACCCAATTATTTACTTCCTCTACAATAGGATAACTTTCCCCTTTAGAAACCGATCCGATAATGCTGGCATTTTGCGAGTAATCCTTACGCACATTTAAATTGCTTGCTGTTACAGTTCCAATCGTTCCTTTGTCTTTACTTGATGGAGTTTCCGTTTTCCCGCCAATTTGAACATATTCCGCACTTACCCAGCCTGTTTGGTCCTTGAACTTAATTTCTACCCAGTTATTCTTTTTTGAATAAATCGTGACTGTTGTCCCTTTTGAGATTTTACCAAGAATGGTACCTGTGGTAGAAGGCTCCTTCCGGACATTCAATATGTCAGTTACAACGGCTTTTTCTCCTGTTGTTTTATTCTCTTCTTTAGACTCAGCCTTCTTACCCGAATTAAAACTTATGTATTGTCGTGCCACCCAGCCTTCACCAAAACTTGCGGAAATTTTTAACCAGGTTTCATTTTCTTCTAGAATCATGACAGCTTGTCCTTTATTTAAATACCCGATAATTCGGAAGCTTGTCCCAGGTCCGGAACGCACCCTTAATTGGTCAGTATTTGCCTCAGCAGCATTTTTGTTGGATGAAACTGCAGAAGAAGACTCGCCATTTGATTTTTTTACGAGCCAATTGGCCACCCAACCCGTTTTTCCTGAGGGAAGGTATATCTCAATCCAATCGTCCTTTTCTTTTACAATCGTAAATTTATCGCCCTTTTTTACCTGTTTCACGAGCGGATAGCTTAAGCTTGGTCCTTTTCGAATATTCACCGAATCAGCTGCAATTGTAATCGTACCGTTTGCCGCGATTCCCCTATCAAGTGGCAGGATGGCTCCGAAAAAGAGTGTGAAACATAATAAAAATAGACTAAATCTTTTTACCATCTATGCTCTCCCTTTATGTATATTTCTTTTATTTTAGCGTAAAAGGGCCTGAAAATCAGCCTAAAATGTAAAATTACGGCTTTTTTTTCGTCTTGGCCAGAGGTAAGTTTTTTAGATTGTTGGAAATAATAGAGGTAATAGATGATGTGAACGAGGTGAATGAACGATGAGATCGAACGAAAAGGGAATGAGTACGCAAGAGATGAACAATAGGCTTTTTGGTGTAGATTTTCATGATTTTATTCAAAGTGAACAACATAATACGACATTTGAGCTAGCTTCCGAATTTGGATTATCCATCAGAGATGTAAGAAAGTTAAAAAAACATCTGGAAAGATCGTAAATCCTGCTTGACAATGGAATCGATGCTCCGTATTATTAGTAAATAATAAACATGATATAACCAATGATGGAGCATAGTAGTTAAGCAAAAATACATGAAAAGAGAAGAAATGCCCTAGGCTGAAAGCATTTCTGCATGGTACTTAATGAATGAACACTCCGAAGGCTTCTCTCTGAAAAAGCTAGACTCTAGTAGGAATAGAACGTATGCAGGCGTTAACTGTAAAAGAGGAAGGCAGCTGTAATCAGCCGTCTTCAACTAGGGTGGCACCGCGGGATATAACTCTCGTCCCTTGTATTTATACAAGGGATGGGAGTTTTTTTATTTTTTATTGAACAGGAGGACATTGCTATGTCAATTAGCATTCCAAGAGGCACACAGGATATTCTGCCTGGAGAGGTAGAAAAGTGGCAGCTAATCGAAGCCAAAGCCAGAGAGCTTTGCGAGAAATATCAATATAAGGAAATTCGGACACCGATATTTGAACATACAGACCTGTTTTCAAGAGGTGTTGGTGATACAACGGATATTGTTCAGAAAGAGATGTATACATTTGAGGATCGTGGCGGCCGCAGCATTACCCTTAGACCGGAAGGAACAGCGGCAGTTGTAAGATCGTTTGTGGAAAAGAAAATGTTTGGCTATCCGACGCAGCCTGTAAAGCTTTATTACATGGGACCAATGTTCCGTTATGAACGCCCTCAGGCAGGACGTTTCCGCCAATTTGTTCAATTTGGTGTCGAAGCATTGGGCAGTAATGATCCGGCCATTGATGCGGAGGTTATCTCACTAGCAATAAACTTATATAAGGAAATGGGCTTGAAAAAATTAAAGCTTGTTGTCAATAGTCTTGGAGATAAAGAGAGCCGGACAGCTCACCGCAATGCTTTAGTGGATCACTTTAAACCAAGGATCGGAGAATTTTGCCAGGACTGTCAAAGCCGGCTTGAAAAGAATCCATTAAGGATTCTCGATTGCAAGCAAGACCACAATCACGAATTAATGGCATCTGCCCCTTCGATTATCGAATATTTAAATGATGAGTCCCGAGTTTATTTTGAAAAATTACAGCAATATTTAAAGCAGCTAGAGGTTGAGTATGTTGTTGATCCAAATCTTGTCCGCGGATTAGATTATTATAATCACACAGCGTTTGAAATAATGAGTGATGCCGCGGGATTTGGAGCCATTACCACTTTGTGCGGCGGCGGCCGCTATAATGGTTTAGCCGAAGAAATTGGCGGCCCAGAAACACCAGGAATCGGCTTTGCTTTAAGTATCGAACGTTTTATTGCTGCTCTTAATGCTGAGGGGATTGAGCTAGAAGTTAATGAAGGCATTGACTGCTATATTGCTTCTCTCGGTGATGAAGCAAAGGATTATACAGTTGGTCTTTTGCAGCAGCTGCGTTTAGCTGGTTTTTCTGCTGAAAGAGATTACTTGAATCGAAAAATTAAAGCACAATTTAAGGCAGCGGATCGTCTAAAAGCAAAATATGTTGCTATCCTTGGCGACGATGAACTTAATAACAATAAGATTAACTTAAAAAATATGGCTACAGGTGAACAAGAGGAAATTGAGTTAGCCGAATTTATTAAACATTTTAAAGAGTTGCATGGATAAGGAGAGGGTAAGCATGTATGGCAGATCGTATTTTTGTGGTGAAGTTCCAGAATCAGCAATTGGCGAAAAAGTAACCCTAAAGGGCTGGGTCCAGAAACGCCGTGATCTAGGCGGATTAATTTTTATTGATCTTCGTGACCGTTCTGGGATTGTTCAAGTTGTTTTTAATCCAGATTTATCAAAAGAGGCACTTCAAACTGCTGAGAAAATTCGTAATGAGTTTGTTCTTGATATTCAAGGTAAAGTGGTAAGCCGTGACGTGGCAACGATTAATCCGAACCTTAAAACCGGAAAGATTGAAGTCCATGCAGAACAAGTGACGATTATCAATGAATCCAAAACACCTCCATTTATCATTTCAGATAAAACGGATGCTTCTGAGGATGTTCGTCTTAAATACCGCTACTTAGATTTCCGTCGTCCGGTCATTTTTGAAACCTTAAAGATGCGTCATGAGGTAACCAAACATATTCGAAATTTCCTGGATACTGAAGGTTTCTTAGACATTGAAACGCCAATTTTAACAAAAAGTACTCCAGAAGGGGCTCGTGATTATCTTGTCCCAAGCCGTGTGCATCCGGGTGAATTTTATGCACTTCCTCAGTCACCACAGCTATTTAAACAATTGTTAATGCTTGGCGGGGTTGAGCGCTATTATCAAATTGCCCGTTGTTTCCGGGATGAGGATTTACGTGCAGACCGTCAACCGGAATTCACTCAAATTGATATTGAAACAAGCTTTTTAGGTCAAGAAGATATCTTGAGCTTAATGGAAAGAATGATGACAGGCCTTATGAAGGAAGTGAAAGGTCTTGATATATCTTCACCATTTCCAAGAATGTCCTATGATGAGGCGATGAGCCGTTTCGGTTCGGATAAACCAGATACTAGATTTGGGCTTGAGTTGGTAGACCTTTCTGAGATTGTGAAGGATTCAGGTTTTAAAGTATTTGCAGCAGCAGTTGCTGGAGGCGGGCAAGTTAAGGCAATTAATGTAAAAGGCTTTGCTGACAAGTATTCTCGTAAAGATATTGATGCTTTAACAGAGTTTGTTGGAGTATATGGTGCAAAAGGGCTCGCATGGTTGAAGGTAGACGCTGAGGGCTTAAAAGGGCCGATAGCGAAATTCTTCTCAGAAGAGGATGCAAAGGCTTTAGTAACTACGCTTGATGCAAGTGAGGGTGACTTGCTGCTATTTGTTGCTGACAAGCGAAATGTCGTGGCGGATGCTTTAGGTGCCTTACGAATGAAGCTAGGAAAAGAGCTAGGACTGATTGATCAAACTAAGTTCAATTTCTTATGGATCACGGACTGGCCGCTCTTAGAGTATGGTGAGGAGGAAGGCCGTTACTTTGCGGCGCATCACCCATTCACTATGCCTGTACGAGAAGATCTGCCATACTTAGATACAGATCCTTCTAAGGTAAGAGCACAGGCTTACGACCTTGTCTTGAACGGCTATGAGCTTGGCGGCGGAAGTTTAAGAATTTTTGAACGTTCAATTCAAGAAAAAATGTTCAAAGTACTTGGCTTTACACCAGAAGAATCAAATGAGCAATTTGGATTCCTTTTAAATGCGTTTGAATATGGTACGCCTCCACATGGCGGTATTGCTCTTGGATTAGACCGATTGGTTATGCTGCTAGCTGGTAGCTCTAACCTGCGTGACACAATAGCATTCCCTAAAACAGCAAGTGCCAGCGACTTATTAATGGCCGCACCAAGTGAGGTTTCAGAAGCACAATTAAAAGAGCTTAATTTGTCATTAAATCGTAATAATAAAAGTGAATAAAACGCTTTCATGGAACCTTGAATCAGTGTTTATTTTATGATATTATAAAGGCAATCAAATAAGAGTCCTGAAGTGTACGTTGTATTACCTGACTTTTGACCAACATTATTTCTTCGGGAGTTCGGAGTTTTCCGGTAGCGTAAATGCCCCAACCTATACGGTAAAAGGGACTTACTAATACGTGAAATAGAACACCCACCTGCGAAAGTAGCGGGATCAAAAGAAGGAACTAAGCGCGACGGCATCATTGGGACCCTTATAAAAATAGTCTTCTGCAAACGCAGAGGGCTATTTTTATATTTCAAATAATTCCTATCAAAATACTTGTTTTTATATGCTGGTATGATATATTTTTTTAGGGTTAAAGCTAATGAAAAGTGAATTTAAATTTTGGAGGACTATATGTTACATCAATTTTCCCGTAATGAATTAGCCATTGGTAAAGAAGGCCTTGTGATAATGAAAAACAGCACGGTTGCTGTTTTAGGAATCGGAGGTGTCGGCTCCTTTGCCGCGGAAGCACTTGCCCGTTCTGGTGTTGGACGTTTAATTTTGGTTGATAAAGATGTGGTGGATATTACGAATGTGAATCGCCAGCTTATTGCTCTTCTTTCTACGGTCGGACAACCGAAAGCCGATTTGATGAAAGAGCGGATTAAAGACATCAATCCTGATTGTGAGGTTATTGCTTTAAAAATGTTTTATACGGAAGAAACGTATGAGCAGTTTTTTAGCTATGGCCTAGATTTTGTCGTGGATGCATCAGATACAATTATTTATAAAATTCATCTGATGAAGGAATGTTTGAAAAGAAATATCCCAATTATCTCTAGCATGGGCGCGGCCAATAAAATGGATCCGACCCGCTTCAAGATTGCGGATATTTCTAAAACACATACTGATCCGATTGCAAAAGTGATCCGTACAAAGCTGCGTAAAGAAAGAATTCACAAGGGGATTCCCGTCGTGTTCTCAGACGAAAGCCCAATTGTCATTCGTGAGGATGTTCGGAAAGAAGTGGGCAATGACCAAGCTGTCATTCGAAAAGCGCAAATGCCTCCAGCCTCCAATGCCTTTGTTCCATCTGCTTGCGGATTAATAATGGCAAGCTACGTTGTCAATCAATTGCTGGCTGATATTAAAATTACCCGAGTTGCTGACGAAAAATAAAATTAAATGTTTAGCCTCGAACAGGATGCTGTTCGGGGTTTTTTGGTTAGAATGATTGTGATTTATTAAAACGAGAAAATTACTCTTCAATAAGTTAAACTTGTGTGAGAGGGTAAAAAGTAATGAGAGGGGGCGCCTAGTTGGAATCAATTGTAGTATTAAAAGATGTTACTAAGGTTATCAAGGGCAGAACCATTATAGATAATATCAGCTTTGAAGTTAACAAAGGTGAGGTTTTTGGATTCCTAGGTCCAAATGGTGCAGGAAAAACGACGACTATCCGGATGATTGTTGGCTTAATGGGGATAACCTCTGGTGACATCACCGTTGGCGGCGCAAGCATCAAAACAAACTTTGAGGATGCAGTCAGGCATGTCGGTGCTATTGTTGAAAATCCAGAAATGTATAAATTCCTAAGCGGTTATCAAAACCTTGTTCATTATGCTCGAATGTCCAAAGGAATTACAAAAGAAAAAATTAACGAAACGGTTAAATTGGTGGGTTTAACGGACCGGATTCAAGATAAAGTCAAGACATATTCACTTGGGATGCGTCAAAGATTAGGCTTGGCACAATGTCTTTTACACGACCCGGCAGTACTGATTTTGGACGAGCCGACCAATGGTTTGGATCCAGCAGGAATAAGAGAAATCCGTGACTACATCCGACTGCTTGCCCGTGAAAAAAATATGGCAGTGATTGTTTCCAGTCATATCCTTTCCGAAATGGAAATGATGTGTGATCGGATCGGAATCATTCAAAACGGTCGTCTTATTGACGTTCAGCTTGTTGAGGAATTTGTCCATTCTAAAGCTTCAAGCTTTGAATTTGAAGTTATTCCAAGTGATACAGCCCTTGCTTTAATCGAAAAGAATTATCCAAAAATCCCATTAACACGTTCGAGAAATGGTGTAACGGTTGAGCTGCCAAAAGAAGAAGTTCCGAATGTTGTTAAAATGTTTGTAGCAGATAATATTCAAATTTTTGGGATTAAAGAAGTCTCTAAAACATTAGAAGATCGCTTCCTCGAAGTCACCGCAGATAAGGGGGGAGATCATCATGCTTAGCCTTATTCAAAATGAGTGGATGAAAATATTTAGACGGCCCGGAACATATGTAATGATTGCGATTCTAATCCTGATTGTTTCAGTGACAGGGATTTTCATGAAGGCTCAGGATCAATCTGTTCGTGCTGATGAGAATTGGAAGCAGGTGCTTCAGCAGGAAAACGAAGCATTAAAGGGACAATTAGAATCAAGTCCGCTAAAAATGGAGCAGGAGTATTATAAAAAACAAATTGCCATTAATGAATATCGGATCGAACATGATATTCCTTTAATTGACAAATATAATGTTTGGTCATTTGTAAAGGATAGTTCCGACCTTATCGTATTAGCTGGATTATTTACCATAATAGTTTCGGCTGGAATTGTTGCTAGTGAATTTACATGGGGAACCGTGAAACTCTTACTTATTCGGCCAATCAATCGCAATAGAATACTTCTATCCAAGTATTTAACGGTACTGATATTTGCCTTGTTGATGCTCTCGATCTTATTTGTTTTTTCAACGCTATTAGGTGCAATTCTGTTTGGAATGCCAGAAAAGGCAATTCCCTATTTAAATTATTTTGGTGGGGAAGTGGTCGAGCAAAGTATGGTTGTGCATTTATTGATTTATTACGGTCTTAGCTCGATTGAAATGATCATGCTGACAACGATGGCGTTCATGATCTCATCTGTTTTTCGAAACAGCTCGCTTGCAATTGGCTTATCATTATTCCTAATGTTTACTGGAAGTCAATTTACGGCTCTTTTATCGATAAAGTTTTCATGGGCAAAATATATTTTGTTTGCAAATACGGATTTAATGCAACATGTTGAAGGATTCCCGTTACTAGAAGGAATGACATTGTCATTCTCAATTCTTGTATTGTTAGTATACTATCTCCTATTTCTATTTTTGGCCTTCTATGTTTTCAAAAAGAGAGATGTTGCTGCTTAATAAAAATAACCTCTGGAAATAGTCAGAGGTTATTTTTTTCGTTTTATATTCTCATAGACATTGGCAATAGCCTGTTCGAATTTTCCGGTTTTCTTTGGCTGATAGTACTGCTTATTTTTTAATTTGTTCGGTAAATACTGCTGTTTGACCCATCCTGACTCAAATTCATGTGGATATAAATATCCAATCCCTCTACCGAGTTCTTTTGCACCCTTATAATGAGCATCCCGCAAATGATCAGGAACTTCACCGCTAATGCCTTTTTGGATATCTTCCATTGCGGCCTGGATGGCTATCACTGCTGAATTAGATTTTGGTGATAAACATAACTCAATTACGGCGTTAGCCAGTGGGATCCTAGCTTCTGGGAATCCGATCCTCTCAGATGTCTCGATCGCGGCTAAAGTTCGTGCTCCTGCCTGTGGATTGGCTAAGCCCACGTCCTCATAGGCAATTACTAATAGACGTCTGCTGATACTTGGCAGGTCACCAGCTTCAATTAACCTTCCAAGATAATGAAGTGCAGCATCCACATCACTGCCGCGAATCGATTTTTGGAAGGCAGATAAAACATCATAATGTCCGTCCCCATCTTTATCGGCAGCCAAGCTTTTCTTTTGCAGGCATTCTTCGGCAACTTTCACATCGATATGAATGACTCCATCGACATCCTCATCGCTTGAAAGGACAGCTAGTTCCAGTGCGTTTAAGGAGCTGCGCACGTCGCCATTGGAGGCACTAGCGAAATGGGCTAATGCCTCTTCCGAGAGTTTGACCTTTAATTGACCGAATCCTCGGTCCTCATCGGTGATCGCCCGAAGTATAGCTGCTTTAACATCCTCTGGCTCCAGTGGTTTAAGTTCGAAAATTTGACAACGGCTTCGAATCGCTGGATTAATCGCATGATAAGGGTTGCTCGTTGTAGCTCCAATTAATGTTATCATTCCGTTTTCTAAATAGGGTAAAAGGAAATCCTGTTTTCCTTTATCGAGGCGGTGGACTTCATCTAAAAGGAGAATTACTTTTCCTGACATTTTTGCTTCAGCTGCAACGATTTCCATATCTTTTTTATTATTGGTTACGGCGTTAAGAGTTCGAAAGGCATATTTGGTGCTTCCGGCAATCGCACTGGCAATCGATGTTTTCCCAATTCCCGGTGGTCCATATAAAATCATAGAGGTCAGCTGTTTTGCCTTTACCATTCTGGCAATAATTTTTCCATCGCCAACTAAATGCTGCTGGCCAACGACCTCTTCAATGGTTCTTGGACGCATTCGAAATGCGAGTGGCTTTTGCTGCATAGTTCATCTCTCCAACTTAAATCTTCATATACCTTTACTCTATCATTTTTATCTGAAAAAGCATATTAAAGTACAATATGCTATAATATCTAATGCCAATTAAATTACTGAGAATTTTTGTTAATATATAGAAATATCGAAAAGAGGTGCTTGAAAAAATGAGAATTTCGACAAAGGGCCGCTATGGGCTTACGATTATGATAGAACTAGCGAAAAATTATGGGGAAGGTCCGACTTCCTTAAAGACGATTGCACAAGCAAATCAATTATCAGAGCATTATCTTGAACAATTAATTGCTCCGTTAAGAAATGCAGGGTTAGTAAAAAGTATTAGAGGTGCCTACGGAGGTTATATCCTCTCAGACACTCCATCAAAAATCACAGCTGGAGATGTCATTCGTGTTCTAGAAGGTCCTATCACCCTCGTTGAAGGGATTGAAGATGAAGAACCAGCTCAAAGGGAGCTTTGGATCCGAATCCGTGATGCCATTAAGGGAGTTCTCGATCATACCACGCTTGAAGATTTGGCAAGTCATAGTGATGACAAAGAAGTCGACGGTTATATGTTTTATATTTAAGGTTAAAAGTATATAGAGGAATTATTTTTGATTGAAGGTGTAATGATGGAACGAATTTATCTCGACCACGCCGCTACCACTCCGATGCATCCAAGGGTTATTGAAAAAATGATAGAAGTGATGAATGGCTCATTTGGAAACCCGTCTAGTATCCATTCATATGGAAGGGAAGCCAGGCATCAAATTGACTTAGCACGGGAAGTTTTAGCCAATAGTATTGGTGCAAAGGAAAATGAGATTATCTTTACTAGCGGCGGTACAGAAGCTGATAATATGGCTTTATTTGGAGCAGCCGAAAGCTATCAGCATAAAGGAAAGCACATTATAACGACGCTAATCGAACATCATGCTGTGCTTCATGCATGCGAGCGCCTAGAAAAAACAGGCTATGAGGTTACGTATTTACCAGTGGATGAAACAGGGATGATTTCAATCGCAGAACTCCAAGCTGCTTTACGAGAAGATACCATTTTAGTATCGATCATGTTTGGAAATAACGAGGTAGGGACGATTCAGCCGATTAACGAAATTGGTGCATTATTGAAGGAGCACCAGGCTATTTTTCACACCGATGCGGTTCAAGCTTATGGCATTGAAAATTTTAATGTTAATGATAGCGGAATTGACTTATTATCCGTTTCTGCTCATAAAATTAACGGACCTAAAGGGACGGGCTTTCTTTACGTTCGTGATTCAGTAAAAATTGTGCCGCGTTCCTTCGGTGGAGAACAGGAAAGAAAACGGAGGGCAGGCACGGAAAATGTTGCCTCAATCGTAGGCTTTCAGGAAGCTGTAAAAATTGCCATCGAAGAGCGGGAAGCAAAGCGAGAACTGTATCAGGGCTTCAAAGAAACCTTTATTCAGCATTTAACTGATCATGGGGTTGAGTTTTACGTGAACGGATTGCTTGAAAGATCCCTTCCGCATGTATTAAACTTAAGCTTTCCAGGGACTAACGTAGAAGCAATGCTCGTGAATCTTGATTTAGCGGGAATTGCTGTTTCAAGCGGTTCTGCCTGCACGGCGGGTTCGATTGAACCTTCGCACGTCCTGGTCGCCATGTTTGGTAAGCAATCAGATCGTTTAATCAATTCCGTTCGTTTCAGCTTTGGTTTTAATACGACAGAAGTAGAAATAACCAGAGCAGCAGATGAAACCGCAAGAATTGTGTCACGTCTGAAAAAATAAAGCGTTCATAATGCCCGGAAATCGATTGGAGCAAGGATTACGGTCATTATAAAGCGTTCATAATGCCCGGAAATCGATTGGAGCAAGGATTACGGTCATTATAAAGCGTTCATAATGCCCGGAAATCGATTGGAGCAAGGATTATGTTCATTATAAAGCGTTGATAATGCCCAAAAAATCGATTGGAACTATATATGGTTATTTAGGATGAGAGGTGAGAATGATGGAAAAAAAGGATCCAAAAAATACACGCGTCGTTGTAGGGATGTCAGGTGGTGTTGACTCCTCAGTCGCAGCCTTGCTTCTAAAACAACAGGGATACGATGTCATCGGTATCTTCATGAAAAACTGGGATGATACCGATGAAAACGGGGTTTGTACGGCAACGGAGGATTACAATGATGTCATTCGGGTTTGTAATCAAATTGGTATCCCTTATTACGCGGTTAATTTTGAAAAACAATATTGGGATAAGGTATTCACCTACTTCCTGGAAGAATATAAAGCAGGAAGGACACCGAATCCAGATGTTATGTGTAATAAAGAAATCAAATTCAAGGCCTTCCTTGAGCATGCGATGAATTTGGGTGCAGATTATTTAGCGACAGGTCACTATGCAAGAGTAGAGTTTCGTGACGGTGAGTACAAAATGCTGCGTGGTCTAGATGAAAATAAAGACCAAACCTATTTTCTTAATCAATTAACGCAGGAACAGCTAAGCAAAGTGATGTTCCCAATTGGTAATCTTGAAAAATCAAGAGTTCGGGAAATTGCCAAGGAAGCAGACCTTGCGACAGCTACCAAAAAGGACAGCACAGGAATTTGTTTCATAGGTGAGCGTAATTTTAAAGATTTCCTTGGTCAATATCTACCGGCTCAGCCTGGTAGTATGGAAACTCTTGACGGCGTTGTTAAGGGCAAGCATGAAGGCTTGATGTACCATACCATCGGTCAGCGCCACGGTTTAGGTATTGGCGGCTCAGGGGAACCGTGGTTTGCGATCGGCAAGGATTTAAAACGAAATATCCTTTATGTTGGTCAGGGTTTTCATAATGAAAAACTCTATTCTGACTCACTTGTGGCCGTAAATGTTAGCTGGGTTTCTGACCGAGAAAAGTCAGTGGAATTTGAATGTACGGCTAAATTCCGTTATCGTCAGGAAGACAATAAAGTGACCGTTCGTCTGATGGAAGATCAAAAGGTTGAAGTCCTATTTCATGAACCAATTCGTGCGATAACACCTGGGCAGGCTGTTGTATTTTACAATGGCGATGAATGTCTCGGCGGCGGTACAATTGATCTCGTTTTTAAAAATAATGAACGCTTAACCTATGTAGGTTAAAAACATCCCTGATTCCTTATTTGGAGTCGGGGATTTTTTTCTCTGATATGATATACTCACAATTAGAACGGAGTGATTAACTTATGGAAAAAAACCAATTAGGGGTTCAATACATGCAAGAAGGAAAATGGGAAGAAGCAGCGAAGATTTTTAATGAAATCATTACAGAAAACCCAGAGGACCCAATTGCGTACATAAATTTCGGTAATGTATTATCGGCAGTTGGTGATGATGAAAAAGCCTTGAAGTTCTATGAAAAGGCCATTCAATTAGATGAAAATGCCGCTGCGGCCTACTATAGTGCAGGTAACATCTATTTCAGCAATGAACAATTTGAGCAGGCCAAAAAAATGTTCGAAATGGCCATGAAAAAAGGACTTAACAACAGTGATAACTATTTCATGTTAGGGCTGTCACTCGTCCAGCTTGATCAAGGAAAGTTTGCCATGCCTTATCTTCAAAGAAGTGTAGAACTGGATGAAAATGATGCCGAAGCTCGCTTTCAATACGGTTTATGTCTTGCACAGCTCGAACTTATCGATGAAGCGATTGTACAATTAGAAAAATGTGTTGAGCTTGATAAAGAACATTCTGATGCCTATTACAACTTAGGAGTATCCTATGCTTTTAAAGAAAATGGTGTTAAAGCATTGGATATGTTTGATAGGGCCCTCGAAATTCAGCCGGATCATCTCTTAGCCGGACATGCAAAAAAACTAATTGAAAATAATCAATAAGAACAGCCACTTTTATGGAAAGGAGGGAGCATCAAGATGGACAAGCAAAGCTCATTGGATTTATTTGCAGAGCAAGGAAAGTTTGTAAAAGGAAAACACTTGGTAACGATTTTTCATAATGAACAAAACCTTTATACTGTAATGCGAATTCGTGTGGAAGAAACAAATGATGAGTATGATGATAAGGAAGCGGTTATTACCGGTTATTTTCCAAAAATCCATGAACAGGAAACCTATATCTTTTATGGGGAATTTAAAGATCATCCAAAGTTTGGACTCCAATTCCAAACAAAGCATTTTCGTAAGGATATTCCGCAAACCAAGCAAGGGGTTATCGGTTATTTATCGAGTGAAATGTTTAAAGGAATTGGAAAGAAAACAGCAGAAAATATCGTTGAGGTTCTAGGAGAAAATGCCATATCAAAAATACTAAACCATCCTTCCTTGCTTGACTCAGTTCCTAAGCTTCCTCCCGATAAGGCAAAAATGCTTTATGACACCCTTATGGAGCATCAAGGACTCGAACAGGTAATGGTCGCCTTAAATCAATATGGTTTTGGCCCGCAGCTGTCAATGAGAATTTACCAAGCTTATAAGGAAAACACCCTTGATAAGATTCAATCTAATCCCTATCAGCTGGTAGAAGATGTTGAGGGGATTGGTTTTGGACGTGCAGATGAGCTCGGCTATCAATTGGGAATATACGGTAATCATCCTGATCGAATCAAAGCAGCCTGCCTCTATACACTTGAAAGCGAGAGTATGCAGACAGGCCATGTTTTTATTTATGTCGAGGATTTACTTATCAGGGTGCAAAGTCTTTTAGAGGAAAACAAACGAGATCAAATTGAGTTTACGGACATATCACAAGAAATCATTAAGCTTGAAGAAGAGGGGAAAATAATTGGTGAAGAAAAACGAGTCTATTTGCCTTCTTTATTTTTCGCAGAAAAAGGACTTGTAACCAGTATTAACCGGATTCTTCAACAAACGGAATACAAAGATCTGTTCCCAGAATCAGAATTTTTGCTGGCCTTGGGTAGTTTAGAGGAAAGAATTAAGGTTCAATATGCTCCAACACAAAAGGAGGCAATCCAAACAGCTTTAATGTCACCTATGTTAATTCTGACCGGGGGGCCAGGAACCGGTAAAACGACGGTCATTAAAGGGATTGTTGAACTTTATTCTGAGCTGCATGGCTGCTCATTAGAGCCTAAAGATTATCATAAAAAGGGCGAGCCATTTCCTATTTTACTTGCGGCCCCAACTGGAAGAGCAGCAAAACGAATGAGTGAATCCACAGGGCTTCCGGCCGTTACGATCCACCGATTACTTGGATTAAATGGGATGGAAGGGGTCGATCGTGGAGAATCCAGTCCACTAGAAGGAAAGATTCTGATTGTCGATGAAACCTCTATGCTTGATATTTGGCTTGCGAATCAGTTATTTAAAGCACTGCCGGAAAATATTCAAGTCATTCTTGTTGGCGATGAGGATCAGCTGCCTTCAGTAGGTCCTGGGCAAGTGCTGAAAGATCTTTTAAGCTCTGAAGTGATACCGACAGTAAGGTTAACAGATATTTACCGACAGGCTGAAGGTTCTTCGATCATTGAACTAGCCCATGATATTAAAAAGGGCAATTTGCCTGCTGATGTAACGATGAAAAAAGCAGATCGCTCGTTTATACGCTGTAACTCAACGCAGATTGCTCAGGTTGTGGAAAAAGTGGCCCAAAATGCAAAAAGTAAAGGCTACACGGCAAAGGATATTCAAGTGTTGGCCCCGATGTATAGAGGTCCTGCTGGTATTGATCGATTAAATGTCTTATTGCAGGAAATTTTCAATCCGAATCCTGATGGAACAAGGAAAGAAATCACCTTTGGAGAGGTAAAATACCGCATTGGAGATAAAGTTCTTCAACTAGTCAATCAGCCGGAGAGTAATGTGTTTAACGGTGATATCGGCGAAATTATTTCGATCTTTTATGCAAAGGAAAATACCGAAAAACAAGATTTACTTCTCATTTCCTTTGAGGGTAATGAGGTCGAATACACAAGGCAGGATTTGAATCAAATTACTCATGCCTATTGCTGCTCAGTACATAAATCACAGGGGAGTGAATTCCCGATTGTCATCCTGCCAATCGCAAGAAGCTATTACAGGATGTTACAAAGAAATTTAATATACACTGCGATTACCAGGAGTAAACAATCGCTCATTCTTTGTGGTGAAGAGGATGCTTTGAGGATGGGCGTCAAAAGGGCAGATGAGCAAAGCCGGAATACGACCCTTTGTCAAAAACTGCAGGAGACCATTACATTTTTAAAAAATGGCAATGCAAATGAAAAGTCAGATTCAGAATTTTCACAAGAAGAGCTTTTGATGACGGTAGACCCAATGATTGGCATGGAAAACCTTACACCTTATGATTTTATGTAGACGTATAGAGAAACACCGATATGAAGTATAAAAATATTGATATATTAACGATTCATGGTGTTTTTGCAAATGGGGTAAGAAAGGATTCTATAAAAGCGAAAAAGCTAATCGAAAATACTCGATTAGCTTTTTACTTTAAACCATACCGAAACATAATAATTTCTCTATATTTTAAAGGATAATACTTAATTGAATAGGTAAATGTAATAATATTACTAATTAATCCTTTTGGACGGTGTTCTTTATGGAGAAAAAATTGTTAAATTTACTTACAGCTCTATGCATATTTTCATTGCCATTTTTATTTAAAGGCTCAAAAATGAGAGAAAATCTGCTTATTTTTTTCTCAAAAGGAATTATTTCGACTCTTATTGATGCATATGTTGTTGCAACTAAAAGAGTTGAATATCCAGTTCGTCCTTTTCCAAAAATTTTTAAAACGAATATTATTTATGACATGTTGTTTTTCCCGATTCTAAGTGTTATTTGGGTTAAGATTTCATACAACGACAATTTTTGGAAAATATTACTTAAAAGTTTTATTTTTAGTGTTCCTATGAGTTTGGGTCAATGGTTTATGGAAAACAAAACAGGATTATTTAAATGGAGAAAATGGTCACCTTTCCATACTTTTGCCAGTGTTAATTTTACCTTGTTTATTATTAGAGGGTTCGTTGGTTTATTAAAAATATTAGATAAATTTAAAGGTAATCACCCTATATCCCAATCTCAAGGTTAATACTATGAAGAAACGTATAAGTTAGAAGCGATTCTTTGGATTGTTACTTTTCTAGGATTTGGTTAATCAGGAATTCGTTGCATAATAATAAATTTTGGTTCTAAAATGAATTATAGTGACAAGGGTAACCATCTTAATTATAAAAATAATGATTGTGAAGAAATATTCTTAAATAGGGGGCTGAAATTAAATAAGAAGCCATAGACTACTTCAAAAAAAGTAGTCATTTATTTTAATTTTATACAGAACGCTAGTTCGTTGTTTTTCCTGTGACCAAATCGAGTAAACCAACGTTGGAAGCCTTAGTAAATAAAGGGTTTGAACCCAAACCACAATGGAAAACCTTACACCTTATGATTTCATGGTGATTGACTGAAACTATAAATGTTCATAAGGAGGTGGGACACTCTTTGCGAACATTTAGTCTTTTGAAAGGTCAACCTGTTTTTGAAGCGAAAACGGGAGCCAAAATCGGTGAAGTTACAGACTTGTGGATCACGAACGATGGGGTAGTCAAAGGCCTTATCGTAAAAAAAGGCGCGTTCTTCAAACAGTCATTTTTCCTCAACATCCAAGATGTATCATCCTTCGGCTGGGATGGGGTCATGATTGATGATGATGAATACCTTGAAAAACTAAAAACAAGTCCAGAATATACGTTAACCCATCAGCGCTCTTTAAGCGGGAAGATGCTTATAACCAAAAGTGGTGAATCATTGGGGTTATTAGAGGACGTATATTTTCATGAGGAATTGGGCACAATCGTAGGGTACGAAATAACGGATGGTTTCTTTTCAGACATATCGGAAGGTAAACAGGTAATTCATTCCGGAGTGCCCCCAGCGATTGGAAAGGATGCCATCATCGTAGATGTAGAATAAACGAGAGGTGTCATTTCATGTTCAAGTGTCCTAATTGTCAGAGTAAGGATATTGGTAAAATCGGGATAAACCAATATTATTGCTGGAATTGTTTTATTGAATTATCTCTTGGTAAAGGTATTATCAATACCCATCAGGTTGAAGAGGATGGTACACTCAGTTCCCTTGATGATTTGTTTGAAGAAGAAGAGCGTCGTTACACCCTATAAAAAATAATTTAGAGGTGAAACGTATGAACAAGATGATGACTTCTGCCTTAGCTTTCGGTGCTGGTATTGCAGCTTATAATATCGCACAAAGAAACAATATGATCTCTGCCCGACAAATGAAGAGAATGCAACGGAAAGTAAAAAGAGCTTTGTTCTAAAAATCAATCCCCCTCATCACAAGTGAGGGGGATTCTTGTATAATTCCACCAGATGTCTCTAAGAATAAAAACAACAAAGGAGGCATTCGTGTTGGAAATACGTATGAAGTGGTTTTATCGAATTGGATTTTTACTTCTTTTACTAATCTCCTTGTACGTTTTCTTAAAAATAAGATTTGTTTGGTTACCAGTTGTAAACATGGGAATCGTTATTCTCCTGCCATTTGTGATTGGTGGGTTCATTACATACTTGCTTCACCCGGTTGTTGAAAAGTTGCATGAAAAGGGATTGCACCGTGGGTTAGCGATTTTTTTGATTTATTTTCTCTTTTTTGGGGGAATCGCTTTCGCCTTATATAAAGGAATTCCAGCATTTATTGCCCAATTAAGAGATCTTGCGGAAAGTGCTCCTTTTCTTGCTGAGAAATATCAAGGCTGGATTAAAACCTTGCAATCACATACGAGAGAATGGCCCAATGGCATTCAAGAACAGATGAATGCTGGGATCAATGGTTTTGAAAAAAAATTGGACTCGCTGTTGCAAGTGATGATCGATATCTTACTCAAATTTTTAAGTTCTGCCCTTGCCGTTTTAATTATTCCTTTTATCGCTTTTTATATGTTAAAAGATTTTCCTGTTATTAAAAGGGCTGTCTGGTATATCACCCCTAAAAAATGGCGGAAGCAGGGGATCCGCTTTCTAAAAGATGTTGATGAATCCCTAGGAAGCTATATACGAGGCCAGCTCCTTGTATGCGTCATCATTGGCAGTCTTTCGACTTTGTTGTTCTGGCTGTTTCATCTAAAGTATCCTTTACTGTTAGGTTTTATCATTGGTGTCACAAACGTGATTCCTTATTTTGGCCCCATAATCGGGGCTGTTCCGGCAGTGATCATTGCCGCTACAATCTCGGTAAAATTAGTGATCATTACGCTTGTGATTGTCTTTGGACTCCAATTTCTAGAGGGGAATATATTATCCCCTTACATAGTTGGAAAAAGCCTGCATATGCACCCATTAATGATCATGCTAGCTTTAACAGCAGGAGGGGAAATCGGCGGAATTATTGGCATGATCTTAGCTGTCCCTGTTTTAGCCGTATTAAAAGTGGGTATTATGCATGCGAAGAACCATTTTATAGAAAGTAAAATCAAAGAGCAATCACGTTAAAGCAATAAGCAGATTGACAAACGTTTTTTGGGTAGCTATAATCCACATATAGAATAATTTGGATGAACATGTTGAAGGATCAAGTATGTTGTAGACCATCTTTTAGAGAGGGGCTTCCTTGGCTGTAAGAAGCTCTAGATGAAGGATAACAGAAAGCTAATCTGGAGTGCAGCTAACCACTGCCGTTATTGCCGCGTTAAGGCAATATTGAGAGATGAGCACGGACTTTTTGTGTTCATAATCAGGGTGGTACCGCGAGGCAAGCTCTCGTCCCTGTTAGGGATGAGGGCTTTTTTGTGTTTATTTTTATAGGAAAAGCTGCAGCGCCTAGGGGCGGTAGCTGGACAAATTTTAGGAGGAGTAAAGAAATGAAAAATTTAACGGGCTCAGAAATTCGTAAAATGTTTTTAGATTTCTTTCAAGAAAAAGGACATACTGTAGAACCAAGTGCACCACTCGTCCCGCACGATGATCCGTCTTTGTTGTGGATTAATAGTGGAGTGGCAACTTTAAAGAAATATTTTGATGGCCGGGTGATCCCTGATAACCCAAGAATCACAAATGCGCAAAAGTCAATTCGTACAAATGATATTGAAAATGTCGGAAAGACTGCACGTCATCATACTTTTTTTGAAATGCTTGGGAATTTTTCAATTGGCGAATATTTCAAAGTAGAAGCAATTGAATGGGCATGGGAATTCTTAACGGATAAAAAGTGGATTGGCTGGGACCCGGAGCTTTTATCAGTCACGATTCACCCAGAAGATCATGAAGCATTTGATATTTGGTACAAAAAAATCGGTATTCCTGAGGAACGCATTATTCGTTTAGAAGGGAACTTCTGGGACATTGGTGAAGGTCCGAGTGGTCCAAATACGGAGATTTTCTATGACCGCGGTCCTGAATATGGAAATGATCCAACAGATCCAGAACTTTATCCTGGCGGTGAAAACGAGCGTTATCTAGAAGTTTGGAATCTTGTCTTTTCCCAGTTTAACCATAATCCAGACGGCACTTATACACCCCTTCCAAAGAAAAACATTGATACCGGTATGGGCTTAGAGAGAATGGCATCCGTCGTGCAAAATGTTCCAACGAACTTTGATACAGATTTGTTTATCCCAATCATCCGCTCGACGGAAGAGATTGCTAGCGTAAAATATGGTGATGACAAGGAAAAGGATGTTGCTTTCAAAGTTATCGCTGACCATATTCGTACCGTTGCTTTCGCGGTTGGAGACGGAGCACTGCCTTCTAATGAAGGACGTGGCTATGTGTTACGCCGCTTACTGCGCCGTGCCGTCCGTTATGCGAAACAAATTAATATTAACCGTCCATTCATGTATGAACTTGTACCAGTTGTTGGTGAGATCATGCACGACTTCTATCCAGAAGTAAAAGAAAAGACGGAGTTCATCCAAAAGGTCATTAAGAATGAAGAGGAACGTTTCCATGAAACTCTTCATGAAGGGCTCTCTATTCTTGGCAGTGTCATTAAAAAGGAAAAGGATAAAGGCAGTGATACTATCTCAGGTGCCGACATTTTCCGTCTTTATGACACCTATGGATTCCCTGTTGAATTAACAGAGGAATATGCAGAAGAAGAAGGAATGAAGGTTGACCATGACGGTTTTGAAGCAGAAATGGAATTGCAGCGTGAGCGCGCACGGGCGGCTCGTCACGATGTGGACTCAATGCAGGTTCAAGGCGGCGTTCTCGGTGACCTGAAAGTTGGTAGTGAATTTGTTGGCTATGAACAGTTGCAAACAAATGCTACAGTTATTGCATTGTTGAAAAATGGTGAATTGATTGAAGAGGCTTCTGAAGGTGAAGAGGTTCAATTTATTTTAGATGTGACACCTTTTTATGCTGAAAGCGGAGGACAAATTGCTGACCGCGGAACATTGGAAGCGAATGGTGTTATTGTGGCTGTTAAAGATGTCCAAAAGGCTCCTAACGGGCAAAATCTTCATAAAGCAGTGGTTCAATCCGGAACATTAAGAAATAACTTAGCTGTTAAGGCTACAGTTAATCAAGAAAACCGAGTGCAAATTATTAAGAACCATACGGCAACCCATTTGTTACATCAAGCTTTAAAGGATGTACTTGGGACACATGTTAATCAAGCTGGATCTCTTGTAGAACCAGATCGTCTCCGTTTTGATTTCTCTCATTTTGGCCAAGTGAAGCCGGAAGAATTAGAGCAAATTGAGAAAATCGTAAACGAAAAAATTTGGAAGAATATCGAAGTTGATATTAGCCTAAAACCAATTGCTGAAGCGAAAGAAATGGGAGCAATGGCCCTATTTGGTGAAAAATATGGAGATATCGTTCGTGTCGTTAAGGTTGGCGATTACAGCCTTGAGCTATGCGGCGGTTGCCATGTACCGAACACATCGGTTATTGGTTTGTTTAAAATTGTATCTGAAGGTGGAATTGGGGCAGGTACCCGCAGGATTGAAGCAGTTACTGGTCAAGGAGCATACGAGTTATTAAATGAACAGGTTGGACTATTAAAGGAATCTGCTGATAAATTAAAAACGAATCCGAAAGAAGTGGTTAACCGAATCGATGCCCTGCTGAATGAGATGAAACAGCTGCAGCGCGAAAATGAATCACTAGCTGCTAAACTTGGAAATATTGAAGCAGGTAACCTTGTTTCGAATGTCAAGGAAATTGACGGTGTTAAAGTGTTAGCTGCGAAGGTTCAAGCGACTGACATGAATAACTTAAGAAGTATGGTAGATGATTTAAAACAAAAACTCGGCTCTGCAGTCATCCTGCTAGGCAGTGTGAATGAAGGCAAAGTGAATTTAATTGCCGCTGTCACGAAAGATCTAATTGACAAAGGTTATCATGCAGGAAAGTTAGTGAAGGAAGCAGCTTCGATTTGCGGAGGCGGCGGAGGCGGCCGACCTGATATGGCACAGGCAGGAGGAAAAGATCCAGAAAAACTGGACTCTGCCCTACAATTCGTTGACGAATGGGTTAAATCCATTTGATAATGGGACAAAGTAGTGTAGAATAATAGGTAATTGATCCAGTAAAAATGCGAGGTGCATGTCATGAGCTCATTTGATAAAACGATGAGATTTAATTTTCCTGAAGAGCCTTTCGAGCATGACGTTAATGATGTCTTGTTTCAAGTGTATGAAGCCCTGCAGGAAAAAGGGTATAACCCTATTAATCAAATCGTCGGATATTTACTGTCTGGAGATCCTGCCTATATCCCCCGTCACCGAGATGCACGCAATATCATTCGGAAGCTGGAGCGGGATGAAATTATTGAGGAATTGGTGAAATCCTATCTAAAACAACAGCGAGAGGGTTAAGGAATGCGGATATTGGGATTAGATGTAGGCTCTAAAACAGTCGGTATCGCGCTAAGTGACGAGCTTGGCTGGACTGCTCAGGGCCTCAAAACCCTCAAAATCAACGAAGAAAAAAATCTGTTTGGTTTTGATGAAATTGGTCAATTAATAAAAGAGTATGGTATAAGTAAAGTTGTCATTGGTTTGCCTAAAAATATGAATGGTTCGATTGGACCTCGCGGAGAAGCCAGCCAGAGGTTCGCTCAGGAAATCGAGGATCGTTTTGCTGTGCCCACCGTCTTGTGGGATGAGCGGTTAACAACGATGGCGGCAGAGCGGGTCTTACTTGAAGCGGATGTCAGCCGAAAGAAGCGAAAAAAAGTAATCGATAAAATGGCAGCAGTGATGATTTTACAAGGCTATCTTGATAGCAAAAATTAATGAGGTGAAGAAATGAATCACGGAGAAAATCAAATTACGATTGTCGATGAACAAGGAAACGAGCAATTATGTGAAGTGCTCTTTACTTTTGAATCAGAAGAATTCGGTAAGTCCTATGTGTTGTTTCAACAAATAGGAGAGAACGAAAACGATGAAGAAGGACCAGAAATCCATGCCTATGCCTTTAATCCTTCAGAAGACGGAGAAGATGGTGAGCTAATCCCAATTGAAACAGAAGAAGAGTGGGATATGGTTGAAGAAATGCTTAATACTTTCTACGATGAGCAGGAAGAAGAAGAATAAATTTGAAAAATCGACCTTTATATCAAGGTCGATTTTTTTATCCAATTTTCCTCCACTTTTCGTGATGTCCAGCTCCAGCGCCTAGGGCTCGGGTCATAAGCGTGTCTAGTTCCGGCTCCTTGGGACTCGAGTCGTAAGCCGCCCACTGATAAGGCAAAAAGCGCCTTCTTGCAGTGATCGTCTTACGCCTTCGTCCCAGAGCAGTCGCCTCCACTTTTCGTTCAATCCGTCAAGAAGGTTAAAGAGCAACCTTCTCGCCGGCTTGTCTTATGCCTGTCGCCCCTGGTCAAGGCGCTTCCGCTTTTCGTGATAAATTGACATTTTCCTCCGTATATGCTGAAATAATACCGATATGCATTTTTTATAATATATAAATGTGAGTTTGAAAGATACATG
Source organism: Neobacillus sp. K501 (assembly GCF_053749995.1). Classification (NCBI taxonomy): domain Bacteria; kingdom Bacillati; phylum Bacillota; class Bacilli; order Caryophanales; family Bacillaceae; genus Neobacillus; species Neobacillus sp. K501. The sequence goes on along the minus strand of NZ_JBSLYA010000002.1, from coordinate 371,006 downwards.
TTTCACCGGTTGTAGGGAGGAGCAGCTAAATGTCGACAGATGGAAAGAATGAGAAGAAAGAGTTGATTCGGAAAAAAATGCTTGAGCATCAAAGTGAAGCAAAAATTGTCCGAAGAATTGTAATGACAATCACGATTGTATCGCTATTGGTTATAACTGTGATTGGCGGGGGCGGATACCTTTATATTCAGTCCGCACTTAAGCCGGTTGACCCTGATAGCAAGGAACAGAAAAAAGTTGAAATTCCAATGGGGTCTTCGATCACTGGAATATCCCAAAGATTAGAAGATAGTGGTATTGTCAAAAATGCAAAGGTCTTTAAATATTATGTGAAATTTAAAAATGAGGCAGGTTTCATGGCGGGGGAATATGAACTGAGTCCTTCGATGGCAATTCCAGAAATCGTGAATCGACTAAAAACAGGTAAAGTATTGCAAAAAGCAGCTTTTCAATTAACGATTCCCGAAGGAAAACAATTAAAGGAAATCGCACAAATCATGGCGAAGGCAATTAATAAGCCAGAAGATGAAGTATTTAATCAATTGAATGATAAGACATTTATTCAATCGATGATGGCTAAATTTCCTGATCTGTTAACTTCTGATATTTTAAATCCGAATATTAAATATCCATTAGAAGGTTATTTATTCCCAGCGACCTACCCCTTCTACAAGCCGAATCCTACTGTTGAAGAAATGGTTTCAACGATGCTGACACAAACAGAGAAAGTGTTGGCTCCATTTGCAGAGGAAAGTCAGGAGAAGGAACTTTCAATACACCAGCTTTTGACCATGTCTTCATTGATTGAAGAAGAGGCAACAGAAAAGGCGGATCGCAAGAAGATCTCCAGTGTTTTTTATAATCGAATTGAACAGGGAATGCCATTACAAACAGACCCTACCGTTCTTTATGCCCAAGGAAAGCACAAGGAAAGAGTGTTGTACGAAGATTTAAAGGTCGATTCACCGTATAATACTTATAAGCATGTTGGACTGCCTCCAGGGCCGATTGCCAATTCTGGTAAGGATTCGATTGAAGCGTCATTACAGCCAGAAGATACAAAGTTCTTATATTTCCTTGCAACTGGGGAGGGAGATGTCATTTTTACTAAGACATTGGAAGAACATAATCTTGAAAAAGAAAAGCATATTACCAATAAAAATTAAAGGCTGATTAGGGGGAGAGGTTTTCTTTCCTCCATAATTATGTTAAAATAATTCAAGTGTTTTTATGCAGGTCATAGCGTTTTTTTATAAACGCTATTTTTTCATGTCTATAGATAGAAGGTTTAGCTAGTGCCTAAGAGCTTGGGGTTCAAAAGAATTAAGACAAGGTACTTACGCTTTTCGAGAGAGGGTGATGACAGCTTGCAAAATGATAAGCTGCATTCTTATATAGAGGGACTTATACCAGAGCGCAACTCACTCTTCATGGAAATGGAGAGTTTTGCATTAAATCACAAGGTTCCGATTATGGAGTTAGCTGGAATGGAAACGATGCTTCAAATCTTAAGAATCCATCAAACAAATAAAATTCTCGAAGTCGGAACGGCAATAGGTTATTCGGCTTTAAGAATGGCCGAAGCACTTCCAAAAGCAGCTATTGTAACCATTGAAAGAGATTTAGAACGGATTCAGTTAGCGGAAGATTACCTTAAACGTTCAGAGCACGGCGAACAAATAACCTTGATAAAAGGGGATGCTCTTGAAGTGGAAGAAATGGTTCGTCAACACGGGCCTTATGATGCGATTTTTATCGATGCGGCAAAAGGCCAGTATCAGAAATTCTTCGAGCTTTACGCTAAATTCCTTAATGAGGATGGACTAATCCTTACCGATAATGTGTTGTTTAAAGGGCTTGTAGCCGAAACAGAAATTGAGTCGAAAAGGATTCGTAATCTTGTTAGAAAAATAGATGGTTTTAACCACTGGTTGATGAATCACCCTGATTATCACACGGTTATTCTCCCGGTCGGAGACGGAATCGCGATCAGTAAAAAGAAGAGGTGAAAACGATGAAAAAAACAGAGATTTTGGTTACACCACTAACGACTGAAGATATTCTCCCTTTAGCAGAAGCGGGGGCAGATGCGTTTGTTATTGGTGAGCAAAGATATGGCCTGCGTCTTGCTGGTGAATTTAACCGGGATGATGTTAAGAAAGCCATTGACTTAGCTCATTCCCAAGGAAAGAAAGTGTATGTAGCCATGAATGCCATTTTTCATAATGAAAAAATCAATGAGCTTGGCGACTACATTGGATTCTTAAGTGAAGCAAAGGCAGATGCGATTATTTTCGGTGATCCTGCTGTTTTAATGGCAGCGCGTGAAGCAGCACCAAATATGAAACTTCATTGGAGCACAGAAACAACAGGAACGAATTGGTATACATGTAATTACTGGGGAAAAAAAGGTGCGAAACGTGCCGTACTAGCCCGTGAAATTAATATGGATGCCATCGTGGAAATAAAAGAAAATGCAGAAGTAGAAATTGAAGTCCTGGTACATGGGATGAGCTGTATGTTCCAATCAAAGCGTTCGCTGCTTGGAAACTATTTCGAATATCAAGGAAAAGCAATGGAAATCGAAAATAGAAAACAGCAAAAAAACATGTTCCTGCATGACAAAGAACGTGAAAATAAATATCCAATCTTTGAAGATGAGAATGGTACTCATATTATGAGCCCAAATGATATTTGCATCATTGACGAGCTTCAAGAAATGCTTGAAGCAGGTGTGGATTCATTCAAAATTGATGGGATATTAAAAACGTCTGAATATCTTCTTGCCGTTACGAAAGCCTACCGTGAAGCTGTTGATTTATTTTTTGAGGATCCAGATCTATATGAAGATAAAAAGGATGAGTTATTAGCTGCAATTGAAAAGGTACAACCAGCTAACCGCAAATTAGATACAGGATTCTTTTTCAAAGAAACAGTTTATTAAAAAGGAGGAGTTCATTCGTGAATATCGTTAAAGATAAGATTTCTGAAATCATCGATGGAAAACGTGTCATTGTGAAAAAGCCCGAACTCCTTGCACCTGCAGGAAATCTTGAAAAATTAAAAATAGCTGTTCAATATGGCGCAGATGCGGTATTTATTGGCGGCCAAGAATATGGTCTACGTTCGAATGCTGATAACTTTACCTTCGATGAAATGAAGGAAGGTGTCGAATTTGCAAAACAATTCGGCGCAAGAATTTACGTAACAACAAATATATTTGCCCATAATGAAAATATCGATGGCTTAGAGGACTATTTACTTGGCTTGAAGGAAGCGGGAGTGGCAGGAATCATTGTTGCTGATCCGCTAATCATTGAAACATGCCGTCGTGTTGCACCAGAAATTGAAGTACATTTAAGCACGCAGCAATCACTTTCAAACTGGAAGGCTGTTCAGTTTTGGAAGGAAGAGGGTCTAGAACGTGTTGTTTTAGCACGTGAGACTAGTGCTGAGGAAATCAAAGAAATGAAGGAAATGGTAGATATTGAAATTGAAACCTTTATCCATGGTGCGATGTGTATTGCCTATTCAGGCCGCTGTACATTGAGTAACCACATGACCGCAAGGGATTCAAACCGAGGCGGATGCTGTCAATCTTGCCGCTGGGATTATGATTTATACCAATTGGAAGGTGTCACAGAGGAAAAACCGCTATTCGCGGAAAACGATTCGCCATTTGCGATGAGCCCGAAAGATCTTAATTTAATTCAAGCCATTCCACAAATGATTGAACTTGGTATCGATAGTTTGAAAATCGAGGGCCGTATGAAATCTATTCACTATATTGCAACAGTTGTAAGTGTCTATCGCAAAGTAATTGATGCTTATTGCGCAGACCCTGATAACTTTGTGATTCAGCGAGAGTGGCTGGCAGAGCTCGATAAATGTGCCAATCGTGAAACAGCACCAGCATTTTTTGAAGGTGTTCCAGGGTATAAAGAGCAAATGTTTGGTAATCATAGCAAGAAGACAAAGTTTGAATTTGTCGGTCTTGTGTTGGAGTATAATCAAGAGACACAGATGGTTACGCTACAGCAGCGGAATCATTTTAAACCGGGTGATGAAGTCGAATTCTTCGGACCGGAAATTCAAAACTTTACTCATGTGATTGATAAGATTTGGGATGAAAAAGGAAATGAATTGGATGCTGCTAGACATCCGCTTCAGATTGTACAATTTAAATTGGACAAACCGGTTTACCCTAACAACATGATGCGAAAGGAGAACTAGGTTGATGCGCAAACCGGTTGTTATTGGTGTAGCCGGAGGTTCCGGCTCGGGAAAAACAAGTGTGACGAAAGCAATCTATGAAAGCTTTAAAGGTCATTCCATTTTAATGCTAGAACAAGATTATTATTATAAAGATCAAAGTGAACTCCCCTTTGAGGAACGCTTAAAAACGAATTACGATCATCCGCTGGCGTTTGATAATGACTTATTAATTGAACATATCGAAAAGCTTTTGCGCTACGAGGCAATAAATAAGCCTGTCTATGATTATTCGCTCCATACACGTTCAAATGAAGTGATTAATGTAGAGCCTAAGGATGTAATTATTTTAGAGGGCATTCTAGTTCTTGAAGATGAACGATTACGTAATTTAATGGATATTAAGCTTTTTGTTGATACAGATGCTGATATTCGAATTATTAGACGTTTGTCTCGTGACATTAAAGAACGTGGACGTACATTGGACTCAGTGATTGATCAATACACAAATGTGGTACGGCCAATGCATAATCAGTTTATCGAACCAACCAAACGATATGCCGATATCATTATCCCAGAAGGCGGCCACAATTACGTCGCTATTGATTTAATGGTCACAAAAATTCAAACAATTCTTGAACAAAAATCATTTTTATGACACAATAGCCTAAGAAAAGTCTAAAATAAAATCCATACTGGAGTGCGCGCCCTTTTTAGAGGACGCGCTCCTATGTATTTTGACAACCTACATAATTTTTCATCCACAATCTATGGGGGATTGTGAAGACTAGAAGGAGTGAGAGTTTTGGCAATAGAGAAAGTATTTCCAATGACACAAGCAGGTAAAGAGAAATTAGAACAAGAGCTTGAATATTTAAAATCAGTAAAGCGGAAAGAAGTTGTTGAAAGAATTAAAATCGCTCGTAGCTTCGGAGATTTATCTGAAAACTCTGAATATGATTCCGCGAAAGAAGAGCAAGCCTTTGTTGAAGGTCGTATTACGACGTTAGAAAATATGATTCGCAACGCTAAAATCATCGAAGAAGGAGAAATGACAAGCGACGCTGTAGCCCTTGGAAGATCTGTCACTTTTGTTGAGCTTCCTGATGGTGAGGAAGAAACATATACAATCGTTGGTAGCGCTGAGGCAGATCCATTTGAAGGAAAGATTTCAAATGATTCTCCAATTGCTAAAAGCCTTATCGGGAAAAAAGTGGGCGATGAAGTATCCGTTCAAACTCCTGGTGGTGAAATGAGCGTTCGTATCGTTTTGATCAAGTAATACATTTTTAGGGATAAATGTTTGAAATGAGCACACCTCGTCAAAACTTTTGACGAGGTGTTTTTTATGTGGCATAAGCGAACAAAGGGTTTGCTATTTTTAATTATGGCTGGTTTATTATTACTTATTGGACGTCTCATTCAAATTCAGTTAATACAAACAGAGTCATTTTCTAAGCACCATGTTAATTTATTGGAAGAGAGTGTAAAGCAAAGAACGCAAGAATTGGTTATTGATAATGGCCGTGGTAATTTTCTGGATCGGAACGGTAACTTTTTAACCCATAAAAAAGTATCTGTCCTTGTCCTATTTCCTTTTTTAAAAACTATGGACTGGGATGTGAAAAAAGTTTCCTCAATCACTGGCATATCAGTGAAAAATTTAGAAATTGCTGTTGAAACGGCAAAAAAGCCATTCTCCTACGGGGACCCTATGCCAATTGAGCTTACGGCTTCCCAAATGGAGAGAATTAATCAATTAGAAATACCAGGGGTTTTTGCTATTGAAAAGAAATTTGAACGCGCCAGTATTCCAGCGGAGCAATTAATTGGTCTTACCGGAGAAAATGTGGAGGAATTAAAAAAGCGCTATCCCAAAAAGGAACTTTCAGAAAAAACACTAATCGGTGTTTCCGGGCTGGAGGAGAGTTTTGACGAGTTCTTGCTTCCAGAAGGGAAATCGAAACTTGTCTACCATGTGGATGGGGATGGCGCACCCCTTTTTGGAATCAATGTTAAATACGTTGATCCTGCTAATCCCTTTTATCCTGTTAATGTAAGAACCACTTTAGATAATAGCTTGCAGCAAAAGTCCGAGGAGTTAGTGGACAAGTATGGGATTAAAAAGGGTGGATTAATCCTGCTCGATATTGAAAACAACAGTGTGCTTGCAAGTGTTTCTAGACCAGCAATTGATAAAAAAGATCCATATAGCGGTGCGGGGATCACGAACAGAATGCTTAAGCAAGAAATAATGGGGTCTATTTTTAAAACCGTCGTGGCCGCCGCTGCTATCGATCAAAATCTTGATGATCCTACTCGATTATTTGATTGCAGCAAAAAAATTAATGGTGATCCTGAGCTGAAATATAATTATGGGATGCTTTCATTTTCTGACAGCTTTGCGAGAAGTTGTAATCGGGCATTTGGTGAACTGGCAAAAGAGCTGCAGAAAAGGGATAAGGGCTTATTAGAGGAGTATGCGGCGAAATTGTCTTTGACAGGCACAGTTGGCTGGCAAGGAGAAGTCTACCATACGAGTCATTTTAAACAGCTTGTCGATGAGGATAAGGGGAGAGTATTTTTATCTGAGGAGGCCAGAAAAGACCCCAATTTTGCAGCGATGTCCGGGATAGGTCAACATGAGGTACGTGCAACTCCACTCGCTATTGCTAATATGATGGCCACCATTGCCAAAGGTGGTAAAAAGGAAATGGTTCGAACCGCTGCCAAAATTGAATATAAAAATGGGACAACCATGGTTGATTTCCAAAATCAAAAGCTACCTGGTGAAACCATTTCACCTTATACGGCTATGAAACTGCAAAAGCTGTTAAGAGAGGTTGTGATTAATCCTAATGGCACGGGAAAATGGTTTCAAAATCTCCCCTATGAAGTGGCAGGGAAATCGGGTACGGCAGAGACAGGCAAATATGAGGGAGACAATCAATTGCATAATAAATGGTTTGCCGGGTACTTTCCTTACCAAAATCCTAAATATGCATTAGTTACGGTCAATCTTGATGTGATAGACAGTGAAGGTGGAGTAAATTTATTATTTGCCGATATGGTAAAAATGCTTCATGACAATAACAAAGGGAATCAATAGTCCTAACTTAAGGGATATTCCTTCAAGTTCTCATCGTTTCATGTTAGAATATTGAAGACCTTATTTAATGTCTAGCTCCAGCGCCTAGGGGCTTCAGCATTTTTATTACGGAGGGATAATATTGAGTAACGATTTCCAATCAGGTTCGCGCTCTGGTTATCGAGCAAAAAGAAAGAAAACGAATCTTATTTTAAATAGTTTGATTGTCATTGTCCTAGCACTTATCGTTATTGTTGCTTACTCGATTTTTTCTTCAGGTGAAGAAAAAGCAACATCTACCCCTGAACCAAAAACCGAAGAGAAACAAACGAATAGTAAAGATGATAAAGCAGAAGATAATACAGAAAAACAAACTGAAGATAAACAGTCAGGAAAAGAAGATGATGATGATAAAGTAGATGAAAACAAAGAAGATGATTCTGATTCTGAAGAAGCTGATGATTCTGAGGCAATAGTGACAGCGGGAGATGGTACTTCCAATGTGTTGAAAACGATTGAAAATCCATCATGGAAACCAGTTGGCACAGAGCAATCTGGTGTTCACAATCCTGTTTATGATGATACATCCGTTGACTGGCAGGAAATGTTGAAGGCCATTTCTTATGCAACTGGATTAGATCAGAGCACGATGACGGTTTATTGGTTAGGAAGAGACCAATCTGCAACAAATGGATCTGTGGGAACAGTCTATTCAAAGGAAACACAGGAAAAATATCGAGTCTTCATCCAATGGGTGGATGGTCAAGGCTGGATGCCTACAAAAGTAGAAGAACTATCAGAACTTGAGAGGTAAGAGGATGGGGATTCCCATCCTATTTTTTTTTGAAATGAACAACTGCTGTAAAGAAAGTCTGTCCTTTATCCGTCACATGCATTTGATGTGAGACAGAATGGACGCCTAACAAAATAGCTTTATTTTCTTCAATTTTAACCTCAATCTTTTTTTCTAAGGATTTCAGATCAGTTGCCTCGAAAAATTCTACCTTATCCTCGATAAAATCAATTTGAAAATTCATTTCTATCACCCTTTCCACTACATTTTAGTTTTTCCTACTTGTTCACGCAATGAAATTTGAATAAATACAGTCTGTATGATAACATGTTTATAGATAATTCATAGTATACTCATAGGAATTATAAGATTGCATCTGGGGGAAGACATATGGGCAGAGAATTTTTAGATATATTTGAGGAATGGGCAGGTTCATACGACGAAACCGTTGTGGGACATGATTTAGAATATAAAGAGGTTTTTTCGCGGTATTATCAAATACTTGATGCAGTAGCAGACCGCTCACAGGGTCATGTGGTTGAATTTGGAATTGGTACAGGGAATCTTACAAAAAAATTGATAGAAACAGGCTTACCTGTTACCGGAATTGAGCCTTCGCCAGCGATGAGAAAAATAGCCGAAGAGAAGCTTGGCGAATCAGTACAGATTCTTGATGGTGATTTTCTTCAATTTCCTGAAATAGAAAATGTCGGTACCTTTGTAAGTACGTATGCTTTTCATCATCTTACTGATGAGGAAAAGGCAAATGCAGTAGCTCATTATGGCAAGCTTCTTTCTAAAGGTGGTAAAATAGTGTTTGCGGATACGATGTATGAATCAGAGGAAGATTATAATAATGCAATCGTTAATGCAAAAGATCAAGGCTTTCATAACCTGGCAAGTGATTTGGAAACGGAATATTATACGACAATTCCTGTTTTAAAAAACATTTTTGAAAATAATGGTTTCCGCGTGACTTTTACACGCTTCAATGACTTTGTCTGGTTAATGGAAGGTGTAAAACAATAAGAAAGAGGTTTGTACATGAAAATTGCCATCATCGGAGCAATGGAAGAAGAAGTAAAACTACTAAGAGAAAATATTGAAGGGCAAACGCAAGAAACCGTTGCCGGCTGCGAGTTTACATTTGGAAAAATGCAAGGAGCAGAAGTGATATTGCTGCGTTCTGGAATTGGAAAAGTAAATGCCGCGATGTCAACAACAATTCTATTAGAAAAATATAAACCAGACTGCATTATCAATACAGGCTCGGCAGGGGGCTTTAATCCAGATTTAAATGTTGGTGATGCTGTCATTTCCACAGAAGTCCGACATCATGATGTCGACGTAACGGCTTTTGGCTATGAATATGGACAGGTGCCGCAGCTTCCGCCAGCATTTACAGCGGATGAAAAGTTAATTACTGTTGCCGAAAACGCAGCTAAAGAACTGGAGAAATTCCAAATTGTAAAAGGCTTGATTGTAACTGGGGATTCGTTTATGGAAGATCCTAAACGAGTGGAATTTGTTCGATCAAAATTTGAAAATTTACAAGCAGTAGAAATGGAAGCTGCCGCGATTGCACAAGTTGCACACCGATTTGATGTTCCATTCGTGATTATTCGTTCGTTATCAGATATTGCGGGTAAAGAATCTGAAATTTCGTTTGATCAATTTATTGATCAAGCAGCAACCCATTCAGCCACATTGGTCATGAAGATGGTAGCGGCATTAGGGTAGTCAGCATGAAAGTGGTGGGAAAATGAAGGTTTACAAAAGTGTTCATGAATTAATTGGTCAGACACCTATTGTGGAAATTTCACAGTTTCCACTTCCTCAGGGTGTTCGGATTTTTGCGAAACTGGAATTCATGAATCCTGGGGGAAGTGTCAAGGATCGGCTTGGAATGGAACTGCTAAATGAGGCTTTTGAAAGTGGAAAGCTTAAGCCGGGAGGAACAGTCATTGAACCTACAGCAGGAAATACGGGGATTGGCTTAGCACTTGCCGCTTTAAATAAAGGAGTTCAGGTACTATTATGTGTTCCGGAAAAGTTCAGTATTGAAAAGCAAGAGCTTATGAAGGCACTCGGAGCAAAGATTGTTCATACCCCGACAGAAAAGGGGATGAAGGGTGCAATTGCTAAGGCAGAAGAGCTTAAGAAGGAAATCCCTGGAGCATATTGTCCTCAGCAATTTGGCAATCCAGCCAACCCTGAAACGTATTATAAGACGCTTGGTCCGGAAATCTGGGAACAGCTGGACGGAAATGTCAACGTTTTTATTGCTGGTGCAGGTACTGGCGGTACATTCATGGGGACAGCACGCTATTTGAAGGAACAAAATAAAGCCATAAAAACAGTCATTGTTGAACCAGAAGGATCAATCTTAAACGGTGGTGAATCAGGACCCCATAAAACAGAGGGCATTGGAATGGAATTTCTGCCTGGATATATGGATCCTGCCTATTTTGATGCCATTCATACGATAATGGATGTTGATGCCTTTCAGCTTGTAAAAGAATTGGCTGAAAAGGAAGGGTTGCTTGTCGGCAGTTCGTCTGGTGCGGCATTTAAGGCAGCGCTATTTGAAGCAGAAGTAGCTGAACCAGGTACTAACATCATTGTCATTTTTCCAGACGGAAGTGAACGATATTTAAGTAAAAAGATATTTGAAGGGGGGATTTAAGGTGAAAAGAAAAACGCAATTAATCCATGGCGGAATGAGCACTGACCCAGCAACAGGTGCTGTATCTTTTCCCATTTATCAGGTAAGTACTTATAAACAAGAAGGTGTCGGTGGTCATAAAGGCTTTGAATATTCAAGAACTGGAAATCCAACGCGGAATGCTCTTGAAGAGTTAATCAAAGATATCGAGGGCGGTAAAGCAGGCTTTGCTTTTGGTTCCGGTATGGCAGCTATTACGGCCGTTATTATGCTGTTTAACAGTGGTGATCATGTTATTTTAACTGACGATGTTTATGGCGGTACCTTCCGTGTCATGACAAAGGTTTTAAACCGATTTGGAATTGACTCCACTTTTGTTGATACAAGCAATTTAGACAATATTAAAGGTGAAATTCGCCCGAACACAAGAGCGATTTATATCGAAACGCCAACAAATCCATTACTTAAGGTTACCGATATTGAAGCAGCTGCTAAAATCGCGAAAGAGCATGGTCTGTTAACGATTGTAGATAACACGTTTTCAACACCATACTGGCAAAATCCAATTGAATTAGGCGCTGACATCGTTTTGCATAGTGCGACTAAATACATTGGAGGACACAGCGATGTTGTTGCTGGCTTAGTGGTGGTAAATAGTGACCAGTTAGCTGAAGACTTACATTTTGTACAAAATTCAACTGGCGGCGTTTTAGGGCCTCAGGATTCGTGGTTGTTAATCAGAGGTATCAAAACACTCGGTATTCGCATGGAAGAAACAGAAGCCAATACTAGGGCGATTGTAGAGTTCCTTCAGGGACATCCAGCTGTTAAAAAAGTCTTCTATCCTGGTATTGAAACACACCCTAACCATGATATTGCCAAAAGGCAAGCAAGGGGCTTTGGCGGGATGGTATCGTTCGATGTTGGCAGCGCAGAAAATGCAGATAAGTTATTAAGTAAAATTAAGTATTTCACATTAGCAGAAAGCCTTGGTGCTGTGGAAAGCTTAATTTCAGTTCCTGCAAGAATGACACATGCTTCAATCCCAACAGAACGCCGTGCCGAATTAGGTATTGTCGATGGTCTCGTACGTATTTCAGTCGGCCTTGAAGACGTCGAAGACTTAATTGAAGACTTAACACAAGCTTTAGAATAGTGAACTATATCCGGCTTCCGAGCCGGATTTTTCAATTAACCTGGTATCTTTTCTATAATTTACATTCTGCTTTCCTTCAAATTTTGTGTTAAAGTAGCTTAGTAGATTTTAAGAAAAGCAGGTGATAAACTTTGAAGAATCAAATTAAAATCCTTTCTGAAAAGATGATTGATTTTAAACGATTCGCCGTGATATTACTCACTGTGGGTGTTTTTTTCTATTTAGGTGTAATCATTCCAACGGACATAAAAAATGAGTTTGATCAAAATATAATGATGATTTGTTCTATGTCTTTTTTAGCAGTTTCGATTTTATTCTTTATTGAATCAAAGAAATGTAAGCTAAAACTAATGGATATCGAAGAAGGATCACACGGCCAAAAATAAACGTTCCCGATAATGGGGACGTTTATTTTTTAGATAAGCGTATTAATTCGGATTTGTGAAATGTCCAGCTCCAGCGCCCTAGCGGCTAGTGTCCTTCGCTCTCCGCCCTACGATAAGTCAACATCGAATCGCTCCGCTCTTCGTGTTTCCTTTATCTCAGTTGGAGCGCTCCAGGCCATACGCCGCTGACCAGGGCGCTTCCGCTTTTCTAATAGGCAATTTATTTATTTCGAAAAATTTTCAAAAAAATGGTTTACAAAGTATGTGGTGATGGATATAATTACCGTAGTTAGTAAAAAATTCCGAAGGAGGTCGAAGAAAATGATGATGACTAACAATTGCAGGTACTCAGGCATTGCCATGACAACTTCAAAATTAAATAACATGCATTCGACCAGACTGGAATGGATTGCTTAACGATTAATTAATCTTACATATCCATGCCGCAGGGAGAGTGCTGCCCTGCGGCATTTTTGTGCTCAAAAACTGGCCGCAAGGGGGTGACTTCTTGCGGCCTTTTTGTGCCATTTTGGATATGTTTTTCCATTTTTAGAAAAAGGAGGTAATATACATGATGCTAAATATACTATTCTTCTCCATTACAATTCATAAACGTCAAATGAATCTTGAAGAAGCTTCTCAACAAGAGATGATTGAAAAGCTTTATGAACAAAACAAAGAACGGCAAATTTCCGTGCACCATTTAATGTAATAAATACTAAAATTACTAGAGGAGGTCAATAAAAATGACCCTAAATATTTTTTTCTTTTCAATAACTATAAAAAAACGTCAAGTAAATCTTACAGAAGCTGCACAGAACGAGATGGCTGAAAAGCTTTATGAACAAAACAAAGATCGTCAAGTTTCGGTGCATCACTTCTTGTAATCACTCTTATTAGAGGAGGTGAAAAGCCATGACTCTTAATATTTTCTTTTTATCAATTACAATCAAAAAACGTGAGATAAGTGTAGAAGAAGCCATTCACGAACAACAAGTTGAAAAGCTTTACGAGCAAAATAAAGATCGTCAAATATCTGTTCATTACATTTTGTAATCTGTAAAAAATAATCGATAAAGAAAGGTGGTTTTATTAATGATATTTTTAATGCAAGGTCGGGGAGCAAGCTTATGGGGTATGAAAGATACCACCTAGTTTAAATCTAGTATAGGAGGTAATCGAATTTGCCGTTGCATACGATTCTTTTGTCGCTTTTCTTAAGACCTAAGAAAAAAGCGAAATAATGTTATCATATCAAAATTATATTGCTACTATTAAAAAATCTTTGTTAACAAAATGTTCACATCCCTTGGAGTTAGTTACTGTGAAAATATGATAAATTCAAATTAGAAGAGCAGGATCTATCTAAAGGGGTGGAGAAAATGTTCATGATGGTGATGGCGCTAGTTATTACAGGAGCAATTGGCTGCGTAATAATTGCAGAGTTAAGTGTTGAATAATTAATTATAAGGGGTGTTCCAGTTAAACTGGAACACCCCTTTTTTTGAAAAATTCTATTAATAGAAAAAGCTTATGCGCAGTGCATAAGCAGAATAACATTGTTAACAGAAGGTTGTGAAATACCACCAGCCTCCGAAGATGAGGACGATAATGAATAGTACGATAAACAGTGCGTACCATGCTCCACTGCTGCCTGCATAGTGAACAGGATAAGCTGGATAAGGGGCTGGAAAGTAAGATGGGTATGGATAACCGTATGACACAACAATACCCCCTTTTCCTTTTTTTATTAGCGTATGTGCCTGTATACTTTCTGGTATAGGCATGTGCCGTAAAGAGCGATTATTTGACAATCGTTTCAAACCTAAGGTATAAGTGGATGGAGTCTAATTTGTAAAAAGAGTTAATGCTGGAGGAGAAATATGAAGAGTCATACGAAGATCCTTACAATTTTTATAGGCCTGCTGATCATTTTATCTGGTTGTTCAAATGAGAAGCAGAATAAGAAAGAGCCGGAGCAAGAAAGTAGTTTTGATAAAACAGTTGATTTCGAAATGGTTGAGGAGAAGAAATTAAAGGTTGAGCAAATTCGCGGGATTGGCTACCCAGGTAATGATAATGCTTTGTATATTGCTTCGGATGATGGTTTAAGGCTATTTAAAGATAATCTGTGGTATAAAACGACAACGAACAAGCATGATTTTCTTGGTTTTCAAGCGGTATCTGAGGGTTTTATTGCTAGTGGTAAACCACAAAAGGGTACGGGATTAAAGGACCCACTTGGAATTGTCCAAAGTAAAGACAAAGGGGAAACGCTTCAGAAGTTAGCTTTCTATGGGGAAAATAGTTTTTATTTTATGGGGGCAAGTTTTAATGGTGACGGTATTTATGTGATAAACCAAGAAGCGAACGATGATTTAGCTTTAGGTGTAAACTACTCAACGGATAACGGCGAAACGTGGAAATCAAGTGAATTAGAGGGTTTTCAAGCAGATTCTCTTGGAATGTTAGCTGTTCATCCAGAAAATGATGATATTATCGCGATGTCGACAAGATCGGGAATTTATTATTCAGAAGATAGTGCAAACACGATGAAATTAATTACTGGCACCAATATGGTGACAGGACTGACCTTTACTGGGGATGAGATTTTATTTTCAAGTGTTGAAAATGAAAATATTCTGCTAAAGAAAATGAATCCTCTAACAGGGGAAGAAATAAATTTCACCATTCCATTTTTAGATTACCAGAATCCGATCACATATATAGCGGTTAATCCGAAAAATCCACTACAAATGGCGTTTACTACCTATAATAATGACTTATATGAATCTTTAGATGGTGGTAATCAATGGAAGAACCAGTTGTTAAATGGTAAAACAGAGTTGGAATAATTCCAACTCTGGTTCTATTTTTTCTTCCGTTCTTTTTCTGCACGGTAAAATTCATGAAACATTTTCATTAGCGCCCGCTTTTCAATCCTTGATACATAGCTTCGTGAAATCCCTAGCTCTTTTGCGATTTCACGCTGAGTTTTTTCTTTTTGAAGATCAAGCCCGAAGCGGCCAATAATGACTTCCTTCTCTCGGTCGTCAAGAACATCTATATATTTACGGATTTTCTCAAGTTCCATGTTAAGCTGAATGGTATCAATGACATCTTCTGATTCCGACTTCAATACATCAATCAAAGAAATTTCATTTCCTTCTTTATCCTGACCGATAGGATCATGCAAGGAAACATCTTTTTTTGTTTTCTTAAGAGCCCGCAAATGCATTAGTATCTCATTCTCGATACATCGGGCCGCGTACGTAGCTAGCTTCGTACCTTTTCCCTCGGAATAACTTTCAATTGCCTTAATTAGCCCAATCGTTCCAATCGAGATTAAGTCTTCTGAATCTTCCCCGGTATTTTCAAATTTTTTCACGATATGAGCAACTAGCCGCAAATTATGCTCAATTAGCATATTCCGAGCATGTGCATCCCCCTCCGCCATTAAGCGTAAGTATTTTCGTTCATCTGCAGCAGATAGGGGTTGCGGAAAGGCATTGTTTTTTACATATGAGACAAGAAATATTATTTCCTTAATTAAATAACCAAGTGCTGTTAAAATTCCGGCCATACAAATCCACCCCCGTACTTTTTTCTGGGACTATCGCCTATTAATAATTCCTATGTAAGGAGAGGAAGGATTGTGTCTGTCCAGAATAAATTTATATAATTGGGTGCCAATCGCCTATGATAAAAGCCCAGCATCTGCTGGGCTTAACTGCGTCACACTTTTCTAAGTTTAAATGGTGCAACCATTAGGAAGGATAGGATAATGATTAGAAATAAGAATATTTGTGCTGGCAAGTATGGAATCGCTAAGAAACTTAATGTTGCAATACAACCAGCAGCCGTAATTGGTAATCCTGTAAAGTAGCCATTGCTTTCAGTAATATTAAAACGAGCTAAACGAAATGCACCACATCCGATATAAAATACCGTAAAAAATGAACCGGGTCCACCAAATTCATGCAAAATTCCTTGATATAGTAATAGTGCTGGCGCTACTCCAAATGATATAATATCACTCATGGAATCCAATTGCTTGCCTAAATCTGATTCAATATTAAATTTTCTTGCAACCATGCCATCAAAACGATCAGCTAATGCTGCCACAAAGATTAACAGGAGACTGGCTCTTAAGTTGCCATGCATGGCAAAAATAATCGCAAATCCACCAAAGGATAAGTTAATTAATGTGATGACATTTGCTGTTTGAGATTTTAGCTTTTTAATTGTGGAATCGAAAATGTCTAATAAGAACATTTCTCTACACCACTCCTTTTTTAACAAATCGGAAGTGTACTACATTTCCTTGAGTTAGTCTATTGTATTTAATTTTATGCTTTTTATGCTATTTCGTAAAGAGTATATTTACACTTTTTGGGGGAATTTGATGATACAGTCATTATATCGACTATTGATAGAACTAACAAATGGTAGATGGACATCCAAAATTTTAATGAAATTTGCCCGTTCAAAGGCAAGCCGTTTTATTGTCCCATCGTTTGCAAAAGTTTATAAGTTAAATCAAAATGAGATGGAAAATTCATTGCAAGAATACCCGACCCTTCATGAATTGTTTATTCGAAAGCTGAAGAAGGATGCGAGAATAGTTGACCATAGTCATGATGTCGTTGTTAGTCCTGTGGATGCTGTCATTGAGGATGTAGGAACGATTAATGAGAATAGTGAGATCAAGGTGAAAGCGAAAATTTACTCGATTGAAGAAATGTTAGGAAATCATGATTCTTTTAGATGCTACGTAAATGGAACCTTTATGATCCTCTACTTAAGTCCAAGTCATTATCACCGAATTCATAGTCCTGTTAATGGTACGGTCAGAAAGAAGTGGACACTCGGATCTAAATCATATCCGGTTAATAAATTGGGGTTAAAATATGGAGTAAGGACACTGGCAAAGAATTACAGGGTCATTACCGAGGTGGAAACGGATTCGGGACAAGTTGCAATCGTCAAGGTGGGGGCGATGTTTGTTAATTCGATTGAAACAACCCATCGAGGATCAACGCTGGAAAAAGGTAAAGAAATAGCCTATTTTAGCTTTGGATCCACAGTTGTACTATTGTTTGAAAAAGGAATTTTTCAGCTAGATCCTTCCATACATACACCAAAGGATATAAAGGTTGGTGAAAAGCTTGGAAGCTTGCTCAGAAAGTCTGGAATATAAACAAAAACGGCGCTCCTGAGCGCCGTTAAAGTCTTGAAAAAAAGAAAAAGCCCATATAAGGGCATATTAAGAGATCTTCATCTTGTGAAATAAAGAGCGGCGTTGAATTTCCGTTTCAATAAGATAAATAAAATCAGGACTTAGCTTTAATTCTCTCGCTTTATAGTAGGATTCAATTAATAATTCATCTGACAGTTTACGCAAGCCAGAATGCACCTCCATAGTAAAAATAAATGGTCTAATTGAAATAAATGAACATAAAATGGTAGGTTCAGTTGGTGTACCCTAAATCTACCAAAATTACTTAAACAGGACAACCTTACCAATTATTCACAATTATCAGTGGATAACTTGTGATTAAATTGTTTATAAAGGACTAAAAACTGTCCTTTACTAAGGGGAAAATGTTAATAACTTTATCCACAGGTAGAGCGATGCGTCCGTTTTGTCGAAAAATATTTTTTTCTTATCAAATATCCAGTAGAAATTGGTGGCTTTTTTGTAAGAATGTCGTAATTTGACGAATAATAACTAAGGTAAGGTAGATTACAGATACATTTTACTTTGAAACTAAGGATAAAATTGGTTATGATGGTACAGATAAGCATTTAGAATTAAAAGCTGAATTAATGAGGTGTAAGTGAAGTGTTAAAGAACTTTTTACCTGATGAACATGTGAAAAGCATTTTAGATATATCCCCTGCTGAGTTGAAAGCAAAAGGAATTAAGGGGATTATTACTGATTTGGATAATACACTTGTGGAATGGGATCGCCCAAATGCCACTCCGCAATTAATTAAATGGTTCGAAGAGATAAAACAGGAAGAGATTCTTGTAACAATCGTTTCTAACAATAATGAACAGCGGGTTAAAGCTTTTTCAGATCCATTGCAGATTCCGTTTATTTTTCAGGCGCGGAAGCCAATGACACGAGCGTTTAACAAGGCATTATCCCAAATGAGCATTAAAAAAGAAGAAACAGTGGTGATTGGTGACCAATTATTAACGGATGTTTTAGGTGGAAATCGCAGTGGTTTTCATACCATTCTAGTTGTCCCAGTGGCGCAGACAGATGGATTTATTACTAAATTTAACCGCTTTGCAGAACGAAGAATTATGAATTGGTTCCGTAGAAAAGGGTTAATTCAATGGGAGGATTAAGGTGTGAATGAACAACAGCAATATTTGTGTATGGGTTGTGGAGTAAAGGTACAAATTGAAAACCCAGAAGAGCTGGGCTATGCTCCTGCTTCTGCACTTGAGAAGGATCAAATCATTTGCCAACGTTGCTTTCGCTTAAAACATTATAATGAGGTTCAAGATGTTAGTCTCACGGATGATGACTTCCTGAAAATTTTAAATGGGATTGGACAGACCGATGCTCTGATTGTGATGCTGGTTGACATTTTTGACTTTAATGGAAGCTGGCTTCCAGGCCTGCATCGTTTTGTAGGTCATAATAAAATTCTGCTTGTCGGCAATAAAGTCGATTTGTTACCAAAATCGGTTAAGCATCACAAATTAATCAATTGGATGAAGCAAGAGTCGAAGGAACTAGGATTAAGACCAGAAGATGTGTTCCTTGTCAGCGCAGCAAAAGGGATAAATGTTAAGGAAACTGCGGCAGCCATCGATGAAATGCGCAGTGGAAAAGACGTCTACGTGGTAGGATGTACAAATGTTGGGAAATCTACCTTTATTAATCGAATTATTAAAGAAGTTACTGGAGAAGAAGATGTGATTACCACATCACATTTCCCAGGTACTACCTTGGATATTATTAAAATTCCACTGGAGGACGGAAAGGCGCTTATTGATTCTCCAGGTATCATCAACCATCATCAAATGGCACACTTTGTTGATAAGAAGGATTTAAAAGTCATAACTCCCAAGAAGGAAATAAAGCCTAAGGTGTTTCAATTAAATGAGGGACAAACTCTTTTTTTCGGGGGCTTAGCTCGTTTCGATTATATTAGCGGAGGCCGAAAATCCTTTGTCTGTCATGTCTCGAATGAAATCAATATCCATCGAACGAAAACAGAAAATGCTGATGAACTATATGAAAAGCATGTTGGGGAAATGTTAGCACCACCAAGACTCGATCAACTAGAGGGCTTCCCTGAGTTAGTGAGACAAGAATTCATCATCAAAGAGGCAAAAACAGATGTGGTCTTTTCGGGGTTGGGTTGGATAACCGTAAATGAACCAGGCACGAAGGTTGCAGCTTATGTTCCAAAGGGTGTGCAAACCTTAACTCGAAAGTCCTTAATCTAATAGACAAAGGAAATGGGGAGAAACTAGGTGAAAAAGCTATTTGCCGTGTTGGGAGATCCAATCGGTCACTCGATGTCTCCAGTCATGCATAATGATTTATTTGCATTTTATAAGATGGATGCTCATTATCATCCATTTCTTGTCAAAAAGGAAGGTTTAAAAACAGTTGTAGAGGGATTAAAGGCAATCGGTATCGCCGGTTTTAATGTAACCATTCCACATAAGAGTGAAATTATTCCATTACTTGATGAAGTGGATGAACTTGCCCGCAGTATAGGTGCGGTCAATACCGTCGTTAACAAAAATGGAAGGTTCATTGGCTATAACACAGATGGACCAGGATTTTTGAGGGGACTAGAACCGTATATTTCTTCGCTAACGGGGAAAAAAGTGTTAGTAATTGGTGCTGGAGGGGCTGCAAAGGCTATTTATTTCACTCTGGCCAAGAATAAGCCTGTGGTTATTGATATTGCTAATCGTACCGTTCAAAAGGCAGCAGAACTAATCGAGGCGTGTCCATTTGAAACTTCCTCGAAAGCTTTATCTTTAGAAGAGGCTGGAGATCAATTGGGAAATTACGACTTGATTATTCAAACGACGATGATTGGGATGTCACCAAAAATAACCGATCAACCAATCGAACTCGATCATCTTGCTAAAAATGCTTTAGTTTGTGATATAATATACAACCCGTTGGAAACATTAATTTTATCAGAAGCAAAGAAGCAGGGGGCAAGAACCCAAACGGGACTTGATATGTTTGTATATCAAGGGGCGCTGGCGTTTGAATTATGGACCGGAATATTCCCTGATATCCAAAGAATGAGAGAGAATGTTTTAGAACAGCTAGGAGGAGCAAAATGTTAACAGGTAAACAAAAAAGATTTTTACGTTCAAAGGCCCATCATTTGGATCCAATTTTCCAAGTCGGTAAAGGTGGCGTAAATGAAAATATGATTAAGCAGGTTGCTGATGCCCTTGAAGCAAGAGAGCTATTTAAAATCAGTATCCTTCAGAATTGCGATGAAGATAAAACGGTTGTTGCTGAGCAGCTAGCAGAAGGTACAGGTGCAGAGATTGTTCAAATTATCGGGAATACCATTGTTTTATATAAGGAATCAGTAGAGAAGAAACAAATTACATTACCTTAAGCTAAAAGGAGGGGGCATCAATGAAGAAGATCGGGATATTAGGTGGAACATTTGACCCTCCGCACCAAGGACATTTGTTGATTGCGAATGAGGTGCTCTCTGAACTTAATCTTGATGAAATTTGGTTCATGCCAAATCAGGAACCTCCCCATAAGAAAAAATCAGAATCTGTAAAAAATGATGAACGGCTAGATATGCTGGAGCTTGCCATAGAAGGGAATTCTTCCTTTAAAATCGAAACCATCGAGCTAGAAAGGAAAGGTCCTTCTTTTACCGTTGATACAATAAAGATTCTAAAAGATCACTATCCAAATTATCTTTTTTTCTTTATTATTGGTGCAGATATGATTGAATATCTGCCGAAATGGCATCAAATAGATGAACTAATTAAACTAGTTCAATTTGTTGGTGTGGAGCGGCCAAAGTACAGTCATCTAACAGAATATCCGATTGTTTATGTTGATGTACCTGCTTTTGAAGTGTCGTCGAGTATGATTCGCGAGAGATTGAAAGAAGGAAAGACAGTTCGTTATTTATTGCCCGATTCTGTCATCGATTATATAGGAGAGAAGCATCTTTATGGAACGTGATACGGCTTTAAAGATTGTAAAGGAACAATTAACGGAACATAGATATTTGCATACAATTGGAGTAATGGAGACAGCTGTCACACTGGCCAAACAATATGGTGCTGATGAAAAAAAGGCCGAACTAGCTGCAATTTTTCATGACTATGCAAAATTCCGCTCAAAGGCAGAGATGAAAGCCATCATTATTGCAGAGGGCTACCCCGAGGATTTGCTTCAATATAATGCCGAGTTATGGCATGCACCCGTTGGAGCATACTTAGTTCAAAAGGAAGCAGGAATTGCAGATCAGGAAATATTAGATGCAATTCGGTATCATACATCTGGACGACCGGGGATGTCACTGCTTGAAAAAATAATCTATTTAGCCGATTATATTGAACCTGGAAGGAATTTTCCTGGTGTAGATGAAGTAAGGGCATTAGCAATAGAGGATTTAGAGAAGGCGTTGATTAAAGCAGTTCAAAATACGATTCTTTTTCTTATGAGAAAGAATCAACCTGTTTATCCTGATAGCTTTCAAACGTATAATGATCTCGTAAAAAAAACAGGAGGCTTGATGAATGAGTAATCAAGAATTATTAAAAATAGCAGTAAAGGCTGCAGATGATAAAAGAGCGGAAGATATTTTAGCACTAAATATGCAAGGGATCTCGTTAATTGCTGACTACTTTATTATTTGTCACGGTAACTCGGATAAGCAGGTACAAGCGATTGCCAGAGAAATGAAAGAAAAAGCGGAAGAGAATGGATATCACGTAAAAAGAATGGAAGGCTTTGACGAAGCAAGGTGGATTTTGATTGACCTTGGCGATGTTGTGGCGCATGTATTCCATCGTGATGAAAGAAGCTATTACAAGCTTGAGCGCTTATGGGGAGATGCTACTTTAGAGGATATCCGCAGTGAATTGAACACATGAGCTATGAAAAGTTTGCCTATCTCTACGATGAACTTATGCAGGATGCCCCTTATGATGAGTGGGTCAGGTTTGTAAAAGAGAAATTGGTTCAATATCAAATTAATGGGAAAAGCTTGCTTGATTTGGCATGCGGGACTGGGGAGCTTTCTGTTCGCTTCGCAAAAGAAGGCTTTAATGTAACTGGAGTTGATTTATCATCCGATATGCTATCTGTGGCCCAAGCAAAATCGCAGCAAGCAGGCTTGTCCATTTCTTTTTATGAGCAGAATATGGCTCAGTTGGAAGGTCATGGGACCTACGATATTATTGGGATATTCTGCGATTCCTTAAATTACTTGCAATCAGACGAAGACGTGGTACATACCTTTTCAAATGTTTTCCAGCATTTAAAGAGCGAAGGCATTTTCATTTTTGATGTTCACTCCATTTTTAAGATTACTGAGGTTTTTATTAATCAAACGTATGCCATGGCTGAAGAAAACTTATCCTATATTTGGAATAGCTTTGCTGGGGATCATCCAAATAGTGTCGAACATGAGTTGAGTTTTTTTGTTTTAGATGAAATGACGGATAAATACGATCGGTTCGATGAACTGCATTATCAAAGAACATATACTACCCAGCAATATACCACATGGTTAAAGGCAGCAGGTTTTGAATTGCTTGAAGTCAGCGCAGATTTTGAAGACGCAGAACCACAACCAAATTCCGAAAGAATATTTTTCATAGCAAAAAAGCCATCTGTGTAAAAAAAGATGGCTTTTTTTGCTTATTGAAGGAGGATTTTGTTTTTATTTAGCGAAATTAGTGGTTAGAGAATTGTAAGCTGATTTTTTTCAGCTCATCGTTAAACTTTGCGTGTGTGGCTTGGAAAATATGTTCAAAGACATCACCAAGCTCTTCTTCCAATACTTTGATTCCCTCACCTGTTATTCCACCCTTGACACAAACTTTTTCCTGTAACGTTTGTAATGTATAATGGCCCTGTTTTAATAGCTCCCCAAGTCCGACAATCATTTCACTTGCCATCACAGTAGCAGTTTCATTATCAATTTTTGTTTCTTTTACAGCAGCATGAATGAAGCGCTGTAGTAAGTAGCTAAAAAAAGCTGGCCCGCAGCTGACAATATCAGATGCGACCCTTGTGATGTTTTCTTCAATCGTAACAGGAACAGATATCTTTGAAAAAAGATTCTCCACTGTTGTCCTCCAAAATTCACTGCAATTTTTTCCGTATGTTACTAAAGAAACTCCCGCTAATGCCCGATTGGTGATGCTCGGAATAACTCTAATCACGGAACAGTCTACTTTTGTTTCGATCTGATTTGTATCGATGGGACTTGTAATCGAAATCACACATTTCTTTTCATCCAAGTGCGGATGCATTTGTTTAAGAATGTCTTGCATATCTAAAGGTTTTACACATAAAAACACTAAATCGGCTTGAGACGCCACATCCGCTGCATTTGCCCCAACCCTAATATGCTTATATTTATTTTTAAGCAACATTGCTTTTGATTTAGTTCGATTTGTTATCACCATAGAAGAAGGGGAAACAGCTTTTCCATCTATTAAAGCTTCAACCAAAATTCTCCCCATATTACCGGTACCAATGATACCTATCTTCATTATTCCGACCCTCCTTCACATGCAGATTCTCTTATAACAATATGAAAATGGAGAGTGAAATATACCATAAGAAAGGATGGACTCACGATGAAAGACTGGCTGAACGAGCACATGTGGTACATAATCGCAGCTTTGATTATAGTCATAGGAGGTACTTATTATTTATTTGTTAATGGTGAAGTGGTTTCCGGAGGGGGTGTAGAAACGATCCTCCCGGAAGAAGTAAAAGATGAAGGGAATAAGGAACAAAAAGCGGATGCTGAACTGCCTGAAAATATCATTGTTGATGTCAAAGGACAGGTAGTCAAACCTGGTGTTTATCCTTCAAGCCAAGGAGAAAGAGTAATTGATGTTATTCATCGTGCTGGGGGATTAACTGAAAATGCAGATGAAAGCCAAGTGAATTTTGCTGAACATGTCCTAGATGCGATGGTCATTTATATCCCTGCAAAAGGGGAGGAGGGTATTATCGCTGGGGGGCCTCAAACTGGTTTCACAGGCACGGATGGCGGAAGCAGTCAACAAGCTAAGGTGAATTTAAATAAGGCGGATGAAACCGAATTACAAACCTTGCCTGGGATTGGACCGGCAAAAGCGAAGGCTATTATCGAATACAGGGAGACGAGTGGTCCATATAAAACAATTGACGATTTAAAAAATATTAGTGGTATCGGTGATAAGACCTTTGAAAAATTGAAGGACCATATCGATGTCCGATAATAATTCAAAATAACCATTTAAACTCTGTCCAGGAATACGTAAAATAGAAATAGATCGAAATTTGGAGGAGTTGGGAAAGTGGAGCGCATTTCGTGGGATCAATATTTTATGGCACAAAGCCATTTGCTTGCATTAAGAAGTACATGTACAAGGCTGACAGTGGGTGCGACCATTGTCCGTGATAAACGTATTATTGCCGGCGGCTACAATGGTTCGATTGCTGGGGGTGACCATTGCATCGATAAAGGCTGCTATGTCATCGAAAATCATTGTGTTAGAACCATTCATGCGGAAATGAATGCCCTTTTGCAATGTGCAAAATTTGGGGTTCCTACAGCTGAAGCCGAAATTTATGTCACTCATTTTCCGTGTCTTCAATGCTGTAAAGCAATTATTCAAGCCGGGATAAAGACGGTTTACTATGCAGAAGATTATAAAAACCATCCCTATGCTATTGAATTGTTTCAGCAGGCCAATGTAAAGACAGAAAAAGTAGAGTTGACAGAATCGGTTATTGATTTTAGAAAGGTCACACAATAAACCTAAATTGACGCCGGTTTTATTCCGGCGTTCATTATTCCTAAAATGGAGAATTACGATGAATGGGAAATTCCTTTTTCTTGCAATATCTGCCTTATTAGGCGTTTTATCTTCACAAGTTCATTTTCTTCCGTTTTTCATCCTCGTTATTGGATATCTTTTTTTCTTATCAAAAAATAAATGTTTTTCTTTTCACCTACTGGGAATTGTGTTTGGTATTTATCTTGTATTTTATCTTACAGGCTATTATGCAGAATTGAATACGAAAACAACGATACCCTCCACAACCTCAACCTTTTATCTCGAATATATCGAAAACAGAAAAATAGATGGGGATTTACTCCAGGTGGTGGCATTAGACCAACGATATGATGAAAAGGTCATTGTCCGCTATAAGATAAAGTCTGAGAACGAAAAAGAGACACTAAAAATCCAAAATTTTTATAGTCGTATATGTAAAGTTTCCGGACAGTTATCAACGCTTTCCATCGCAAAAAATCCAAATGCCTTCCATTATCAAAAGTATTTAGCCACTAAAGATATTTATTGGATCGTTGAAACACCGTTTAATCCTCTTGATAGTTGTGCTCCGGTAAAATCAACTCCCATTACTTGGGTAAAAAACATTCGATTTCAAGGAATTAATTATCTTGAAAAGACGTTTCCTGCCGAAATGGCAGCACTTTCAGCTGCCTTGTTATTTGGTGATCGAAGCCTATTTGATCCCGATTTATTAAGCGATTATCAACGAACGGGAATTGTCCATTTATTGGCGATATCAGGTTTACATGTTTCACTGCTGGCAGCGATGTTCTTTTATCTTGGAATCCGAATTGGTTTGACCAGGCAATTTATGACCAATCTTCTTCTGTTCATTTTACCGATTTATGCCATTCTCACGGGGGCATCGCCTTCCGTCATTCGTGCTGTTTTAATGATCTTTTTGATATTATTAACGTTTAAATGGAAGAAGCAGCTGAAATTATTCCCAATCGATGCGATCAGTATTGCTCTCTTGATTTACTTGTTTTTTGCACCCAAAATTATCTATGATGCCGGATTCCAGCTTTCATTTGCTGTCAGTTTTGCCATCATCCTCTCTTCCACTAAGCTTCTTCCACACTTTCAAAGAGCCATCGCTCAAATGCTGGTTATTTCTATCATCTCTCAAATTGCTGCGATGCCGATTTTACTTTATCATTTTTTTGAAATTTCATTTATAAGTATTGTTGCCAATTTGCTTTACATACCCTTATTCTCCTATGTTTTTTTGCCTGGTTTATATCTTACATATTTCATACAACTTCTCTTCGGGTTTACTCCATCCCTTTTGATCCATTTTTTTATGAACATCATCTCTCTTGCAAATCAACTCATCGATTATTTAGCTTCGATCCGCTTTGCTCAGTTTATCCCTGGTAGACCGAATTGGTTTTTCCTTATCCTCTATATACTGATTATTTTCTTGATCATGGTTATTTGGGAGTCAAAGTCTTATCTCATGAAAAAACAACATCTGTTAATCCTAGTGATGGGCTTATTTTTATTCCAAAGTGGTTGGAATAAAGTTAATCCATTTGGGGAGGTGACGATGATTGATGTCGGCCAGGGGGAAAGCATTGTCATTCATCTTCCTTTTGATAAGGGAACTTATTTAATTGATACTGGCGGGTCGATGCAATTTAATATGGAGGAATGGAGAGTGAGAGCCAAGCCTTATGAGGTTGGCAGGGATGTGGTTGTCCCTTTTTTAAAAGGAAAGGGAATAACCAAAATAGATAAATTAATTCTCACGCATGGTGACACAGATCATATTGGAGGTGCTAGCTCGGTCATAGAGGAACTAAAAGTGAAAGAAATTTTACTTCCTTCGATTTCCGAACCCTCAGAATCAGAATTAACCATTATCCATGAAGCAAAGGAGAAAAAAATCCGTATTGCCTACATTTCAGAAGGAAGTCAATGGAAAAATGGAAAGAATGAATTTTATGTACTTGCACCAGAAAAGAACTTTGTTGGTGAGCGGAATAGTGGATCTATCGCCATTTTTGCTAAAGTCGGAGGACTTAAATGGTTTTTTGGCGGTGATCTTGATCAAGCGGGGGAAGAAAAAATTATTGAAAAATATCCCGATTTAACGATCGACGTTTTAAAAGCAGGGCATCATGGCAGTAAAACGTCTACAAATGAAAAATTTATAAACCATCTCGGGCCGCGAGCGGCATGGATTTCTGCAGGTGATAATAACCGCTATGGGCATCCACACGAAGAGGTTTTAGAAAGGCTAAAGGATACAATTATTTTCCGGACGGATTTCCAAGGGGCGATTACCTATCGTTTTTATCTGGAGAATGGAACCTTTTCTCCCTTTTTACATAAGATAAAGCAATAAAACTTGAGACAAATGAAAAGAGACTGCATTTACCTGCAGTCTCCAAATGATATTATGTAGCCATTTATTTAGGATCCGATTACTTTAATGACAGTAGCAATAATAAACATGGTTGCAAAAAAACCAAAAGAAACGATAAAACCTACTCCAGAATCAATTGCGTCATTACGTTTACTTTGCACATTCTTTTCAAATTCATTCACAGTATACCCCTCCTATTTTCACATTTTAGTATAAGCGATTTATTTGGAAAAATCCAGCCCGCTTGATAAAACAGCTTTCCTTTATTGACAAGAGTTGTCACAAATACTTTTTCATAGGTAGGGTGACACTAATTTTACACAGCGAAACCCCGCCAGACTGCTAAAGATCCTAGGGCTTTAGCTGACGGCGTTCAATATAGATCGGGAATTGGCCCAGCTTAGGATGCTGCCAATTCCCTTTTACCACTTGTCAAATGGTCCAAGCTTCTTTACGATAATAGGTGGAAAGAGAATTGAAGGGGAGCGCTGGATAGATGGTATTCGATATATGGAAGCAAATCAGACAACGGGAAATTGCTCCCATTTATTTATTATATGGAACAGAAGCATTTTTAATCAACGAAACCAAGCATTTATTGGTTAATCAGGTGTTAAATGATGATGAAATGGATTTTAATTTCAATGCCTACGATCTAGAAGAAACACCGATTGAATTGGCGTTGGAAGATGCAGAAACCTTTCCTTTTTTGGGGGACCGAAAAGTCATCTTTTTACATAACCCAACATTTTTAACAGCGGAAAAAACGAAAGAAAAGGTGGAGCATAATGTTTCCAAGTTGGAAGCATATTTGAAGGAGCCTGCACCTTATACTGTTCTTGTTATTTCAGCACCTTATGAGAAATTGGATGAGCGTAAGAAAATAACCAAGGAATTAAAGCGTACAGCGGTTACCGTTGAAGCGAAAAAGTTAAATGAGCATGAGTTAAAGAATTGGATAAAGGAAAGAGCGAAAGGAAATAGCATTATATTTGATCCCGAAGCGCTCGAACGGCTAATTACCCTCGTTGGAACGAATATGTTTATGATTGCTAGTGAAGTCGATAAATTAGCTTTATATGCGAATGAGGATAAACAAATAGATGCTGCTACCGTAGAGAAATTGGTTTCCCGCTCGCTGGAACAAAATATTTTTACATTAATAGAGAAGGTTGTTCAAAGACGGCTTGATGATGCTTTAAGAATTTATTATGATTTATTAAAGCAAAATGAAGAACCAATCAAAATATTAGCCTTAATTGCTGGTCAGTTTAGACTTATCTATCAGGTAAAGGAACTTTCACGGAGAGGTTATGGTCAACAGCAAATTGCCGGCTATTTGAAAACTCATCCGTTTCGGGTTAAGCTTGCTGCTGGGCAGGCAGGTAAATTTACTGATGAAGAGTTAACCCACTTAATGGGATTAATTGCAGATGCTGATTATCAAATGAAAACAGGCGGTATGAATAAATCGCTACTGATTGAAATGCTATTATTTAAACTAAAGAGATAAAAAAACGATTCCTCATTGGGAATCGTTTTTTGCGCTATAAAATTATAGAGCGTTAGCTTTTTTAGCAAGACGTGATTTTTTACGAGCAGCAGCGTTTTTGTGGATAAGACCTTTCGCAGCAGCTTTGTCTAATTTACTTGCAGCAGCAGCAAATACTTCTTTCGCAGCAGCACCGTCGTTGTTAGCCACAGCAGCTTCAACTTTTTTCACAGCTGTACGCATTGCAGACTTTGCAGTTGTATTTTGAGCATTACGAGCTTCGCTTGTTTTTACACGCTTAATAGCAGATTTAATGTTAGGCATTCCATTCACCTCCTACAAAGAATCGAGACTATATGAACTCGACTTTACATTCATTCACATTTAATCAGAACAAGAGATATTTTATCAAACGAAACCCTTTATTGCAATACTAGATTATTTAAGATAGGAGAATTACTTGAATGTTTTTGCGGAATAAGGGGAAAAATAGGAAATAGTTTCTAGTTTGATAATTGGATAGGAGCGATAGATCAATGAACGAAAATATCGATTTAAGTCTGTACTCTATTCGAACGGATTTAGCGATTGAAGCTAGAGAAATGGTTCTTGCAGACAAGGAAGGGACAGTGCAGCAGGGCGAGAACTTATCGCAAATTGAGGGCGTTATTATTAAGGAAAAACATGTAAATGATATAAAAATTTCACTCGTTGAGATTAGTGGTGAAGGCGCAAAGCAGCTTAATAAAAAAGCAGGCCGCTATTTATCCCTTGAAGTTCAAGGGATTAGGCAACAGGATACCACTTTGCAGCAACAGGTTGAGGAGATTTTTGCAAAGGAATTTGCTCACTTTCTAGAGGGAACAGGGATCAAAAAAGATGCCTCCTGTCTTGTTGTCGGTCTAGGAAATTGGAACGTCACACCAGATGCACTTGGTCCGATGGTTTGTGAGAACCTATTAATTACAAGGCATTTATACCAATTACAGCCTGAAAATGTTGAGGAGGGCTACCGCTCGGTCAGTTCATTGGTCCCTGGAGTTATGGGGTTAACGGGTATTGAAACAAGCGATATTATTTTTGGAGTAGTCGAAAAAACGAAACCAGATTTTGTTATCGCAATTGATGCCCTGGCGGCGAGATCAATTGAAAGGGTTAATTCAACGATTCAGGTGTCAGATACAGGGATTCATCCTGGATCTGGAGTAGGAAATAAAAGGAAAGAGTTAAGCAAAGAAACATTAGGAGTTCCGGTCATCGCAATAGGAGTGCCAACCGTGGTTGATGCGGTGTCGATAACAAGTGATACAATTGATTACATTCTTAAACATTTTGGCAAGGAACTAAAGGAAGGGAATCGGCCATCACGTGCATTGGCCCCTGCCGGTATGACCTTTGGCAAGCGTAAAAAGCTGACAGAGGAAGATTTACCAGAGGAAAAACATCGCCAAACCTTTCTGGGGATGATCGGTACTTTAGAAGAAGAAGAAAAACGGAAACTAATTTATGAGGTTCTTTCACCTTTAGGTCATAATTTAATGGTCACACCAAAAGAAGTGGATGTTTTTATTGAAGACATGGCCAATTTAATTGCTAGCGGATTAAATGCTGCTCTTCACAGCAATGTAGACCAGGGTAATGCTGGCTACTATACAAGATAATGTCCTAATCTCCGATTAAAGGATAATAATGGTTCTATCAATTCTAGTAATGTCATAAGTATTTACTAGAATCGAATTTGCGAGGTGGAACCATTTGAAATCTACTAGGAGTTCAGGAATGTTTTTGACGGTGCAAGGGTCGAACCTATTAAAAATGACTGCCCTCTTTTTGTTGTTTATGATCGTGGTATTTTCACTCAGCGGGCTTTTAACCTCATTAAAGCCCCAATATAGACTGTCATCATCGTCGGTGAACACAGCCGCGAATCAAGTGAATGGAAAACTGCTCTATCAATTAATGGCTTGGGAAAATCATCATTTTTTGTCGATTGAAAAAAATCTAACTGCAAGCCCCAAACTGCACAAATTAATTTTTCAGTTATCCAGCAATATTAATTTAGATGACCCAAGGAGTTTGTTAGGTAGGGAGCTACCAGGATTTGACCTATTTGATAGCAAAATCGTCGTGGCTGGTGAAGGTTCAAACTATACCAATATGCCAATGGAGTCAGCTCCTCCAATAGAAATAATGCAGGCTGAAAGAGAAGCTGCATTACAAAATCTTGATGGTATTGATGAGGGGAAAGATAGCGATAAACCATCACAACCTTCACTTACAACTGGTGATAAGAAGGTGGTACATCTCTACTTTACACATAATCGCGAGTCGTATCTCCCTTACTTACAGGGTGTAACAGATCCAGATCTAGCTTATCATTCTCAATTGAATGTAACGAAAATTGGGGATAAATTAATGGAGAGCCTAGAAGCAAGAGGGATTGGTACCTCCGTTGATAAATCAGATGTAATGGGCGCAGTCAAAATGGCCAGTACCTACAGGAAATCAGGTGAATTGGTTCAGACAGCAATGGCTCAAAATCGTGATTTACAGTATATAATTGATATTCACCGAGATGCCCGACGGAAGGATCAAACTACTCCAATCATAAATGGACAGGCTTATGCACAGATGGTTTTTGTTATCGGAGGAAACAATCCTAATTATGAAAAAAATGAAAAGCTTGCAACAGATTTGCATAATCTTCTTCAAAAAAAATATAAAGGTGTCAGCTGGGGAGTATTGAAAAAAGGTGGTGCTGGGACAAATGGGGTATTTAATCAAAACCTTTCAGAAAATGCTTTGCTAATTGAATTTGGCGGTGTGGATAATACGTTTGAGGAAATAAATCGTTCTGTTGAGGCACTCGCGGATGTATTCAGTGAATATTACTGGCAAGCAGAAAAGGTAAACCAAGACATGGATCAATCCACAGATAAACAATAGAAGTAAAGGGGCATTTCATATGAAAATGTTCATGTTAAAAAGTTTCTGTATTGCATCCTTGATGTTTATCTCGGTAATCGCGGGGATGCAAATGGCTAATGATGGCATTCATAAAATGAAGGGCTATGACGACCCGAATTTTCAAAATGCCATTGCTTTAAATGAAAAAGGTGAAAATGTAAAGGCAACGTTTCTGGGTAATGATATTTCCAGTCATGACCTTGAGGAGAAAAAGAAAAAGCTGGAGGAAATCAGTGCATTTAATTTTTTCTCTTCAATTGGTAAGAAGATATCAAATGGAGTTTCTACTGCGTCTGAACAAATCATCGAGCTTATAACGGGAAAATAAGAACTGCGGTACCTCTTGGGGTGCTGCTGTTTTTATTTTTGGAATTTGTACAGTGTCCAGCTGTCGCCCCTGACCAAGGCGCTTCTGCTTTTAGTCATTGAATCTTATTTCCCGTACTGCTATAATCAGAAATAGTCTACATGTGCGAGATATAGTAGGAGTGGAATACATGAATAGAGAAGAAAAGCTTAAGCGACAATCAAAAATTAGGAATTTCTCGATTATTGCCCATATTGACCATGGGAAATCAACTTTAGCTGACCGTATCCTTGAAAAAACAAATGCATTAACTTCCCGTGAAATGAAGGATCAGCTACTGGATTCAATGGATTTAGAAAGAGAACGCGGGATTACCATCAAATTAAATGCGGTTCAATTAAAATACAAAGCAAGAGACGGGGAAGAGTATATCTTCCATTTGATTGATACACCTGGACATGTCGATTTTACTTATGAGGTATCAAGAAGTCTTGCAGCCTGTGAAGGGGCGGTTTTAGTAGTGGATGCTGCCCAGGGAATTGAAGCCCAGACATTGGCGAACGTTTATCTTGCATTAGATAACGATCTTGAAATTTTACCTGTCATTAATAAAATTGACTTACCTAGCGCCGAACCTGAAAGAGTTCGTAATGAAATCGAAGAGGTTATCGGCTTGGATGCTTCGGAAGCCGTTTTAGCATCGGCGAAAGCAGGAATTGGGATCGAAGACATCCTTGAGCAAGTGGTAAAAACTGTACCTGCGCCAACTGGAGATCCTGAAGCTCCGTTAAAGGCTTTGATTTTTGACTCTCTTTACGATGCCTATCGTGGCGTAGTTGCTTACATTCGTGTTGTTGAGGGAACGGTAAAAGTCGGCGATAAAATTAAGATGATGGCCACTGGTGCAGAATTTGAAGTCAACGAAGTTGGAGTATTTACACCGAAAGCAACGCAGCTCGATGAACTGACGGTTGGTGATGTAGGATTCTTAACTGCATCGATTAAAAATGTTGGTGATACACGTGTCGGTGACACGATAACAAACGCAAAAAATGGGGCAACAGAAGCACTGCCAGGTTATCGGAAACTAAATCCGATGGTTTATTGTGGTCTTTATCCAATTGATACTGCGAAATTTAATGATTTGCGTGAGGCATTAGAGAAGCTCCAGTTAAATGATTCCGCACTTCAATTTGAACCAGAAACTTCACAGGCACTAGGCTTCGGTTTCCGTTGTGGATTTTTAGGACTTCTTCACATGGAAATCATTCAAGAGAGAATTGAGCGAGAGTTCAAGATTGATTTAATCACAACAGCACCGAGCGTTATCTATGATGTTCATATGACAGATGGTTCTCAATTGAAAGTTGATAATCCTTCAAATTTGCCAGATCCACAGAAAATTGACCGCGTTGAAGAGCCGTACGTTAAAGCAACGATGATGGCGCCAAATGATTATGTTGGAGCGATTATGGAGCTTTGTCAGCTAAAGCGGGGAATTTTCATCGATATGCAATACCAAGGTGAAAACCGTGTCGGGATTGTTTATGAAATCCCATTAGCTGAAATTGTCTATGATTTCTTTGATCAATTGAAATCAAGTACTAGGGGCTATGCTTCTTTTGACTATGAGCTAATTGGTTATAAGCCTTCTAGTCTGGTTAAAATGGATATATTACTAAATACAGAAAAAGTGGATGCATTAAGTTTTATCGTCCATAAAGATTTTGCCTATGAGCGTGGCAAAGTAATTGTTGAAAAGCTGAAGGAACTAATTCCAAGGCAGCAATTTGAGGTTCCCATTCAGGCTGCTATAGGACAAAAGATTGTTGCTCGTTCAACCATTAAAGCAATGCGTAAAAACGTGCTAGCAAAATGTTACGGCGGCGATATCTCCCGTAAGCGTAAATTACTTGAGAAACAAAAAGAAGGTAAAAAGCGAATGAAGCAGGTAGGTTCTGTAGAGGTTCCACAAGAAGCCTTCATGGCCGTTTTAAAAATGGATGACAACAATTCAAAAAAATAAAACAGTAACGGGAGGTTGGAAGAGTCTAATTACAGGCTAAATCCAACCTCTTTTCCTTATAAAAAGTAGGTGTACGAAATGATAAAAGCTGCTTATCTCCATATTCCTTTTTGTGAGCATATTTGCCATTATTGTGATTTTAATAAAGTTTTCCTAAAAGGGCAGCCAGTTGACGAATATTTACAGGCGTTAGACCAGGAAATGATGCTTACATTTAAGCAATATCCAACAAATGAGCTGGAAACAATCTTTGTTGGCGGTGGAACGCCAACATCTTTAAACGCAAAGCAACTGAACCAATTCTGTGAAAGTATCAACAAAAACTTACCAAAGAGTAAAGATGTTGAATTTACCTTTGAAGCCAATCCAGGTGATTTAACACGAGAAAAATTACAAATATTAAAAGATGCAGGAGTTAACCGACTTAGCCTCGGTGTCCAAACTTTTAATGAAGACTTATTAAAAAAAATCGGCCGTGTTCATCGAGCAAAAGATGTTTATGAATCAGTTGAAAATGCCAAGGCAGTTGGATTCGAAAATATTAGCATTGACCTAATATTTAGTCTTCCGACGCAAACGATTTCAGATTTCCAAGAATCATTAAATGAAGCTTTTACACTAGACATTCAGCACTATTCGGCCTATTCCTTAATTATTGAACCAAAGACCGTTTTCTATAACCTTATGCAAAAGGGTAAACTTCCGACTCCAGGTGAAGATGTTGAGGCTCAAATGTACGAATTACTCATGGAAGAAATGGATAAACATAACTTCCGGCAGTACGAAATTAGCAATTTTTCAAAACCAGGTTTTGAAAGCAAGCATAACCTCACCTATTGGAATAATAACTATTATTATGGATTTGGGGCAGGGGCACATAGCTATGTAGATGGTTGGAGACGTTCCAATATTGGGCCAGTGAAAAGATATATCGATACCCTTACAGATGGGAATTTACCCATTTTTCAAGAAAATCATGTTTCAATAGCTGAACAGATGGAAGAAGAAATGTTTCTTGGCCTGCGTAAAGCTCAAGGGGTTAACATCACTCATTTCATTGATAAGTTCGATACAGATCCAATCCAATTATTTAAAAATCAACTGTCAGAATTACAGGCAAAAAAATGGATAGAAATAAATAAAGATAATATATATTTAACCAAAACAGGAAGATTATTAGGAAACGAAGTGTTTCAAATGTTTTTAGGATAAGATTCGTTTGAGGAGCTGGGGTTTTTTCATTGACACCATCCCCCTATTTTTGATAATTTATTATTAGAATTAGCACTCGGCTTCTATGAGTGCTAACAGAGGTGATGAAAGTTGTTAACAGATCGTCAATTATTGATTCTTCAGGTTATTGTTGATGATTTTATTCGATCTGCACAACCTGTCGGCTCAAGGAGTTTGTCGAAAAAAGAGGTAATATCCTTTAGTTCTGCGACTATTCGAAATGAAATGGCTGACCTTGAGGAGCTGGGTTATATTGAAAAAACGCACACCTCTTCAGGCCGTGTCCCGTCCGAAAAGGGATATCGGTATTATGTGGATCATTTGTTGTCGCCACAAGCTTTAAACAAGCAGGATATCACAACCATACAGTCGATTTTTGCGGAAAGGATTTTTGAATTTGAAAAAATTATTCAAAAATCAGCCAAAATACTATCCGAATTAACGAACTATACGTCGATCGTTCTGGGCCCTGCTGCCAGCATGAATAAGCTTAAACGGATACAAATAATCCCTTTAAATAAAGAAACGGCCGTTGCCATTTTTGTGACCGATACAGGACATGTAGAAAACCGTACCTTCTATTTACCGCCTTCAGTTGATGCAAGTGATTTGGAGAAAACAGTAAACATTTTAAATGAACGGTTAACTGGCTTGCCGCTTGAGGTTTTAAACGATCATATCTACAAGGAAGTTGCCATGTTATTAAGGCAGCATATCCATAATTTTGATCTTATGATGCATATCCTTTCTGACTCTTTAATAATGCCGCCAAACGAAAAACTTTTCTTTGGTGGTAAAACAAATATGTTAAGTCAGCCTGAATTTCATGATATCAGTAAGATTCGTGGACTTCTGCAAATGATTGACCAGGAAGATTGGATTTATCATCTAATCAAAAATAACTCTGAGGGTATTAACGTGAAAATCGGCAGGGAAAACAATGACAGTGCCATGGAAAATTGCAGCCTCATTACAGCAACATACTCAGTTGGTACGGAGAATTTAGGTACGATTGCAATCCTTGGACCGACGAGAATGGAATATTCTCGAGTGATAGGTTTGCTGCAGTTCTTAAGCCGGGATCTAACAACGGCATTAACTAGGCTGTATCAAAAATAATTTGGCTGGAAATATTGAGTAAGGGTGGAGTAGCGATTGCTTCACCCCCCTTTCCATGAAATTACTAAATAAATATGATAAATTCCTTTAAGGGAGGTGAGTAAGTTGACAGAAGAAACAAAGCAAACGATTCACGATGAAGAAGTGAAAGATCAAGTAAATGAAGATGTTGAACTTACCGTAGAGGAAGTTGAAACAGTTTTTGCTGAAGATGGTGAAACGGCGAAAGATGAGTCGGATACTAGCGATCTTCAAGCAGAGATTCAAATGCTTAAAAATAAATTAGAAGAAGCAGATAATCGGTACTTAAGACTTCAAGCTGACTTTGATAATTTCCGCCGCCGTACTCGTATAGATATCGAAGCGGGTGAAAAATATAGAGCGCAAAAATTGGCTGTTGAATTGCTGCCAGCAATAGATAATTTTGAAAGAGCCTTGAAAATCGAAGCAGATAACGAACAAACCAAATCCTTGCTTCAAGGAATGGAAATGGTTTACCGTAGTTTAGTGGATGCCTTGAAAAAAGAAGGTGTTGAGGCCATTGAAGCTGTAGGGAAAGATTTTGATCCGAATTTCCATCAAGCAGTTATGCAAGGGGAAGATGAGAATTATGGCTCAAATATCGTTACAGATGAATTCCAAAAGGGGTACATGTTAAAGGATCGAGTCATTCGTCCATCAATGGTTAAAGTTAATCAATAAAACCTACATATTATTTTTAGGAGGAAAAGGGTATGAGTAAAATTATTGGTATTGACCTTGGAACTACGAACTCATGTGTCGCTGTTCTAGAAGGCGGCGAGCCAAAAGTAATTCCAAATCCAGAAGGAAATCGCACAACACCGTCAGTTATTGCCTTTAAAAATGGCGAACGTCAAGTAGGTGAAGTGGCGAAGCGTCAGGCGATTACAAATCCAAATACGATTATGTCCATTAAACGTCATATGGGGACTGATTATAAAGTAGAAGTTGAAGGTAAGAACTATACTCCACAAGAATTATCCGCTATTACCCTTCAATATTTAAAGTCTTATGCTGAAGATTATCTTGGCGAGCCTGTAACTAAGGCTGTAATTACAGTACCTGCCTACTTCAATGACGCAGAACGTCAAGCAACAAAGGACGCAGGGCGTATTGCAGGTTTAGAGGTTGAACGTATTATTAACGAGCCGACTGCAGCGGCACTTGCGTATGGTTTAGATAAAACAGACCAAGATCAAACGATCCTTGTTTACGACCTTGGCGGCGGTACATTTGACGTATCTATCCTTGAACTTGGTGATGGTGTATTTGAAGTAAAATCAACGGCGGGTGACAATCGTCTTGGCGGTGATGATTTTGACCAAGTAATCATTGATTACTTAGTAGAACAATTCAAAAAAGAAAATGGTATTGACCTTTCTCAAGATAAAATGGCTTTACAACGCTTAAAAGATGCTGCTGAAAAAGCGAAAAAGGATTTATCTGGTGTAACATCAACTCAAATTTCTTTACCATTTATCACTGCTGGTGCAGCTGGCCCGCTTCACCTTGAAGTAACGATGTCACGTGCTAAGTTTGATGAAATTTCTGCTCATCTTGTAGAGCGGACGATGGAACCAACTCGCCGTGCATTAAGTGATGCAGGTTTATCTCCATCTGAATTAGATAAAGTAATTCTTGTTGGTGGATCTACTCGTATCCCTGCTGTTCAAGAAGCGATTAAAAAAGCTACTGGTAAAGAGCCGCATCGCGGTGTAAACCCAGATGAAGTTGTAGCGATGGGAGCTGCGGTTCAAGGCGGAGTTATCACCGGTGACGTAAAGGATGTTGTTTTATTAGATGTAACTCCACTATCACTTGGTATTGAAACAATGGGTGGAGTATTTACGAAATTAATTGATAGAAATACAACGATCCCAACATCAAAATCTCAAGTTTTCTCAACAGCGGCTGATAACCAGTCTGCAGTTGACATTCATGTGCTACAAGGTGAACGTCCAATGGCTGCTCATAACAAAACGCTTGGACGCTTCCAATTAGCAGAAATTCCACCAGCACCACGTGGAATTCCACAAATTGAAGTAACTTTCGATATCGATAAAAACGGTATTGTAAATGTTCGTGCGAAAGATTTAGGCACAAATAAAGAGCAACAAATTACGATTAAATCATCAACAGGATTATCAGATGAAGAGATCCAACGTATGGTGAGAGAAGCTGAAGAAAATGCAGATGCCGATAAAGCTCGTAAAGAGGAAGTTGAACTTCGCAATGAAGCAGATCAACTCGTTTTCACAACGGAGAAGACATTAAAAGACCTTGAAGGTAAAGTAGATGCTGCTGAAGTTGCGAAAGCTAATGAAGCAAAGGATGCTTTAAAAGCGGCAATCGAGAAAAACGAACTTGAAGAAATTCGCACTGCAAAGGATGCATTACAAGAAATTGTTCAAGCTCTTACAGTAAAGCTTTATGAGCAAGCTGCTCAGGCTCAACAAGCACAAGGTGCAGAGGGAGCAGGCGCTGCTGGTAAAGATGACAATGTTGTCGATGCAGAATTTGAAGAAGTAAAAGACGATAAATAATTTTCTAGACTTACAAGTAAAAAAGTCAAAGCCAGGCTATCTGCTTTGGCTTTTTTATTGCAAAGGCACTGTTTAGAGTGTTAGAATAATCTTTATGTGACAGATTCGGGAGTGGTAATCATGAGTAAACGGGATTACTATGAAGTGCTTGGTGTAAGTAAAAGTGCTTCTAAGGATGAAATTAAAAAGGCGTATCGCAAGCTCTCCAAGAAATATCATCCTGATATTAATAAAGAGCCAGATGCTGCAGATAAATTTAAAGAGATCGCTGAAGCTTATGAAGTCTTAAGCGATGAACAAAAAAAGGCCCATTATGACCAATTTGGCCATACGGATCCAAACCAAGGCTTTGGCGGTGGAGGGGATTTCGGCGGCTTTGGCGGCTTCGAAGATATCTTTAATACCTTCTTTGGTGGTGGCGGTGGATCAAGAAGACGTGATCCGAATGCGCCGAGACAAGGTGCAGACCTTCAATATACGATGACGATTTCTTTTGAAGAAGCAGCTTTCGGAAAAGAAACAGATATTGAAATTCCACGTGAAGAAACATGTGAAACATGTAGTGGTTCTGGTGCTAAACCGGGAACAAAGCCAGAAACTTGTAAGCATTGCCATGGTACAGGGCAATTAAATGTTGAACAAAATACCCCATTCGGTAGAATTGTTAATCGTCGAACATGTAACCACTGTAATGGTACGGGGAAAGAAATAAAGAATAAGTGTACTACTTGCGGCGGTCAAGGAAAAGTGAAAAAGCGCAAGAAAATTCATGTGAAAATTCCTGCAGGTATTGATGATGGTCAGCAATTAAGAATTTCTGGCCAGGGTGAGGCCGGTGTTAACGGCGGACCTTCTGGTGATTTATATATTGTTTTCCATGTAAGAGAGCATGAATTTTTTGAAAGAGATGGCGATGATGTCTATTGTGAAATGCCAATTACCTTTGTTCAGGCATCACTTGGAGACGATATCGAAGTTCCAACCTTACATGGTAAGGTAAAACTAAAGGTACCAGCTGGTACGCAAACAGGTACGAAATTCCGCTTAAAAGGGAAAGGAATTCCAAATGTACGCGGTTATGGGGTAGGGGATCAGCATATTATTGTTCGACTGGTTACTCCTACAAAGTTAACGGACAAACAAAAACAACTTCTTCGCGAGTTTGCTGATATTAGCGGTAATTCACCGATTGGAGAACATGAAGAAGGATTTTTTTCTAAAGTAAAACGAGCCTTTAAAGGCGAGTAAGGATTGGAGTTGGTAGATATGAAGTGGTCAGAAATTAGTATTCACACCACCAATGAAGCGATTGAACCTATTTCACATATTTTACACGAGGCTGGTGCCAGCGGTGTTGTAATTGAAGATCCTTTTGAACTTACGAAGGAAAGGCAGGATCAATTCGGGGAAATCTACCAACTCAATCCAGATGATTACCCTGAAGAAGGCGTCATTGTTAAAGCGTATTTACCGGTGAACAGTTTCTTGGGTGAAACCGTTGACGCGGTAAAAGAAGCGATTAACAATTTAATCATTCATAATATTGATATTGGTTTGAATAAAGTTACCATCAGTGAAGTGAATGAGGAAGAATGGGCAACTGCATGGAAGAAATATTATCATCCTGTGAAAATATCTGAGAGATTTACGATTGTTCCAACCTGGGAAATCTATACTCCGGTGACCAGTGATGAATTAATCATTGAACTGGATCCAGGTATGGCATTTGGGACTGGAACACATCCAACAACTGTAATGTGTATTCAAGCTTTAGAAAGAACTGTTCGTCCTGGTGATCGGATCATTGATGTTGGAACCGGTTCAGGTGTGCTTAGCATTGCCGCTGCGATGCTGGAGGCTGAAGATATCCGTGCTTACGATCTTGATGAAGTCGCAGTAACTCAGGCGAGGTTAAATATTAAGCTAAACAAGGTTCATAATAAGGTAATGATATCTCAAAATAATCTTTTAGATGGTGTCGAGGAAAACTCAGCGGATGTAATTGTAGCCAATATACTAGCTGAAGTTATTTTACGGTTTACAGATGATGTTGCACGAGTGGTAAAAACAGGAGGCTCTTTTATAGCTTCAGGTATCATTCAGCAAAAAAAAGATCAAGTAAAACAAGCTTTGATAGATTCAGGTTTTGAAATTACTGAAACCATTCTGATGGAAGATTGGGTTGCCATCATTGCCAAAAGGAAATAATCGTTTTAGTTTGGGGGGATATCCCCTTTTTTCTATTTCTTTCTCTTTATTTTTTTAGTAAAATGAAGAGTAAAATGTTTTAGAGGGGTGCATCGCGTGCAACGGTACTTTGTTAAACATCGAGCAAATGATCATCATTTTTTAATTGATGGTGAGGATCGCCATCATATTATTAAAGTGATGCGTATGGAAATAGATGACAATATCATTTGTGTAGAGCCAGATGGGAAAGCGGCTGTCTGTAAAATTGTAAAAATTACCGATGAACAAGTCGTTGCAGACGTTGTACAATGGATGGACGAGACACCAGAGTTGCCTATCTCTGTTACGATATCAAGTGGTCTCCCGAAAGGGGACAAATTAGAATGGATCATTCAAAAAGGCACAGAATTAGGTGCTCATGAATTTCTGCCATTCGCAGCCAAGCGTTCGATTGTGAAATGGGATGAGAAAAAAGCTGCGAAGAAAATAGAAAGATGGCAAAAAATTGCAAAAGAAGCAGCAGAACAATCCCACCGCAGTTATTTGCCTGAAGTTGATATTCCTGTTAGTTTCAATACTTTACTCGAAAAAGGCAAGTACTTTAATTATAAATTAGTTGCTTTCGAAGAAGAGAGCAGAAACGGAGAAACTTCCACTTTCTCGGCTACATTACAAAAAATGAAAAAAGGGGATTCCCTTCTTTTCGTATTTGGTCCAGAAGGCGGATTAACAGAAGATGAGGTTCAGGCATTAAAGGATCATGATTTTGCCATTTGTGGCTTAGGTCCGAGAATATTAAGAACGGAAACCGCACCATTATATGTATTATCTGCGATTTCCTATCATTTTGAATTATTGAGGTGATGAATACTATGCCAACAGTCGCATTTCATACACTTGGATGTAAAGTTAATCACTATGAGACTGAAGCTATCTGGCAATTGTTCAAGCAAGAGGGCTATAACCGAGTTGATTTTGAAGCCATTTCGGATGTATATATCATAAATACATGTACAGTAACGAATACTGGAGACAAAAAAAGCCGCCAAGTTATTCGTCGGGCCGTTCGAAAGAATCCAGATGCGGTTATTTGTGTAACAGGTTGTTACGCACAAACATCTCCTGCTGAAATTATGGCGATTCCTGGGGTTGATATCGTAGTTGGGACGCAGGACCGAGTCAAGATGCTTGAATATATTGAGCAATATAAAACAGAGCGCCAGCCTATCAATGGTGTTGGCAACATAATGAAAAATCGGGTTTACGAAGAGCTGGATGTCCCTGCTTTTACGGATCGGACAAGGGCGTCTTTGAAAATTCAAGAGGGATGTAATAATTTCTGTACCTTCTGTATTATTCCTTGGGCTCGTGGATTAATGAGATCACGTGATCCAAAAGAGGTCATTCGTCAGGCCCAGCAACTTGTAGATGCTGGTTACAAAGAAATCGTGCTGACAGGAATTCATACAGGTGGCTATGGTGAAGATATGAAGGAGTATAATCTTGCTGGCCTACTACGGGATTTAGAAGCACAGGTACAAGGTCTTGCAAGACTTCGTATTTCATCGATAGAGGCTAGTCA
Organism: Neobacillus sp. K501; assembly: GCF_053749995.1. Taxonomy (NCBI): domain Bacteria; kingdom Bacillati; phylum Bacillota; class Bacilli; order Caryophanales; family Bacillaceae; genus Neobacillus; species Neobacillus sp. K501. The sequence goes on along the minus strand of NZ_JBSLYA010000002.1, from coordinate 327,792 downwards.
AATTACCGATGAAGTAATTGAAGTCATCAACCAATCGAACATCATTGTTCGACACTTGCATATCCCGATTCAATCAGGTTCTAATACTGTGCTAAAAAGAATGCGCCGTAAATATACGATGGAATTCTTTGCTGAAAGATTGGACCGACTAAAAGAAGTACTTCCGGGCTTAGCAGTGACTTCGGATGTTATTGTGGGCTTCCCTGGGGAAACAGAAGAAGAATTTATGGAAACCTATAATTTCATTCGTGAACATAAATTCTCTGAGCTCCATGTGTTCCCGTATTCGAAGCGTACAGGTACACCTGCTGCACGTATGGAAGATCAAGTGGATGAAGAAGTGAAAAATGACCGTGTTCACCGCTTAATCGCTCTTTCTGATCAATTGGCAAAAGAGTATGCCTCACAATTTGAAAACCAAGTGTTAGAAGTTATTCCTGAAGAGGAATTCAGCCCTGGATTATATGTCGGTTATACTGATAATTATTTGAAAGTGCTACTTCCTGCAACAGAAGATATGATTGGTAAGCTTGTTAAAGTGAAAATTTCTAAAGCTGGTTATCCATATAATGAAGGGCAATTTGTCCGTATCTTGGATGATGAATCAGTTAAGGCAGAGGTTTTCAATAAAACAGAAGCTGCTATTTAAGGGCCAATTTTGGCTCTTTTTTTATTTCCGATCATGAATTCGCAGAATCATTTTTCCAAATTTTGTTGCAAAAGGTAAAACCATTATTGAGGAAACAACATTAAATAGTACACTAATATGTGCTAACTGCACCATTTTTTCTTCCGCTAATAGATGGGCATTTTCGGCCAATAATGGAATAAAGGGGGAAAAGATTAACACCCCTCCAACATTAAGCCAAACATGTGCAAAAGCGGCCAAACGTGATTCTTTTCCTCCTCCAATGGAAGCAATCAGGGCAGTAATGCAGGTTCCAATATTGGCACCAAAAACGATCGCAATTCCTGCATCTAATTGAAGAAGTCCGGCAGTTAAAAATCCCATTGTTATCCCAGTCATTGCTGTGCTCGATTGAATAATTGCCGTGATGATTGCACCAGTTAAAAGGCTTAAAATAAGATTATCATTGATGGAAAGTATATAGGTATTGATAAAAGGGAGAGCTGTTAACGGCTGTGCTAAAAGTTCAAACCCTTTCATAGCTGTAAAAACAGAGGCAATTCCGAAAAGCAGCATGCCAATACTTCTTATTTTTATGTTATGGAAGAAGGTCAATATCGCTCCAATAACTGCTAGAGGAACAAGGAATTGATCTATATTGAAGGTAATTAACTCCGTTTTAAACGTGGTCCCGATATTGGTACCTAAAATAATCCCGATTGATTGTGGGAAGGTCATGATTTTAGCTGAGATTAGTCCAATTGTGATGACCATTACGGCCGTGCTGCTCTGCAGGAGTGCCGTAATAAAGGTGCCTGTCACCATGCCTTTTAATGGTGTACTAGTCAGCTTAGTCAGCCACCCTTTAAGTTTATCAGCTGATAGGTTAAATAATGCGAACCTAATAATGGTCATCCCAAAAATAAATAATAATATAAATAAGATAAATAATATGATATACAGCATGTCTTCACCCCTCCATTCATTCTATGTCATCTGGAAGGGGACATGCCTAAAATAACGGAAGTAATCAAAAATTTGCAGGGATTCGTATAAAAAAATAAAAAGCTTGTTTCATCTAATAGAAATACAGTTGACCTTGTATCAAGGTTATATTATAATTGCAAGGTACATGGATTGAATGTAAGTGTGTTGTGTTTCGGAGGGAGGGAAAGAGAATGTCTAAAACCGTTGTTCGTAAAAACGAATCGCTTGAAGATGCTCTTCGTCGCTTCAAACGTACTGTATCAAAAACAGGTACTTTGCAAGAGGCAAGAAAGCGCGAATTCTACGAAAAGCCAAGTGTAAAACGTAAGAAAAAGTCTGAAGCTGCAAGAAAACGTAAGTTCTAAGAGAGGGTGTAATCATGAGTCTTCTCGAGCGTTTAAATAATGATATGAAACAAGCGATGAAAAACAAGGAAAAAGACAAACTCACCACAATTCGGATGGTAAAAGCTTCATTACAAAATGAAGCGATTAAGCTCGGAAATAAAGAGCTTACCGAAGAAGATGAGTTAACAATCCTGTCTCGCGAAGTAAAGCAACGCAAAGATTCCCTCCATGAATTTGATAAAGCAGGTCGACAAGACCTTGTTGATAAATTGCGTGCAGAATTGGCGGTTGTCGAGCTGTATTTACCGAAACAACTTTCTGAAGAAGAGTTGTCAGACATTGTTAAAGAAACAATTTCTGAAGTCGGCGCAAAATCAAAAGCGGAAATGGGAAAAGTGATGGCTGCTATTATGCCTAAAGTAAAGGGTAAAGCAGACGGGTCACTTGTTAATAAATTTGTACAACAACACCTTTCATAATTATTCTTACAACCAAAACCGCAGGCAATATTGCCTGCGGTTTTTTCATACCTATAATTATTGAAACTTTTTTGACGGTAAAACGTATTAATAGCTGTCTAAAAAAGTTTAGAAAGGAGGGTAATGATGGTTGAGTTTCTAACGAACCCAATAGTAGTGACGTTCCTATTAACAATAGCTGGTGCTGCGATTGTCTACGAGCTGTTTTCAACAAAATTTGGAGTTTCCGGATTTATTGGCTTATTCGCTTTACTATTATTCTTTTATGGTCATTTCCAAGCAGGACTTGCTGGAGTCGGTACGATAATATTATTTGCAGTCGGTATATTGCTAATTTTTTTAGAATTTTTCCTGCCAGGAGCCATTTCAGGTACATTGGGGCTGGCAGCGCTTATAGCAAGTCTATTTCTAGCAGGTGACAATCCACTTTATATGGGGATATCAATATTTATTTCTTTGGGAATTTCCATCGTCCTGCTGTTTATTATGATAAAAATTTTTGGAAAGAAGATGGTTCTCTTTAATCGGATGATTCTCTTTGAAACGGCAAAGAAAGAAGATGGTTATGTATCAAATGTAAATCGTACAGACTTATTAGGAAGTGTGGGAGAAGCCATAACCATGTTAAGACCAGCCGGGACTGCAGTCTTTCATAATGAAAGAGTGGATGTTGTGAGTGAAGGTGGTTTTATTGATCAAGGTGCAAAAATTAAAGTAATTAAGGTTGAGGGAGTAAGGATAGTTGTAAGAGAAGTGTAAAACACTTTACAAGGAGGCTGCAGAATATGGAATTAACAAGTGGAACACTATTTGTCATCGCAATTATTGTTGTTGCGCTAATTTTTCTAGGAATTTTATTATCTTTTGTACCGGTTATGCTTTGGGTTTCCGCGCTTGCTGCTGGTGTTAAGATTAGCATTTTCACTCTAGTAGGTATGCGGTTACGAAGGGTAACACCAAGCAGGGTTGTCAATCCACTTATTAAGGCACATAAGGCTGGTTTGAGTGTTACAACAAATCAGTTAGAAAGTCATTATCTAGCCGGTGGTAATGTTGACAGAGTGGTCAATGCTTTAATTGCTGCTCACCGGGCAAATATTGAGTTATCATTTGAACGCTGTGCTGCGATTGATTTAGCAGGACGTGATGTATTAGAAGCGGTACAAATGAGTGTTAATCCTAAAGTAATTGAAACTCCATTTATCGCAGGTGTTGCCATGAACGGTATCGAAGTGAAAGCAAAAGCGAGAATTACGGTACGTGCGAATATCGACCGACTTGTTGGGGGGGCAGGTGAGGATACTGTCGTGGCTCGTGTAGGTGAAGGGGTCATATCGACGATCGGTTCCTCAGCCGACCATAGTAAAGTGCTTGAGAACCCTGAATTGATTTCTCAAACTGTCTTAGCTAAAGGGTTAGATGCTGGTACCGCTTTTGAAATTCTATCGATTGATATTGCCGATGTTGATTTAGGCAGAAACATCGGTGCTGAATTACAAACGGAACAAGCGGAAGCGGATAAGAAAATTGCCCAAGCCAAAGCAGAAGAGCGGAGGGCTATGGCTGTCGCTACAGAGCAGGAAATGAAGGCCAAAGTAGAAGAAATGAGAGCGAAGGTTGTTGAGGCAGAGGCAGAAGTGCCACTGGCTATGTCAGAAGCATTAAAATCTGGTAATATCGGGGTAATGGACTATATGAATTATAAAAATATTGCAGCCGATACCGATATGAGAGGGTCTATTGGTAAAATTACCGGTGAGAAAAAAGACGATCGTTAACAGCCAGTGCTTTTTCCATGAAAGGAGTCTGACAAGTGGAAACGATACTATTTATTATTATCGCTGGTATTCTCTCGACTATTTTTGGGAAAGCAAAGCGGCAGGGTCAACCCAAGGGAGCAAAATCAATTAAAACAAAAGACTTTCATGGCATTCGCTCCATGTTGGAACAACCCCAAAAAAATAGCCGAAAAGAAATAGGGGAAATTACTACTGGATTGCCAGTAAAAAGCAGTAGTCCAAAGTTTGAGGAAAAATATCAACCAATAAAGAAAGACATTGAAATAAATCCTGTTGGAAAAATTTATCCTCAATCTAAAGGAAAGTTAGAGGAAGAACAGGTATTTACTCATGAACAAGATGAAAAGACAATAATCAACGGAATCATTTGGGCGGAAATCCTTGGACCACCTCGAGCAAAAAGACCATTTAGTAACAAAAGGTAAAAAGAAAAAGTGCTAGAACCTTCCTTCATCTCATATTTATGAAATGAAAGGGGGTTCTTTTTTTATGGCAAAAAAATGGGGACAGCGTGTCCGCAACTGGATGGCAGAAAAAATGGATCTTCCTCAAGATGTCATCATGGACCTGCCTAGAATCACGATGATTGGACAAATCCATATTTATATAGAAAATCACAGAGGTTTACTGACCTTTACGGATAAGGAATTACGCCTGCTGCTTAAACAAGGTCAATTGCAGATAAAAGGTAAATCCTTCGTAATAAAAACAATTCTGCCTGAAGAGATTTTACTCGAAGGGAGAATTGATCAGGTCGTATATATAAATGAAAATCCGGGAGGAACATGATGAAAAATCAGTGGATTGAATTTTTATTTGGAAAAGTAACCGTAAAAGTATCTGGACGAGGAATTGAACGATTCTTGAATATCCTAATCAGAAATGATCTTATGATTTGGAATGTAAAACGTCATGGGACCGAGACGATTACCTTTACAATAAGGCTCAAAGATGCCTTGAAGATAAGACAGTATGCAAGGGGAAAGGATTGTTCGATCTCGTTTTTAAGACGGAGCGGAGTGCCCTTTCTGTTTAAGCGGCTGCTAAAAAATAGTGGCTTTGTACTTGGAGCCACCTTTTTTTTATTCATTATTTTAATCCTTTCCAATATGATTTGGGGAATTGATATTAAAGGAGCAAAACCGGCAACGGAATATCAAATTCGCAAAGAGTTGGACAAGATGGGGGTGAAAATTGGAAAGGTTCAATTATTTGTCGATAATGTAGAGGGGATTCAAAGAAAATTAACCGACAATATTGGAAACCTAACCTGGGTTGGTGTGGAGTTAAAAGGGACAACCTATCATCTTCAAGTTGTGGAGAAAAAGGAACCGAAAAAGCCTGAACATTTACCTCCTCAGAATTTGATTGCGAAAAAGAAAGCAACCATCGTAAAGATGGACATTGAAATAGGGCAGAAAGTTGTCGATAAAAATGATTATGTTGTTCAAGGGCAATTACTCGTATCAGGGGTCTATGGAAAAGAAGGACAAGAACAAATCGTTGCGGCTGAAGGGGAAGTTTGGGGAGAAACATGGTATAGAAGCCATGTGGAACAGCCTTTAGTAACAAATTTTAAAGTATTTGACGGACGGGAAAAACAAAAACATTTTCTTAAAATTGGAAATTTAGAGATTCCTATTTGGGGATTTGGTAAACCTGAATTTACTGAGTTCGAAACAGAAAAAAATGTTCAAAAAATTCATTTTCTCAAATGGGATTTACCTATTTCGTATGGAAATGAAACCTTAAGGGCAAGTGAAAGCTTTACTCGGACTTACACAGAGAAGCAAGCGGAAGAAATGGCAATCGAGCTTGCAAAGAAAGAAATAAAAAATGGTCTGGATGAAGAAGCTATTCTTAAAGAGGAAAAAATTTTGCACAAGCTGGTGGAGAATGGTAAAGTTATACTAGATATCCATTTTAAGATACTCGAAAATATTGCAGTCGGACAACCGATACCCAAGGAGACGCCTGAATGACAATAAACTTAAAAACCATGAATGTTCAACTTGAAAATCCAGCAGAAGCGATTGCCCTATTAGGGAATGCGGATTCTAATTTGAAAATTATTGAAGAAGAACTCGAGGTTTCGATTGTCACTAGAGGTGAATCGGTAAGCCTATCTGGTGATGAAGAAAAGGTTGTACTTGCGAGCCAAATTATTGACAGACTCATTTTTGTCATACGAAAAGGAATTACGATTAGTCAGAGAGATGTTTTGTACGCGATTCAAATGGCAGAAAAGGGTACCCTTGATTACTTTGAAAACCTCTATGATGAAGAAATTGCTAAGAATGTTAAAGGAAAGTCAATACGAATAAAAACGCTTGGACAAAGACAATATGTAATGGCAATCAGGAAAAATGATCTTGTCTTTGGGATTGGACCAGCAGGGACTGGAAAGACTTATCTCGCTGTCGTCATGGCAGTCAATGCTTTAAAAAATGGGCATGTTAATAAGATTATTCTTACAAGACCAGCTGTTGAGGCCGGTGAAAGCCTTGGTTTCTTACCAGGGGATTTAAAGGAAAAAGTCGATCCTTATTTACGACCTTTATATGATGCGCTGAATGATGTACTTGGTGCTGAGCATACTCAAAGGCTAATTGAACGAGGGACAATTGAGATTGCTCCACTTGCCTATATGAGGGGACGAACCTTGGATGATGCTTTTGTCATTTTGGATGAGGCTCAAAATACTACACACGCACAAATGAAGATGTTTTTGACGAGACTTGGCTTTGGTTCTAAAATGGTTATCACTGGGGATCAAACGCAAGTAGATTTGCCAAAAGGTGCAAAGTCAGGACTGATTGTTGCTGAAGAGATTTTGATGAATGTGAAAGGTGTTTCATTTGTTTTCTTAGAGCAAAGCGATGTGGTCCGACATCCATTAGTGGCAAGAATTATTGAGGCCTATGAGAAGAAGTCACTACAAAATAAATGAGCGAAGGAAGAGGGATAGACCATAAATCGGTTTATCCCTTTTTCCACTGATAACAGCTCTTTTTATTAGAAGGTGAAACTTATTAGAAAAACTGTTATCATTTTACATAAGTGTATAGGTAGACTTTTGGATGATTTTAGGAGGTTTTGGGGGGAGTTACTTGAAAAAAATACAGAAGTACTTTATTCAAATAAAAAAGCTTCTCGATTTTACCTTTTTCCGAGTGTTATTTTTCTTTGTGATGGGACTTGTGTTATATACATTATTGTATAGTAATGTAAAACCAGAGAAATTGGATGTTGGTTTGTTAACTGTAGCGGAAAAAACCATCCGCTCTCCTGTCACAGTAGAAGATAAAATAAGTACCGAGAAAAAGCGCCAGGATGCTTTGAATCAAATTCAAGATGTATATACGTTAAAGCGGGAGTATACCTCTAACCAAGTGGAGTTAATTTCCTCTATTTTTGATTCGGCGACAGATGTAAATGATGAAGTTGAAAGTGAATTGAAAAAACAAAACATAGTTGTCGATGAAATACCAAATGATCCTGCAGTTCCAACGGATGAGGAAAAGGTTTCGATGCTAAAATCGAAGCTGACTGATCGAGTAACAAAGGAGCTATCGAATCAGGTTTTTACTGCACTGGTTCAAGCCAGCAATGACGAATTATCGATTGCCAAGGATTTAACTGTTACGGCGATCAATAATGTGATGAGTAAAAAAATATCAGCCGATGATGTTGAAAATGCTAAAAAAAGTCTTGAAGAAGAATTAAAATTTACTACTTTAAATGGTGATTTGAAAAATGCTGCGATTGATTTAGGAAGATATGCCGTCATTCAAAACACATTTTATGATCCTGTGGCAACAGAAGAGCAACGTGAGCAGGCTGCTGAAAGTGTTGAACCTGTAAGAATACTTCAAGGCCAAATTATTGTTGAAGAAGGGAAATTAATTAGGCAGGAAGAGTATCGGCAGCTAGAGCTGGTTGGTCTCTTGGAAAACGAAAAATCCTTTAAACCTTTTATAGGATTAGGTATTCTGCTTATTATTGTTCTGGCAGCTCTCTATTTTTATTTTTATCAAATGAAAGAGGAGCCTGAAAAAAGACAGACAAATCTATTATTATTTGGGATAATTTTTATCCTATCATTGTTTCTTCTAAAAATTATCAGCATGCTGCAAATCTTTAATTATTCTGGGATTGGCTATTTGTTCCCAGCAGCGATGGCTGGAATGCTACTTAAGATTTTAATTGATGAAAAGCTAGCTATTTTGACGTCGATTGTTTTGGCGGTTTGTGGAAGTATCCTATTTAACGAAGGTGTTTCTGGGACACTTAACTTTTTTGAAGGGATTTATATATTATTTAGTGCATTAGCTGCAATTCTATTCTTAGGCGATCAGAATAAGCGGACAAAGATCCTTCAAGCAGGATCATTTGCGGCCGCCGTAAACCTGTTCACGATTTGGGCATTAATGTTCCTTCCGAATGGACAGTTTTCAGGCTTAGAATATGGCTATTACATTATCACAGCCATTTTTTCTGGAATTGGCTCTGCTGTTTTAACGATAGGACTTTTACCGTTTTTTGAAGCTAGCTTTGGGATTCTTTCTACGATGAAGCTCATTGAACTTTCAAACCCCAATCATCCGCTGCTAAGAAAAATATTAATGGAAGCTCCTGGGACCTATCACCATAGTGTCATGGTTGCCAACCTTGCTGATGCTGCTTGTGAAGCCATTGGGGCAAATGGTCTTTTAGCAAGGGTCGGCAGTTATTATCATGATATTGGAAAGACGAAACGGCCAAACTTTTTTATTGAAAATCAAATGCATCTTGAAAACCCGCATGATCGCCTGTCGCCTGACAGAAGTGCAAATATTATTATCGCTCATGTCACGGATGGTGCAGATATATTAAGAAAAAATAATATGCCAAAGGAAATCACTCAAATTGCCGAGCAGCACCATGGTACAACCTTACTTAAGTTTTTTTACCATAAAGCATTACAAAATGATGATGAGGTTAAGGAAGATGATTATCGATACCCTGGGCCAAAGGCACAGTCAAAAGAATCAGCCATTATTGGTATAGCAGACAGTGTCGAGGCCGCGGTAAGGTCGATGCGGCAGCCAACCCCGGAAACAATTGAATCGCTAGTAAAGAAAATTGTAGCGGATCGTCTGCAGGATGGGCAATTGAATGAATGTGATCTGACGTTAAAAGAATTAGAAATTGTTTCACACTCCTTTTGTGAAACCTTAAAGGGGATTTTTCACTCTAGGATTGAATATCCAGAAATGTCGAAGAAGGTGCTTCAAGTATGACAGAATTAATGATTGATTTAATTGATGAAACAAATGAATTATCGAATGAACAAATGGAAGAGATTGAGAAGTTATTAAACTTTGCTGCCGAAAAAGAAGGGGTAGAAGCGAATAGTGAGTTATCTGTTACATTTGTATCCAACGAAAGGATTCATGAAATAAATTGGGAGTATCGAGATAAAGATGCGCCGACTGATGTTATTTCCTTTGCAATGGAAGAACTAGGTGAAGGGGAAATAGAATTGACTGGTGTGGATATGCCACGGGTATTGGGAGATATCATTATCTCTATTCCCCGGGCAAGAGAACAGGCAGAGGAATATGGTCATTCCTTTATTCGGGAGCTCGGGTTTTTAACGGTTCATGGATTCCTTCACTTATTAGGCTACGATCATATGACTGATGCAGAGGAAAAACAAATGTTTACACTCCAAAAGGAAATATTAAATGAATATGGACTCAAAAGATAAGCGTGTACACTTACTGAAGTCCTTTTCTTATGCAATCACTGGTATCTTCACAGCCATTCGAAGTGAAAGAAACATGAGAATTCATCTGATTTTATCGATAATCGTTATTGGCATCTCTCTGTTTTTTTCCATTAGTACAGTAGAATGGCTATTTGTAATTGCCGCGATCGGGGGTATCTTTTCCCTTGAAATACTGAATACCGCAGTAGAACGGGTAGTGGATTTAGTAACTGAAGAGTATCATCCGCTGGCAAAGCAAGCGAAGGATTTGGCAGCTGGAGCTGTTTTTATTTATGCGCTCGCAGTTGTGGTAATAGGACTAATCATTTTTTTGCCACGTTTTGTTAAATGGTTTAATATTTTTTAAGTTTCCCGTGGATTTGAAAACGGAGAATGAATTCGATAAAATAACTTATCAGAAAGAAATTGGTTAATTAGCTGATTTTTATGAAAATTCTAATTTTTATATTACTTTTTCGCAACAACTAATGATTTTATGACATTTTTAAGGTAAAATATAGGAAGCGGCAAATTTATTTGCTGGAAGGGAAGAAAGAATATTGAACACCGAGAAATTAATTGATGTAGCTTTTAAAGCAAGCCTAAAAGAAGTACTGCCTGGTGCTTTTTCTCTGGAGGACCTCCATGCTGAATAATAATAATAATGGTTATAAATCAGGTTTTATTTCAATTATTGGGCGTCCGAATGTAGGAAAATCAACGTTTTTAAATCGGGTTATTGGTCAGAAAATCGCCATTATGAGCGATAAACCACAAACAACACGGAATAAAATTCAGGGAGTATTAACACTGAATAATACCCAGATGGTTTTTATTGATACACCGGGAATACACAAGCCGAAACACAAACTAGGCGATTTTATGATGAAGGTAGCGCAAAATACTTTAAAAGAAGTAGATTTAATTCTATTTATGGTAAATGCCGAAGAAGGGTTTGGCCGTGGGGAAGAATTTATCCTTGAAAAGTTCCAAACCGTTCAAACACCAATCTTTCTTGTCATTAATAAAATTGATCAAATTCATCCAGATGAATTGCTGCCATTGATTGAATCATATAAAGAAAAGTATCCGTTCAAAGAAATTATTCCAATTTCGGCCCTTGAAGGTAATAATGTAGAGCGTTTATTAGAACAAATTAAATCCTATTTACCAGAAGGACCGCAATATTACCCTGCTGACCAAGTAACCGATCACCCAGAAAGATTTATTATTACAGAATTAATCCGTGAAAAGGCATTGCACTTAACAAGGGAGGAGATACCCCATTCGCTAGCTGTTGTTCTCGATAAAATGGAACGGCAAAAGGGAAAGGATATCATCCATGTAATGGCTACGGTCATTGTTGAGCGTGATTCGCAAAAAGGTATTATTATTGGGAAACAAGGCAGTATGCTGAAAGAAATCGGAAAACGTTCCCGAGTGGATATAGAAAATCTATTAGGATCGAAGGTTTTCCTCGAACTTTGGGTCAAGGTCCAAAAAGATTGGCGTAATAAGATGTCCCAGCTTCGCGATTTTGGCTTTAATGAAGATGAATATTGATAGAAATTACCCTAATAAAAATATTAAAACAACTTTTAAATTATGCATGGACAACATTAACAAAATTTTCGTCTTATGATTTTTGCTTAGGCAGGCTATGATAATTGTAAGGTTTGGGATTGAAATGAAGCTAGTCTAAATAATGAAAGGTGGGGTTTTCGATGATGGATTTTACGTGGAAAGTATTCCTTCAGACAGGTAATATTGACACATATCTTCTCATTAAAGAACTTGAGAAGGAAAACCAAGAGATACCCGGAAATCAGAATGAAGAGCTAGCACAATTTGATTATCCCGTTTGATAAGTTTGTCTAAAGCAACGGGATGGTGACATAAATGCTTCAGAAATGTGAAGGCATCGTCATTAGAACAACAGATTATGGTGAAACAAACAAAGTGGTTACCTTATATACAAGAGAATGGGGGAAGATAGGTGTGATGGCAAGAGGGGCAAAGAAGCCCAACAGCCGTCTTTCCTCTATTTCCCAGCTCTTTACTCATGGCTATTTCCTTGTCCAAAGAGGTTCTGGCTTAGGCAGTGTTCAGCAAGGCGAAATGATTTCCTCTTTTCGATCGATTGCGGAAGACATTTTTTTAACAGCTTATGCTAGTTATATCGTGGAATTAACAGATAAATGTACGGACGATAGAAAGCCAAATCCTTTTCACTTTGAATTACTCTATCAGACCTTAAACTATATGAATGAAGGCTATGATCCTGATATTCTCATGCATATTTATGAAATGAAGATGCTTAACGTAATGGGATTATATCCAACATTGAATCAATGTTCCGTTTGCGGAAGCACAGACGGACATTTTTCTTTTTCAATTAGTGAAGGTGGTTTCATTTGTCACCGTTGTTTAGAAAGAGATGCCTATCATTTAAAGTTAACACCGGCGGCCGTAAAGTTGTTACGGATATTTTATTATTTTGATCTTTCTAGATTAGGAAATATCTCAGTAAAACCTGAAACCAAGGCTGAATTAAAGAAAGTAATATCAACCTACTATGACGAATACTCCGGACTTCATCTTAAGACAAAGAAATTTCTCAATTCGATGGATCAATTTCGCAATCTTTTATAGAAGGAAGATTGACAAATGCACTAGTTTTCGTTATTATGATTTTTAATATCATAGTTGCTATGAAGGAAAATAGTACTTAGCAATCTCTATAAAAGCGAACCTAGGGTGGTGGAAGCTAGGGTATAGAGCACTAAGGAAGGCGTTCTCGAGCATCGTGTAACTTAAAGAGGCTGCTTACAGCAGCAAATAGGGTGGAACCGCGGGTAAACTCTCGTCCCTATGCTTAATTGCATAGGGACGGGAGTTTTTTTATTTTTATTTTTATTAAATTAAAGGAGATTTTGAAAATGAGTGTATCAATGGAGCAAATTGTTTCTCATGCGAAACATAGAGGTTTTATTTTTCCAGGTTCAGAAATCTACGGTGGTCTAGCAAATACATGGGATTACGGACCACTCGGAGTAGAATTTAAAAACAATATTAAACAAGCTTGGTGGAAAAAATTCGTTCAAGAATCTCCCTACAATGTTGGATTGGATGCAAGCATTTTAATGAATCCAAAAACATGGGAAGCTTCAGGACATATCGGTAACTTTAACGATCCGATGATTGATTGTAAAAACTGTAAAGCTCGCCATCGTGCTGATAAGTTAATTGAAAATGCTCTTGATGAAAAAGGCTTAGAAATGGTAGTCGATGGTTTGCCGTTTGAAAAAATGGAAGATCTCATTAAGGAACACAATATTGCCTGTCCGGACTGCGGAAGTCATGACTTTACCGGCATTCGCCAATTTAATTTAATGTTTAAAACCTTCCAAGGTGTAACAGAGTCCAGTACAAATGAAATATTCCTTCGTCCAGAAACAGCACAAGGGATCTTTGTTAACTTTAAAAATGTTCAGCGGACAATGAGAAAAAAATTACCTTTTGGTATCGCGCAAATCGGTAAGAGTTTCCGTAATGAAATTACACCAGGTAATTTCACTTTCCGTACTCGTGAATTTGAGCAAATGGAGCTTGAATTCTTCTGTAAACCAGGTGAGGAATTAACATGGTTTGATTACTGGAAGCAATATGCGGAACAATGGTTAACATCTCTAGGTATAAGTAGAGAAAATTTACGTCTTCGTGATCATTCTGAAGATGAGCTCTCCCATTATAGTAATGCAACTACTGATTTTGAATATAAATTTCCATTTGGCTGGGGCGAACTTTGGGGTGTAGCATCACGTACTGATTATGACTTGAAACAGCATATGCAATTTTCAGGTGAAGACTTTAATTATATCGATCCAGAAACAAATGAAAGATATATTCCATATTGTATCGAGCCATCATTAGGTGCGGATCGTGTTACATTAGCCTTCCTTATTGATGCCTATGAGGAAGAACAGCTTGAAGATGGTACTTCAAGAACGGTTATGCATTTCCACCCAGCGCTGGCTCCATTTAAAGCAGCAGTGCTTCCGTTATCAAAGAAATTGTCTGAAGAAGCGAAAGAAGTATTTGCATCTTTAGCAAAGTATTTTTCGGTTGATTATGATGAGGCAGGGTCAATTGGTAAACGTTATCGCCGACACGATGAAATCGGTACTCCGTTCTGTATTACCTATGATTTCGATTCAAAAGAAGACAAAATGGTAACGGTTCGCGACCGCGACACAATGGAGCAAACCCGTGTTCCAATTGCAAACCTAATTAACTTTATCCAAGAAAAGATTTCTTTTTAACTAATGATAGAAAAGGTGCTATTTCGCACCTTTTTCTTTATATTTAATTTAAAAAATAATTAGTATATAATATTTCTATATACAGGATAACGTTTTTATACATATAAAGATAAAAATGGTGGTGAGTAAAATAGAACTGACGAAACGCCAAGATCAAATCATCCAAATCGTAAAAGACCAAGGGCCAATTACAGGGGAACAGATTGCGGATCAATTAAACTTAACTAGGGCTACGTTAAGACCAGATTTATCGATACTTACGATGGCTGGATATTTGGACGCCCGACCAAGGGTTGGCTATTTTTATACGGGGAAATCTGGTACGCAACTTTTAACTGAAAATCTTCAAAAAATCTACGTCAGAGATTATCAATCGATGCCTGTAGTGGTGAAAGAAAATGTTTCAGTTTATGATGCGATTTGTACAATGTTCCTTGAAGATGTGGGGACATTATTTGTTGTAGATAATAATTCTCTGCTAGTGGGGGTGCTTTCTCGGAAGGATTTACTGAGGGCAAGTCTTGGCAAACAAGAACTTACCGCACTGCCAATTAACATTATCATGACAAGAATGCCTAATATTACGATGTGTGAAATGGAAGACCTATTAATAGATGTGGCCAAATTACTGATTGAGAAACAAATTGATTCTTTACCAATTGTTAGAAAATCAGAAAATGGCTTTGAAGTTATCGGGCGAATTACAAAAACAAACATTACAAAAGCATTCGTTGCTTTAGGAAATGAATAGTAAAGATTACTTACAGAGGAGCTGTTGAGGAAGAATGAACAAGCCAGTTATATATGTTGTATCTGATTCAGTAGGGGAAACGGCTGAATTAGTAACAAAAGCCGCAATCAGCCAATTTAATGGCGCAGGAATGACATTAAAGAGGTTTCCGTACGTCGAGGACAAGGAGCATATTGATGATGTTATCTCACTTGTAGCTTTAGATTGTGCTATGATTGCCTTTACACTGGTTAAACCCGATATGAGGGCTTATATTAAAGAAAAAGCGGACGAAGCAGGAATTTATGCCGTAGATTTAATGGGTCCAATCATGGATCAAATCGAGATATTTAGTGGGAAAACACCTTTGTGTGAACCTGGTCTGGTAAGAAAACTAGATGAAGATTATTTTAAAAAAGTGGAAGCAATCGAATTTGCTGTAAAATATGATGATGGACGTGATCCTAGAGGGATATTAATAGCTGATATCGTTTTAATTGGTGTTTCCAGAACCTCTAAAACGCCTTTATCACAATATCTTGCCCATAAACGTCTTAAAGTGGCAAATGTACCACTTGTTCCAGAAGTGGACCCGCCTGAGGAGTTGTTTAAGGTTCCCCCTGAAAAATGTTTTGGATTAAAAATAAGTCCTGAAAAATTAAATACGATTCGTCGTGAACGATTAATCTCATTAGGATTAAATGATCAAGCCAGCTATGCAAATATTGAACGAATCCGAGATGAGTTAACCTTTTTCGAGAAAGTAGTTAATAAAATCAACTGTCCTGTTATTGATGTTACGAATAAGGCAGTGGAAGAAACGGCAAATGTTATTCTAAATTACATTCATAAAAGAGGAACATAGCACATAATCTTAGGATTATGTGTTTTTATATCATGATTTCTTTTAAATTTATGAAAAAAAGTTATGGAAAAATAAAAATGAATGTACTATAATAAAAAATTGTGATAAAAATGAATCTTTTAGGTTTAGACTTGCATGTGAACGAATAAACTATTTATTGTTAGATGTCAAGGAAACCTCCAGAAAAAAAATCGACACTTATGCTTTTTATAAAAGTTGACTGTTAAAGAAGGAATATGCGGAGTGATGTAGAATTAGTACTTATATAAAAGGCATTCCGACTATTTTTGTCGATGCAGATTCACGCCCAGTAAAAGAGGATATTGTCGAAATTGTTTTTAAATTTTCCGTGAAAGTTCTTTTTGTCGCTTCTTATGATCATCATGGGAACCATAAAACTACATATGCTAACGCAACATGGAAATATGTTGATTTCTAGGAAGGAAGCTAGAAAAAGGGGTGTATATAGTAAGAGACCAAAACCTTTTAATTCTGAAGATCGAAGAAATTTTTGTTAAAATTAACTTAAATTTTGTCGAATTTTGAAGGAATTTAGCAGGTTCGTGGAGAATGTTTAAATTGGAGATGTTTTCATGGCTGACCGTATTGCCGAAGAAAAAATTGATCAAATTCGCCAGAATGTTGATATCGTCGAATTAATCAGCGATTACGTTCAACTAAAAAAACAGGGTCGAAATTACTTCGGATTATGCCCATTCCATGGAGAAAATTCACCATCCTTTTCCGTATCACCCGATAAACAAATTTATCATTGTTTCGGATGCGGAGCAGGAGGAAATGTTTTTTCATTTTTAATGGAGCTTGAAGGTGTAACCTTTCAGGAAGCTGCCATTAAATTAGCAGATAAGGCTAATGTCGAGCTGCAAATATCATCACCAGCTAATCAGAAGGGAAAGAATGTGTCACCTGAGCTTCAGGGTATGCTTGATGCTCATGAGCTGTTACGTAAATTTTACCACCATCTTTTGGTAAATACAAAAGACGGCCAGCACGCATTAGAGTATTTACTGAAGAGAGGCTTCACTCGTGAATCGATTGATAAATTTCAAATCGGCTATTCATTGAATTCCTGGGACTTTGTTTATAAGTTTCTAAGCAAAAGAGATTTTTCACCAGATTTGATGGAAAAAGCGGGATTGATTATCAAACGAGAAAGAGACGAAACTTATTTCGACCGCTTTCGTGATCGAATCATGTTTCCGATTCATGACCGCAACGGAAATACGATTGCTTTTTCAGGGAGAACACTTGGGGCAGAAGAGCCAAAATATTTAAATAGTCCCGAAACAGCAATCTTTAATAAAAGTAAAATTTTATATAATTTTCATTTGGCGAAGCCAAATATTCGAAAAATGCAATACGCCGTTCTTTTTGAAGGATTTGCCGATGTCATTGCAGCTGACCGCTCTGGTGTAGAGAATGGTATCGCAACAATGGGAACCTCGTTAACGGACGAACACATCGCCCTCATACGGCAGAATACCCAAGCGATAACGATCTGTTATGACTCGGATAAGGCCGGTATTGAAGCTGCTTACCGTGCAGGAAACATGCTTACAGGTGCTGGCTGCCATATTAAAGTAGCAATGATGGCGGATGGACTAGATCCTGATGAATACATTAAATTGAATGGTCCGGAAAAATTCCGCAAAGAAGTTATTGACGCAAGCTTGACATGGATGTCCTTTAAATTTCTCTATTTTCGCAGAGGAAAAAATCTTCAAATTGAAGGAGATCGGCTTGCTTATATCGAAGAAATATTAAGAGAAATAAGCAAATTGACAAACGCTGTTGAAAAAGATCATTATTTGCGGCAATTAGCTACTGAGTTTTCACTCTCGTTGGATGCTTTGCAATCTCAGTTAAAACAGCAGGAAAAACAAAATTTCTTTGCTGAAAAGAAAAATGAGAAAGGAAAGAATCCCCCGGTTCAAAAGCCGGTCATCTCAGCAAAATCAAAAAATGAATTAAAACCTGCACATTATACGGCTGAGAGACGACTGATTGCACATATGCTAAAAGATCGTGATTTCGCTTATAAAGTTCAGGATTTATTGCAAGGAAACACGTTTAATATCGATGAGCATCAGGCAGTCATCACTTATCTCTTTGGATTTTACGAAGAACATATGAATCCTGATTCTAGTGCGTTTTTATCCTATATTCAAGATGATAATCTTAGAAGAATGGTTGCAAACATTGAGATGATGTCGATAAATGATGAAATAAGCAATCAAGAATTAAATGATTATATCAAACAGGTGTTGAATTATCAAAAAATGTTAAAAATAAAGGAAAAAGAAGTGGAACTTAAAGACGCAGAGCGAAAAAGTGATTTTATCAGAGCTGCTGCAATTGGAATTGAAATTAATCAATTGCGTAAATTGCTATAGATTTCATCTGTATTGTCTTTGAATTTGGAAGGAGGGGACTCCCTTATGGCTGCAGAAAAATCAGCACGTTCAAAAGAGGCCGAGAATGAATTGACCTTAGAACAAGTGAAAGACCAGTTAACTGAACTTGGTAAAAAAATCGGCGTCCTAGCCTATGATGATATTGCCGAAAAAATGGCAGGTTTTGACCTCGAGCCTGATCAAATGGATGAGTTTTATGAATTCCTTGGTGAACAAGGAGTCGAATTAGTTGGCGAAAGCGATGAAGAAGACCCGAGTATTAAACAACTGGCTAAAGAAGACGATGATGAATTTGATCTAAACGATTTAAGCGTTCCTCCTGGGGTTAAAATCAATGACCCGGTTCGCATGTACTTAAAAGAAATTGGCCGTGTCGACCTTCTATCTGCCGAAGAAGAAATTAAGCTTGCTAATCGCATCGAAGAAGGCGATGAGGAAGCAAAACGACGTCTTGCCGAAGCAAACCTCCGCCTCGTTGTAAGTATTGCTAAACGCTATGTTGGCCGTGGAATGCTATTCCTTGATCTTATTCAAGAAGGGAATATGGGTTTAATTAAAGCAGTAGAAAAATTTGACTATCGAAAAGGATTTAAGTTTAGTACGTATGCCACTTGGTGGATTCGCCAAGCGATTACACGTGCGATTGCTGACCAAGCAAGAACGATCCGTATCCCGGTGCATATGGTTGAGACCATCAATAAGTTAATCCGTGTTCAAAGACAGTTACTACAGGATCTTGGCCGTGAACCAACACCTGAAGAAATTGCGGAAGATATGGACTTAACACCGGATAAGGTTCGAGAAATTTTAAAAATAGCTCAAGAGCCTGTCTCACTAGAAACACCTATCGGTGAAGAAGATGATTCGCACCTTGGTGATTTTATCGAAGATCAGGATGCAACTTCCCCTTCTGAGCATGCTGCTTATGAATTATTAAAAGAGCAGCTAGAGGATGTCCTAGACACGCTTACAGATCGTGAAGAAAATGTTCTGCGCCTCCGTTTTGGACTTGACGATGGACGTACCCGAACTCTTGAAGAAGTTGGTAAAGTTTTCGGTGTTACGCGCGAACGTATTCGTCAAATCGAAGCCAAAGCTCTACGGAAATTACGTCACCCAAGCAGAAGCAAGCGTTTAAAAGACTTTTTGGAATAGATCGAAAAGCGGAAGCGTCTAGGCGCTGCAGCTAAACAAATATTCATAAATGGTTTACCTCTTTTATTAGGGGTAAACTTTTTTTTAGCCTAATATGAAAGCACTTTCTCATTTGTATTTATTTTACTGAATTGTCTTTCACTTTGCAAATAGACTTAAAAAAATTCTTGCTATCTATAATCACATTTTATTTTCTAAATAAAGTTTATTCTGAAGTAAAAATCAATAGACGCAAGGTTATTATCGAAAAAATATTATCCTGTCATAGCTATTTTATCGTAAAATTAAAAATGTTGGGAAAATTGCATAAACCCCCGTATAATAGTAATGGTAGCGCATACAAAAGGATTTTTAGGGGGATGATTATGAATTTTGATTTAACTTCAGAACAAGCGATGATTAAAAAAATGATGCAAGAGTTTTCCGATGAGGTTGTTGCACCTGGTGCCCTCGATCGTGATCGTAATAAGCAATTTCCATTAGCCGTCTTTAACCAATTAGCGGATATGGGGATAATGGGACTGCCATTTCCTGAAGAATATGGTGGGGGAGGAGCTGACACGATTAGCTTTGCAATTGTTACGGAAGAACTAAGCAGAGCTTGCGGATCGACAGGAATCACTTATTCGGCCCATATTTCATTAGGAGGGGCGCCGCTATACTTATTTGGAACAGAAGAACAGAAACGAAAATATTTAACGCCAATTTGTACTGGAGAATCATTTGGGGCATTCGGTTTAACCGAACCAAATGCCGGCTCTGATGCGGGTGGTACGCGAACTTCTGCAATCATTGAAAATGATGAATATGTTATTAATGGGAATAAATGCTTCATTACCAATGCTAGCTTTGCCAACCATTTAGCCTTAACTGCGGTGACAGGCACCGAAAATGGAAATAAGGAGATTAGTGCGATTATTGTGCCTACTGATGCGTTGGGCTTTAAAGTAATCGACAATTATGAAAAAATGGGGCTAAACGCTTCAAATACAACAGAACTTGTGTTGGAAAATGTCAGAGTCCCTGTAGAAAATTTGCTAGGTAGAAAAGGACAGGGATTTAAGCAGTTTTTAATCACTCTTGATGGCGGCAGGATAGGGATTGGAGCCATGGCTGTAGGAATCGCTCAGGGTGCCTATGAAAAAGCTCTTCAATATACGAAGGAACGTAAGCAGTTCGGCAAATCGATTTCATCTTTCCAAGCTGTTCAATTTAAACTTGCAGATATGGCAATGAAAATTGAATTAGCACGTAATATGGTTTATAAAGCCGCATGGTTAAAGGATCAAGGAAGACCGTTTAGTAAAGAAGCGGCTATGTGTAAGCTATATGCCTCAGAAATATGTATGGAAGTTACCAATCAGGCCGTGCAGTTGCATGGGGGATACGGCTATATGAAGGAGTATCATGTGGAGAGAATGATGCGTGATGCCAAGCTCTTGGAAATTGGTGAAGGTACCTCAGAAATACAAAGAATGGTCATTGCAAGACAAATTGGTTGTTAACAAATTAATAGGGTATATTATTAAGGCTGATAATAAAATATCAGCCTATTCGCTTTTTTTATTAAATATTATCGTGACAAAGTAAGTTTAGGGCTTTTCCTTCTTGCATTTTTAAAGTAAAATAGTAGTTGTTTGTAGAATGACTATATTTACAGATTTACGTACATAAGGGAGGTTATAGTATGAATCGAAATCCGATTATTCCTTACATCCTCATCTTTGTTTTTGGAATCGGACTAATGTTCTTTTTGTCTTTCAAAGGCCTCGGGGATGCAGATGAATTAGCTAAGGAAAAAGAAGGCGGTGCGGAAACAACCGAAACGGTTGCCGCTAAACCTGAAGACATTTATACCAAATCCTGCGTTAGCTGTCACGGCGATCAGTACCAAGGGGGAATGGGACCTGCACTTAAAGGTGTTGGTGACAGATTGTCTAAGGATGAAATTGTTGAAATTGTAACCAAAGGTAAAGGGAATATGCCTCCTGGTATGGTTACACCAGAACAAGCTCCAGAAATGGCAGAATGGTTATCTGGTCTATAAAATTTTTGTTTAAAGAAAAGTCCTTTGCATCTGTAAAGGACTTTTTCTATACTTATAATGGATAATACATAAAAAGTGGTGGTTATTTGAATACAGATAAATTGTCAGCTCGTTTAGAAACAGTCGCGAAATATGTTCCAAACGGAGCTAAGCTGGCTGATATCGGCTCTGATCATGCCTATTTGCCATGCTATCTTGCTAAGAATGAAACGATAAGTTTTGCTGTCGCCGGTGAAGTGGTTTTGGGACCTTTTCAATCTGCGGTAAAAAATGTCCAGGCTGAAGGCTTGACTGATATGATTTCCGTTAGAATGGGTAATGGGTTAGAAGTGGTGGAACAGGATGAAGTCGATTGCATCACCATTGCAGGAATGGGCGGTACCCTAATCGTTAGTATATTAGAAAATGGTAAAGAGAAATTAAATTCGGTTTCCAGGTTAGTGTTACAGCCGAATATTAATGCGATGTCCATTCGACAGTGGTTTATGGAGAATCAATGGGAACTCATTGTTGAAGAGATTCTCGAAGAAGACGGGAAAATTTATGAGGTGTTGGTTGCTGAAAGAGGTAATCCATCTGTGCCGTATCAGAACGGAAAACTTGAAGTTGGTTTACTATTTGGACCGTTCCTATTGCAAAAAAAAGATCAAGCTTTTATCAAGAAATGGAATCTTGAAAGAATAAATTGGCAGCGAATTTATCGACAACTTGAGAGTGCGGCACAAACCTCAGAAACAATAGCGAAAAAAGAAGAGCTTTTAAAGAAAATATCATTTGCAGGGGAGGTATTGGGAGATGAAGATAGCCAACGGTCATGAATTAATCCAACTGTTTGAACAGTTTTCACCGAAAGGTCTTGCGATGGAAGGGGATAAGATTGGATTACAGGTTGGGCGTCTGAACAAAAAAGTTGAACGTGTCATGATTGCGCTTGATGTATTAGAAGAAGTGATTGATGAGGCAATTGAAAAAAATGTTCAGCTCATAATCGCACATCATCCCCCGATCTTTCGTCCGCTTAAAAATGTGATTACCGATACTGTTCAAGGGCGGATGATTGAAAAATTAATAAAGCATGACATTGCAGTCTATGCGGCACATACAAACCTAGATGTAGCCACAGGTGGTGTCAATGACCTGCTCGCTGAGGCACTTGGCTTAGAGAATCCCGAAGTGCTAGTCCCGACGTACGAGACGGAGCTTAAGAAATTGGTTGTTTTTGTACCTTCTAGTCATGAAGGAGAGCTTCGCGAGGCTTTAGGGAGAGCAGGGGCAGGACATATTGGCAATTATAGTCACTGTTCCTTCTCAACAAGTGGAACAGGAAGATTTTTGCCGGGCATGAATACAAATCCGCATATTGGCCAAGAGGGCAAGTTAGAAGTAGTGGATGAAGTCAAAATTGAAACAATCGTTCCGGAGCAGCTGTTAAAAAAAGTTTTAACTGCGATGCTAAAAGCACATCCATATGAAGAAGTTGCGTATGATATCTACCCTGTCGAAAACAAGGGTGAAGTACTTGGTCTTGGTAGAATTGGAACAGTGAATGAAATGAGTTTAGCTGAATTTGCTGAAAGTGTGAAAACTGCGCTAGAGGTGGATAAAGTTCGGGTTGTTGGAGATTTAACTTCCAAAATAAAAAAGGTAGCCGTTTTAGGCGGCGATGGAAATAAATATTTCAGTCATGCCAAGTTTAAAGGGGCAGATGTTTATGTTACGGGTGATATTTACTATCATACAGCGCATGATGCGATGATGCAGGGACTAAACATGGTCGACCCAGGTCATAATGTCGAAAAAATCATGAAAAAAGGTGTAACAGCCAAGCTTACAAAAATGTGTAAACAAGCTGGGTACGAAGTCGAAATTTTCCCTTCTGTAATAAATACAGACCCGTTTCAATTTATATAAAAAAATCGGTCCTCAGGACCGACTTTTTTATTTTTTTACCTTAGGTAAAATTTTGTTTAATGGGACTTTTCTTCGACGCTCCCATGTTGCTTCATTGTTTGGATCAAATTGTTCAAGGAAAGAAATGACTTCCTTGGTAATCGGGGTTGGTGTCGACGCACCTGATGTTACAGCTACGTTTTTAGCATCCTTAATCCAGTCAATTTCAAGCTCAGTAATATCGGCAATTCGATAAGCCTTCGTCCCGGCAATTTCCTCTGAAACCTGTGCAAGCCGGTTGGAGTTGTTACTCATTGGATCACCAACAACTATGGTAACATCAGCCTCAGTTGCCTGATTGGCAACTGCTTCTTGACGAACTTGGGTAGCTAGACAAATTTCTTTGTAAGCTTCAGCATGGGGGTACTTTTCCTGCACTTTTTTCATCGTTTCAGCTACATCCCATTGACTCATCGTCGTTTGATTCGTCACAATCAGTTTTTCACAATTAATATTTAAAGCTTCTACATCGTTCGGGGTTTGAACGAGATGAACCCGACCAGGTGCGACCCCAACAGCTCCCTCGGGCTCTGGGTGACCTTTTTTTCCGATATAAATGACTTGATAGCCTTGCTTCGTTTTTTCCTCAATCAAATCATGAGTTTTGGTTACATCAGGACAAGTGGCATCAATGGTTACAAGCCCTTTCTTTTTTGCCAGCTCTCTAACTTCTGGAGAAATACCATGAGCTGTGAAAATGACCGTACCTGAATCTACTTTATCTAGTATTTCTTTGCGATTATCACCATCAAGGGTAATGATTCCTTCTTCGGCAAAAGCATCAGTGACATGTTTGTTATGAACAATCATCCCCAAGATGTAGATTGGACGAGGTAAGGATTTATCTAATGCGGCATTTCTGGCAATGACCATGGCATCTACAACGCCATAACAATATCCGCGGGGTGAAATTTTAATAATTTGCATCTATATAAGTCCTCCTAAAGAACATTGACTTTGAATCTATGTATTTATTATATAAAACTAATAGAAATAATACAAAGATACATTTTTCCTGTTGATTTTAGAGGGAAAAATAAAAGATGCTGTCAGCAGCATCCTTAAATATAAAGCTTCGGAATTGAATTACCTCTGTGTTTTGGCGGCATTTCTTCAACGGTATCTACCGTTTTGGTTTGTTTTTTCCTTTCAGCCTTCTTTGGGGCAGTTTCCTCTTCCGAAACGTCAGTCTCTACCATGACAGAGGTATCTTCTGTTTCTGAAACAGAATCTGCAGTGTTTTCTTCAGTTGATTCATTACTAGGTAAATCCTTAAATCCCTTATATAATTTCCACATTACAGGGAGATTCTTGACGATTGGTCCATATTGCTGAATCATCGGCCCAATCGTTTGTGCTGTCTTTATTACTTGCTGAGTATTATTAAGAAATCCTGATATGCCTTCTGGTCGACTTAATGTTTGGAGAATGGATCCTAGTCCACCACCGCCACTTGAGGTACTTCGGCCAGCATGCTGCATAACGCCAAGTCCTCCGGTCCGCATTCCTTGATTTTTTCCGCCAAGAATTCTAGCCAGTAATCCGCCGCCACTTCTTCTGCCTTGTCCTCTGACCATCATTTGCCTGCCACCTTGGAATGGGTTTGGCCCACCCATCAATTGACCTCCGCCAAAGGGATTTACCATCGGACTCTGACCAGCATAGGGACTTGGACCGACCCTATATGGTCCCATTCGTCCTTGAAGTGGCATTCTCTGTCTAGGCTGCATATTGACAGCCTCCTCTCCAAAATTAATCCTCATGGTTTACAGTATGCAGATAACGAAATTTGGTTTAGGTATAATTTGAAAAACAAACTGAAAATTTGATGATTAAAAGCAAGCGAAAGGTAAAAGATGATAAGAGAGAAGTATTTCTGGTTATTTTGATTAAACTTTACTATAATTACATGATGGATAAAAAGGTGGAAACTCTTGCTATTGTAAGAAAACTACTCCAAATCATTTATATATAAGGAGATTTTATATGAAGGTAAATCGTTTTGAACGCTTTAAATTTCAGCCGTTTATTATAGAAGCAATAAATGAACTTGGTTTTTATGAGCCAACAGAAATCCAGGAAAAGATGATCCCACTTGTCTTGAAAAAGGAAAGTGCGATTGGGCAATCACAAACAGGTACAGGCAAAACATTGGCTTATGTCCTGCCAATTTTAGAAAAAATTAATCCGGCGCGACAAGAGGTGCAAGCTGTTATTACAGCACCTACAAGGGAGCTTGCCTCACAGATCTATCACCAAATCCTTAAGCTTACCGAGCACTGTAGTCCTGAGCAATCGATCATGACAAGATGTTATATCGGCGGTACAGACAAGCAAAGAACGATAGAGAAATTAAAAGTACAGCCTCATATTGTTGTAGGAACACCTGGAAGAATAAAAGACCTAATGGTGGACCAAGCCTTGTTTATTCACACAGCAGATACGCTCGTCGTTGATGAAGCCGATATGATGTTGGATATGGGCTTCATTGAGGATTTGGATCAGGTAGCTGCTAAAATGCCTGAAAAGCTGCAAATGCTGGTTTTTTCAGCGACAATTCCTGAGAAGCTAAAGCCATTTCTTAAAAAATATATGGAAAATCCAAAGACAGTCCATATCCAAGCGAAAAGACGTGCGGCTGAAAATTTAGAACATTATCTGTTGCCATCACGACATCGCAATAAAAAGCAGCTCGTTCATGATGCGCTCATTCATTACAATCCGTATTTAGCGATTGTTTTTACCAATACGAAAAAAATGGCGGAGGACCTTGCAGGCTTCTTAACTGAAAAGGGATTAAAAGTCGGAAGAGTACATGGTGATTTAAACCCGCGTGAACGTAAAAAAATGATGAAACAAATTCAAGATTTAGAATACCAATATATCGTTGCTACCGATCTTGCTTCTCGAGGAATCGATATTGAAGGTGTCAGCCATGTCATAAATTATGAACTGCCATCAGATCTTGATTTCTATATTCACCGTGTAGGTAGAACAGCGAGAGCTGGTAACTCTGGCATTGCCCTTACTGTCTATGAATTGTCTGATGAGGATGCTTTAAATCGATTAGAGAAAATGGGAATTCAATTTAAGTATGTTGATCTCAAAAATGATGGCTTTGTTGAGGCAGACGACCGAAACAAGCGAAAGACAAGGGTAAGGAAGGAAGACGAGGCGGAAAGAATAGCTAAATCGTTCGTCAAGAAACCACAAAAGGTAAAACCAGGATATAAAAAGAAAATGCAATGGGAAATG
Organism: Neobacillus sp. K501; assembly: GCF_053749995.1. Lineage (NCBI taxonomy): Bacteria > Bacillati > Bacillota > Bacilli > Caryophanales > Bacillaceae > Neobacillus > Neobacillus sp. K501. The sequence continues at coordinate 301,041 of NZ_JBSLYA010000002.1, read as the reverse complement.
GATAAAATTAAAAAACGTCAAAGAAAATTAAAAAAGAAATAACCAAGAGGGGAGAGAGAAAACGTGTTAAAGATTGGATCACATGTATCGATGAGCGGGAAAAAGATGCTTTTAGCAGCAAGTGAAGAAGCTGTTTCATATGGTGCTAATACCTTTATGATTTATACTGGTGCACCGCAAAATACCCGCCGGAAGAAAATTGAAGATTTAAATATAGAAGCTGGGAGAAAGCATATGGAGGACAATGGAATATCAGAAATCGTTGTCCATGCGCCGTATATTATTAATATCGGAAATACAACAAATCCTGATACATTTGAGCTAGGTGTCAGATTCCTTCGTTCAGAAATTGAAAGAACGGAAGCTATTGGTGCCAAACAAATTGTCCTTCATCCAGGTGCCCATGTAGGTGCAGGAGAGGAAGCTGGGATAAAGAAGATTATAGAAGGCTTAAATGAAGTTTTAACCGGGAAAGAGCAGCTTCAGATTGCGTTAGAAACAATGGCTGGAAAAGGTTCGGAATGTGGGAAGTCATTTGAAGAACTTGCGATGATTATGGATGGAGTGCATTATAGTGATAAGCTTTCCGTTTGCTTTGATACATGCCATACCCATGATGCTGGCTACAACATTATCGAGGATTTTGATGGAGTGTTAAATGAATTTGATAAAATCATTGGCATTGATAAATTAAAGGTACTTCATATCAACGATAGTAAAAACGGTGTTGGAACGAGAAAAGACCGTCACGAAAATATTGGTTTTGGACATATTGGATTTAACGCGTTAAACTATATCGTTCATCATCCTCAGTTGACAAATGTTCCGAAAATCCTGGAAACTCCATTTGTTGGTGAAGACAAGAATAATAAAAAGGCACCATACTTATTCGAAATTGAAATGCTTCGTCAGCAGAAATTCAATGAGGACTTGCTTGATAAAATATTACAATCATAGTTAAAAGCTGTGCATGCGCACAGCTTTTATTTTGTAAATTGAAGAAATAGCTTATTTACTTCACGGGCTGTCTCTGGTCCAGCAATTTTTGCAATTTCCTTCACGAGTGCTGCTCTTTGGCTGACATCAAAAATATTTACATTCTTTCCCCTTAAGTATTCAGCAACCTTATTTGCTTGCTGGCGGTTAACTTTAATATTAAATTGATTTGCGTATTTTATTAGTTCTGCACCGGTAATGGTATTAATCTTATGATTAATAATATTCTCGAAAATTTTCACTCTCACCACTCCTTCCTGTTAATGTATGAAGAAGTCAGAAGATGGTGACAAATGGATAAATAACTAGCTTCATTACAGCCGGCAAGTAAAGAGACTTTACATAAAAAAAATACTGGTGTATACTACTTTAAGTTAAATCGGAATGATTCTTAAAATTAAAAGGTGAGATCGACTATGACTAGTAAAGCTATTATTGATATCAAACAGCTTTCCTACCGTTATGAAAAGGATATAGTTTTAGAAGACATTAATTTATCTATCCCCGATGGTTCTTTTTTGGCGATTGTTGGACCCAATGGTTCAGGAAAATCAACATTGTTAAAATTGATTTTGGGCCTGTTAAAGCTGCAAAAGGGAGAAATCTTTCTATTCGGGCAGGAAATGAATAAATTCAAGGATTGGCAGCAAATTGGCTATGTATCGCAAAAGGCAAATTCCTTTAATACGGGATTTCCGGCAACTGTTTTTGAAGTGGTGGCTAGCGGGCTGACAAAAAAACTTGGGTTATTCCATTTTTTTAAAAAGGAACATCGTCAACGCGTAGACGATGCTTTAGAAGCAGTTGGAATGAAAAAGTTTAGTAATCGAAATATTGGTGAGTTATCTGGCGGGCAGCAGCAACGTGTGTTTATTGCTCGTGCCCTTGTTAGTGAGCCAAGGCTACTAATCCTCGACGAACCTACTGTAGGGGTGGATGCTGAGAATGTAAATGCTTTCTATCAGATGCTTGGCGATTTAAATAAAAGCAGAGCCATTACACTTTTATTGGTGACACATGATATCGGAACGATTTCAGATAAGGTTACCCATGTTGCATGCTTAAATAAACATTTGCATTTTCATGGCGAAACGAACGAATTTGAGGAGCATCGAGTAGAAGGAATGTCAGAGTTTTATGGTCATGATGTTCACTTAATTTCACATCATCATGATCATGGAGGCGTTTTAAAATGATTCAAGGTATTCTTCAATATGAATTTTTACAAAATGCCTTTATAACGGGAATTATGATTGGAATTCTAGCCCCATTATTAGGAGTCTTTATCGTTGTCAGAAGACTGTCATTAATTGCTGATGCACTCAGCCATGTTACCCTTGCAGGGATTGCAGCCAGCCTGCTGTTAGAAAGGTATGTTTCAGCCATGAGCGGGTTGAACCCTCTATATTTAGGAATGGCTTTCTCTGTGGGTGGTTCGTTATTTATTGAAAAACTTCGCAGTGTCTACAAGCATTATCAGGAGCTGGCGATTCCGATCATTTTATCAGGTGGAATTGGGCTGGGTGTTATTTTTATTTCCTTAGCCGATGGCTTTAATACTGATTTGTTCAGCTATCTATTCGGGAGCGTTTCCGCTGTCAGCCGGACTGATTTGTGGGTGATATTCGCTATCAGTGTGATCGTCATTTTAGTGATTATTTTATTGTATAAAGAATTATTCTTATTATCCTTTGATGAGGAACATGCGAAAGCTTCAGGTATAGCTGTTAAGACTCTCCATTTTATTTTCATCGTAATGGTTGCTCTTGTCATTGCCGCTTCGATGCGAATTGTGGGTATTATGCTCGTCTCCTCTTTAATGACCTTACCTGTGGCAGCCAGTATCCGAATTGCCAAAGGTTTTAAACAGACGATCTTTTTCTCTGTCCTATTTGGTGAAATATCAGTGCTTGGAGGAATGTTCTCATCCTATTATTTAGATCTTGCACCAGGTGGAACAATTGTCATGATCGCTGTTGTTATTTTAGTTGTGACAATACTTTACAAGAAATTTACGATTCAGAAACAGATACAGTAAGGGGTGTAATCAGGTGAACGTAAATGAAGCCATCCAATTTTTAAAAGAAAATGGATTTAAACAAACTGGTAAAAGAGAGGATATGCTGCAATTATTTGCAGATAGTGATAAATATTTAACAGCAAAAGATGTTTTGGATGAGTTAAAGGAAGATTATCCAGGACTAAGCTTTGATACGATTTATCGAAACCTTTCTCTTTTTGTTAAGATGGGTATTTTAGAAATGACAGAACTATCTGGAGAAAAGCATTTCCGCTTTACCTGTTCCGGGCATCACCATCATCATCACTTTATTTGTCTTGATTGTGGAAAGACAAAGGAAATTGAAACATGTCCGATGACCAGTTTAAGTGAGGACTTGAAAGGATACGACATTTCGGGACATAAATTTGAAATTTACGGACGTTGCCCCGAATGTCATTAAAAAAGCTTAAGCGCATTAAAAGCTTAAGCTTTTCTCATTTATTTTAACCATTGTTGCACCCAATTGTTTGCTTCAATCCAATTATTTACCCGGATGACACCTTTTGGTATTGGGTCTTGATTATAGGGTGTATTGAATAAAAGGACAGGAATATCGCATTCTTCATGGATCGCAACAGCATTATCATGCTTGTCTTCGAGAAATATATCAACTTTATACTTTTTAGCTGTAGCCACCTTATCATGGGAACCGATTAGCTCTATATGATGGTAGGTTAAGCCTTTTTTGTTGAACCAATTCTTTGTATTTTCCAGCAGATGCGATCCTCTGGCGCTAATAAAGAACAATTCATGTTCTTTCTTCCATGTATTCAGCACATTTTCCGCACCTTGGGCTAGAGGAGATTCCTCATAAATAACTGGTTCATTCTCTCTGAACCAATTTGCAAATATTTCCTCTGGAACATTCACTGCTTTCGTTAAATCATATTGTTTAACATCTTCCAACGTTATATTCAAACCAAATCCTTTATTGATAAAGGGTAAAAGCGAGGTTGGACATGTTACTGTTCCATCAATATCAATTCCAAATCGTTTCTGCATATGCTGTTCACCTTCAAATGCTAAGTATTATTCTTTATTGTACCAAAGACAAGCATGATGCTAAAGAAGTTTGAAATAATTTTGGGCCGGAAATAAATGCCTAATTCAGACAATCATTAACATACTAAAAGGTGAAAAAAAACAAACAATAAGAAGGCTCCTATTACTGAAAGTGAGGGATTCGAATGGCGGATGAAAGAGACACTAAAGTGCGCGATAATCTCCAAAGTGCGAACATTGGCGAGGATATCCCGAATCAACCTTCAGAATTTAGGGAAGAAACAGCGGCAGAAATTGCCGCACCAGTTCCTTTAGTTCGAGGAAGGGACCGAGATGTCGATCGGGAAAGGGCAGAGGGCGGCGTCGGCATGGGCTGGGCAGCCTTAGCACTTTCGATTTTATCACTATTTGTAATGCCAATCCTTTTTGGTGCAGCAGGAATTGTGTTAGGATTCATTGCCCGCCGTCGTGGAGCAGAAGGTCTAGGAGCGTGGGCAATCGGTATTGGTGCCATTTCCATCATTGTCGGTATCTTCATATTACCGTTCTTTTAACACATAATGCTTAGGAGTAAAAAAGAAACCCGGCATAGATTGCCGGGTTTTCTTGATCTTTATTTATTTTGTAACAGCAGCTTCCTCTGCTGCTTTTTTCTGAAAGTATTCCTCGGCAATTTGGTCGATTTCCTTTTTTAATTCTTCAACCATTTGCGCTTCAGGAACCTTGCGGACAATTTCTCCCTTTCGGAATAACAATCCTTCACCACGTGCTCCTGCGATACCAATATCCGCTTCTCTTGCCTCACCAGGGCCATTAACGGCACAGCCGAGGACAGCTACTTTTATTGGAGCTTTAATCGTCGAGATATATTCTTCTACTTCATTAGCAATACTTATAAGGTCGATTTCAATTCTGCCACAGGTTGGACATGAAATGAGCGTGGCAGCATTAGAAGATAGACCAAATACCTTTAACAGTTCTCTGGCGACCTTAACCTCTTCAACAGGGTCAGCACTTAAAGAAATTCTTAAGGTGTTGCCAATTCCTTTACTAATAATCGCGCCTAATCCGGCTGCACTTTTCACAGTTCCTGCAAAAAGTGTTCCTGATTCAGTTATTCCTAAATGCAAGGGATAGTCAAATGCCTTTGCGGCTTTCTCATAGGCCTCAATGGCTAGATTAACATCAGATGCCTTCATCGACACAATGATATCATGAAAATCTAAGTCCTCAAGAATTTTTATATGATGAAGTGCACTTTCAACCATACCATCCGCTGTAGGATATCCGTATTTTTCAAGAATTCTTTTTTCTAAGGAACCGGCATTTACACCAATTCGAATAGGGATTCCTCGTTCTTTTGCAGCCTTCACAACCGCTTCGACTTTTTCACGTTTACCGATATTACCTGGATTAATCCGGATTTTATCAGCGCCGCCTTCAATCGCTTTAAGCGCTAATTTATAATCAAAGTGGATATCTACAACTAGTGGAATGTTTATTCTTTTTTTGATTTCTGAAATGGCGTTGGCTGCACGCTCATCTGGACAGGCAACACGGACGATTTGACATCCGGCTTCTTCCAGACGTTTGATTTCAGCCACGGTTGCTTCGACATCATGTGTTTTGGTTGTCGTCATACTTTGTATAATTAATTCGTTACTACCGCCAATCGTTAAATTTCCTACTTTAATTGGACGGGTTTTCGTACGATGAATAATTTCACTCAAGAGAAATTCGCTCCTTCAATTTGGATTCGAATAATATTTATTTTGTCATGCTTTCATTATTTTATCAGTGACTGACTAATCTTGACAAGACTGATGCATTTATCTGTCTAATTAGAGTAGTCTGGAAACTGATAGCTCGAGCCAATTTTAATTTTTTCGGGTGCTTGTCCTGGATTTAAAGCTTCGAAATCCTTAATTAATTCATCAATTGAGACCGGCAGCGGTTGATCTAATTGATTTTCAATAATAGAAATCAAGGTTTCACCTGGTTTTACCTCTGCTTCAAATGCGGATATTTCAAGAGTGTCATTTGACACGGCATTTGTTGTCACTTGAGTTTGTTTCGCAACTGTGCCAGGCAAAGTTCCTTCTGTTAAATCTATGTAAATGACATACAAAATTAACAATCCGAAAAGGGGGAGTAGAATTCTTTTCATAAAATTATGCCTCCAAATGAGATATTTCTACATCCCTATGCTTGTCCACGATAAATTAGAACAAAAAAACGCACCATTAGGATGCGTTAATCAATATTCTTACTTTTAGGTTTAGGTATTTCTCTAATGGCTAAATATAATACAATAATCGCCACAAACCAATTAATCATAAAGCTGTTAGGAACTGGTGTTTTAAGGGCTGCCATAATTGTAAAGAAAAGAGTTGGTAATGTTTCACTGTAGGCCGACATTCTCCATAATTGACCGTAGTTGAGTTTTCTATCAGTAAGATTTTTTAAGGCTAGACCAAATAAAGCTAAAATAGAAACTTCAATAAAGTTAGCTGCACTTAAAATGAGGAAGATGATGACCGAAATAATGGGAATCATAATTCCTTTTACTCCATCGATCATTTCAATAATTTCCAGCAAATCTGTATTAGTGATGTAAAATCCTTCAATCATTGAATAGTGATAGGAATCTGTTGTTCCGCCTGATGTAAAGACAAATTCATCCTTCAATAATGCCAGTGCAGTTTCTTCATCTGCAATATCCTCATCGGTTAGTGTACCTGTTGGATCAAGGATAAAAGAAAAATCATCTTTTTCAATGGTGACAGGTACATCTGTATCTGCTGTAAGTACCCCATTCTCGACTGTAAAAGGAGGGACCTCATATTTAATAATAGTCCGAGCTGTTTCGACTCCGGATGAAATAGCTGTAATTAAGTAAAAAATAGTAGGTAGAATGGAGATAAAGGTTAGGAAGAATACATATAAGATCGTTTTGCCTATTCCTTGCAAACGGAAAGAGGCTATATCCCTAGGGGAATATATGCTTTTATAAAATTGTTTAAAAATATTCATGTTAAACCACCCTTAAAAATATTCATCATCTTATTGTAGCTTTTGGAACTGTTATATACAAATTATTGAAACCAATTCATGGATATTACGTATAAGAACGTAGAAATTGAATAGAAATTGAAGGTGGTCTATATGGAAATCGTTTATTGGTCAATTATTTCAATTTTATTTATCGTCGCTTTTGTCGGTTTAGTTTATCCGATTATTCCAAGTGTTTTATTCTTGTTGGCGGGGTATTTACTGTATGGGGTCTTTTTTTCCTTTGAGCCGTTTGGTTGGTTCTTTTGGCTGGTTCAAGGATTCTTGATTATACTATTGTTTGTCGCCGATTATATTGCAAATATGGTTGGCATCCAGAAATATGGCGGTTCTAAAGCTGGGATATGGGGGAGTACGATTGGGCTTTTGGTGGGACCATTCGTTATTCCATTTTTGGGAATCATTATCGGCCCCTTTATTGGTGCAATTGCAGCTGAACTTCTCGTCCATAAAAGAAGCTTTAAGGAAAGTGTGAAAATTGGTTTTGGATCCGTTGTCGGCTTTGTTAGCAGTGTCATAACTAAAACAATCGTTCAACTTTTAATGCTCGTCTACTTCTTTATCGTTGTATATTAATAGTAAAAAATCCTCCTCCGGTTTGGAGGGCACTGAAAAACTTCCGTTTTTCAAAAGGTTTAGAATGCTTATAACAAAAAAGACAGCTCAAATTCATTTTTTTGAATTTTGAGCTGTCTTTTTGTGTTTTTATTGATAGTTTTATCCCTATTTTTGGTTGATTAGTGTTAATATTCTTTTTACATTTACCGTGAAGATAGCCATTGCTCCTTGTAATTGCATACCAATTAGACCCGAGGATTCTGCAACATCAAACCCGTGTCTGTGTTTTAATTCGCTATTTTTAGCTTCTATTTTATATCTCTCTTTTGATTTTTCTTTAAAATAGTCGCTTTCTTGAAATTTTATTTGTTCTGTATGTACATCGGATTTAATCCGACAGAGTAGCTTTTGGTTTTAGCACCTTCTTTATAACATCCTTCTTTAAATGGACAAAGTTTACATTTTTCCACATCAATGTAATACGTATCAGTTTGATTTTTTCCTACACCTTTCTTACCTTGTCGAGCTTTTCTTATTGCCATATGTCCAGCCTTACAAACATACATACCAGCGTCTTTATTGAATTCAAATTCATCTTCTTTTTGACGGAAACCTTGTGTGACTGATGGGTTTAATTTAGCTACTAATTGTATTTCGTTGGTATTGGCGTAATCAATATTTCCTTTTTCAGAATAGGCTGTATCACCTATTATCGTTTTTACTTCCATCCCAGCTTCTTTACTTTTCTCAACTAATGTTTCTAATTGTTTTCCATCATTCTTTTCGACTACCTCCATTAGCTTTTGGCAATACACAATTTCATCTTCTAATAGATCTGTCATGGATTTTGGTGGAAACTGATTCTTTATACTTTCATCAACTTGATCGATTGCTTTTCGAAGAAGCTTTGATTTATCCATTAATATTTCTTTTGGAGACTTTTGATTATATCGAGCTTTCGAGTGGGTGGCATCAACAATAATAGAATTACTCTTGATAATTTCCTTTTCAACCGCTATTTCCACTGTTTTATTAATAAGTAAATCTAAAAGTTCAACATCTTTTAAGCGAAGTTTACGAAATTTAGTCAAAGAACTAGGGTCAGTGACTTCTTCTTCAGGAGACATGTCTAGAAAATATTTAAAAGACATATCGTACTTTGAACGTTCCACAATATCCACATCCGATAAGTCGTGTATAGATATTAAAATAGATATTTAAACATATGTTTTGGATGAACAGCATTTCTTCCATTGTGGTGACAATAATTGTTTTTGAGTTCCTCATATACAAAAGAAAAATCAATGAGCTCATTAACTTTTCGAAGCATATTATCTTTCGGCACGATAATATCGTAAAGTGCCATATAAGGACTGAAACTCATAGACTGTTGGTTTGGAATCATCAGTAACACCCACTTCATATTGATAATTAAAATATTCTACAAAAAAATCACCCATTCCTTCAAAATACTTTTTGAAGGAATGGGTGATTTGAAATATTCGAGGGACTTTTTCAGTGCCCTCCCGGTTTGAGGACGACTTTTTTAATTCACACCGCATATTTCGTAAGAGCAGTTTTGGCAATCGACGTGTTCTTTTAAATAGTTAATATTTTTTATAAGGAACTTCTGCTGGTCATAGAAAATGACATCTTTTTCTCTCAGTTCCATTAAGGTACGCTGGATGACTTCTCTGGTGCCAAATGTTAGATTTGCTAGCTCCTGATGTGTTAGCGGCAAATCAATTAGAATTCCATCTTCCGTCATCACGCCATATGAATTACAAAGACGGATTAGAATGGAGAACAAACCACCCTTTTTTCCATTCATAATGAGGTCCTGACATTTCATTTGGGCTTTTAAATAACCTGTGCTTAGCCAAGTAACTAAAGCATTCATAGCATCGGGGTCATTCATGATAAACTCTTCAAACTGTTCTTTTTTTATTTGAACTACTTCACAATCTGATATTGCCTTGGCATAAAAATGATAGCGAGGCTGTGGTTTAAATATTTGATACTCGACAAGAAATTCCTGATTATTTAAGATTTTTAAGATAAAATCTTTCCCGCGAAAGTGGACTCTGCCAAGTGCGATACTTCCACTAAGTAGAAGGTAAACATATTCTACCGAATCCTTCTCCTGAAATAAAAATGTGCCTGCCTTGATTCTTTGAATTGGTTCTTTTTCTTGAAAGAATTGAGACATTAGACGATTAATTGAAAAACTGCTTTTGAGCATATTTTTCCACTCCTTTACTTTGATTTAATCATTTAATAACGGCAAGTCAATATTATGGAGACTTTGTTAAATAAATTGTTATTATTTATAAGGCATATTTCTCTGCTAACTTGGATATTGTAAATATGTTAGTGTCCGAGCATTTTATTTGAAACCATCTAGCATCTTTGTTAATCTAAATCTGGAGCTTTAGGAATATTCTAAAATCGTTTTGATTTTAGACATATTTTTAAAGAAAATAATTTATTGTACATAGGAGGAATTTATTATGGCATTCGAATTACCACAATTACCTTATGCGTATGATGCACTTGAGCCTCACATCGACAAGGAAACAATGAATATTCACCACACAAAGCACCACAACACATATGTGACAAACCTAAATAACGCCCTACAAGGCAATGAAGAATTACTAGCTAAGTCTGTAGAAGAGGTTATTGCTAACCTTGATGCAGTTCCAGAAGCAGCACGTACTGCAGTTCGTAACAATGGCGGCGGTCATGCCAACCATACACTTTTCTGGCAAATTCTTTCTCCAAATGGCGGCGGTGCACCAACTGGCGATTTAGCTGATGCGATCAACAGCAAATTTGGAAGCTTTGAAAGCTTTAAAGAAGAGTTTGCAAAAGCAGCTACAACTCGTTTTGGTTCTGGCTGGGCATGGTTATCTGTTAGCAATGGTGAATTAGAAGTTTCTAGCACACCAAACCAAGACTCTCCATTAATGGAAGGTAAAACTCCAATTCTTGGTCTTGATGTTTGGGAGCATGCTTACTACTTGAACTATCAAAACCGTCGTCCGGATTACATCGGATCTTTCTGGAACGTTGTTAACTGGGATGAAGTTTCAAAACGTTACAGCGCAGCGAAATAATTTTATAAGATGATAAGGGCAGCTGTTAATCAGTTGTCCTTTTTTTTAATATTATCTTGAGCCCAAACATTCATGTTTACATAGCCAATTTATAAAAAAATGAATATTACCATATAGACTGTTGAAGACTAACCCTTATGATAAAGGGGAGTCTTTATGGCAAAAAAATTTAAGTTTTTAGGTGAAGTAGAATTTACAAAAGATTTATCCTTGCTACTCATTATCGGAGGCCTGTATTCATTAAGTGTTGCCCTTTCGAATACCTTCGTAAATATTTATTTATGGAAACAGACAGGGGAATATACCGATTTAGCGCTTTATAACCTTTCAATTGTTATATTACAACCTTTAACATTCATTTTAGCAGGAAGATGGGCTAAGAAAATTGATCGAGTCATTGTGTTAAGAATCGGCGTTACCGTTTTATCTCTTTTTTACATAATGGTATTAATAACAGGAAAAAATGCTTCAACCTTTCTTCTTTTATTAGGAAGTTTACTTGGGGTTGGATATGGTTTTTATTGGCTGGCCTATAATGTATTAACTTTTGAGATAACCGAGCCGGAATCGAGAGATTTTTTCAATGGTTTTTTAGGAATTTTATCCTCTACAGGCGGGATGATTGGACCTCTTGCAGCCGGATTTATCATTACTCGTTTTGAGAAATTCACTGGTTATACGATTGTGTTTGGATTATCACTTGCCTTATTTGCTCTAGCGGTGTTCTTAAGCTTTTCGATAAAACCTAGACCAGCGAAGGGGAAATACTGCTTTAAAAGAATTTGGGCAGAAAGAAAACATAATGAGAACTGGAAGTTAATTACTAATGCTCATTTTTTTCAAGGATTACGAGAAGGAACTTTTTTGTTTGTTGTTTCTGTATTGGTTTTTATTTCAACAGGAAGTGAGATGGCGCTTGGTACATTTGGGCTGATTAATTCGGGGATTTCATTTATTGCCTATTATGCAGCATCACGGCTTATAAAAAAGAAGGACAGGAAAAAGGCTATTCTAATTGGTGGGATATTACTTTATCTATCCGTTCTGTTACTTGTTTGGGATGTAAATTATGTTAAACTTCTCTTCTACGGGGGAATTATTGCCGTAGCTTATCCGATTCTACTTGTCCCCTATAGTTCGACTACTTATGATGTTATTGGAACTGGATGGAAAGCAGCAGAGATGCGGATCGAGTATATTGTAGTTCGAGAAATCTTTATTAATTTAGGTAGAGTTATATCCATTTTAGCTTTCTTGGCTGCTGTAACTTTATTTAATGAAAAACAAAGTATTCCAATCTTATTATTATTCCTGGGTGCAGGTCATTCACTAATATATTTCTTTATAAGAAAAATTCAGCTACCCACAGCCTAATGCGATGAGTAAAACTCATCGCATTTATTTGTGTTAATTGTCGAAATTGGTAAGTGTTATTCATAGAAATAAAACTATATTTCTATTAAAATAGATTTTGTGATGTCTGATTATAGGGAAGTGAGAAAAGATTGGTTATTAATAAAAAGAAAAAGAAGAATGTCTCATTTCGATTGAACATCTTATTTTTTGTTGTATTTGCGTTGTTTTCTGTCCTTATTTTACGTTTAGGACTTGTTCAAATAGTTTATGGTGAAGATTTTAAACGTGAAATTGAGCGAACGGAAGATATAACGGTCAATAACCCAGTTCCTCGTGGGAAAATGTTTGATCGCAATGGGAAAGTAATTGTCGACAATACTCCGTTAAATGCGATTACCTATACAAAATTTCAAAATACAAACCAAGAGGAAATGCTAGAAACAGCTGAAAAGTTAGCACAGTTCATTACCAAGGACACTTCAAAGGTTCGTGAACGCGATAAGAAGGATTTTTGGATTCTGAAAAATCCAGAAAAAGCGAAAGCTAAAATTACTGAAAAAGAATGGGATTTGTATGAAGAGAAACAATTAGATGATAAAGAAATCTATAATTTACAACTCGAACGAATCACCGAACCGGATTTAAAGAGTATTGAAAAAGATCTAGAAGCGTTAGCAATCTTTCGGGAATTTAATAGTGGTTACGCGCTAACACAGCAAATCGTTAAAAATAAAGATGTAACTCCCGAAGAATTTGCTATAGTTAGTGAAAATCTAGAAGATTTGCCTGGGATAGATACGACGACAGATTGGGAAAGATATTATGCTTTTGGTAATACCTTAAAGACGGTACTTGGAAATGTTACCTCTTCTGATGAGGGATTACCCGAGGATAAGCTTGATGAGTATCTTGCCCGTGACTATAGCCGAAATGATCGGGTTGGAAAAAGTTATATTGAAATGCAATATGAAGATGTTCTTCATGGGCAAAAAGGTAAAGTGAAAAATGTGACAGATAAATCTGGAAAAATCCTGTCAACAGAATTGATTTCGGAAGGGCAGCGCGGGAAGGATCTTGTCTTGACCATTGATATGGACCTCCAGCTTGAAGTTGAAAAGATTATTGAAGAGGAACTTTGGAATACGAAGCAAAATGCCAAATCGGCTCTATTAGACCGAGCCTTTGTCGTCATGATGGATCCTCATACTGGAGAAATCTTGACAATGGCTGGTAAACAAATTGCTAAAAATGAAGATACTGGGAAGCAAGAAATGCGTGATTTTGCACTCGGGAATATAACCACTTCCTATAACGTCGGCTCTGCAGTAAAAGGAGCGACGATCTTAACAGGATATAATACAGGAGCAATCAGTCCTGGTACCGTTCAATATGACACACCTTTATTAATTAAAGGTACACCAGAGAAATCTTCCTGGAAAAACTTTGGTTCAATTAATGATCTAAGGGCACTTCAAGTATCTTCTAACGTTTATATGTTTAAAACCGTTATCGCAATGGGTGGCGGTCAATATATCCAAAATGGACCGTTAAAAATAAACCCAACTGCTTTTGATACATTACGTGAATCTTTCAGTCAATTTGGACTGGGTGTCAAAACGGGTATTGACCTTCCTAATGAAAGTACCGGTTATAAAGGACCGCTGAAGCAGTCAGGTTTGCTTCTTGACCTTTCCATTGGCCAGTATGACACCTATACCGTGATGCAGCTGGCTCAGTATGTTTCAACGATTGCGAACGGCGGATATCGTGTACAACCTCATATTGTAAAGGAAATCCGTGAGCCTTCATTGGAAAGCGATCAATTGGGTCCAGTAATTCAGGAAATTGAACCAACCATTTTAAATCGAATTGATGGAAAAGATGAATGGATTAAACGAGTTCAGGAAGGATTTCGAATGGTTATGCAGGTGGGCGACGGTACTGGGGTTAGTGCATTTAACGGTGCCGCCTATAGCCCTGCAGGGAAAACTGGTACCGCTGAATCCTTTTATGATGGCCCAGAACGAAAGAGATTTGGGAAAGAGCCTCCTGAGGTTATGAACCTAAGTCTTGTAAGCTTTGCTCCATCTGATAATCCAGAGGTCGCCATGGCTGTCTTAGTTCCATGGGCATACCAGGGAAATAGTGGACCAAGCCCAAATAATGTGATTGGCAGAAGGGTATTAGACACCTACTTCAATCTAAAAAATCAGCGTCAAACCACAACTGAACAAACAAACACCAATCAAGAAACAACTACTAATACAGAAAACACACAACAAACTGAACAATAAAAAATGCACCTGTCTCATAAAGAGGCAGGTGTTTTTAATTGCTTATAAAGATAAAAATTATTGCACAAGATAAAAATGGACTTTCTAATTGAGATGTTAAAGAAAGGAGTTTAAGAAATATATTCAAGATTTACAAAAGTAATATATAAATTTACACAACCTTTACAATTGATTAAAACAGGCTTTACAGAAGGAGTCTATTATTAATCATGTAAGGTAATCAAACAACAAAAACCAAAAACCTTAGGGGGAATTAAAGAATGAAAAGCTTTAAGAAATTAGCACTTACAGCGATGATGTCTGGTGTGCTAGCAATCACTGCAGCTTGTGGAGCACAAGGAACTGAAGGCAACAAGGAACAAGCTGGTGAAGAAACAAAGCAACTTCAAGGTGAAATTAAAATAGACGGTTCATCTACAGTATTCCCGATTATGGAAGCAGTTGTTGAAGAATATGGAGCTGTACAACCCGGTGTTAAAGTTTCTGTCGGTTCATCAGGTACTGGTGGGGGATTTGAAGCTTTTATCGCAGGTGAAACAGAATTGAGTAATGCTTCTCGTCCAATTAAGGATGAAGAAAAAGCAGCACTTGAAGAAAAAGGAATTGATTATACTGAAATTCAATTAGCTTATGATGGTCTTTCAGTTGTTGTAAATAAAGATAATGATTGGGTTAAAGAGTTAACGATCGAGCAACTAAAGAAAATCTTTATCGAAGACGGTACAGTGAAAAAATGGTCTGATGTTAATCCGGACTGGCCTGAAGAAGAAATCAAAATCTATTCTCCTGGAACAGATTCCGGAACTTTCGATTATTTTGATGAAGTAATTCTTGAAGAACAACCGATTGTTGAAAAAGCTACACTATCTGAAGATGACAACACATTAGTTCAAGGTGTAAAAGGTGACAAGTATGCAATTGGTTATTTCGGCTATGCTTACTATGCTGAAAATAAAGATTCTTTAAAAGTTGTTGCCATTGATGGGGGAAATGGCCCTGTTGAGCCAAACAATGAAACCATTGAATCTGGTGAATATGCTCCACTTTCTCGTCCATTGTTTACGTATGTGAAAAACGCTGCTGTAAAAGATCAAGAAGAAGTTTATGATTTTGTAAAATTCGTTTTGGAAAATGCTGCAGTATTATCAGAAGATGTTGGTTATGTTAAATTGCCTGAAGAAGAATACACTAAACAACTTGATACACTTGAAACTCTTAAGTAAGTTTTAGAATCAATTCAATATGAGAAGCACAAAAATGTGCTTCTCATATTGTCATGTGGATGAAAGGGGTCATTAATATGGCTACACAAAATACGAATTCCTTCTCCGTACAAAAAATGATAGAGGAGAAGAAAAAAAAGAACAGTGCGGGAGGAATAGTTGAAAAGGTTATGCCCTATATTTTGTTCCTTACAGCAGCTGTATCTGTACTGACAACTATTGGTATCGTTCTTACTCTTATTTTTGAAACCTTCCTATTTTTTGATGCAGTTTCTATTAAGGAATTCTTTACAGCTAAAAAATGGTATCCATTTTCTGAAACGGAGGGTTCTTTTGGTATTCTTCCATTGGTTTCGGGAACGTTAAAGGTAACTCTGATTGCTGCAGTGGTAGCTGTTCCAATCGGATTAACTTCAGCCATATATTTGAGTGAATATGCATCAGATCGATCTCGCAGAATTATTAAACCGATATTAGAAGTGCTTGCAGGTATTCCAACTATTGTATATGGTTTTTTTGCACTAACCTTTGTAACTCCTTTATTACGTGAATTCATCCCATCTCTAGAAATCTTTAATGCATTAAGTCCTGGGATTGTTATTGGAATCATGATTACGCCAATGATTGCCTCACTATCAGAAGATGCGATGTCATCAGTACCGAATTCTATGCGTGAAGGGGCACTTGCACTTGGATCAACAAAATTTGAAGTGGCTCTAAAGGTTGTATTGCCGGCTGCGATTTCCGGAATTATTGCTTCAATCGTTCTAGCGATCTCTCGGGCAATTGGAGAAACAATGATAGTAGCGGTCGCCGGAGGCTCAACTCCAAACCTGGATTGGAATGTGACAAGCTCCATTCAAACAATGACTGCCTATATTGTTCAAGTATCTCAAGGGGATGCAGGTTATGGTACAACCATTTACTATAGCATTTATGCCGTGGGAATGACGCTTTTTGTATTTACACTCGTGATGAACCTTCTTGCACAATACATCACGCGTCGCTTTAGGGAGGAATACTAAATGAAGTTAATTAATCATGATACTGTTATAAAGAGAATGAAATCTAGATTAGTTTCAAATAAGATTTCCAGATCAATCTTTTTTGTAGCAACAATGTTTGGTCTTCTAATATTAGGGGTGCTATTATATCGGATATTCACTCAAGGATTTGGCTATTTAGATTTACAATTTTTACAAAGTCTTCCATCAAGGAAGCCTGAACAAGCAGGGGTCTATGCTGCATTGATTGGGACGATTTGGCTGATGGCGGTCGTTGCCCCGGTTTCATTATTTCTTGGAGTGGGAACCGCCATTTATCTTGAAGAATATGCAAAAGAAAACGGTGTTACTAACTTTATTAAAGTGAATATTTCAAATCTTGCCGGTGTACCATCCATCGTATTCGGTTTGCTTGGTTTAACAGTTTTTGTCCGAGCATTGGCATTAGGTACCAGTGTGCTGGCTGCAGGTCTTACAATGAGCTTGCTAGTTTTGCCAGTTATTATTGTTGCATCACAGGAAGCTATTCGTGCTGTACCAAAACAATTGAGGGAGGCTTCTTTTGGATTAGGTGCAACAAAATGGCAAACAATCGTACGGGTAGTACTGCCAGCAGCAATACCTGGTATCCTAACAGGCGGGATTTTGGCCCTCTCCCGAGCGATTGGGGAGACTGCTCCACTTGTCGTTCTTGGACTACCTTTATTCCTGGCATTTTTGCCAAGGTCGTTATTTGATATGATGACGGTATTACCAATGCAAATATACAACTGGACTGGCCGTCCGCAAGAAGAGTTTCATGCAATAGCAGCAGCAGGTATTATTGTTTTACTTGCAATGTTAGTTATCATGAACTCAATCGCAGTATTAATTAGAAATAAATTCCAGAAGAGATATTAATTTAGTTGAATTTAGGGAGGCAAGAGTATGAGCACAACATCAGCAACTGCAGAAGTAGCCAATCCAAACGGGAAGCAATTGGTTTATCAGACAAGCCAATTAGATTTATGGTACGGAGACAATCATGCCCTTAAAAAAATAAATCTTGATATTATGGAAAACGAAGTAACGGCCATTATCGGTCCTTCAGGCTGTGGGAAATCTACTTATATCAAGACGCTCAATCGAATGATTGAATTAGTTCCAGGAGTAAGAACATCTGGTGAAATATTGTACAGAAATAGAAATATTCTCGATAAGTCTTATCAAGTGGAGGAATTAAGAACGAAAGTAGGGATGGTGTTTCAAAAGCCGAATCCATTCCCAAAATCTATTTATGAAAATGTAGCGTATGGTCCAAAGATTCATGGAATTCGTGACAAAAAAATCTTAGATCAAATTGTTGAGAAAAGCTTAAGAGGGGCTGCGATTTGGGATGAAGTAAAAGACCGACTTAATCAAAATGCTTATGGACTATCCGGTGGGCAACAACAGCGTCTATGCATTGCTCGTTGTCTAGCGATAGAGCCTGATGTTATTTTGATGGATGAACCGACATCTGCTTTAGATCCTATTTCAACCTTAAAAGTAGAAGAGCTTGTGCAAGAATTAAAAAAGAATTTTAGTATTATCATTGTTACTCATAACATGCAGCAGGCTGCACGTATATCGAATAAAACTGCTTTCTTTTTAAATGGGGAAGTGATAGAATTTTCGGAAACAAATAAAATTTTCTCCACACCAAAAGATAAAAGGACAGAAGATTATATTACAGGAAGATTCGGATAACGAGGTGGATTAGATGAGTACAAGATCAAAATTTGATAATAATTTAGCGCAATTAAAAGAAATGCTCCTTGAAATGGAAGCTAAAGCGGAAAAAGCAGTTAGGAACTCACTTAGTGCTCTAATTAATCAGGATCTTGAATTAGCTAATGAGGTAATAAACGGTGACAATGCGATTGATGAATACGAACATGAAATCATTGATAAAGCCTTACTATTAATTGCAAGAGAATCTCCTGTTGCCAAGGATCTTAGGACCATTAATGTAGCGATAAAGGTTGCTTCTGAAGTTGAGCGGATGGCAGATATGGCCGTTAATATTGCTAAAGCTGCCCAGCACATTGGGAAGGAAAAGCATTTTAAAGAAATTGTAGATATCCCAAAAATGATGGAAATAGCTCTTGAAATGGTGTCCATGGCTGTCAAAGCCTATATTAATGAAGATGTTATGCTTGCACAAAAGTGTGCAGAAAAAGATGATGAAGTGGATAAAATGTTTGGCAGATTAGTCAGTGAGCTGATTGATATGGTTCCGAATAACCCTAGTTCGACGAATCAAATCATTCAACTATCATTTGTTTGCCGATTTGTTGAAAGAATTGCAGATCACTCGACAAATATTTCTGAGAATGTTATTTATTTAGTAACAGGAAAACGCTACAATTTAAATGCCTAAAAAAAATATAAAGATGAGACTCCCAATCGTGGGATCTCATCTTTTTGTTTTAGGCGCTTCCGCTTTTCTTTTTTGTCGAAAGACAATCAGAATTTGACAAAATGCGTTTATTGAACAGTTTTTCAGCTGATGATACCATTAAAGGTATCGATTATGAATATTTCAGTTAATTTTGCCTATATTACTTGTTTGTAGATCGGAGGAAAACAATGATTGATGAATTTATTAATCAGAGAGAAGAATTAACACCAGCAACCCCGTTAAAGGGTGAACTTCAAGCAAAGCTAACCTCCCCGGACAGGATTCTTTTATTTTGGGAGGTATCTGAGATTCCTAAGAAATTACTTAAATTGCACTTTAATCTATTGATGGACGAGCTTGTTCAAGTCATTCGTATATATGATGTTACCGATTTGAATTTTACTGGGGAAAATGCGCATCATTTCTATGAAATTGCTGTTCCTTATCATAATGGCTATTGGTTTGTAAAAGGATTAACAGCAAATCGCTGCTATGTTGCGGAAATGGGAGTTAAATGGAAAGGAAATGACTTTTTCCCGATCTATCGTTCCAATGCTGTTCAGACTCCTTCTATATCCATTTTTAATGGTAAAGAGGTGTATCATCATTTAGCTCATTTTAAACAAATTGAAAATCGTTCCCCAAAATGGATTGATCATGTAAGCACTTATAGTTATTACGATGATGCAAAACATTTGGAGCAAAAAAATGGGTAGTAAACTAGAAGGAGTGGTGAATAGCAAATCTAGTCATTGCTCTGGCAGAAGGCTGAAAATTCTTATGCTTTGCTGGGAATACCCGCCCAATGTTGTAGGCGGACTATCAAGACATGTATTTGGTCTCTCTGTTCAATTGGCGGAAATGGGGCACGAAATCCATGTCCTCACTGCTGGTAATGGCAGTATTCCTAGTTTTGAAATAATAAAGGGCGTAAAAGTCCACCGTGTTCTACCATTAAACTATGATGATGATTTTCTAACATGGATTGCCGGCCTAAATTTAGCGTTTGCCTTTAAGGTGGAAAAACTCGCAGAGGAAGTAACATTTGATATCATTCATGCTCACGATTGGCTGGTGGGGTCATCTGCGATTATTTTAAAAGAATTTTTGGGAATACCTTTACTGACAACGATTCATGCTACAGAGCGTGGCAGACATAATGGAATTCATACAGAGATACAGAGGTTTATTGATGACAAAGAAAAGCGGTTAATTGCCGAATCTGATCATTTGATCGTCTGCAGTGATTTTATGAGGGAACAGCTGCTGAGAGTCTTTCAGGTAACGGCTGAAAAAATCGCCGTTATTGCAAACGGTATTGAGCAAATAGACTCTACCGTTGAGCCGGAAGAATTATTTCCCAACCTTAAGAATAAAAAGTACGTATTTTCTGTAGGAAGAATGGTCAAGGAAAAAGGATTTGAAACGCTTATTGAGGCAGCAAAAATAGTGAAAGAAACAGAAATCGACATTTCCTTCATCATTGCTGGTAAAGGGCCAATGCTAGAAAGATATCGAAAGATCGTAACGGACGAGGAGTTAGATCACTACATAGCTTTCATTGGATATGTAACTGAATTAGAACGGAATTCATTATTAGCAAGTTGTGAAATGGCTGTTTTTCCAAGTCTTTACGAGCCATTTGGAATTGTAGCTCTTGAGGCAATGATACTCGGTCGCCCAACGATTGTTTCTAATATAGGGGGATTAAAGGGAATTGTTAATCATTTACAGACAGGTTTATTAATGATTCCAGGGGATGCTAACAGTTTATTAGATAATATTCAATGGCTGCTCCAAAATCCAGAGAACGGGATGGAGCTTGGAAAGAAGGCGCGGCAAATTGTTATCAGCCTGTACGGATGGAAACGAATTGCCTTAGAAACAGTCCATATTATCGAAGATACATTAATAAATAAAAAAGCAATGGCGAATGAAGAATAAAAGGACATTAATGACTTTAAAAAACACACTAGCATTTCCTTTTGAAAAATGATATTATAGAAAAGTCGTATGAACGAACTAGCTTAATCGTTTGGAGGGAAATTGACATGCGTGTAAATATTACGTTAGCTTGCACTGAGTGTGGAGATCGTAACTATATTTCAACAAAAAATAAACGTAACAACCCAGATCGTCTTGAGCTTAAAAAATATTGCCCAAGAGAAAAGCGTACAACAGCACATCGTGAAACAAAATAAGCAGTAGGGCTTCCTGCTGCTTTTTTTGTTGTCTAAAGTTGGAGGAATTCTATATGAATGAAAAAAATATTATTCGACAACGAATGAAGGAAACACTTTCAAAGCTTTCTAAACCTAACTATGAAGATTTTTCCTATAAAATTGCCCTAAGGTTATTTGAAGAAGAAAATTGGAAACAAGCAAACGTTGTCGGGATAACGATTTCGCACCCACCTGAAGTTGATACCTACCAAATTATTCGGAAAGCCTGGGAATTAGGCAAGCAGGTTGTCGTACCAAAATGTGATCCGAAAGAAAAGAAATTAAGCTTTCGATTGTTAACGGAATTCTCTCAATTAGAATCTGTGTATTATGGACTATTAGAACCGATTGAAGAGCAGACGAAGGAAGTGCTGCCAGAGAATATCGATTTGTTAATCGTTCCTGGATTAGCCTTTACCAGCGAAGGATTTCGGCTCGGTTTTGGTGGCGGCTATTATGA
The DNA here is from genome assembly GCF_053749995.1 of Neobacillus sp. K501. Taxonomy (NCBI): domain Bacteria; kingdom Bacillati; phylum Bacillota; class Bacilli; order Caryophanales; family Bacillaceae; genus Neobacillus; species Neobacillus sp. K501. The sequence goes on along the minus strand of NZ_JBSLYA010000002.1, from coordinate 279,251 downwards.
TCGCTATTTACCTGATTTTCTAGGCGAAACGTTATCCCTTTGCTTTCACAGCCAAGTTATTTCACAATTTCCAATTGAAAAGCATGATATACCAGTTTCAAAAATTATAACAAACAATGAGGTAATAAAAACAAGATGACCGAAACGCTGATCGTTTTCATTATTATCCTTTTAACAGCTATTACCGGCTATTTACTAAAATCACTAAGCATCTCTGGAGCGATTGCAGCATTTTTGACAGGACTGACTGTTTATAGTGGATTTGGTATCAATGGTCTGATATTATTAGGTGTTTTCTTTGCTTCATCCAGCTTATGGTCAAAATATAAAAGTTCAGCCAAAAAAGAATTGGATGAAAAATTAGCAAAAGGAGCTAGAAGAGACTGGCGTCAAGTAGCTGCTAATGGCGGGACAGCAGCAATTTTTAGTATATTTAATGATTTTCATTATGATGTTATTTGGGTAATCGGATTTACAGTAAGCATGGCGAGCTCTAACTCGGATACCTGGGCATCAGAAATTGGTTCCGTTAGCAAGAGAAAACCTATTTACATACGGACGTTCAAAAGAGTAGATAGAGGAACTTCTGGTGCAATCAGTTTATTAGGTACGGCAGCATCACTCTTTGGTTCCTTACTGATTGCACTGGTCAGTGTAATACTTTTTAATTTGAACGCGGCTCATTTATTCATAATTTTTCTATTTGGATTTATGGGGAATGTCATTGATACGTTGTTTGGGGCATACTATCAACAAGCATATATTTGTAAAATATGTGGAATTGAAACGGAGAAGAAGAGCCATTGCCAAGAATCAACAATGAGAATAAAAGGTTTATCATTCGTCGATAATGATATGGTTAATTTTTTATCTGGTTTGATTGCTGCGGTGTTGGCGATGGCGGTTATTTTCTTGTTTCGGATATGATTCTAACAGGGGCATGCTATTATTAGATACTGTAACAAAATAGCTATAAAGACAACGGTTTCACTTGGATATTAATAATGAAATGAGTTTGTGAAATAGTGTACAATCTAAATGTAGAACAATAATTATTAATGGTAATTACCGTAATTCCCAAGGAGGAGATATCATGGTAAAAGTAAATAGAGTTGCATTAGTTGGAACAGGTGCTGTTGGTTCAAGTTACGCATTCGCTTTATTAAATCAAGGAATTACAGAAGAGCTTGTTTTAATAGATCTAAATGAAGCAAAAGCCGAAGGGGATGCAATGGATCTTAATCATGGCCTTCCATTTGCACCTTCAAGAACAAAAATTTGGTATGGTACATATGCAGATTGCGACCAGGCCGATCTTGTCGTCATTACAGCAGGTGCAAATCAAAAACCAGGAGAAACGAGACTTGATCTTGTTGAGAAAAACACGAAGATATTTAAGGGTATCGTCGAACAGATAATGGCAAGTGGCTTTGATGGGATTTTTCTGGTGGCAACTAATCCGGTAGATATTTTAACTTACGCAGTATGGAAATTTTCTGGTCTTCCAAAAGAGAGGGTTATTGGCTCAGGTACTATTTTAGATACCGCACGCTTCCGCTTCTTACTTGGGGAATATTTTGACGTAGATACTCGTAACGTTCACGCTTATATTATCGGTGAGCATGGGGATACTGAGCTCCCGGTTTGGAGCCATGCTGATATCGCTGGGACAAGAATTTCTGAGTGGACTAAAAGACATGAAAGTAATCAAGCAGATCTTGATAAAATCTTTGTTAACGTTCGTGATGCGGCTTATCATATTATTGAAAGAAAAGGTGCCACCTATTATGGTATTGCCATGGGGCTAGTCCGCTTAACGAAATCAATATTACGAAATGAAAATTCAGTACTAACGGTCTCAACCTTACTAGATGGAGAATACGGTCAAAGCGATGTATATATCGGTGTTCCTGCAGTAGTAAATCGCAGTGGCGTTAGGGAGGTTGTTGAATTAGAGTTAAATGAGGAAGAAAAGGAAAAATTCACAAACTCAGTTAATGTATTGAAGAAAACAATGGAACCTGTATTAAAAAAGTATTAATATGATTATCCTGAAAGGACGAAAAGAAGATTGAATTTCGTCCTTTTTGTTTGGATAAAATTCGGCTTTAAACGCACTATAAGAAAAGGAGGGATTAACAAATGTCTCGAATGTTGACTTCAATATTAATGATAGGTTCGATTGGTTATTTTGCATTTCGATATAGATATCGACTGATAAATATTGTGCTTAAGTCTGGCTGGCTCCGTAGATTTGCTGTTGGGTCGATTATGAGTTATCCAGGTGTAAGAAATAAAATGATGCAGACTGTTTTTGGCAGACCTGCGACTGGACCATCTGAATGGTAAACTCAGATGGTTCTTTTACTTTATAGCTTGAGAATATCGTCTATAATAATATAGAGAACTTGATCCCTTGTAGAATGGAGAGGAGAATTTGACCTTTAGAGAGGATTTTATTTTTTGGCGCGTAGCTGAATATTTTATAGCAGACCAAGGTTACCGAATCATACAATTATTTGAAAATCAAAAAGAACTATGGCTTGAAAAGCTTGAGAATAAAAGGGTCCCGATCGTTCGCTTAGTAAGGAAGGATTTAGACTGGAGTAGTTCGATGCAACGAGATATTGAGTTCTCTGCTGCTAATGGGGAACGAATCCGTAAGCAGGTTAACCGAGGTGAATTAAATCTTTATAATGTGTTTGTTAGCCAATTTCCACCAGTTGACGAATATGAATATCGTCTTGCAAAGCCCTTTACCTTTCCGGAAGGAAATAAAACATCAGTCCATTCCATTTTATTGACAAGTGCAGATTATGAGGTGGGATTGAAGCATCTTTCTGAGGTAATAGAAAGTGAAATTCGCTTTCCGATTGAAGAGGAGTATTCAGAACTAGCAGTCCAAGCACAAAAGAAGGCAGCCTTGGAGTATGCGGTAAATAAGGTGAAAACGGAAAAAGCTATTTTCTCAAATGGAAGACCTATTTTTACATATATCTTCATGGTTATTCAGGTAGCGCTTTTTTTGTGGTTAGAGTTAAAAGGCGGCAGCACCGATACAGGTACGTTAATCAAATATGGGGCAAAATATAATTACTATATTTATGAAGGAGAATGGTGGCGTTTCGTAACTCCCATCTTTCTTCACATCGGTTTTTTACATTTAGTCATGAATACTTTGTCATTGTATTATTTAGGAACGGCTGTTGAAAGAATGTACGGTAATTTCCGCTTTGTATTTATTTACTTATTTGCTGGAGTAACAGGGTTCATTGCTAGTTTTCTAACTAGCTCAGTAGTTTCAGCAGGAGCGAGTGGAGCCATTTTTGGCTGCTTTGGTGCCTTGCTGTATTTTGGGGTCATATATCCTAAATTGTTTTCTCGAACGATGGGGGCTAATTTAATTGGTATTCTTGTCATCAATATTATCATCGGTTTTTCAGTCTCTAGTATCGATAATGCTGGGCATTTAGGCGGCTTAGCTGGTGGTTTCCTCGCAGCTGGCAGTGTGCATTTTCCGAAAAGGAAAAAGCTGTTGTTACAATTCCTATTTTCCTTTACGGCAATTGCTGTTATTTGGGGATCTTTAGCCTATGGTTACAGTGATGAGGTCAAGGCAGAAGATGAAAGTATTTATATGCTCGCACAACAGTTACTACAACAAGAAAACTATGAACAAGCCTATGAGATATTAAAGAAATTTGAAGAGAATACAAAAAATCCCACTGCTCCATTTTATTTTTCCTTATCCTTTGTCGAAATTAAATTGGGAGTTCTTACAGATGGAAAGGAGCATTTGCAAAAAGCCATCGAATTGGAGCCGGAATTTCCTGAAGCACATTACAATTTAGCGTTAATCTTCTATGAGGAAGGTGACTTAGAGCAGGCTAGGATTCATGCAGAGAAAGCTTCCAAGTTAAAACCAGAGCAGCAGGAATATTCAAAATTGCTTAAAGAGCTTAATCGCATCATCCCTCCCTATAGTGGAGCAGAATAGGGGAAAGCAGTTTATAAGATTCGCTTGAGAGCACTAATGGCATAGGTTATACTTTTAGTATATAGTTTCTCAAAATGGATGTTAGAGGGTTTAAGTGGATATGAAGACAATTTATGAAATCCAGCAATATTTAAAGCAATTTGGAACGATTATTTATATTGGTGATCGTGTAGCTGATCTGGAGCTAATGGAGTCTGAAGTAAATGAATTATATCGATCTCAGTTAATGGATCCAAAAGATTACGCAACTGCCAAATTGATTTTAAGACATGAAATACAATTTTTAAAAGAAAAACAATAATAGAAATAGGTGATACGATGTCTGAACAATGGATTGTTGGGGTAGACCTTGGTGGGACGACTACTAAAATAGCATTTCTTACTATGGGTGGGGAAATTTTGCATAAGTGGGAAATCCCAACTGATAACTCGGAAAAAGGAAAAAATATCACTACGAATATTGCCAATGCGATAGATGTAAAATTAGCCGAACTTGGTGAAAAAAAAGCTAAACTTATCGGTATTGGGATGGGAGCACCTGGACCTGTGGATTATGAGGCTGGTGTTATCCTAAATGTAGTGAATCTTGGCTGGGAGGATAACTTTCCTTTACAGGATCGACTCCAAGAAGTGACCTCTTTACCTGTGGCGATTGAAAATGATGCCAATAGTGCTGCTTTAGGTGAAATGTGGAAAGGTGCAGGCAAAGGGGCAAAGGATATTGTTTGTGTAACACTTGGAACAGGTGTTGGTGGCGGTGTAATTGTGGCGGAAAAAATTGTCCAAGGTGTTAATGGGGCTAGTGGAGAGATTGGTCATATTACCGTTATTCCTTCTGGTGGTGCACCATGTAATTGTGGAAAAACAGGTTGTCTTGAAACGGTAGCTTCGGCAACTGGGATTGTCCGATTAGCAATGAATGAGCTTACGAAGATGGATGTCGATGGTGAATTAGCAGAGATTTACGCTAAAAATGGTAGTGTAACTGCAAAAGAAGTCTTTGATACGGCACGTAATGGAGATCACTTAGCGAAAAAAGTATTAGCAGAGGTATCCTTCCATTTAGGTTTTGTTCTTGCAAATATTGGGAATACATTAAATCCAGAAAAAATTGTTTTAGGCGGCGGTGTTTCAAGAGCAGGTGATATTTTACTGGATGCGGTGAAAGAAAACTTTTCAAAGTTTGCCTTTTCTGCAGTTCGCGAATCCACTCAGATATCCATAGCAACCCTTGGAAATGACGCAGGAGTAATCGGGGCGGCCCGATTAATTAAAGATAAGCTAAATCAATAACTTATTAGTAGAGAAAGCCTGAACTACAGGTTTTTTTCTTTTGTCGCGTTATTTCAAAAATAGTTCTATCTCCTACTTGTAAATTGAAATGAATCACATTAAAATAAACTATTGTTAGATTCTGTTTTATAGAAAAAAAGTCGTGCTTATGCGGCTTTTTTCTTATTTATTTAAATCTATCTGAAAATATTGAAACATTTTTGTAAAGATATCGTACTAATTAATACAAGATAAAATGGAGGGGGCTGAAAATGCTTCAAAAGGAAAAAAGAAAGCGGTTATTCATTCATTTTCTAGTATTGATATTGCTCATTTCAGCCTCTTTATTAAGTGCCTGTACGAGTCAACAAAATGCTAAACCTAAGGCAAATGAGGTCAATGAAAAACAGAATAACAAGCCATCGCCAACAAAGGATTGGAAACTTCCAATCGCTATACCAGAAGGTGAATTTTATAAAGTTGGCGGCTGGGTATCCGACCATCAACTGCTATATATTACAAATGCTGAGCAAACATCTACTATCTATCTTTATGATTTGCTAACGGGTAAAAGCAAAAAAATCTATAAAAGTGAAGTTCCGATTGTTACAACGCAAGTAAGTCCCCAAGAGAAATATATATTAGTGCATACTTCACCTTCTACTTATGAAGGAAGGGTAACGATTATCTCCTCTGAAGGATCAGAGCTCCTCGAGCATTCTTTCGCGTCCTATGAATTATCATTTGAATGGAATCCCTATAATGAATCAGAGGTTCTAGTCTCTTCGTTTAATAATGATTGGACCTACCAAATGGAATTGATCGATATCGAGAAACGGACAACTACGGAGCTTTCCTTATCTCAGCCATTTATTAAATGGTTAAATGAGGAAGAAATCGCCTATTTGCAGTGGGATGATAATCAACCGGCCTTAACTGCACCGTTATTGGTACAAAATTTGAAAACAAATGAAGTTAAAACACTTTTTCCCGAGGTTCTACAATTTTCAGCTAATCAAGAAAGTTTAATGACCATCACCGTTCCAAACCAAGATCAAGGTGAATTAATCTATTCATTTCTAAATCAAGAGTTAAAACCATTGTTTTCATTTTCAGTCCCTCATTTAACTATGTTTTCTGGATGGCTGGTTCCTTTTTTTGACATGAATGAAAATGGGAAGTTTATCAGCCTTGAACCAGTTAAAAGTGCAGAAGCAGATACTTATTCTGATGGGTTTCAACTAGCTGTTTACGACACCGAAAAGGGAAGTCAGCAAATGATTATGAATGGTTTGATGAATGAGCCGGTTCTATTAGCTCCATCAGGCAATGCAACCCTTTATGGAAATAAATTTGAGAAAATTATCGATTTTAGCTCAAAAAAAATATACGACCTCGTAAAAGAATGACGGTGATTAGTCATTCTTTTTAATTAAAAAAAGACTGCCTTTTGGCAGTCTTTCAATTCTCTTCTTAGTGTGTTCCAGTCGGGAATCCGCTTTCGATTAATGTCATAACTGCAAACCAACCGAATACTGCCAAAGTTGCTACAGCAAAAAATGCACCTAAGAAATTTTTATTTTTTAGGGCAGTGAATGCACCATAAGCAGCAAGTAATGCTACCAAAGCAAAAATAATAACTACTCCCATGAATAAAGCCCCCTTTATTAGATATTAACCTGGCTATAGCCCATTAATTCTTTGATAGTTATGTAAGAATATTATATACATTCGACTCTTATTTTATATTCTTTTCATTCATTTGTCGAGGGCTAAAAAAGTTAGCAATACAGCGCTTATAGTGTAAAATGTAGTTAATGTAAAAAGAATGGAGGAAATAAGGATGAAATGGTCACAAATTCCCCTTGGTGTTTTACAAACCAATTGTTATATTGTTGAAAATCCTGATAAAACCTGTTTAATCTTTGATCCCGGAAGTGAAGGGAAAAAGCTCATAAAATGGTTAACGAAAAGAGAATTAAAGCCGATCGCAATCATGTTAACACATGCACATTTTGACCATATTGGGGCGGTCGATGTGGTTAGAGACCTTTATCAAATTCCGGTTTATATCCACGAGGAAGAAGAGGACTGGCTAGCTGATCCAGGATTGAATGGCTCTAAGTATTTTATGATGCAAGAATTAATTAAAGCAAAAAATGCAGATTATATAATCAAACAAGAGGAGACAATGAAGATAGGCAATTTTGAATTCTCTGTGTTTGAAACTCCGGGACATTCGCCTGGAAGTGTGTCTTATTATTTCGAGCAGGGTGGATTTGTTGTATCGGGTGATGCGCTATTTAAAAGCAGTATCGGACGAACAGATCTTCCTGGTGGTAACCATAAACAACTGATTAAAAGTATTCATGAAAAGCTTTTATTCTTACCAGAAAAAACAGAAGTATTATCTGGTCATGGTCCTATTACTACGATTGGTGAAGAGATGGATGGAAATCCGTTTTTACATGGGTTTTGAACTCAAAAGCGGAAGCCTATTGTTGTAGTCAAAAACAATAGAAAAGCCCTTCTCAATAGAGAAGGGCTTTTCTGGGGGATGTTTTATTCATATAAATGGGAGGGGATATAGTTAAGCTACTAATCTTACAATATAATAAAGTTATTACTATGTCAACAGTGTTAACTTGCATAAAGGAGTCATTATGATTAACTATTTAAAGAGTCTTATTTCCCAATCACCGACTAACTTAATTTCTTATGCTGAATACATAAATGCTGTGCTCTATCATCCTGAACTAGGATATTACATGAAAAGGAAACAGAAAATTGGCAAGCAAGGTGACTTTATTACCACGAGTAATATTTCAGATGTTTATGGGAGAATCATTGCTAAATGGTTCTCTGCTATTTGTCTGAAAAACGATTTGGAACCTGTATTTTGCGAAATAGGAGCCGGTAACGGCCGCTTTGCCCAGGCTTTTTTGCAGGAATGGCATAACTCCATTAATGCTCCTTTAAAATATCTAATTGTTGAAAGCAGCCCCTATCATCAAGAATTACAAAAGGGATTACTAGCAGAGTATTCCTCAGTCGTTGTCCAAGTAGAAAGACTTGATGAGCTCGCATGCTTTGAAGGAATGGTCTTTTCGAATGAATTATTTGACGCTCTTCCCGTTCATGTCATTGAAAAAAATAATGGTCAATTATATGAAGTGATGGTTGGTATCAAAAATGAACAATTATATGAGGATAAGGTTCAATTAACCAATCCAGCCATTCTTTCCTTTTTACAAGAGAATAGCTTTCATTTAAGTGAGGGGCAGCGAATAGAAGTACCCCTTTTGATGGAGAATCTGCTAAGCGCAATGTCCAATGTACTAAAACATGGTTTAGTGGTAACGGCTGACTATGGTTATACAAAGGAAGAGTGGAGGCATCCTTCAAGGAAAATGGGAAGCTTAAGAGGATATTATCAGCATAAAATGATCGAAAATGTACTAGAACATCCTGGGGAAATGGACATTACCACTCACATCCATTTTGATTGGCTGATTCAAAAAGGTGAAGAGATAGGCTTGAAGGATCTTACAAAGCTAAGGCAAGATGAGTTTTTATTAAAAGCTGGAATTTTAAAGGAATTAGAAAATCATTTTGATCCGAACCCATTTTCAGAAGTTAGTAAACGCAATCGGGCTATTCGCAGTTTGATCATGCCATCCGGATTAAGTCCCTATTTTCATATCGTTATTCAACAAAAAGGGCATAATTGGAATGAGACTAATATTTTTGAAACATAAAAAACACCGGAGTTTATTTTCCGGTGTTTTTTATGTTTGGGCAGACGATCAATGTCCGCCGCCGCCAAGCGGCATCATGAAAGTTGTCCAATACGTGAAGCCTGCAAAGAACACAGTTAAATATGCTCCGAAAACATACATATACATACGTTCGGATAGTTTAAGATAACTTAATAAAACAAAGAATCCAGTTTGGGCTAAGAATAGCATTGCTGTCTTATCCATATCACCTAAATAGAACATTACGGTAAAAATACCCGTCCAGAAACCCATAACTCTGAACATGCGATCCATATGTATCCCTCCTTTTACCCCGCGGTACCATCAATACAATATTATAAAGTAAAAGGCGGTGTAATGTAAATAATGGTTTCGCTTTAGTTAGTAATAAGTGCTTGATAAGTGCAAGTTTCGCAGCCTGAGAACATGTTTTCTTTTTCGATAAGCTCTACGGAGTCAAATAGTGCTTCAAACATGCCTTTTAAGAATTCTTGGTGCATACCGCAAACTGTTTCGTGCTCCTCTGCCACTTCTTTAAATGGACAGTTGAAAATACGAAAATAAATTTTTGTTTGATCTCCGCTTGCTTCGAATTCTGGATAAAAGCCTGCAAGAGTTGCAGCACTTTTTAATATATTTAGCTTTTGATCAAATTCTAATACATCACCATAAGATTTTTTGGCCATTTCTTGTTCAATCAATTCCATGCCAAATCGTTTCCCTGTTAAATAAAGAGCCTGTTTCCCAGGTTCTCCTAAACTAAGCATTGTTTGTATCGCAACTTTGGATAAAAGCATATAATCGCGGAATGGGAAATGCAATTGGATGACATCATCGGATAAGCGATAAAGTCTGCTAGGTCTGCCGCCTTTTCCCGTCTTTTTTGTTTCAGAAATTAACATATTAACATCTTCAAGCTTTGATAAGTGCAATCGTGCTACGTTTGGGTGGATATTGAAATTTTCTGCCACTTCTTGTACCGTAACTTCTTGGTGACGCTTCGTAATGTATTGATAGATATAATAACGTGTTGGATCAGACAATACATTTGTTATCTTTAATGTTTGTTCCATCTCTGTTCACCTCGGCCCCCCATAATTTAACCCAATTATAATATAGCCATATAAACATGGGAATGAGGTTAACAATATTAACACTATATGTTTAGAAAATGTTCACAAATAGGAAGTTATTGCTCTTTTTTTGTAGAAAAAAATAAATTTTTATTAAAAATAAAAAAGGAAAAACCAGAAATGTGTCGAAATACAACCAAGACAAAATAAAAAGGTGGTGTTTATTATTGGTAAGTGACATTGAAATATTAGCGAATCGGATTATTACCGATGCTGCCAGGAACCAAGCAACAGATATTCATATCGTTCCTAGAAAGAAAGACACGCTTATCCAAATTCGCTTAACGAACAAACTCATTCCCCGATTATCCCTTCCTAAAGATGAATGTGACAGATTAATATCCCATTTTAAATTTACTGCCAATATGGATATCGGAGAACGACGACGCCCTCAAAGTGGTGCGATTTTTTGTGAAGTTAACGGGCTATTAATGGGCCTAAGACTTTCGACTCTTCCCTCAAACAATCGTGAAAGTCTGGTAATTCGACTTTTGCCGCAACAAGAACAGATTCCTTTTCACCAACTTTCATTATTCCCTGGAATGACAAGAAAACTTTTAGCACTTTTGAAGCACGCTCATGGTTTAATCATATTTACCGGTCCAACTGGATCAGGCAAAACCACTACCTTATACTCCCTGTTGAATGAAACAGCACATCTTTTTCACCGTAACGTCATTACTCTCGAAGACCCCATCGAAAAAAACTACGATTCTGTTTTACAAGTACAAGTGAATGAAAAAGCGGGCGTGACGTATGCTGCTGGCTTAAAGGCCATTCTCCGTCACGATCCAGATATCATTATGGTCGGGGAAATTCGTGATGCCGAAACAGCTAAGATTGCCGTTCGAGCAGCTTTGACAGGTCATTTAGTGCTCTCGACAATGCATACTAGGGACGCGAAGGGTGCGGTATATCGTCTTCATGAATTCGGTGTTAACTGGTTAGAGGTCGAACAAACGTTAATTGCCGTGACAGCACAGAGGTTGGTGGAGCTGACATGCCCTTATTGCCAAGGGGAGTGCTCTCCGTTTTGCTATTCTTATGGGAGATGGAAACGGGCCAGTGTTTTTGAGTTATTATCAGGGAGGAACTTAAACACTGCCATGAAGGCAGCGAAGGGTGAGAAGGTAATTTCTAAATATCGGACAATCAAAGAGGTTATTAACAAGGGAATTGCCCTCGGCTACATTCAAGAGTCTGAGTACGAGCGCTTGGTATATGATCATGAAGCGCCATAAATGGAATGTGAACGAACAAGCGAATTTATTAAAAAGAACAGGTGAATTACTTGATCGAGGTTACCCAATTGCCGGAGCGATTGAATCGATTTCATTACAATTACCTATAAACCAAAAGGAGGAGCTAAAACAATGTTTAATCGATTTAAAAAAGGGTCAAGCCTTTCATGATGTGTTAAGCCATCTTGGGTTTCACCAGGATTTAATTGGTTACGTTTATTTCGCTGAACAACATGGGAGTTTTGCAGAAGCACTGCTAGAGGGGAGTGAACTAATATTAGTAAAAGACAATGACCGGAAGAAGCTGATAAAACTACTTCAGTATCCTATGCTGCTTATCATGATCACGGGCTTTTTATTTGTTTTTGTTCAAAAATCATTACTGCCTAAATTTACAAGTTTGTTTCTTTCCATGAGTCTCGAAGCCAATTTTTTTATGAAACTTCTTTATACCTTGGATAAATATTTTCCCTTAGTTATGGGTCTAATGCTATTTCTCCTGGGTGCTTGCGGATTCTATTATTATTATTATTTTCGAAAGCTCCCAGCCATACAGCAAAGAATCTATCTTGTCCGAATCCCCATCGCAGGAAGAATTTTGAAGTTGCTATTTACCCACTATTTCTCCATTCAGTTGAGTTTCCTGTTATCTGGCGGTATCTCCGTCTTCGAGGCACTGCACATATTTGAGAAAAACAAAAAACAACCTTTTTATTGCCAACTCGGGAAGGAAATCAAGATTAAGCTATTAACAGGTGAGGGGCTTGGGACCATTGTGGCCAGTTTTCCTTTTTTTGAGAGTGAATTTTCAACCATCATTAAGCACGGTCAAGATAATGGGAAATTAGAACAAGAACTTCGGTTCTATGGTCAGCACTGTATTGTGAGGATGGAAGAATTAATTGAAAAATGCTTTAAATTAATCCAACCAATTCTTTATCTAATCATCGGGTTTCTTGTTGTTTCCATGTACTTAGCCATTCTATTACCGATGTTCCATCTCCTCGATGGAATTTAATAACTGGAGGTCTTACTTATGAAAAATGAAAAAGGATTTACCCTAGTAGAAATGATGATCGTCATGCTGGTTATTTCTGTTTTACTAATTGTAACTATTCCAAATGTGGCCAAACATAATGAAAATATTAACGAAAAAGGCTGTCAAGCGTTTGTAAAAATGGTCGAAGCTCAAGTCCAATCCTATGAAATAAAGCATAACAAGGTTCCTACTTTGGCTGAATTAAAGGCGGGTGGATACTTATCTGGTGAAGGCTGCCCAGACGGAAAAACGGTAGTCCAGATCGATGCAAACGGTAACGTAACAACGGCAGCCAAACCATTAACCTCACAATGATCAACAATCAAAAGGGATTTACCTTAATAGAGTCCTTGGTTGTTCTCTCCATTTTTATCATTATTTCCTCGATTACGGTAGTCTCTATTAAACCGCAATATTATATGGCAGACGATGAGACCTTCATTTCTCAGTTAAAAGCAGATTTAAATTACGCACAACAATTTGCCATTTCCCACCAAAAAGAAGTGAAAGTCAATTTTATCCCTAATCGATTTCGGTATATCATCTATGAAAATAATAATTCCCCAAATATCATTGAGAGACAATATTCGCCAAATATTCATGTGAGTCCGGGTTCTATCCCGTTATATTTTAAATATCTTCCCAATGGAAATGTCGATCAATTTGGTTCTCTTTATTTCAAATCAACAGAAAAATCTTATCGATTAACCATTTTGATTGGAAAGGGACGGTTCTATGTTGCTGAAGAATGATGGATTCTTTTTGCTTGAGTTGCTTTTATCATTGTCGGTATGGATTATGATCGGACTGTTTTTTGTTCCGCTATTAATGGATTTAAAAAATCAATCTCAGGAGCTTGAAATATATAAAAAAGCAAATCAGTTATTATACGAAGAACTTCATGCCACATTATCTGATGACCATTTAGAAGCAAGATACTCGGTTATTGAGAAAGGTAGAGAGTATCAAATCGAGTGGCGTGATGGTGGAGGGGAAAAGGAGGTGTGTGTAAGTGTTGTGGAAGTTTCCTCTCAACAAAAAACAGAAATTTGTGCTAATCCAGAATGAACAAGCTTTTACTCTTCTTGAGGTCTTATTTGCCTTTTTGATCTTCACTACCATCATTTTCTTCCTCACTCCTGTCCTTCAAGTGTTATTAAACCATAGCGATTCACAGGAAAGGCTGCAAGAAATGGAGTGGCAGGTATTTTGCAGTCAAATTAAAAAGGAAATCCGAATGAGCTCTAATGTTGAAGTATTATCAGGGAAATTAGTACTAACCAACCAAAATGAAAAGGTTTATTATGAGAAGTATACTCAAAATTTACGAAGAAGAGTGAATTCTACCGGACATGAAATTGCCTTGCAAAATGTATCGAGCGTCAATTTTATTAGGGAAAATCATGCTGTGAAAATTGTTGTAACGGATATTTGGGGAAATGAATACTCAACACGGATCCATTCTTTTATCCAGTGGGCAGCTTTATGAAAAAGAATGAACGTGGCTTTGCTTACCCATTAACATTGGTTGTACTATTATTATTCCTTTTGATTTTCTCCTATCGAGTTGAACAGCTTTTGTCAGAGAGAAAGCTTGCTGATGTAACGAAAACGATATTACAGGAGGAGTATTATTTTCATTCCTCTATTAGGAAAATAGAAAAAATCTACGAAATGGATGAGACGATACCGATAAAAGGAACTTTTTCTTATTCAAACGGAAATATGGAATATCAAGCCGAGGCCCCAATCGGTTCGAGCCAAACGGTTCATTTCACGCTAAAGATGAAAACAGGAGAAACACTGATTTGCCGCGGTTATTTTGATAAGAAAGCAAAGAGGTTAATGAAATGGATAGAATTAAAATAGCTAATATCCTCGTTTGATTTAGTAAAACATGGTTATACTTCTAATGAAGGTGGTGTCTCCATGAAAACAAATGATTATGTGAAATATATGACTCAAACTTTAGTAAAGTATGCCGACCAGCCAAAAGATGAACGAAGAAGGCTTCGCGAAGAAAAAAAGCTTGCAAAGGCCTCATTCTGGTACCGCTGGTTCGGGATTCTCCCATATATTTTTTATATTGAAGTGAAAAAGCGAAGAAAAATGTAAAGAAGCAGACCCGTCTGCTTCTCTTTTTATAGGATAAGAAAGTATAAAATTCGACTAAGAGAATTGTCTAGCTCCAGCGCCTAGGGGCTCGGGTCATAAGCCAATCCGTCAAGAAGGTTAAAGAACAACCTTCTCGCCGGCTCGTCTTATGCCTGTCGCCCCTGGTCAAGGCGCTTCCGCTTTTCTTATTCATATAGCTTTTTCCGTTAAATAAAATAATCCGCCAGTGATAAACGAAATGTTAATTTTAGGTTCATATTGTTCCTTTAATGCTTGTTTTTCTGTTTCATAGCTTTCGTTTTCTTCTTCGACATCTTCATAAAAGTGATCGAGGAGACGTAAGTCCTGTTCCCATCGCTGTTTAGCTTCCTCTGCCCATGTATGATCATCCTCATCAATCACACTCTTAAGATAGTTCTCGATTCTCGCCATCCCGCTTTTTGGCTTTACTAGCGGAGATAATGTAAAGGAATAATCCGGGATTTTTGGAGTTAATGTCATCTGCTGTAACCGTTCATGAAAATCCTCAACCATTTTGCCATTAATTAGTTGTAAACCAATTGATTTATAAATATCCCGTTTCCGGTCGCATTGATAAGAAATTTTCACATTCATACAAAGCCAAGGCATCAAGGGTGTTTGTTGGTTTACATTACGGTGATTCTCATATAAGCGAATGTACTTTGCCAGTTTTTTCGTAGATTCAAAAATTTGGTGCAGACGAGGTGAGCCAAAATAAATCGTTTCACCTTTAAGATTTTCCGGTGCAATCTCAGGATTTGTAATCAGGGTGAGTCTCATTGGGTTCGGAACGCCTCCCGTTTTTTCTAAGTAATGCCAGTAAAATGGGCGGTTCATTAATTCCTTATCGAGCTCAATCGTTAATTGCACAATAATATATCCCTTGGCATTTTCAACAATCTCACATTCATTTGCTTGGAAATAGCGAATAAGAAAATTATGAATTTCCTGCTGCTGCATGTGACTCCTCCTTCTGCATATCCTTTGCCATATCAATCATAGAGGTTAAATTCTCCATTTTAATCCGCATTTCACCCTCTGAGCATGACTGCCCAAAAATATCGATTAAATGGTCTTCAATATTTCCGAAATCCAGCTTTGTTAAAATATCGTCCAATTCACCAATGACTTTTTCAAATAGATCAATTTTTTCATATAACAGTTTTAAAATATGCTCTTCGACGGTATTTTTAATCGCAAAATTATAGATCATAACATCCTTTTCTTGGCCAAGCCGATGAATTCTTCCAATCCTCTGTTCAAGCCGCATTGGATTCCAAGGTAAATCGAAATTGATAATATGATTACAGAATTGCAGGTTGATCCCTTCACCGCCTGCTTCAGTAGCAATTAACACTTGTGCATGCTTCTGAAAGAGCTCTCGCATCCAATCCTTTTTGCCGCGCTTAAAGCCGCCGCGAAAGGGAACAGAAGAAATACCGTGTTGTTTTAAATACCATTGCAGATACATTTGGGTTGCCCGGTATTCGGTGAAAATTATGACTTTATCATTAATTTGTTGGATCAATTCCAGCGCTTTTTCTGCTTTAGAATTTGTTTGGACTGCTTCAACCTTACTAATTAATTTTTGAATTTGGTCTTGGAATGCCTGTGTTGGATTTTCCTTCTTTTGCAGCATGTTTTTGAGTGTATAGAACACAGACTCTCGGCTGCTGCAAGCCTCCCGCTGTAAAGTCATCACGGAAAAAGCACTTGTTTGGACCCAATCACCTTCGCTTTTTAATGAGGTAATTGCTTCGTATAATTCTTTTTCCTGAGGAGTGAATTCGATTGGAATGGTTTCAACTTGTCGTTTTGTCCATTCTATTCCTGTATCAGCACGGCGGTTTCTGATCATGACCTTATTCACTAACTCTTTTAAATGCTCATCATCATTTAATGACCGGGCGTCACGCTTGTATTTTTCATAAAAAGCGGTCTCACTGCCTAAATGCCCCGGCTTTAAAAGGGAAACAAGATTGAATATCTCTTCTACCCGATTCTGAATGGGGGTAGCTGTCAGCAATAAACAAAATTTCTTTTTCAAGTTTTGAACAAATTCATAGTTTTTTGTTTTGTTATTCTTTAATTTATGTGCCTCATCAATAATGATTAAGTCATAGTCCTGTTTATAAATTATATCCCGATGTGGATTCCGTTTCGCAGTATCAATGGATGAGACAACAACATCACATTGTTCCCATACATAGCTTTTTCTTTGCGTAATCGCTGGTATAAAAAACTTGCTATTAAGCTCCATTGCCCACTGAGTGACTAACGAAGCAGGGACAAGAATTAATACCTTTTTTACGAGACCACGAATCATGTATTCTTTTAAAATTAAACCTGCTTCAATCGTTTTTCCGAGCCCAACTTCATCAGCAAGAATTGCTTTGCCGTTCATATTTTCAATTACTTGTTTGGCCGTTTCGAGTTGATGTGGAAGGGGAGTCAGATGTGGCAGGTGATTAGGTGCCTGTAAACCCTCAAATTCAGGGATGATAAGGTGCTTTTCAACCCCAACGGCCAATTTAAACAGTTCCCAATTTCCCCATGGGCCATCATTTTCAATCCGATGCAAAAAATCATCCTGCCAGGAGGAATCAAATTCTATTTGGACTGTCATCATTTCAGCTCCTTTTGTGTAATTATATATTGCTCAATATGATGTTTTAGTGGTAGGATGATAATAGCTTTTGAAAGTTAAAAATATTGTAATAAAATAATTTTTTTAAGATGTATATTTTAGTATGACCCGATTGGAAATTTTTATAATGCGAATGACGACAAGGGGAGAGACTACTTTTGTAGCGCCGAAGGAGCAAGCATCCGTGTGAATCTCTCAGGCAAAAGAACTCTTGTTTGACGCAGCTCTGGAGAGTGCTGGACATATGTCTCCAGCCACCAAAGGGGAAAGCCTAGTTAGGTAAACTTTCAGGTGCAAGGACAGAGACCTTCTTTATTCTTTAAGGGGAGGTTTCTGTCTTTTTTTTGCTTCATACATACTAAAGGGGGATTATCATGACTGAACTTAAACGCACTCCGCTATTTGAAGTTTATAAGGAATATGGCGGGAAAACGATTGATTTTGGGGGCTGGGAATTGCCAGTTCAATTTTCAAGTATTAAGGAAGAGCATGAAGCAGTCCGTACGAAAGCCGGATTATTTGATGTATCTCATATGGGAGAAATTGAAGTAAAAGGCACCGATAGCTTAAACTATTTACAAAAAATGATGACAAATGACATTTCAAAAATCAAAAATGGTGGAGCACAGTATACGGCCATGTGCTATGAAAATGGCGGAACAGTTGATGATCTGCTTGTATACAAAATTGAAGACAACCATTACCTATTAGTGGTAAATGCTTCAAATATTGAAAAAGATTATAAGTGGCTCGAAGATCATGTCGAAGGAGATGTTTCTCTCGATAATCTATCTGAAACAATGGCTCAATTGGCATTACAGGGACCACTGGCAGAAAAAGTATTACAAAAATTAGCAGGGAACGATGACTTAAGTCAAATAGGTTTCTTCAAATTCCAACAAGAAGTGGAATTAATCGGAAAGAAAGCACTCGTATCAAGAACAGGTTATACGGGTGAAGATGGTTTCGAAATTTATTGTGCTTCTGAAGATGTGGTTGACCTATGGAAAGCTATTTTAAATGCAGGCGAAGAAGATGTCATTCCTTGCGGCTTAGGATCAAGGGACACGCTTCGCTTCGAGGCTACATTAGCCCTTTACGGTCAAGAATTATCACCTGAAATTTCTCCACTTGAAGCTGGAATTGGTTTTGCTGTTAAGTTGAATAAAGATGCAGAGTTTATTGGGAAAGAAGTATTAAAGCAGCAAAAAGAAAATGGTGCAGAGCGTAAATTAGTAGGAATAGAAATGATTGACCGAGGAATTCCACGCTACGGTTACCCAGTATTTAGAGGCGAAGAGCTTATTGGTGAGGTGACAACAGGAACACAGTCACCAACTTTGAAAAAGAACATTGGGCTTGTATTGATTAAAGTGGAGCATACAGGACTTGATACAGAAGTCGAAGTTGAAATCCGCGGTAAACGTTTGAAGGCAAAAGTAGTACCAACACCTTTTTATAAACGAAATAAGTAGAAGACGAAGGGAGTCAGGTTCATGAAACATCGTTATTTACCAATGACTGCAGAAGATAAACGAGCTATGCTCGAGACGATTGGTGTTTCCTCCGTTGATGATCTATTCAGCGATATCCCAGAGAAAGTAAGATTTAAGGGTGAATACAACATAAAGCCTGCAAAATCTGAAACGGCACTAATGAAAGAATTATTTAAAATGGCTAGTAAAAATGCTGATTTAAAAACAAATGTCAGCTTTTTAGGCGCAGGGGTATATGACCATTACATGCCTGTCATTGTTGACCATGTTATTTCACGTTCTGAATTCTATACAGCTTATACACCGTATCAGCCAGAGATTTCTCAAGGTGAACTCCAAGCTATTTTTGAATTCCAAACGATGATTTGTGAATTAACGGGTATGGATGTAGCCAACTCTTCCATGTACGACGGAGGAACGGCTCTTGCTGAAGCAGCAATGCTGAGTGCAGGACATACCAAAAGGAAGAAAATTATTGTCTCAAGTGCTGTACACCCAGAGTCTCGTGATGTCCTAAAGACATATGCGAAGGGTCAATACCTTGAAGTTATTGAGGTGCCTGTGAACGAAGGGATTACGGATGTCGAGGCATTAAAAGGCCTCATTAATGATGAAGTTGCCGCCGTTATCGTTCAATATCCAAACTTTTTTGGGCGAATTGAGCCATTAAAAGAGCTTGAAGAAATCATTCACGCCAATAAGTCATTATTTGTTGTGTCTAGTAATCCACTCTCACTTGGGGTTTTAACACCACCTGGAAAATTCGGTGCAGATATTGTGATTGGGGATGCTCAGCCATTTGGAATTGCAACAGCATTTGGCGGACCGCACTGTGGATTTTTTGCGGTAACGACGAAATTAATGCGGAAGGTTCCAGGCCGATTAGTGGGGCAAACCGCTGATGATCAGGGACGTCGTGGTTTTGTATTAACACTTCAAGCGCGTGAGCAGCATATTCGCCGTGATAAAGCGACATCCAATATTTGTTCAAACCAAGCACTTAATGCCCTTGCTGCATCGGTAGCGATGACGGCTCTTGGTAAAAAAGGTGTTAAGGAAATGGCTGCGGCTAATCTTCAAAAGGCGCACTATGCTAAAACAGCATTTAAGCAAGCTGGTTTTGAAATCGTTTATGACGGTCATTCATTCAATGAGTTTGTTGTTAAATTAAATAAACCGGTAAAAGAAATGAATCAATCATTATTGGAAAAAGGAATCATCGGTGGATATGATCTTGGTCGTGATTATTCTGAGCTTTCCAATCACATGTTGATTTGTGTTACTGAACAAAGATCGAAGGACGAAATCGATACATTAGTGAAAGAATTGGGGGATTTACATGCATAATCAAGACCAGGCACTCATTTTTGAACTAAGTACACCAGGTCGAATCGGATACAGCCTCCCAGAAATGGATATTCCTGAAGTAGACCTCAGCAGCCTTCTTCCTGATGAATATGTACGTGTAGAGGAACCCGAGTTGCCGGAGGTTTCTGAGCTTGACATTATGCGTCATTATACGGCCCTTTCTAGGAGAAATCACGGTGTTGATTCTGGTTTTTATCCATTAGGCTCTTGTACGATGAAATACAATCCGAAAATTAATGAAAATGTGGCTCGTTTTAACGGCTTTGCTCATTTGCATCCATTACAGGATGAAAGCTCTGTCCAAGGTGCACTTGAATTGTTGTATGATTTGCAGGAGCATTTAATTGAGATTACTGGTATGGATGAAGTTACCCTGCAGCCAGCAGCTGGTGCTCATGGTGAATGGACAGGTTTGATGATGATTCGTGCCTACCATGAAGCAAATGGTGATATAAAGCGTACGAAGGTTATTGTTCCTGATAGTGCACACGGAACAAATCCAGCTTCTGCTACGGTTGCTGGTCTGGAAACGATTACGGTTAAGTCTAACGAAAATGGTCTTGTCGACCTTGAGGATTTAAGAAGAGTTGTTGGTGAGGATACAGCGGCTTTAATGTTGACCAATCCTAATACACTTGGATTGTTTGAAGAAAATATTGTCGAAATGGCTGAAATTGTTCACGGTGCTGGCGGAAAGCTTTATTATGATGGAGCAAACTTAAACGCAGTTCTTTCTAAGGCAAGACCAGGCGACATGGGATTTGATGTCGTTCACTTAAACCTTCATAAGACCTTTACAGGTCCACACGGAGGCGGAGGTCCTGGTTCAGGTCCTGTTGGAGTGAAGGCGGACTTAATTCCGTTTTTACCAAAACCGGTAATTGCTAAGCGCGGTGAAGAATACATGCTTGATTATGACCGTCCGCAATCGATCGGTCGTGTGAAGCCTTATTATGGAAACTTCGGTATCAATGTTCGCGCCTATACTTACATCCGAACCATGGGTCCAGATGGCTTGAAAGCCGTAACAGAGTACGCGGTATTGAATGCGAATTATATGATGAGAAGGCTGGCAGAATACTATGACCTGCCGTTTGATAGACACTGTAAACATGAGTTTGTGCTTAGCGGTAGACGCCAGAAAAAGCTAGGTGTTCGTACATTAGATATTGCTAAACGCCTGCTCGATTTTGGTTACCATCCACCAACCATCTACTTCCCGTTAAATGTGGAAGAGTGTATCATGATTGAGCCAACGGAAACTGAATCGAAAGAAACTTTGGATTCTTTTATTGACATCATGATTCAAATTGCTAAAGAAGCAGAAGAGAATCCAGAAATCGTTCAAGAAGCACCGCATACCACGGTTGTCGGTCGTATGGACGAAGCAACGGCAGCACGTAAACCAATTTTAAAATATCAAAAAGCATAATAATAAAAGGCCAGGTTCAGCTTATTTTGTTGAATCTGGCCTTTGTCATTTGTCAGATTTTTTATTTTAATAAAAGAGACCTCTATCTTAGATAGAAGTCTCACTAGATTATTTTTTTGTTTTGACTTTTCCAGACCACTTTTTGAACCCGCCTTGTAACTGGGTAAGGTCTCTAAATCCTCTACGGTGTAAAAATTGAGCTGCACGGCCGCTGCGCATTCCATTTTGATCATATAAATAAACAGGAAGGTCTGAGCGGAGTTCCTTCAGTCTCATTTTGATCTGAGACAACGGAATATTCCGTGCTCCTAAAATATGACCACCTTCAAATTCGTTTGGTTCACGAACATCAATGAGTTGGGCCTTTCGATACCCTGCACGAAATTCCTCTTCGGTTACCGTTTTAACTATTCTTTTCTGATAGAAATAAGTGGTAAGGGAATAAATTACTACTGCTCCGATAATGGTTAAAAGTGTTATTAGAGAACTCAACTTCTGTTTGCTCCTTTCAAGCTTTGATGCACTAGTATATATTATATAAGCCAATCCTTTAAAGATAAAGAATAAAGATAAAAATATATTTCTTTTTGCCTATTAAGATTATAGCAAAGATTTCTCGTTTTGAATTCCTATCAGATTTTGGTAGACTTGAAAATGTACATAAACAACATAAAAATGAGGTTTTAAAATGGAAAAGGAAATTTGGCGTTTTATTGACTCTGGAAATTGTTCTCCAGCTTTTAATATGGCATTAGATGAAGCTCTTCTGGATTGGCATAGTGAAGGTAAAATTCCTCCGGTTATTCGTTTTTATGGCTGGAATCCCGCGACCTTATCCATCGGTTATTTTCAAAAAGTCGAGAAGGAAATTGATTTAGAGGCAGTTAAGGCTCATGGACTTGGATTTGTGAGACGGCCTACAGGTGGGCGAGGGGTACTTCATGAACATGAGCTAACCTATAGTGTCATTGTTTCAGAAGATCATCCAGAAATGCCGAAAACCGTAACTGAGGCTTACCGCGTCATATCGGAAGGAATTTTAAAAGGATTTCATCAGTTAGGATTGGAAGCCTATTTTGCCGTTCCAAGAACGGATGAAGAAAAAAGTGCTCTTAAGAATCCTCGTTCTGCTGTTTGTTTTGATGCACCTAGCTGGTACGAGCTTGTTGTCGAAGGGCGTAAGGTGGCTGGAAGTGCCCAAACAAGGCAAAAAGGGGTTATTTTGCAGCATGGGTCGATTCTATTAGATTTGGATGAGGATAAACTTTTCAGTTTGTTCAAATATCCTAATGATCGGGTAAAAGAACGGATGAAGTCAGCCTTTAAAAACAAAGCTGTTGCGATTAATGAGATCAGTCCACGAAAAATTACGTTAGAGGAAGCGAAGGAAGCATTTTATAAAGGCTTCGCAGAAGGGCTTAATATTGTTCTTGAACCATACCATTTGAATGAAGAAGAACTTGCTTATGTGAATAAAATAGCGAAAGAACGCTATGAAAGTGATGAATGGAATTATAAAAGATAAAAAGAAGGGCGAACTGTGTAATTAATGTTCGCCCTTTTACTTATTGATTTTTTATCGAATTAATAGCTTTGACATATTTTTCGTACCATTTTTTCCATTCTTCCTTACGCTCAATTGTATTTTGATTAAGCAATGAATCAATGACATCCAAACAAACATGCCAGCCTGCTAAATCCCTAGGGGTATGATCTGTTATAGTATTTATTTTTTCAATTAAGACTAATAAACAGCCGTCATTCTCTTGAGATAACTCAAAACGCACAATATCTTCGCCCCAGGTATATTCCAAGACGGAATGCATTTTCAATTCGAGGATTCTCATTTCCTCAAAGGTTCCATTTCCCATGTCGAATTGAATGACCCCGCCTTCACGAAGTTCGTCCACGCGAAGCTCTGAAAACCATTGTGGAAGTTTGTCATTATCTGTTAAATAGGACCAAACATCTTCAACAGAATGCTTCAAGTGCCGTTCATAACGTGCCGTGTAGCCATTATCAACTTTAATAATTTGTGCTAACAATTTATTTCCTCCTCCTTAATTCTTCTTTTTTTAAGTATACCTTTTTAATAATTCTTGATAATCAAAAATCTACCTTTTTTAAAAATCGCAACCTGCGAAATTTGTTAAAATTTCTTGTTTTATGCCGAAAAACATAAGAAATCTTATGATATCTCTTAATTCTATCTTATTTTAAGTTTGACAAAGATTAAGTTTTTTGCACTTAACACAATATATAGTGGTGTCGAAAATATTTTCGGTACTATATATTGATTTATTCTGAGCATCTATGATAACTTATGTATATCAAGTCAACAAGATATAGCATAACAATACTAGAATCTTACACAAGATATAGAATTTATATTTGAGGGAGTGTTTTCATGTCTGTTGTTTTTAGACAAAAAATGAATATTGATTTTGAAAGGTTAAATGAGGACATCGGATTGTTCCCCCAGGTGCACCCTGTAACCCCAGATATGAAGATAACCCACAAAGGTGTATCAAGATTGGTCATGTTAGACCGCTACACCTTTAAAGACACTGCAAAAATTACCCTTACAAATGGTGACTTTGTTGTACTCACGATTAAAGAGGATCCAAAATTCCCAGCACGTGGGCTTGGATACATCATGGATATAGATTGGGAGAGTAAAAAAGCAAAGGTTTTAGTGGAAGAGGAATTTAGAGGTGTCCTTGATGACCCAGAGGAATCAGAAACAGGAGTTATCTTGCGGTCACTTGATGTTATCGAGAAACCGTTAGAGCTATTCTACGAGCAGATTGCCAAGCGAAATGCAACCGGCCTTGCATCTGTGGAGGAAACGGAAGAGAAGCGAAGAGAGTGGACTGATAAGTTTTATCAAGAATTGGTTAATCTGAACTTCATTCCTGCTGGCCGTGTTTTATATGGCGCAGGTGCTCAAACTGACGTAACTTACTTTAATTGTTACGTGATGCCTTTTGTTCCGGACTCAAGGGAAGGAATTTCTGATCATCGTAAGCAGGTTATGGAGATCATGAGCCGCGGCGGCGGTGTTGGTACCAATGGCTCAACATTACGTCCTCGTAACACCTTAGCAAGAGGTGTAAACGGAAAATCATCTGGTTCTGTTTCGTGGTTGGATGACATTGCGAAATTAACGCATTTAGTGGAACAAGGCGGCTCGCGCAGGGGTGCTCAGATGATCATGCTTGCTGACTGGCATCCGGACATTATTGAGTTTATTATCTCAAAAATGCAGAACCCTAGAATTTTGCGATTCTTAATTGAAAACACAAACGATGAAACGATTAAAAAGCATGCAACTGATAAGCTTAAATTCACTCCTTTTACAGCTCGTGAAAATGCCATGTATCAAGGTATAGTGAATTATAAAAACTTCCCTGGATTAGGCGGTTTCAGTGAAGATATTATTGCAGATGCTGAAGAAAAACTATTAACAGGTGGTAACTATACAGTCCATAATCCAGAATTCCTCACAGGAGCTAACATCTCCATTTGTTTAACAAAGGAATTTATGGAAGCAGTAGAAACAGATGGCGATTATGAACTTCGTTTCCCATATGTTGAAATCTATAACGAAGAAGAAATGAAGGCATACAACCAAGAATGGCATAAAGTCGGTGATGTTCGCGAGTGGGAAAAGCAGGGTCACAAGGTTCGAGTATATAAGAAAATAAAAGCAAAAGAACTATGGAACCTTATTAACATCTGTGCAACCTACTCAGCAGAGCCAGGAATATTCTTTATTGATAATGCCAACGACATGACAAATGCAAAAGCATACGGTCAACAAGTTGTTGCAACAAACCCATGTGGTGAGCAACCTCTCGCACCATATTCAGTTTGTAACCTTGCCGCGGTTAATCTTGCTGAGATGGCTGATAAGGAAACAAAAAAAGTCGATATCGAAAAGTTAAAACAAACGGTCGCTGTAGGCGTTCGAATGCAGGACAATGTTATTAATGCTACTCCATACTTCCTAGAAGAAAACAAAAAGCAGGCGCTTGGTGAACGCCGCGTAGGCTTGGGAGTAATGGGATTACATGACCTGTTAATCTACTGTGAAACAGAGTACGGCTCAGAAAAAGGTAATCAGCTTGTTGATCAAGTATTCGAAACAATCGCTACAACAGCTTATAAAA
This sequence comes from Neobacillus sp. K501, assembly GCF_053749995.1. Taxonomy (NCBI): domain Bacteria; kingdom Bacillati; phylum Bacillota; class Bacilli; order Caryophanales; family Bacillaceae; genus Neobacillus; species Neobacillus sp. K501. The sequence continues at coordinate 253,560 of NZ_JBSLYA010000002.1, read as the reverse complement.
CTTCAGTTGAGTTAGCGAAGGAAAAAGGAAGCTTTCCATTCCTAAACGGGGAAACAACCGAAGAAACCAATCGTTTACGAAATGCTTTCATCAATACAGGTTTCATGAAAAAAATGCCTGAAGACATTCGAGAATCAATCTTAGAAAATGGAATAAGGAATTCACATTTGCTAACTGTTGCTCCAACGGGATCCACTGGAACAATGGTTGGTGTATCAACTGGATTAGAGCCTTATTTCTCATTCTCTTATTTCCGTAGCGGACGTCTTGGTAAATTTATTGAAGTAAAAGCAGATATCGTTCAAGAGTATTTAGATCAGCATCCAGAAGCTGATTCAGACAATCTACCAAATTGGTTTGTTTCAGCAATGGAACTTGCACCAGAAGCACACGCAGATGTTCAATGTGTTATTCAGCGTTGGATTGACAGCTCAATTAGTAAGACTGTTAATGCACCAAAAGGTTACAGCGTTGAACAGGTTGAAAAGGTATATGAGCGTTTGTACCGTGGTGGCGCAAAAGGCGGTACTGTATACGTCGATGGATCACGTGATTCTCAGGTCCTTACACTCAAAGCAGAAGAAAACACAATGGAACAATTATCAATGTTTGAAGAAAAGCCAAGTCAGCATGTTGTTCTTGTAGATACAATCAGTGATCTTCGTTCAACAGATGTGACGATAGGCTCAGAAGTGGGTAACACCTGTCCAATATGCCGCAAAGGAAAAGTGAAAGAAATTGGCGGCTGTAATACATGTACTAACTGTGGTACCCAATTAAAATGTGGATTATAATTACAAAAAACAATGCAATTCATCCGAATTGCATTGTTTTTTTATATGGCTTTGTTAAATTAAATTGTTGTTTTTGAAAAACTTAAACTAATTGATGATTAGATTTTTAATAACGATAACTCTCCCCAATTTACGCAGAAACTTTATACGTTAAGGGTTTTCTCTGTTTCAAACCGTTTTTAGGCACGTAGAACCTCTTTACGTTACCGAGACCTCTGCCTTCAACCCGTTTTCGGGCACGTAGAACCTCTTTACGTTACCGAGACCTTTGCTTCAACCCGTTTTCGGGCACGTAGAACTTCTTTACGTTACCAAGTTCTCTGCCTCAACCCGTTTTCGGGCACGTAGAACTTCTTTACGTTACCGAGACCACTGCTTCAACCCGTTTTCGGGCACGTAGAACCTCTTTACGTTACCAAGTTCTCTGCCTCAACCCGTTTTCAGGCACGTAGACCTTTAACAAAAGGGTTTTTCTCTATTCCACCCGCATTTTTTTATTCTTATCAACAATATTCTTTAACATAACTTTTTATATAAACTTTTTATAATTGAAGTATATTAAGAAAATGTAAATTCTTTCGGGAAACACCAAAAAGCAAATTCTACGGTGTTATACTGCCAATATGAAGGTATAAGATCAATAAAAGGAGCGTTCAATGAAACCAACTACTACCATCAAATCTCTATTCGAACTCCTCATCGTTTCAACGAAACTCGGCCTTACCTCCTTTGGAGGACCTATTGCCCATCTTGGCTACTTTCATGAGGAATATGTGCGAAGAAGAAAATGGCTGGACGAAAAAAGCTATGCCGATCTAGTTGCCCTATGCCAGTTTTTGCCTGGCCCTGCCAGCAGTCAAGTAGGAATTGGCATTGGAGTGATACGTGCTGGGATCCTTGGAGGTATTATCTCCTTTATTGGATTCACCCTCCCATCCGTTATCGTGCTTGTTCTATTTGCATTCTTTCTCCAAAATTTTAATATTGGTGAGGCAGGCTGGATCCATGGATTAAAAATTGTCGCAGTTGTCGTTGTCGCTCACGCAATATTAGGTATGGCACAAAAACTTACTCCTGATTTAAAAAGAAAAACCATTGCTCTTCTTGCATTAGTGGCTACAATCCTCTATCAAACAGCCATTACCCAGGTGGGTGTCATCGTAATTTCAGCACTCATTGGCTTCTTTCTGTTTAAACAAAATACTGAACAGGATAAATCCCAGACTCAATTTCCAATTCCACGAGGTATAGGGGCTTTATGCTTAGCATTATTTTTTGCTTTGCTTATCCTATTACCTTTATTAAGAGAAATTAACTCATCAAGCTGGATAGCCATTTTTGACAGTTTTTATCGATCAGGTTCTTTGGTTTTTGGCGGTGGTCATGTTGTTTTGCCATTATTAGAGCGTGAATTTGTTCCTACCGGATGGTTGAGTAAAGAAGAATTCTTAGCTGGATATGGGGCAGCTCAAGCAGTTCCCGGCCCGTTATTTACCTTTGCTGCCTATCTGGGAACAGTTATGAATGGATGGCAAGGAGGAATAATGGCTACAATAGCAATTTTTCTGCCTGCCTTTTTACTCATTTATGGAACCTTGCCCTTTTGGAATTCCCTTCGCCAAAACCCTAAGATCAATGGTGCCTTAATGGGAGTAAACGCTGCTGTTGTTGGGATTTTAATTGCTGCATTTTATCAGCCTATTTGGATAAGTTCAATCTTCTCAGCTCAAGATTTTACATTAGCTGCGATATTATTTTACATGCTTGTTTATTGGAAGCTCTCTCCGTGGATTATTGTCGTCACAGGGGCAATCGGTGGTTTGATTTTACCGATTATTTAAAGCCTGCAGCAGTACATCGGAAAGCCGCTTTTGGGATAATAGTATTAGGAGTTTTCGATTTCGTCACATATTGGAGTATTTCTAAAAATATATCTCATTACACTTTACATAGGGTAGGGGGGTATAGTAAAATAGAAATATCAAATCAGAAAGGGTGAATCTAAATGGAAAAAGTAACGTTAGCAGTCGAAGGAATGTCTTGTGATCATTGTGTAAGAGCGGTAGAGGGAAGTGTAGGGGAGCTTGACGGTGTAAATTCCGTAAAAGTTAATTTAAAAGCTGGTACCGTTGATGTAGAGTTTAACCAACAAGAGGTTAGCTTAGACAAAATTAAAGAAACCATTGACGATCAAGGTTATGATATAAAATAAATAGTGAAAGGCTGACACCATTGTCAGCCTTTTTCTTTATATAAAAAATTTTTTTGCTCGTACACTGTACTATTTTAAGAATTTGCTGCTTAAAGATGTAACAATGAGTTCACCTTTAGGAGTGGCTGCCATGAAAATAGACGGTGTTTTTTCTGGAGGAGGAATCAAAGGCTTTGCCCTTGTTGGCGCCTATCAAGAAATTGAAAAAAGAGGTTTTCAATTTGAAAGAGTCGCTGGGACGAGTGCTGGCTCCATAATTGCTGCTTTAATAGCAGCTGGCTATAAGAGCCATGAAATGGATCGATTGCTTGTTGAATTGGATTTAACTAAATTCCTCGATGCTCGGAAGACGATTATTCCTTTTCCATTTGCTAAGTGGTTGTTCGTATATTGGAAGTTAGGATTATACAAAGGTAATGAGCTGGAGAATTGGATTGAGGAAAAACTAGCCGCTAAAGGATTAAGGACATTTTCAGATTTACCACCGCAAACACTTCGGTTTATCGCGTCCGATCTTTCGAATGGAAGACTGGTTGTTCTTCCTGATGATTTAGTGAAGTATGGAATAGCACCAGAATCCTTTTCTATTGCGAAGGCTGTACGAATGAGCTGCAGCATACCTTACTTTTTTGAACCAGTTAAATTAAAATCAATTGATGGTATGAATGTATTGGTTGATGGCGGGGTGTTAAGCAATTTTCCAATGTGGCTGTTTGACCGTGAAAATGTTCAAAAATTACGGCCAGTACTTGGGATAAAACTAAGCCCAAATGAATATGAACATGAAAAACATACGATTAAAAATGCAATCCAATTGTTTGCAGCCCTATTTGAAACCATGAAAGATGCCCATGATTCCCGCTACATTTCTAGAAGACATGCAAAAAATATCATATTTATCCCCACGGAAGGAGTATTGGCAACGGAGTTTCAATTAACAGATGATAAAAAGAAGGAGCTATTAGATTTAGGAAAAGAAGCAGCGGAAAAATTCTTTAAATCTTGGTGTTATTAACAGAAAAACGCGGAAGCCTCTTAGTGTTTTAACTGTACCATTCTCAAAGTCGAAAATTCTTTCTGATTTTATAAAAAAATCGAACGCCTATAAGGACGCTCGATTTTTCTTTTTGCCTTTTTTTCCATCGATGACAGTCAGGTGAACCGGTGATTTCTTCTTTGCCTTCTTTTTCTTTAAAGAAGTTAATGAACCAAAAGAAGCACTTTTTGTCTGCGGGTCGCTACCCTTATGCTGCAATCGTTTTTTAGATTTTTTTGCTGCTCTTAGAAAAGCTTGCTGCTCTTTGTTCTTAGAATTTGATTTAGTAAGCTGTCGAAAAATAAAGTAAATAGCTAAGGCGACTAAAGCAAAGACAGCAATACTCTTAAGAAACCCCATAGGGTTACTAGTAAATGCTCCGATAATGCCAATGACCCCTAAAACAATAACACTACCAACCAAAGGAACGGAAATTCCATTTTTCAAGAAAGCCACCTCCCTAAGAGCATCTTAAGCATTTTTTTTATCTTTTAAACACTTATTTGGAAATATTTAGACGATTTCTTCCTCTTTCGAAAGATCTTCTGCTTCTTTCTCCATTTTTAATAACTCATTAAAGGAAAGAATTGCAACTTCTACTTGGTCATCTGATGGTTCCTTGGTCGTTAATAATTGAAGCCAAAGTCCCGGAAGTCCTAAATATTTTAAAACCGGAACGTCTCTAAGTTTATTTGTAAACTGTAAAACTTCAAATGCAATCCCTAGTACCACCGGAATTAGTAAGATTCGATCGACAATACGTAACCAAAGTGGAGAGGTTGGTACAAGCAGATAAACAAATAAACCTACGATAACCGTAAATAAAATAAAGCTACTGCCACAGCGGTAATGAAGACGGGAATGTGACTGAACATTTTCTACCGTTAATTCCACTCCGGCTTCGAAAGTATTGATCACTTTATGCTCGGCACCATGATATTGAAATACTCTTTTTATTAATGGTGTTAAGGAAACAAAATATATATAAGAAAGAAGCAGCAAAAGCTTAATAAGGCTTTCAATTAAAACTTGTGCAAAATCAGACTGGAAAACAGGTCTGGTTAACTCAGCCAGCAAGGCAGGAATTAATGTGAAAGCAAATTTTCCAAACAAAAATGAAATGATCCCAATCGCTGCTACACCAAGGTACATCGTTAATTTGGAAACTTCTTGTTCTTTTATTTTTTCATCGTCCTTTGGATCAACATCAAATCGCTCTGTCGAGAAATTCAAATGCTTCGAACCATTTGCACTAGCTTCAATGATTGCGATGATTCCGCGGAGAAAAGGAATTTTTTTTAGTTTTGTTAATAAGGGATTCGCTTTACGGGGTAAATGGAAGTATTCCACAGAACGGTCCTTCCTGCGAATCGCGGTAACATAATTATGTTTTCCGCCAAACATTACACCTTCTACCACCGCTTGACCGCCATAAACTGGTTTTTCTGAATTCGACATGTATGCTAACACCAACCTAATACTAAAGTTGCACATAAACAGAAATAAAAACTTTATGTACTTAATTTTATTCTACTTCAAATAAGAAAAAACCTCTAGGAAGACATAATATTTCCAACTAAAAAGTTTTTTAGATGAAAGGGAATGGAAATCTAAGGGCATAATATTGTCCAATGGAATCATTTAAGAATTACTACAATGAAACAGCAGGGAGGACAATGGAATGACAAATGAACCAAAGAAATCAAAATATCCTGAACCGATGTCATTTACGGCTATTGTTTTTTGGACAGGTTTATTTGGAGGTATTTTCTGGACCACAATCGGTTTTTTTGCCTATTATTTTAATTTTACTGAGATAAGACCCAATATTATACTCGAACCATGGGCCCTTGGAAAATGGAAAAATGAATGGCTGGGCACTGTGATTTCGATACTTCTCATTGGATTTTTATCAGTGGGTGCAGCTTTTATCTATTATGCCGCATTAAAGAAAGTAAAAGGAATTTGGATGGGACTATTATACGGTATTGTTCTGTTCCTGTTAGTGTTTTTTGTCCTAAATCCACTATTTCCAAGTATGAAGCCATTATTAAAGCTAAGCAGGGACACGATCATAACCACAATTTGCTTATATTTAGTTTATGGACTATTTGTTGGTTACTCCATTAACTATGAATATCAAAATACAAAAGTCGAAGGAAATGAGGAAGCCTCTTAATTCCAGCATGGAATTAGTAGGCTGCGCTGTGTTAAAATGTTTGTGTTGTTATAGTATAGAGTAGCATGTATGCCACATATGGGGTACCAAAGGAGAGTGGGAGAGTAAATGGAGAAGTTAGAAAAATTAAGATCAAGTTTTTCAGCCAATGGAATAGATGGAATGTTAATCACCAGTCCATATAATCGCCGCTATATGACAAACTTTACTGGTTCTGCGGGGGTTGTTCTAATAAGTGCTGATAAAGCGCAGTTTATTACAGATTTTCGCTATGTAGAACAAGCTTCGAAGCAGTGTCTAGGCTTTGAAATTGTTAAACATACAGGAACCATTCCTGAAGAAGTGGCTATTCAAGCAAAAAAACTAGGAATTCAAAAACTAGGATTCGAGGCAGACGATCTAACTTTTTCTACTTATAGGGAATATGAAAATGAATTAGAGAGTGAACTGATTCCAGTTTCGGGATTAATTGAAAAGTTACGCTTGATAAAGACAGATGCAGAGATTAAGATATTAAAGGTAGCAGCGGATATTGCAGATGCTGCGTACAAGCATATTTTAGATTTCATTCGTCCAGGAAAAACGGAGCTTGAAGTCTCAAATGAATTAGAGTTCTTTATGAGAAAAGCTGGAGCGACTTCTTCTTCTTTTGATATTATTGTAGCATCTGGACATCGTTCCGCTCTTCCACATGGTGTTGCAAGTGACAAAGTAATTGAAACTGGTGATTTTGTTACCCTTGATTATGGTGCCTACTACAATGGCTATGTATCAGATATCACTCGGACAGTTGCAGTTGGAGAACCTGATGCAAAGCTTAAGGAAATATATGAAATTGTTCTTGAAGCACAGCTTAAGGGCATGGCTGGAATTAAGCCTGGAATGACGGGTAAAGAAGCAGATGCTCTGACAAGAGATTACATATCTGAAAAAGGTTATGGGGATTATTTTGGTCATTCAACTGGACATGGTATTGGGCTTGAAGTCCATGAAGGACCGTCCCTATCAGTTCGCTCCGATACCATTCTAGAACCTGGGATGATTGTCACTGTTGAGCCAGGAATTTATATTCCAGGACTTGGTGGTGTCCGGATTGAGGATGATACGGTTATAACGAAAGATCATAATGAAGCTCTCACTCATTCAACAAAAGAACTTATTATTTTGAAGTGAATATAGGAGGATAAAAAATGATTTCTGTTAACGATTTCCGTACAGGATTAACAATTGAAGTGGACGGCGGCCTATGGCGTGTCCTTGATTTTCAACACGTGAAACCAGGTAAGGGTGCGGCTTTTGTTCGTTCAAAACTTCGTAATCTTCGAAACGGTGCGATTCAAGAAAAAACTTTCCGTGCTGGTGAGAAAGTAGAAAAGGCACAAATTGATAATCGCAAAATGCAATATTTATATGCAAGCGGAGACCAGCATGTTTTTATGGATATGGATTCCTATGAGCAAGTTGAACTTCCTGCAAACAACATTGAATATGAATTAAAGTTTCTAAAAGAAAACATGGAAGTTCATATTATGATGTTCAACCACGAAACCTTGGGTGTTGAATTGCCTAATACAGTAGAACTTGAAGTGACAGAAACGGAACCAGGAATTAAAGGGGACACTGCTTCTGGTGGTACAAAACCTGCAACACTTGAAACAGGTCTGATTGTTCAAGTTCCATTCTTTGTTAATCAAGGAGATAGATTGATCATTAACACAACAGAAGCTTCATACGTATCACGTGCATAATAACAACAAAAGCCTTAATCCGAAATTTTGGATTGAGGCTTTTTTGTTAAGCGTAAATGTATTCAGCGGTAATGGTTGCTTTGATTATTAGCTGCCCAGGTTGGAGTTGTGTCGATGGCATACTTGCTGCAAATTGTTTACTTTCAAACGGCTGATTGAAGCTGCTGCCTTCGGTAATGAGAATGGGGGTAGGGTTTAATGTTACTTTAATTGAATTAGCGATTGTTATTGCTTTGTCACTAGCATTCGTAACGGCAAAAGTAAGGGCCTGATGATAATAGGTATCCTTGTGTTTTGTTGTGAATTGGACATTTGCAACATAGTTTGCTCCGTTTTGTACCGCAGTATCCACCACTTTACCTACTAAAGCTAAATCCTCGATTGTAACTTCTAAAATATGTGTGATTTTATATCCGCGAAATATTTGTTTCCCTTGATCGAAATCATAGTTTGCTTCAATTCGATAATCAAATGTTCGGATCAGATTTTTATCAATGCCTAATTCTAATAAAGAATCGATGATCTTTGTACTTGTAATGGAATTTTCCTGCTGTGCAGGTATTAAATCCTTGGCCTCTGTTATGACACCTAAATGAACGGAGGCCGTGTCTGGCTGAACCGCGATTTCTCCCTCGCCAGTTACTTTAATTAGATTACTCCTTTTATTCTGTGGACTACGACTCGGATAATAATGGGTATACATCATTTTTCCCCTCTCAATAAACTTCTTATAATAAAATACGTTTCTCCTTATAAACTATGCGTTCTAGTAAATTTTTCAGAAAAATAGATTTAAAGATGATTTTGAAAGAATTACCCCTATGAAAGTCATATTGCGTTCTGAAAGGCATACATTTTAATTAATGAGACAAGCAACAAGGAGGATGCATTGTGGAAACGATCCTAAAATTTTTGCCAAAAAACATTGCCGACCTAATCAGTAAAATCCCTCCACATCAACAGGTTGAATTAGAGGAAATTCGGATTCGCATCAATCGTCCGATTGAACTGACGATGAAGGGTGAACCGTTGTTTCTATCGTATAAGATTCAGCCAGAGGATGCTTTCCATTTATTAAATAAAATTAGTCAATTTTCGATTTACACACTGGAGGAAGAATTAAAACGCGGATATATAACCGTGTCAGGTGGTCATCGAGTCGGGCTTGCAGGAAAGGTTATCCTTGAAGACGGTAAAGTGAAAGCAATCAGGGATATCGCCTCGTTCAATATTCGGATTGCGAAAGAAAAAATTGGTATTGCTGAAGGGCTTATTCCCTTCATATTTAGCGATGATTGGCTGCACACGATGATTGTCGGGCCGCCGCAAACGGGAAAAACTACACTGCTGCGGGATATCGCACGAATCATTTCATCCGGCAGCAAATTTAAAGGAATACAAGCCGATAAAGTGGGAATCGTTGATGAACGATCAGAAATAGCAGGCTGTGTGAATGGGATTCCGCAAATGACATTTGGACACCGGATTGATGTTCTGGATGCATGCCCAAAAGCGGAAGGGATGATGATGATGATTCGTTCCATGAGTCCAGATGTATTAGTCGTAGATGAAATTGGCCGAAAAGAAGATGCCGAGGCCATTCAAGAGGCAGTCCATGCAGGAATTAAACTAATCATGACAACCCATGGAGAGAATATGGCGGAACTAAAGAAGAGGCCTTCCTTAAATGCCATCATGGATCAAAGAATATTTCAAAGATTTATTGTCCTAAGCAGGACAGGTGGGCCAGGGACGATTACCCATATTTTAGATGAAAATGGAAAAGAAATGAAACATAAAGTGAGAGTGACGTAAATGGTTAAGATCATTGGAGCCATTATTATTATTCTCGCAACCACATGGACAGGATTTGAAGCTGCGAAACGCTTTAGCGATCGGCCAAGACAGCTCAGACAATTAAAATCTGCTCTCCAATCGCTAGAAGCAGAGATTATGTATGGGCATACTCCACTTCATGAAGCAGCTAGAAGATTAGCGGCACAGCTACCCAAACCATTGTCCGCGTTTTTTGAGAGTTTTGCCAAGAAGCTGACCGATACTGAAACGACTGTGAAAGAAGCGTGGGAAGCAAGCTTAAAGGAGATCTGGAAACTAACCGCCTTTAGACAAGGGGAATATGAAATCATGAAGCAATTCGGTGAGACTTTAGGACGTCACGATCGCTTTTCCCAGCAAAAACACATCATGCTGACTCTTTCTCATTTAGAAAGAGAAGAAGCGGATGCCATCGATAAACAATCCAAATACGAAAAAATGGTTAAGAGTTTAGGCTTTTTATCAGGTTTATTACTAATCATTTTATTAATTTAGGGGGAAAAGCAATGGGTTTAGAAGTGGATATTATTTTTAAAATTGCCGGGGTAGGGATCGTTGTTGCATTTTTGCATACCGTTCTAGATCAAGTTGGTAAAAAAGAATACGCCCAGTGGGTAACCCTATTTGGGTTCATCTATATTTTATTCCAGGTTGCCTCCATTGTAGATGACCTATTCCAGAAAATAAAATCGGTCTTTTTGTTTCAATAGAAAGGAGGGCTAAGCGATTGAAATTATTAAAATAGTCGGTGTCGCTCTTGTTGCTACCTTTCTTGCATTAATTATAAAAGAGCAAAAACCCAATTTCGCCTTCCTCTTAATTGTCTTTGTCGGCTGTACGATTTTCTTATTTTTAGTGGATAAAATCTATGAAATTATTCATATGCTTGAAAAATTAGCGATAAATGCCAACGTAAACATAGTATATGTAGAAACAATTCTTAAGATCATTGGAATTGCTTATATTGCTGAATTTGCTGCCCAAATTACGAAGGATGCAGGTCAGGGTGCGATTGCTTCAAAAATTGAACTTGCCGGAAAAATACTGATTCTGGCGATGGCCATTCCAATTCTTACGGTCATGATTGAAACAATAATCAAGCTCATTCCAAGCTAGAGGTGAAAAAAATGAAGCAGCGGCTGCAGTTTATTCCTATAATAATGATCCTCTTATTTTTATTTTCCTCTTCAAGTGTACAAGCCAACGAAGAAGATAAGGAAGCCGGGGTACCTAATACGCCACAGGAATTAGTCGATGCCCAGTTAAAGACATTGGATTTAACTGAATTAAAGCAGTATTGGGAGGACATTCAGAATAAATACGGTGGATTTCTTCCGGAGAGTCAAAAAGGAAGTTTGTACGATTTCATTAATGGTGAAAAAAACTTTTCTTTTAAAGAATGGGGAACAGCGATATTAAAATTCCTATTCCATGAATTTGTAGCAAATGGTAAGTTACTCGGATCACTAATATTGCTGACGATCTTTAGCATGTTTCTCCAATCGATGCAAAATGCCTTTGAAAGCAGCACGATCAGTAAGGTTGCCTATTCTATTGTCTATATGGTGCTAGTCATCCTAGCTCTTAATAGCTTTCATATTGTGATCAAATATACGAATGAAGCCATCGGAAGTATGATTTCCTTCGTCCTGGCACTTATTCCTCTCCTGTTGGCATTAATTGCCTCATCCGGGGGAATCATCTCTGCAGCTTTCTTTCACCCTGTAATCTTGTTTCTAATGAATATCAGTGGAGTATTTATGCAGTATGTGATATTACCACTTCTGTTTTTAGCGACATTGTTAAGTATTGTTAGCACGATGTCGGATCATTATAAAGTGACACAGCTTGCTCAGCTGCTAAGAAATTGGAGCATCGGGCTAATGGGGCTATTCCTAACCGTTTTTCTAGGAGTCATTTCCGTTCAGGGAGCTTCAGCAGCAATTACAGACGGTGTTGCCATGAGGACAGCGAAATTTGTAACTGGAAATTTCATCCCTGTAATTGGCAGGATTTTTACAGATGCAGCAGATACCGTCGTTAGTGCTTCCGGATTGTTAAAAAATACTGTAGGTATTGCAGGCGTGGCTATCCTCCTCATCATCGTTGCGTTTCCAGCATTCAAAATATTAATGATTTCCTTTATTTATAAATTTGCTGCGGCGATCCTGCAGCCATTAGGAGGAGGACCCGTTATTAAGTGCTTAGACATCATTAGCAAGAGTGTTATCTATGTTTTTGCCGCATTAGGAATTGTCTCTCTGATGTTCTTTTTGAGTATTACCGTCATCGTTGCAGCAGGCAATCTGACGATGATGATGAGATAGGAGAGAATCGAATGGATTTTTTAAAAGAATGGGTTACCAATATTATCTTATTTATCCTGCTGGCCACGGTTATTGATATGCTACTTCCGAATTCGAACATGCAAAAATATACCAAAATGGTAACTGGTTTACTTTTGATTGCGATCATTTTAACGCCAATTTTTAAATTAATCTCCAGTGATTTTGAAACAGCAATGGCTTCGATTCCATCATTTAACGGTTCAGGAGAAAAAAATATGGAAAATTTAATAGATTCGCAGAAAAAAGAAATACAAGCCTCCACTGATGCATATATTTTAGAAACAATGGCTGTCCAGCTGAAACAGGGAGTAAAAGAGGAGTTGATGGAACAATTTGGATTGGAAATTGCTGAATTAGAAGTAACTACCAAGAAAGAAAGTGAACAATCATTCCCTGAAAACCTCCAAATGGTAAAGGTTCTTCTAACACAACCAGAAAATCATATTGAGACAGTCGAAGTTATACAACCAGTAGATATTAATACAGGTGCACCTCTTCCATCTAAAGAACCAGCAGAGGAAACAGAAAAAATCACAGAATTTCTTTCGCAAAAATGGGAAGTAACCGAAAAAACAATTGAAGTAACGGTTGAAGGGGGGATCAATAAGTAGAATGGAAAATCAAAAAGGTCCGTTTTCCTGGCTGAAAAAACTAACATCGAAGGAAGAGGGCTCTGAAAAAAAAGCGGGAAAATACCAGTATATGATTTTGGTATTATGTATCGGAGCTGCCTTCATGATTGTGGGAAATGTCTTATTCACTGATAAATCGACACCAAATGATAGTCCTGCTGTTAAAAATGTCAATGAGGGAACAGAGGACGTTGCCGCCTTTAGTTTAAAAAAGAACTCTAGTAATCAAGCAATCTCCGATTATGAAGAGACATATGAGAAACAGCTGAAAAAGGCGCTTGAAGAAATGCTTGGGGTTAATGATGTCTTGGTAGTGGTAAATATTGATTCCACAGATAAAAAAGTGCTTGAGAAAAATAAATCGACTAAATCCCAAACTACGGAAGAAAAAGATAACGAAGGCGGAGAACGAAAAGTACAGGATGTTCAAACGGATGAACAGCTGGTAATCGTCCGTGAAGGGGAGAAAGAGGTTCCTATCGTATTAGAAACGAAAAAGCCAGCCATTCGCGGCGTTCTAGTAGTAGCAAAAGGCACTGAAAATATACAAGTGAAAAAATGGATTGTCGAAGCCGTAACCAAAGCCCTAGGCGTTCCAAGCCACCGTGTAGCGGTAATGCCTAAAAATTAAAGGAGGATTTAATCATGTTATTGAAAAAACAAACTGTTTGGTTATTAACAATGTTGAGTTTAGTAGTAGTCCTATCTGTTTATTACATCACCTCTCCGGAACAAAAAGCTAATGACCTTGCCGCGGTAAAACAAGAAGAAAAGGCTGATAAAAACCAAGCGAAAACCGAAACAGAGACAAAAGATGGAGATACGATTGTTTCACAGGTTGCAGGTGATGAAGAGTTTGAGACACTTCGCTTAAAGCAAGATGAACTAAGAAGTGAATTGAAGGAAGAATTAAACGCAGTAGTCGCCTCTACAGATTTACCGGCTGATGAAAGAAGCAAAGCAATCGATCAAATGCAAAAATTAACGGAAACAGCTAAAAAGGAAGAAATGCTTGAAACATTAATTCGAGCACAAGGCTATGAGGATGCTCTAGTTCGAGCAGATGGCACCCAGGTGAAAATCACGGTTAAATCCAGTAAAAAGCATACAAAAGCAGCAGCCAACAGCATTATCAAAATGGTGAAAAAAGAAATCGGTGAAACCAACTACGTAGCCGTTGAATTCGCACCAACAAAATAATAAATACTAGAAAAGGGGAGCAGATAGCTTTCCTTTTTTAATTGTACAGCGAATAGTTATCTAAATTTTATAAATTATTTGATATACATTAAAATTAAGGATATGATGAAAGGTAAAAATGAAATATGTCAAAAAGGTAGATTATTGAACTTTTACAAGGTATTATCGTATAGTATTAGTAGCTAGTCATAATATTGATTTAAGGGGTGTTTAGTTTGTTAAAGGTACAAGAAATTCGAGAATTAATAAAATTAGTCGATCAATCAAGTCTTGATGAATTTGTTTATGAAAATGATGGATCAAAAATTAAAATGAAGAAAAATGTCGGCTCAACAGTCGCAACGGTTACATCCGTACCACAAGCCGTTGTTCAGGCAGTTCCTGAAGTGAAAGCTCCTCCAGTAGCTGCTGTAGCTGTACCAGCACCAGCTCCACTGCAGGAAGAGAAACAGGAAGCTGCGACAAGCAACCAGTCAGATACTGCAAATTTACACAAAATCACTTCACCAATGGTAGGTACATTCTATGCTTCACCAACTCCAGATGCAGACGTATATGTGAAAGCTGGCTCAGTTGTTTCGAAGGATTCCATCGTATGTATTGTCGAAGCGATGAAGCTTTTCAATGAAATTGAAGCTGAAGTTAATGGTGAAATCGTCGAAGTACTTGTAAAAAATGGTCAACTAGTAGAATATGGTCAGCCATTATTTTTAGTGAAGGCTGAATAAGGAGCGGTAACAGGATGATAAAAAAACTGTTAATTGCAAACAGAGGTGAAATTGCGGTCAGAATTATTCGTGCCTGCCGCGAAATGGGGATAGAGTCCGTTGCGGTATATTCCGAAGCAGACCGAGAAGCTCTGCATGTCCAGCTGGCCGATGAAGCATACTGCATTGGGCCGACTTTGTCTAAGGATAGTTATTTAAATGTAACGAATCTCATCAGTGTAGCCAAACTTACAGCCTGTGACGCCATCCACCCGGGCTACGGCTTTCTTGCTGAAAATGCAGATTTCGCTGAACTTTGCAGGGAGTGCAATATTACATTTGTTGGTCCAAGCCCTGAAGCGATAACGAAAATGGGTACGAAGGATATTGCTAGGGAAACCATGCGTGAAGCAGGTGTACCAATCGTGCCTGGATCAACAGGGATTATTAATGAAATAGAAGAAGCCCTTGAGTTGGTAAAAAAAATTCAATATCCTGTGATTATTAAAGCAACAGCTGGAGGCGGTGGAAAAGGCATCCGTGTTGCAAAAAATGAACAGGAGCTTATTAAAGGAATAAATATTACCCAGCAGGAAGCGTTAACGGCTTTCGGTAATCCAGGTGTATACATAGAAAAGTATATTGAGGATTTCCGTCATGTTGAAATTCAGGTCCTTGCTGATAATTACGGAAACACTGTCCATTTAGGTGAGAGAGACTGTTCGATTCAGCGGAGACTTCAAAAATTGTTAGAAGAGACACCTTCACCTGCCTTAGATGGCGAAATTCGTACAGAAATGGGAAATGCGGCAGTAAAAGCTGCAAAGGCAGTTGATTATTCAGGTGCAGGCACGGTAGAATTTATTTATGACTACCGCAATCGTAAGTTCTATTTTATGGAAATGAATACAAGGATACAGGTGGAGCATCCTGTAACAGAAATGGTTACGGGGATTGATTTAATTAAAGAGCAAATTCTTGTGGCTTCCGGAGAAAAGCTGACGATAAATCAACAGGATGTTACCTTCACGGGCTGGGCAATTGAGTGCCGAATCAATGCAGAAAATCCAGAAAAGAATTTTATGCCTTCAGCGGGAAAAATCAATATGTACCTACCTCCAGGTGGATTAGGTGTCCGTATTGATTCAGCTGCCTACCCTGGGTATACAATACCACCTTATTACGATTCCATGATTGCAAAAGTTATCACATACGGTAGTAGCAGAGAAGAAGCAATTTCTAGAATGAAACGGGCATTAAGTGAATTTGTCATTGAAGGCATTCATACAACAATCCCTTTCCATTTGAAGCTGCTAGAGCACGAGAAGTTCGTAGAGGGTCAATTCAATACGAAATTTCTCGAATTACATGATGTGATGAAGACTGTATAAAATCGGGAGGTGAACTAAGATGAGCGAGTATAATGTATTAGAAATGGACCAAGGTAACAATGGGCACGGAAAGGTGGAAATTGCACCTGAAGTAATTGAAGTTATTGCTGGAATTGCTGCATCTGAGGTTGAAGGTGTAGCTGGAATGCGTGGTAATTTCGCAACAGGGGTTGTCGAACGGCTAGGGAAGAAAAACCATGGTAAAGGTGTGAAAGTGGAACTATCCGAAACCGGAATCAAGGTTGATGTTTATTGCTTGATGAAATTCGGAGTATCCATTCCCACTGTAGCTGGGAAAATCCAAGATAACATCCGCCAAGCTTTACTTAATATGACTGCATTGGATGCTGAGACAGTAAACATTCACGTCGTTGGAATCCAATTTGAAAACCAAAAACACGAACCTGAAATTGAACAAGAGGTATAATAAGAAAACCAAAGGGCTAAATCCTTTGGTTTTTTCTTTGTTAAATTACCATATCATTTTAAGTTATGCTATTATCTTTTTATGTGCAAAACTGATTAATGTAAGTAAAGGTTGTATGAAATCCGACAAGAATTTATTAATATCTCTAAAGGAGTTAACGATATAATGAAAAGAAGAACAGCAAGGGAAAAGGCACTACAGGCATTATTTCAAATTGATGTAAGCAACACGGATCCTTCTTCTGCAATCGAACATGTTTTGGAAGGAGAGGCAGGTGACGAATATTTAACTCGTCTCGTGTTAGGCGTTGTCGAACAAAAAGAAAATATCGATCAATTAATAAAAGAAAATCTTGAAAAATGGTCAATCGATCGCTTAGCAACCGTTGATAGGAACCTATTAAGGATTGCTGTTTTCGAATTGAAATTCTCTGGCAGTGAAGTACCGGAAAGTGTAATTTTAGATGAAGCGATTGAAATTGCAAAAATCTATGGAGATGACCAATCTAGTCGATTTATTAATGGAGTACTTTCAAAGGTTAAATAAAGGGTCTTTCAATGAACAGGGGGAAATGAAATGACTGCAACAATTATTGACGGGAAAGAAATTGCTTCCAAGAAGAAAGACGAAATTGCTCAAGAGGTCCTTAAACTGAAGGAACTAGGTGTTACACCAGGACTAGCTGTGATTCTTGTTGGTAATAATCATGCTTCAAGAACCTATGTAACAAATAAAGAAAAAACATGTCGAGACTTAGGCATGTATTCGGTGTTGATTGAATTACCTGAATCTGTATCTCAAGATGAGTTATTAACGAAAATTGAGGAATTGAATGCAGATACTAAAATCCATGGTATTCTAGTTCAACTCCCTCTTCCAAAGCATATTGATGAAACAAGAGTGATTGAATCGATTTCTCCATTAAAGGATGTTGACGGTTTTCACCCAATTAATATCGGCAGAATGATGACAGGTCAAGATGCATTCCTGCCTTGTACACCCTATGGAATAATGGTGCTTCTAGAAGAGACAGGAATATCGATCTCGGGCAAACATGTAGTAGTAGTCGGGAGAAGTAATATTGTTGGAAAGCCGGTAGGACAGTTGTTTCTTAATCAGCATGCAACGGTAACCTATTGTCATTCAAGGACTAAGGATTTACCGTTTCACACAACACAAGCAGATATCCTAATAGCAGCCGTAGGCATCGCCAATTTTATTAAGGCTGATCATGTCAAAGAAGGCGCAGTTGTCATTGATGTAGGGATCAACCGCAATGAGGAAGGAAAACTTTGTGGGGATGTGGCATTTGCTGATGTGAGTGAAAAAGCTGGGTTTATCACACCTGTTCCAAAGGGAGTAGGTCCGATGACAATCACCATGCTCATGTATAACACTCTAAAATCAGCTAAAAATATGCTGCGCTCTTAAAGGGAGTTCGTTATGCAGGAAAAAAACTATTTGTCTGTCAGTGCTTTAACGAAGTACATAAAACGAAAATTTGATGCAGACCCCCATTTACGAGATGTTCATGTACGTGGGGAAATATCCAACTTTAAGCAACATTCAAGCGGACATATGTATTTTACCCTTAAGGACGATAAAGCCCGGATTCTTGCAGTTATGTTCTCTAGCCATTCACGTTTCATGAAGTTTACCCCTGAAAACGGGATGAAGGTAATTGTCAAAGGAGACATCTCTGTTTACGAACCAAGTGGTCAATATCAAATCTATATTACTGAGATGCAGCCGGATGGTATCGGTGAATTATTTTTAGCTTATGAACAGTTACGGAAACGTTTAGAAGGGGAAGGTTTATTTTCCCAAAATAAAAAAAAGCCCCTCCCGCTCTATCCTAAAACGATTGGTGTGATAACTTCACCGACAGGAGCTGCGATAAGAGATGTAATCACTACGATTAAAAGGCGTTATCCTATTGTTAATATACTTGTCATTCCGGCCCTTGTGCAAGGTGACAATGCAGCACCATCGATCGTAAAAGCAATCGAAAAAGCGAATAGTATGAATGAAATCGATGTGCTGATTGTCGGACGAGGCGGCGGCTCAATAGAGGAATTATGGGCTTTTAATGAAGAAACCGTCGCAAGGGCTATTTCTGAGTCGAATATCCCGATTATTTCAGCTGTCGGCCATGAAACCGACTTTACGATCGCTGATTTTGTTGCCGATATGCGGGCGCCAACACCAACGGGTGCAGCAGAATTAGCCGTTCCTCATATTGAAGAATTAATGGAAAGGTTACTGCAACGAAAAACCCGTCTTCTACAAGCAATGACTGGCAGAGTTCGCTTTGAAAAACAACGGTTAGATCGTGTGCAAAAATCCTATGCCTTTCGATATCCACAGCGTTTATATGAACAAAAGTTAGAACAAGTCGATAAATTAACTGAATCTCTCATTCGTGCTGCTTCCAGATTAACAGAACGAAAAAAATTGCAATATGAAAGCAGTCATAAACGATTAATCCGTAATCATCCGAGTGAGGCTTTACGGTTTGCTGAAACTAAATTTGACCGTTCGCAAAAAGATCTTCAACGGGCAATGATGCAAATTCTTTTAAAAAAACAAAAAGAATTTGATCGAGTAATTTCAACATTGCAAGCATTAAGTCCACTAAAAATAATGGATCGTGGCTATAGTCTTGTCTATACGGATGATAATCGTTTAGTAAAAAGTATACGTCAAGTCAATGAGAATGAGTCACTCCAAATCCAATTATCAGACGGCAGCATTTTATGTAATGTACAGGAAATAAAGGAGAGCGAAAAACCGTGACAAATGAACAAAAACTATCCTTTGAAGAAGCAATGAATAAGCTAGAACAAATTGTAGATAAGCTTGAAGAAGGAGATGTCCCATTAGAAGCGGCAATCGGTTTCTATAAAGAAGGGATGGAGCTTTCTAAGCTTTGCCATGATAAATTAAAAAGTGTCGAAGAACAATTAACGCAGATCATTACGGAGGATGGACGTAAGAGTTTTTCAATTGAAGAGGAGGAGTAAGCTTTGAAAACTAGAGTTTTAGATGCCTTTGCTCAAGAATATAAACAACTGCTCGAATTAGAGCTACGGACATTGGTAGAAAAGCTAAATGCGCCTCCAATCATTAAAGACGCGATGCATTACTCTTTAGAAGCAGGTGGGAAGAGAATACGTCCATTATTGTTATTCGCAACCATAGATGCTTTTGGAATGGACCCCAAAAAAGGGCTCCTAGCAGCCGCAGCTATTGAAATGATACATACGTATTCATTAATCCATGACGATTTACCAAGCATGGATAATGATGATCTCCGCAGAGGCAAGCCAACAAACCATAAAGTTTTTGGTGAAGCCATTGCCATTCTTGCTGGTGATGCTTTATTAACCTACAGTTTTGAGGTAATAGGGAATATTTCTAGTGAATTTGCTTCAAGTGAGACGAAGTTACAACTGGTTATTGAGATGGCAAAAGCTGCTGGAACCGAAGGAATGGTAGGCGGGCAAGTAGCGGATATGGAAGGGGAAGGCAAAGCTCTTGGTTTAAAAGAACTGGAATATATCCATATCCATAAAACAGGCAAGCTGTTAAAGTATTCCGTGGTTGCGGGTGCCTTGATAAGTGGTGCCAATCAAGATCAGGTAGAAAAATTATCGAAATTTGCTCATCACTTAGGCCTCGCCTTTCAAATTCAGGATGATATTCTTGATTTAGAGGGTAATCAAGAATTATTAGGCAAACCTGTTGGGAGCGATACTTCAAACCAAAAAAGCACTTATCCTCAGCTGCTATCGATTGAGGGTGCGAAAACAGAATTACGAAAGCAGCTAGACTTATCAAAAGATTATTTAGAAAAGACAGGACTTAATTCCAACCTGCTTGTCGAGATTGCAGATCTTATAGCATCAAGAGATCACTAAATAACGAGTATTTGAACAATAACGTAATTGTGTTATAATCGGGTATAATGAAGAAATCGTTATCAGTGCCGTTATCACTTTTGTGTTAGCGGCTATTTTTTCATCGAAGCAACTTTCATTGAAAAAACTGATAATGAAAGAAATAGAATGAAAGTGAGTGGTCCAAACATGGATCTGTTATCAATAAAAGACCCATCCTTTTTAAAAGGGCTGTCAAATCAAGAATTGGAGGCTCTAAGTCAAGAAATACGCCAATTCTTGATTGAAAAGCTGTCTGTAACGGGGGGACATATTGGACCGAATTTAGGTGTAGTCGAGTTAACTGTTGCATTACATAAATGTTTTGATAGCCCAAAGGATAAAATTATTTGGGATGTAGGACATCAGTCTTATGTTCATAAAATTTTGACTGGAAGGGCTCAAGAATTTGATACATTAAGACAATATAAAGGGCTTTGCGGATTTCCGAAAAGAGTGGAAAGCGAACATGATGTTTGGGAGACCGGCCATAGCTCCACCTCTTTATCGGCTGCAATGGGAATGGTCATTGCGCGAGATATTAAGAAAGAAAATTCTTTTGTCCTGCCAGTAATTGGTGATGGTGCTTTAACAGGAGGAATGGCGTTAGAAGCGTTAAATCATATTGGCCATGAAAAGAAGAATATGATCGTTATTTTGAATGATAATGAAATGTCGATTGCTCCAAATGTAGGTGCGCTTCATAATGTTCTTGGGCAGTTACGTACGGCTGGAAAATATCAATGGGTGAAAGATGAATTAGAGGTATTGTTGAAAAAAGTTCCTGCTGTTGGCGGGAAACTGGCCGCTACGGCTGAGCGAATTAAAGACAGCCTCAAATATTTATTTGTCTCGGGAATGTTCTTTGAGGAAATGGGCTTTACTTATCTTGGTCCCGTTGACGGTCATAATTACGAGGACCTATTTGAAAATTTAGCTTATGCGAAAAAAACGGAAGGTCCCGTGCTACTCCATGTGATAACGAAAAAAGGCAAAGGATATTCCCCAGCCGAAAGCGATACAAAGGGGACTTGGCATGGAACAGGTCCTTATAAAATGGACACAGGGGATTTTGTGAAGCCTGACAAAGCCCCTCCAGCGTGGAGCAGCCTAGTTAGTGAAACAGTCCGCAAGCTTGCTCGTGAGGACGAGCGAATTGTTGCAATCACTCCTGCTATGCCAGTAGGGTCAAAACTTGAGGGCTTTGCAAGCGAGTTTCCAGACCGTATGTTTGATGTGGGAATTGCAGAACAACATGCCGCTACGGTTGCTGCAGGTTTGGCTACACAAAATATGAAGCCGTTTTTAGCCATTTATTCTACGTTTCTCCAACGAGCCTATGACCAAGTTGTTCATGATATTTGTCGTCAAAACTTAAATGTTTTTATCGGCATTGACCGTGCAGGATTAGTTGGTGCAGATGGGGAAACTCACCAAGGTGTATTTGATATCGCCTTTTTAAGACATGTACCTAATCTGGTATTAATGATGCCAAAGGATGAGAATGAAGGGCAGCATATGGTCTATACAGCTATCAATTATGATGATGGGCCAATTGCGATGAGATTTCCTCGCGGTAATGGACTTGGGGTTCCGATGGATGCAAGTCTTAAGAATATCCCAATTGGAACGTGGGAGGTTCTAAAGGAAGGTGAGGATGCTGTCATCTTAACCTTTGGAACCACCATTCCGATGGCATTGGAAGCGGCTGTGAGTTTAGAAAAGCAAGGAATTACTGTAAAAGTAGTAAATGCAAGATTTATTAAGCCAATGGATAAAAAAATGCTGAATGATTTATTTTCTCAAAATATTCCAATCCTTACGATTGAAGAGGCTGTCCTTCAAGGCGGTTTTGGTAGTGCCGTATTAGAGTATGCTCAGGAAAATGGTTATTATCAACAAGTAATTGATCGCATGGGGATTCCAGATCAGTTTATTGAACATGGTGATGTCAATTCTCTACTTGATGAGATTGGGATGACAGCTACAGAGGTTGTAAACAGAATAAAAATTCTTGCACGGAAAAAACAACAAAGGGCATAAAAAATGAAAAATAAAGAACGTTTAGATGTTTTACTCGTAGAGCGCGGTTTATCAGAAACTCGAGAAAAGGCAAAAAGAGCCATCATGGCAGGAATCGTCTATTCCAATGAAGAGCGTTTAGATAAACCTGGTGAAAAAGTGAAAACGGATATTCCGCTTACTATCAAGGGAAATGTGCTTCCCTATGTCAGCAGGGGCGGTCTAAAACTTGAAAAAGCTTTAAAGGTATTTGACGTCACTGTTACTGATAAAGTCTTATTAGATATTGGTGCGTCAACTGGCGGCTTTACAGATTGTGCTCTTCAGAACGGAGCTAAAATGTCTTATGCGCTCGATGTAGGATATAATCAACTGGCATGGAAGCTCCGCCAGGATGAACGTGTAGTTGTCATGGAGAGAACCAACTTTCGCTATGTAACACCTGCAGATTTAGAACGTGAAATGCCAAATTTTGCATCAATAGATGTTTCATTTATTTCCCTAAAACTTATTTTGCCTGTACTAAAAACACTTCTTATACCCGGGAGTGATATTGTTGCTCTTGTAAAACCTCAGTTTGAGGCAGGACGGGAACAAGTTGGGAAAAAGGGAATTGTTCGTGAGGAAAAAGTGCATAAACAGGTTCTGGACATGATTATCGATTTTGCTATTAATCAGGGATTCGATGCGGTTAATTTATCCTTTTCTCCAATAACAGGCGGAGACGGAAACATAGAGTTTCTGCTTCACTTGAATTGGGAAGGTGGAAAAGAAAAAGGTGATAACCTGTTACCAGCCAATCCTGAGCAGATTGTAAAAGAAGCTCACCATGAATTTAAATCAAAACAAAACCCAGAAGGATAGGCAAACGCTTATCCTTTTATTTTTTGTTAAAATAAGCGAAGTGCCATCAGCTCGTTTAACAAAACAATGTCAAAAAATATTAAATGTACATCTTCCTCAAAATCGGCTAACATATGGGTAGATACGACATTTTGGTACAAAATACATAGCAAGTATCGAACGTAAATGAGGTGAGAAAATGAATAAGGGTCAGCGTCATATCAAAATAAGAGATATCATTGCCAACAACGATATTGAGACCCAAGACGAGCTTGTAGATGAATTGAAAAATGCAGGCTTCAATGTAACACAAGCAACAGTTTCTCGAGATATTAAAGAACTACATCTCGTAAAAGTACCATTATTAGATGGGAGATACAAATACAGCCTTCCGGCAGATCAGCGGTTTAATCCGTTACAAAAGTTAAAAAGAGCGCTAATGGATGCCTTCGTCCGCATTGATTCTGCAGGTCACTTACTCGTTATGAAGTGTTTACCTGGAAATGCAATGGCCATTGGAGCACTCCTTGACAATCTAGATTGGGAAGAAATATTAGGAACAATTTGTGGTGATGATACAATTTTGATTATTTGCCGAACACCAGAAGATACGGAAACCATCACAAATCGTTTCCTAGACATGCTTTAAATGGGGGAATAAATCTTGTTAGCGGAATTATCGATTAAAAATTTTGCCATTATTGAATCGCTTTCGATTTCTTTTGAAAAGGGATTAACGGTATTAACGGGTGAAACTGGTGCTGGTAAATCAATTATCATCGACGCAATTCATTTACTTGTAGGGGGAAGAGGTTCTGCTGAATTTGTTCGTCATGGTGAGGAAAAGGCAGTAATTGAAGGACTTTTTCAAATAGAAGAGGAACATCCGATTTTTTCAAAAGCATACGAATTTGGAATTGAAATAGAAGAAGGAATGGTTGTTTTACGGAGAGATATATCGAGGTCAGGAAAAAGTGTCTGCAGGGTTAACGGGAAACTCGTTACTATTTCCATCCTTCGAGAGATTGGCTCCACTTTGGTGGATATCCATGGGCAGCATGAGCACCAGGACTTAATGGATGAAACTAGGCATTTAAACCTGCTCGATCAATTTGGCTTTGATGAAATTTCTTATTCGCTTTCGGAATATAAAGAGGTCTTTCGTCGGTATGAACAAACTCTTCAAAGATTAAAGTCTTTAAGTGAAAACGAACAGCAAACCGCACATCGACTGGACTTAATCCAATTCCAATTTGATGAAATCCAAAAAGCGAATCTGAAGCTTAGAGAAGATGAGGCGCTTTTTGAAGAAAAACAGAAACTTGGAAATTTTGAACGGGTTTTTGCTTCGATGCAAGCGAGTTATAATGCTCTTAATGGAGACCAACGAGGACTTGATTGGATTGGAATGGTCATGGGTCATCTAGAAGACGCAGCTGCTCTCGATCCTACCTATAAAGATTTATATGAATCGGTAATGAACAGTTTTTATCAATTAGAGGATACTGCTCGTACTTTAAGAAATGAATTGGATGTACTGGAATATGACCCGAAACGCTTAAATGAAATCGAAGAACGCTTAAATGAAATCAATCAGTTAAAGCGAAAATATGGTAAAACGATTGAGGAAATCGTTGAGTATGCAGCCAAGATTGAAGAAGAGATTGAAACATTACAAAATAAAGAAACGCATATTGGGCAATTAGAAAAAGAAATTACTTCTATCAAAAAAGACTTAAATCTTGAAGCGAAAGAGCTAACAGATGTTCGTAAACGATGGGCTGAAAAGCTAACAGAGTTAATACATAATGAGTTAAAAGAATTGTACATGGCAAAAACAGTGTTTGAAATCCGCTTTGAATCCATCTTACCGCATTTTGCAAAAAATGGGGTCGACCATGTTGAGTTTTACATCTCGACGAATCCAGGGGAACCATTGAAGCCATTATCAAAAATTGCTTCAGGTGGAGAGCTTTCTCGGATCATGCTAGCTTTAAAAAGTATTTTCTCTAAACATCAAGGTGTCACCTCGATTATTTTTGATGAGGTCGATACAGGGGTGAGCGGTAGGGTTGCCCAGTCGATTGCTGAAAAAATCTATAAAGTGGCTGTCGATTCTCAGGTACTCTGTATATCACATCTACCTCAAGTGGCAGCCATGGCAGATACACATTTGTTTATTTCGAAAGAAACTCAAGGTGGTCGTACGAAAACGGGAGTACACCCGCTAACTGCAGAGGAGAAAATCAAAGAAATTGGCAGAATGATTTCCGGTGTAGAAATTACGGACTTGACAAAAAAACATGCAGAAGAATTATTATTTCTCGCTGCGAATAATAAAAAAATTGAAAAGCTATCCAATTAGGGTAGCTTTTTTATGTTAACCCAGGTTATAAATGCTTGCTAACGAGGCAAAATTAAAGATGTAGCCATTTCGACATAGTGTGAAATAGAAGCGAGGAGAGTGAAGATTTTGAAGTTAGAAATAATTAGAAAGATCATTGGTGGAATTCTCCTTGTTTCATTAATCAGCGTTCTATTTTTTCAGCCGCTTCAGCAGTACCTTGATATTCCGAAATCCATTACGGTCTTTGAAGGCCAAGACTATACATTTCAAAAAGCTGCCCCGGTTTCAGCTGCATTAACGTCTTACAAATCTAATATTACTCTTGAGCAAGACGAAAATACGGTTTCCTTAAATGCGAAAGAAAATGGTCAAAATGAAATGCTATTGGAATTTGCAGGAATTCCTGTGAAAAAGGTCGATGTTCATGTTTTAAAGGATTTTCGCGTACTTCCAGGGGGGCAATCAATTGGTGTAAAATTAAATACCATAGGAGTATTGGTTGTTGGCCACCATTTAGTGGATACAGAGGAAGGAAAAAAATCCCCAGGTGAAATTGCAGGAATCAAAATAGGTGATATTATTACCGAAATCAATGGAAATAAAATTGAAAAAATGACAGATGTAGCCCCGTTTGTTCAGGATTCTGGACAAAACGGTAATCCTCTAGATATGACGATTAGTCGCGAAAGCGGTAAGTTTAAGACAAAGCTCACACCATTAAAGGATAAAGGAGAAAACTCCTATAAGCTGGGACTATATATTAGAGATTCTGCAGCAGGGATTGGTACGATGACATTTATCCATCCCCAATCTAAAAAATATGGTGCATTAGGACATGTTATTTCGGATATGGATACAAAGAAACCAATTGTGGTTGAAGATGGTCAAATTGTCCGTTCAACCGTTACTTCGATTGAAAAAGGAGCAAACGGAGATCCTGGAGAAAAACTTGCTCGTTTTTCATCGGATCGAGAAATAGTCGGTAATATCCAAAAAAATAGTCCATTTGGCATATTTGGTGTTTTAAATAAGGAATTAAAAAATGGAATTTCCGATAAACCATTGCCGATTGCTTTATCGCATCAGGTAAAGGAAGGTCCGGCCAAGATCTTAACAGTGGTAAATGATGACAGAGTGGAAGAGTTTGATATTGAAATCGTCAGTACGATCCCGCAGAAATTTCCAGCAACTAAAGGCATGGTAATCAAAGTTGTCGATCAGAGACTTCTTGAAAAGACAGGTGGAATTGTTCAAGGGATGAGTGGAAGTCCGATTATTCAGGATGGAAAACTGATCGGTGCTGTAACCCATGTCTTTGTCAATGACCCAACCTCAGGGTATGGGGTACACATTGAATGGATGTTAAATGAAGCAGGAATTAATATATATGAAGAACCAAATGAAAAAGCAAGTTAATATCGAGCAGTAAACAAAATAGGCGGCAGGACGCCTATTTTGTTTTTTATTTAAGGAAGCTTCTTGGGCGCAAAATAGGACAAAATTACACAGATAAAGAAAATTCGACAAAAATGGAAAAAGTAATCAGTAAAAGAGCGAATTAAGTCGAAAAATAAAGAAAATCAAAGAAAAGATGAGATTTTCTCACTATTTTAAGAAATATTAAAAATATGAGAGGAATTTTTGTTGCATTGTCGAATTTCTAATTTAGAATAGAATTAAGAGAATGAAAATTAGCGTCGAATAGAGATTAGATAATATATGGATTTGAGGAGGATACGAAGTTGAGAAAAATTAAAGTTTGTGTCGTAGACGACAACCGTGAACTAGTTGGATTATTAGAGGACTATATTTCGTCCCAAGATGATATGGAAATAGCAGGGATTGCTCATAATGGTCAGGATTGCTTAGATATGCTCAGTTCAATCGATCCTGATGTACTGGTACTAGATATTATCATGCCACATCTTGATGGCTTGGCTGTACTTGAGAGGCTCAGAGAGCTGAAAAAAGGAGCACTTCCAAATGTCATTATGCTTACTGCTTTTGGCCAAGAAGATGTTACGAAAAAAGCGGTTGAGCTTGGCGCGTCTTATTTTATCTTAAAGCCTTTCGATATGGAGAATTTAGGAAACCATATCCGTCAAGTCAGCGGTAAAAGCAGTCAAGTGAGCCGTAAAGCTCCTACTTCTAATTATCGTCCTCAATCTGAACAAAAACCAAAAAATCTGGATGCAAGTATAACCAGTATTATTCATGAAATTGGTGTACCAGCACATATCAAAGGGTACTTATATTTACGTGAAGCGATTTCAATGGTTTTTAATGATATTGAATTGTTAGGTTCGATTACAAAAGTGTTATATCCTGATATTGCAAAGAAATACAATACGACTGCCAGTCGTGTTGAGAGGGCCATCCGTCATGCGATTGAAGTGGCCTGGAGCCGTGGAAACATCGATTCGATTTCCTCCTTATTTGGTTATACAGTCAGCATGTCAAAAGCAAAACCAACTAACTCGGAATTTATCGCAATGGTTGCCGATAAATTGCGACTTGAGCATAAAGCTTCTTGAGAGGACTAGAATAAAACTGAAGCCTTCATATCAAAATGAAGGCTTTTTTCATGGTTATTTATTCTCTTTCTCTATTTCCATCAACTTTTGAATAAGTATATGTTGAGGCATATGCATTAGCTGTTCGATTGGGACGTTTAATTTTTCTGCTAATTTTATTGCTGTTTCAGGAGATAATTGTAAGGGTTTCATCGTTAGATTCCTCCAATTTTTTTATTAGGATGTGAAAGTATGACACAAATTTTTGCTCATCGCGGTTATTCAGCAGCTTTTGCTGAAAATACAATGAGTGCATTCGTTGAAGCAGCTAAGGCTTGCGCAGATGGACTAGAGTTAGATGTTCAACTTACTCGAGATGGAGAAGTTGTTGTCATCCATGATGAAAAAGTCAATCGAACCACAAGTGGCAGCGGCTATGTTAAAGATTATTCTTTCAAAGATATCCGGAAGTTGAATGCCAATAAAAAGGGTGGAAAAAAAGAACCGTTACCATCCTTAATAGAGGTTTTAGAATGGATGCAATCGAATAACTTGGTTTGCAATATTGAATTGAAAAATGGACTGATACCTTATGAAGGATTGGAAGAAAAGGTTATTCAACTAGTTCGTAAATATGAATTATCCAATCGAATCATTATCTCTTCTTTTAATCACTATAGCATTGTCTATAGTTATCGACTAGCACCAGAAATCGAAACGGCCCCGCTTTTTTATGATGGTATCTATATGCCTTGGGTCTATTCACAATCTATTCGAGCAAAGGGAATACATCCAAAATACTCGATGATTCCTGATGACATTATCAAAAGCACTATTGAGAATGGAATTGCTGTAAGACCATATACTGTGAATAAAGATGCTGATATGAAGCGGCTTTTGGAACTCAACTGCACTGCTTTTATTACAGATGATCCAGTAAAAGCGTTTAAAATAAGAAAACAATTTGAAAAGAGACCCTAAACGGTCTCTTTTCGTGTTATTTTTTAAATCTTGTCTGTACTTTATTTCTTTTTCGGTCACGGTGTAAGATGAATCCAGCGACAAAGCCTAAGCCTCCAACGAATAAAAGCAAACCCAGAATAAATTGCAGCCAAAGATTAGGAATTGGTGGCTGAAGTATCCCAAAGGTCATATCCCGCATTAATTTGATCCCATATCCAGCTAAGAAACCAGGAATTAAAAGTATGATTAGAGCAAAAATCCGATTCATTATGAAATCCTTCCAATGGTTAGTATAGGAAATAATAAATATCTTCAACAAAAATATTAGTACATAGATAATATTTGTCAAGATAAGAGAAAAAATATAGAATAGATTATGAAAAAAATTGCATATTTTCGGTGAAATGAGCATGAAAAAGCTTTCTATATTTGAAAAGGATCATCGATAAAAGGGGCAAAATAATGCAAAATGTAATGATTGTGGGCGCTGGCAAAGGTGGTACCGCGATCCTGAAATTATTAAATGAAACAGAGGTACTAAATGTATTAGCTGTTATTGACCGAAATCTGGATGCACCTGGAATTTTAATGGCTCAAAGAGACGGAATTAAAACGGGGACCGATTGGATTCCTTTACTCAAGGAAAATATTGATATTATTATAGAATTAACCGGGGATGAGCAAGTATTTCAAGAACTGAGAAATGCGAAAGGGAAGAAGACTGTTTTAATCCCAGGTAGTGTTGCCTTTTTGCTTGCACAACTTTTAGAAGAAAAAGAAGAATTGATACATAAACATCAACATCAATCCTACCAACAGGAATTGATTTTTAATGCGACCAGTGACGGTATGTTAGTGATTGATGCGAAAGGGTTTATTATTCTTTTTAATCGTCGTGCGGAAGAAATGATAGGAGTTAAAAAAGAGCAAGCTTTAGGGAAAGATGTTGTCAGTGTGATCCCGGAAAGCCGGCTTCCTCTTATTCTTCAGACAAAGCGAACTGAGACCAATCAGGAAATGGTTCTAGGGAACGGCCGGAAAATTATTACGACAAGGATTCCGATCATCGAAGAAAATGGCAGGTTAATTGGTGCGTTTGCTATTTTCAAGGACATTACCGAAGTTGTAAAT
Organism: Neobacillus sp. K501; assembly: GCF_053749995.1. NCBI lineage: Bacteria > Bacillati > Bacillota > Bacilli > Caryophanales > Bacillaceae > Neobacillus > Neobacillus sp. K501. The sequence goes on along the minus strand of NZ_JBSLYA010000002.1, from coordinate 223,293 downwards.
CTTGCGGAGGAAATTACCGATTTAAAAGAAATTCAGACGATGCTTCAAGCTATTATTCACTCAAGTGATGATGCTATTTCGGTTGTGGATGAACATGGAAGGGGTATCCTTATTAACCCTGCTTACACAAGACTTACAGGACTAACACAGGAACAGGTAATTGGGCATCCGGCTACAGCTGATATTTCAGAAGGTGAAAGTATGCACATGAAGGTCCTTCAAACAAGGAGGCCTGTCCGTGGCGTTCCAATGAGGGTTGGCGCCAACAAAAGAGAGGTCATCGTTAATGTTGCACCAATTATTGTGAAAGGTAAGCTTAAAGGCAGTGTGGGTGTAATCCATGATATGTCGGAAATTAAATCGCTTAACAGGGAATTAAATCGGGCGCGGCAAATCATTCGTACGCTTGAGGCGAAGTATACTTTTGAGGATATTATCGTTCAGTCAGAGGAAATGATGTTAGCTGTTGAACAGGCAAAGCTTGGGGCAAAAACACCAGCTACCGTCCTCTTGCGCGGTGAATCAGGAACAGGGAAGGAATTATTTGCACATGCAATACATAATGCAAGTGATCGAAAATACAACAAATTTATTCGCGTGAATTGTGCAGCAATTTCGGAAACACTGCTTGAAAGTGAATTATTTGGTTATGAGGAAGGGGCATTCTCTGGGGCGAGAAGAGGTGGAAAACGAGGCCTCTTTGAAGAGGCAAATAACGGCAGTATTTTTCTAGATGAGATTGGCGAGCTTTCGGCTAACACCCAAGCAAAACTTTTACGAGTACTTCAAGAAAATGAAATTACTCGTGTTGGCGGAACAAAGCCTATTCCGATAAATGTTCGTGTGATTGCTGCCACCAATGTGAATCTTGAAAAAGGAATTGCAAAAGGTTCATTTAGGGAAGACTTATATTATCGTTTAAATCGGATGCCAATCCATATCCCGCCATTACGAAAGCGTAAAGAAGAAATTCCGCTTTTAAGTGAGCGGCTAATACATAAAATTAACCGAGATTATGGCAGGAATGTTGAAGGGGTTGCTCAAACGGCATTACATAAGTTAATGCAGTATGATTGGCCGGGAAATGTAAGAGAGTTGGAAAATATCCTCGGCAGGGCGATGATTTTTATGAATTATTATGAAACCCATATTAATGTCCAACACTTGCCTGAGCTTCTGCCTAAAAAAACGGTAAATGAACCATCACAATCTGAAAAAAGTCCTGTCACATCAGACCGCTCATTAACTGAAATGGTGGAAGAATACGAAGCAGAAATCATCCAACAAACACTTCGAAGACTGAATGGTAACAAAACACTAACAGCGAAAACCTTAGGACTCTCTGTACGAAATCTTTATTATAAGCTTGATAAATACAAACTTGAAAATAATAGCATGCAATAATTTTCATAGTGTGCATTTTTTTGCAGGGAAATGATATAGAGAAATAAAGCGTTTTCACAAAAGTGATGTTGGCACGAATCTTGCATTTTATTTAATTGGAATTTCAGTTGGAATATGAAAGGGATGATAACAACTTGTTACTGGAATCATTGATAAATAAATCTTCCCAACTGACGAATAATACCGTAGCTGTGGCAGCTGCCGAGGATCATGAAGTGATTGAAGCTGTAATGGATGCACTAGAGAGAAATCTCGCCAATTTTATTTTATTCGGTAATCAGGATAAAATTAATTCGATTATTCAAGTCAGTCAACGCAGAAACGAAGGAAATAAACAATTAACTGTGGTTCATGCTGAATCCAATGCCATTGCTGCTGAATTAGCGGTAAAAGCAGTGTCCAATCAGGAAGCCACGGTACTAATGAAGGGAAATCTCCCTACTAATGTCATTTTGCAGGCGGTCTTAAACAAAGACTTTGGACTGAGAACCGGTAATGTTTTATCACATGTTGCTGTTTTTGAGGTCCCTGATTATGACCGGTTTATGATCATTACAGATGCTGCGATGAATATAGCGCCTAATCTTGAACAAAAGTCACAAATCATTAACAATGCTGCGGCACTCGCAAGGGCAATTGGAATAGAAAACCCGAAAGTAGCACCAATTGCCGCAGTTGAAGTGGTCAATCCTGCGATGCAGGCGACTATTGATGCTGCTGCTTTAACGGTTATGAATCAGCGTGGGCAAATACATGGCTGCATTGTTGACGGACCACTTGGTTTAGATAATGCTGTTTCAATGCTAGCTGCCGAACATAAAGGGATTCATAGTGATGTAGCGGGCAGAGCGGATATATTGATGGTCCCCTCTATTGAGGTGGGCAACGCATTATATAAATCTTTAATATATTTTGCAAAAGCAAAGGTTGGAGGAGTAATTGCAGGAGCAAAAGCCCCAATTGTGTTAACGTCCAGAGCTGATACGGCAGAAAGTAAGCTATACTCACTAGCACTTGCCATTTGCTCTGTTACTAAATAGATTTATAATTTTGAGGAGGAATATTAACATGGAAATCTTCAAGTACTTAGAACAATATGATTATGAACAAGTGGTATTCTGTCAAGATAAACAATCTGGATTAAAAGCAATTATTGCTATTCACGATACAACATTAGGGCCAGCATTAGGCGGCACACGGATGTGGACTTATGAATCAGAAGAGGCAGCCATTGAAGATGCTTTAAGATTAGCAAAAGGAATGACTTATAAAAATGCTGCTGCAGGATTGAACCTTGGTGGAGGAAAAACCGTTATCATCGGAGACCCTCGTAAAGACAAGAATGAAGAAATGTTCCGTGCCTTTGGCCGTTATATCCAAGGATTAAATGGAAGATATATTACAGCTGAAGATGTTGGTACAACAGTTGCAGATATGGACCTAATTCATGAAGAAACGGATTATGTTACGGGGATATCACCGGCTTTTGGTTCATCTGGTAACCCATCTCCAGTGACAGCTTATGGCGTATATCGAGGAATGAAGGCTGCAGCAAAAGCGGCTTTTGGATCTGACTCTTTAGAGGGTAAAGTAATTGCCGTTCAAGGTGTCGGAAACGTTGCGTACAACTTATGCCGTCACTTGCATGAAGAAGGTGCACAGCTAATTGTAACAGATATTAATAAAGACGCTGTTCAACGTGCTGTCGAAGAGTTCGGTGCTCGTGCTGTTGAACCTAATGAAATTTATGGAGTAGAATGTGATATTTACGCCCCGTGTGCTTTAGGTGCAATTATCAATGATGATACGATTCCGCAAATTAAAGCAAAGGTCATTGCTGGTGCGGCAAATAATCAATTAAAGGATCCACGTCATGGTGACATTATCCATGAAATGGGTATTGTTTACGCTCCAGACTACGTTATTAATGCAGGCGGCGTTATCAATGTAGCAGATGAACTTTACGGTTATAACCATGATCGTGCTATGAAAAAAGTAGAAACCATCTATTCAAATATTGAAAAGGTCATTGAAATTTCAAAGCGTGATGGTATTCCAACCTATGTTGCTGCTGATCGAATGGCGGAGGAAAGAATCGAAAAAATGCGTAATTCCCGCAGTCAGTTCCTGCAAAATGGCCATCACATTTTAAGCCGCCGTTAAGTTATTAAATTAATAGCAAGGCATATGCGCTGGATGAGAAGTTCAGCGTCTTTGCCTTTCATAAAGATTTGGAAAAAATGGAGGTTAATACCTTGCCAGATAAAGAATATCGAATGCTCATCATCAATCCAGGCTCTACTTCTACCAAGATTGGGGTCTTCGATAACGATATCTCTATTTTAGAGAAAACAATCCGACATGAAGCAGAAATGATCAATTCATTTCCTAATATTATTGATCAATATGAATTTAGAAAAAATACCATTTTGGAAACGCTGGACAATGAAGGAATTAATATTTCTAAGTTAAGTGCTGTTTGTGGACGCGGCGGTTTGCTTCGACCGATTGAAGGCGGGACTTATGCTGTAAATGAGACCATGATACAAGATCTACGGATAGGGTATTCTGGCCAGCATGCTTCCAATCTTGGGGGTATCATTGCTTTTGAAATTGCTTCAGGCCTTAATATCCCTTCTTATATTGTCGACCCTGTAGTGGTTGATGAATTGGACGCAATAGCCCGTATCTCTGGATTTTCCTTGATTGAAAGAAAGAGTATATTTCATGCATTGAATCAAAAAGCTGTGGCGAGAAGGGTTGCCAAGGAATTAGGAAAAAAATATGAAGAATTAAATCTCATTGTTACCCATATGGGTGGTGGGATTACTGTTGGGGTTCATAGTCAAGGAAGGGTCGTCGATGTTAATAATGGACTCCATGGAGATGGTCCTTTTAGTCCTGAGCGGGCAGGTACGGTGCCAGCAGGTGATTTGGTTGCCATTTGTTTTTCAGGACAGTACTATCGTGAAGAGATAATGAAAAAGCTCGTTGGGCAGGGGGGACTTGTCGGCTATCTTGGAACAAACGATGCAGTCCAAGTGGAACAGAAAATTGAAGCTGGAGATGAAAATGCAAAACTTGTTTATGAAGCCATGGCCTACCAAGTAGCAAAGGAAATTGCAGGAGCAAGTGCTGTATTATCAGGAAAAGTGGATGCGATTATTTTAACCGGCGGTCTTGCATACGGTAAGGAATTTGTAAAATCAATTACCGATCGTGTCAATTGGATCGCGGATATTATCGTCCATCCTGGTGAAAATGAGCTTCAAGCCCTCGCGGAAGGTGCACTCAGAGTTTTAAGAGGTGAAGAAGAAGTAAAAGAATATCCGGGGACATTTAAAACAGCAAAAATCTAAGGATTTAGGGAGGGAACAAAATGGCAAAGGAATATGATCTAGTCATTCTTGGCGGTGGTACTGGCGGCTATGTGGCTGCGATTCGAGCTTCCCAGCTTGGCTTGAAAACAGCAATTGTTGAAAAAGGAAAACTTGGTGGAACATGTTTACATAAAGGGTGTATTCCTAGTAAAGCTTTACTTAGAAGTGCTGAGGTTTATGCGACAGCAATCAAGAGCGAAGATTTCGGCGTTATCACGAGTGAAGTATCTTTGAATTTTGCAAAGGTGCAGGAAAGAAAAAATAAGATTATCGATACGCTGCATAAAGGCGTTCAGCATCTTATGAAGCAAGGAAAAATAGATGTTTATGAAGGACTTGGTAGAATTCTAGGTCCATCTATTTTCTCACCAATGCCAGGAACTATCTCTGTTGAAATGAATAATGGCGAAGAAAATGAAATGCTAATCCCTAAGAATGTTGTTGTCGCTACTGGTTCACGGCCAAGAACTCTTCCAGGGCTTGAGATAGATGGCGAATTTGTTATTACCTCTGATGAAGCGTTAGTGCTTGAATCCTTACCGTCCTCTATCATCATTGTGGGTGGAGGTGTAATCGGTATTGAATGGGCATCGATGTTATCTGATTTTGGTGTTGACGTAACGGTCATTGAGTATGCTGACCGCATCATTCCAACAGAGGATAAGGAAATTTCAAGAGAAATGCAGCGTCTCATGAAGAAGAAAGGAATCAAGCTTGTCACAAGTGCAAAAGTACTTCCAGAAACGTTAGTAAAAGGTGAAGGTGTAGTCATTTCTGCTGAAGTGAAGGCAGGCATAAAGGAGTTTAAAGCAGAAAAACTCCTAGTTTCCGTAGGACGACAAGCGAATGTAGAAGGCATTGGATTGGAGAACACCGAAATACAAATTGAAAAAGGCTTCATTGATACAAATGAATTTTTTCAAACGAAAGAATCACATATCTATGCAATTGGTGATGTAATTGGCGGCTTGCAGCTTGCACATGTTGCCTCACATGAAGGGATTGTAGCCGTGGAGCATATTGCTGGGAAGGATCCTTCACCTTTCGACTATAACCTTGTTTCCCGTTGCATTTACAGTAATCCAGAGGTATCGAGTGTTGGTATTACTGAAGATCAGGCAATAGAGAAGGGCCATAAAGTAAAAGTGGGCAAATTCTCATTCAAGGCAATTGGAAAAGCACTCGTTTTCGGTGAATCCGATGGCTTTGTCAAAATTATTGCTGATGAAGAGACGAATGATATTCTTGGGGTGCATATGATTGGTCCGCACGTTACAGATATGATTTCCGAAGCAGGGCTGGCAATGGTACTGGATGCGACACCATGGGAAATTGGTCATACCATTCATCCGCATCCGACTTTATCTGAGGCGATTGGTGAAGCCGCACTTGCTGTTGATGGAAAAGCGATTCATTTTTAAGGAAAAAAGTAAGAGGGGTAGTGTCTAGCTACAGCGCCTAGGGGCTCGGGTCATAAGCCAATCCGTCAAGAAGGTTAAAGAGCAACCTTCTCGCCGGCTCGTCTTATGCCTGTCTCCCCTGGGCAAGGCGCTTCCGCTTTTCTAAATTGGAGGTATAAAATAAATGGCTGAGAATCGTCACCTTGAATTAGGTTTAAGTGATGAAAAAGTGTTAGAAATGTATGAAATGATGCTGTTAGCCCGCCGTATTGATGAGCGGATGTGGTTATTAAATCGCGCCGGTAAAATCCCATTTGTCATTTCATGTCAAGGTCAGGAAGCTGCTCAAGTCGGAGCTGCATTCGCGCTTGATAAAGAAAAGGATTATGTTCTGCCATATTATCGTGATATGGGTGTGGTGCTAACTTTTGGGATGACGGCAAAGGAACTAATGCTTTCAGGCTTTGCCAAAGCAGAAGATCCAAACTCCGGTGGTCGGCAAATGCCTGGACACTTTGGGCAAAAGAAGAACCGTATCGTAACCGGTTCATCTCCTGTAACGACGCAGGTACCGCATGCGGTAGGAATTGCCTTGGCTGGGAAAATGGAAAGAAAGGATCTTGTAACCTTTGTAACCTTTGGTGAGGGTTCTTCAAACCAAGGGGATTTCCATGAAGGTGCCAATTTTGCTGGTGTTCATAAATTACCAGTAATCTTCATGTGTGAAAACAATAAATATGCGATTTCTGTGCCAATTGAAAAACAATTGGGCTGTGAAAAGGTTTCTGATCGTGCGATTGGTTACGGAATGCCTGGTTTTACTGTGGATGGAAACGATCCTTTAGAGGTTTACAAGGTAGTGAAGGATGCAGCAGACCGTGGACGACGCGGAGAAGGTCCTTCACTGATAGAAACGGTTTCCTATCGCCTAACACCACATTCTTCTGATGACGATGATCGTTCTTATCGTGCCCCTGATGAAGTGGCAAAAGCAAAAACAAAAGATCCAATCATCACTTTTGGTGCTTATTTAAAAGAAACCGCTGTAATGAACGATGAGTTGGAAAAAGAAATCAATGACCGTGTGATGAAATTAGTGAACGAAGCCACTGATTATGCTGAAAACGCTCCGTATGCAGCACCGGAAGAAGCACTGAAATACGTCTATGCGGACAAGTAAGAGGGGGATGTAAGATGGCAGTTATTTCTTATATAGATGCGGTAACAATGGCGATCCGTGAAGAAATGGAAAGAGACCCTAAGGTTTTTGTTCTTGGCGAGGACGTTGGGGTAAAAGGCGGGGTATTTAAGGCAACTCAAGGATTATATGAACAATTTGGCGAAGAGCGAGTGATTGATACACCGCTGGCTGAATCAGCCATTGCGGGAGTAGGGATTGGAGCAGCGATGTATGGGATGCGTCCGATCGCTGAAATGCAGTTTGCGGATTTTATTATGCCGGCAGTTAACCAAATTATTTCTGAAGCGGCTAGAATTCGCTACCGCTCTAATAACGATTGGAGTTGTCCAATGGTCATTCGTGCACCATACGGCGGCGGAGTTCATGGTGCGCTTTATCATTCACAATCTGTTGAAGCAGTCTTTGCTAATCAACCAGGATTGAAAATTGTAATGCCGTCAACTCCTTATGATGTGAAGGGGTTACTAAAAGCGGCAATTCGTGATAATGATCCGGTTCTGTTCTTTGAACATAAGCGTGCTTACCGTTTAATTAAAGGAGAAGTCCCAACAGAAGATTATACATTGCCAATTGGTAAGGCAGATGTTAAGCGTGAAGGTGAAGACATTACCGTTATTACTTATGGACTATGTGTACATTTTGCCCTTCAAGCTGCTGAAAAGTTAGCTAAGGATGGCATTTCTGCGCATATTCTTGATCTTCGAACCATTTATCCATTGGACAAAGAAGCCATCATTGAAGCTGCTTCTAAAACGGGTAAGGTTTTACTAGTTACCGAGGATAATAAAGAAGGCAGCATCATCGGTGAAGTGGCTGCAATCATTGCTGAAAATTGCTTGTTTGAATTAGATGCTCCAATCAAGCGTTTAGCCGGACCAGATGTTCCAGCAATGCCATATGCACCAACAATGGAAAAATACTTTATGGTCAATCCTGACAAAGTAGAAAAAGCAATGCGTGAACTAGCTGAGTACTAATACAAGGAATATATGGAGGTAAGACCATTGGCGATTGAACAAATTAAAATGCCTCAGTTAGGGGAAAGTGTAACCGAAGGAACGATTAGCAAGTGGCTCGTTTCTGTTGGTGATAAAGTAAATAAATACGATCCATTAGCTGAAGTAATGACAGATAAAGTAAATGCAGAAGTTCCTTCATCCTTTACCGGGATTATTAAAGAGCTAATTGCTGGAGAAGGAGAAACTCTCGCAGTCGGAGAAATCATTTGTACCATTGAAGTCGAAGGAGGAAGTGTAGAGTCAGCGCCCGCCCCTGAACAAATAGCATCAGCAGCAGAGCCAGCTGCTGAGGATCATAGTGACCAAAGTAACCGGGCCCGTTATTCACCAGCAGTGTTAAAGCTTTCTCAAGAACATGGTATTGATTTAACACTGGTAAAAGGTACCGGTGCCGGCGGCAGAATTACAAGAAAAGATTTACAGAAACTGATTGAATCAGGTTCCATTCCAGTTGCGGGTGAAACAGCAGCTGCACCGAAACAGCCAGAAGTTCAGCAGTCTGCAGTTCAAGAAACAGTCGCTCAACAGGTTTCAGCACCAAAACCGGCGGCTACCCCAGTAAATATCCCTGTTGAAACAGGTGATATCGAAATTCCTGTTACGGGAATCCGTAAAGCGATTGCGACAAACATGCTGCGCAGCAAACATGAAGCGCCACATGCATGGACCATGATGGAAGTGGATGCAACCAATCTTGTTGACTATCGTAATTCCTTAAAGGATGAGTTTAAGAAAAAAGAGGGCTTTAACTTAACATTCTTTGCTTTCTTTGTAAAAGCTGTTGCCCAAGCATTAAAGGAATTTCCTCAGATCAATTCTATGTGGGCAGGCGATAAAATTATTCAAAAGAAGGACATCAATATCTCAATTGCTGTTGCAACCGATGATGCATTATACGTCCCGGTGATAAAAAACGCTGACGAAAAGACAATTAAGGGAATTGCCAGAGAGATTTCTGAGTTAGCTGTTAAGGTGAGAACTGGAAAACTCCGCTCAGAGGATATGCAGGGCGGCACATTTACGGTTAACAATACTGGCTCGTTTGGCTCTGTTCAATCGATGGGCATCATCAATTACCCGCAGGCAGCGATTCTCCAAGTAGAGTCTATTGTTAAGCGTCCAGTTGTCATGAATAATGGGATGATTGCTGTTCGTGATATGGTTAATTTATGTATGTCGCTGGATCACAGAGTACTAGATGGGCTTATTTGCGGACGCTTCCTCCAGCGAGTAAAAGAAATCCTAGAAAATACATCGAAAACGACTACTTCTATTTATTAGCCGTTGAAAACCGCTCCATGTTTGGTGCGGTTTTTTTATTGCTTGTTAGCCCAATGTATCCTAAAATAGAGAGTAATAAATTTATTTGAATATTATGTTTTTTGGATAATGAACAAGGGGGGAGCTTATGAGTTTAGATGAGTTAAAAAGCCAGTCTTTTGCATCCGTAACGACTAAGGATTGGGTTGAAAAAGCGGAAGCAACTCTAAAAGGGAAAACGATTGAATCATTAAAAAGTTATACATATGAAAACATTATTTTGAAACCGCTTTATTCGAGGGCAGACGAGCAAAAGCCAGCTGATTTTCCAGCTGGAGGAGATTTTAGAAGAGGAATATATCCATTAGGATATATTACGAATAATTGGAAAATCGCTCAGCAAGTTTCTTTTCAGACGCCGTTAGAACTTAAGGATAAGCTGTTCGAAGTGATAGAAAAAGGACAAACGGCTTTATCCTTTGACATTACATCTGAACTTATAGAAGCAAATGATACCTTGCGAGAGCTAATCAAAGGTTTATCAGAGAGGTATCCTTTTGCGGTGAATGCAAAGGGGTTACTTCCTAATTTGTTGACGGAAGTCAGGAATATAGCAGAAAAAACCGGAAAAAGCGATAAAATTACAGGTTATATTAGCAGTGATCCGATTTCATTGTTTGCAGAAGAAGGAGTAATCGTAAATGATGCACTCTCTGATTGGGCAAATACAATTAAAACGGCTCATCAAAGTCTGCCCAATGTGAGGACTGTTTTAATTAATGCATCTTCCTATCATCAAGGGGGAGCAAATGCTGTTCAGGAGCTTGCGATTGCAGCAGCAACGGGAGTCTATTATCTCCAACATTTGTCGGAGTTGGGAATGCCGCTCAAGGATGTTTTAGCAAAAATGATTTTTAAATTCTCGATTGGCAGTAATTTCTTTATGGAAGTGGCAAAACTTCGGGCAGCACGAATTCTTTGGAATAAAATTACTAAGTCTTACGGGGCAAGCGTGGAATTCAGAGGAATGCATATTGCAGCGGAAACTTCCTCCTATACAAAAACCGTTTACGATCCTCACGTAAATATTTTAAGAGCAGGTAATGAAGCATTCGCGGCTGTCATCGGAGGGATTCAATACCTTCATGTGTCACCATTTAATGAAATTACCGGCAGCACCCAGCTTGGGGAAAGAATTGCTCGGAATACACAAAGTATCCTCCAAGAGGAAGTTCATTTACAAAAAATAGTCGATCCTGCTGGGGGTTCATGGTATATTGAATCACTAACCTCAGAGCTTGCTGAAAAGGCTTGGAAGTTTTTTCAGCAAATAGAAGCAAACGGTGGAATCATGGAAGCTTTGGCATCCAATTGGCTCCAAAATGAAATTGGTGCTATTTCTGAAAAGCGAGCTGAGGATATAGCTACAAGGAAACAGAGTATTGTTGGAACAAATGTATACGCCAATCTAGATGAAGTAGTTACGTGTGGTAATGAAATAGAATCGAATAATTATTTAAACTATGATGAATCTGATGTTAAGATTAAGGCGATTCTGAAATCTAGATTATCCGAACCTTATGAAAGCTTGCGAAAACAAAGTGAAATGATTGAAAGTAAATCAGGCTTTAAGCCTCAAGTAGGACTCGTTTGTCTTGGGGAATTAAAACAATATAAACCAAGACTTGATTTTATGAGAGGTTTTTTCTCAGCCGGGGGACTTCAAGTGGCTGACAGTGATTCCATTGTCTCTTATGAAGACGCAAAACAATTTGTTTCAAACCTAGATTCAAAGTATTTTTGTTTTTGCGGGACCAATGAACAATATGAAATGATCGGACATGCCATTCTCGGATCCCTTCAAGCTGAATTTGAAGATCGATTTTTCTATCTAGCCGGTTTGCCAGAGAAAGAACTGCAGCCAGCTTGGAAGAACGAGGGGATTAAGCAGTTTATTCATGTTAAAAGTAATTGTTATGAGACCCTTTCTTCAATTCTTACGGAAATGGAGGTGACAGTGAATGAAGTTACAAAAGCCTGATTTTCAAAAGATAGATTTATTCGATGATGAGGATTTAATGACAAAAGATCAATGGCAGGAACAGGCTGAAAAAGAAATTAGCACCTCAATTGATGAGTTGCTATTCGAAACCAATGAACAAATTCACTTAAAATCGCTATATACGAAAGAAGATCGGGAAGCGATAGAGCATGTAGATGACTTACCTGGATTGCCGCCTTTTACTCGCGGGCCGTATCCAACAATGTACGTGAATCGCCCCTGGACAGTAAGACAATATGCTGGATTTTCGACGGCGGAAGAAAGTAATGCCTTTTATCGCCGTAACTTAGCGATGGGGCAAAAAGGTTTGTCTGTAGCCTTTGATTTAGCGACACACAGAGGTTACGATTCGGATCACCCACGCGTAGTCGGAGATGTCGGTAAAGCGGGTGTAGCGATTGACTCTATACTCGATATGAAGACACTCTTTGATGGTATTCCATTAGATCAAATGTCGGTTTCCATGACAATGAACGGGGCGGTCCTTCCGATTCTTGCTTTTTTCATTGTAACAGCAGAAGAACAGGGCGTTAGCCAGGAAAAACTGGCTGGTACGATTCAAAATGATATTTTAAAAGAATATATGGTTCGGAATACCTATATTTATCCACCAGAAATGTCTATGAAAATTATTGCTGATATTTTTGAGTATACCTCCAAATACATGCCGAAGTTTAATAGTATTAGTATTTCCGGCTATCATATGCAAGAAGCGGGTGCACCTGCTGACCTTGAATTGGCCTATACGCTTGCGGATGGACTAGAATACGTCCGTACTGGACTCAAGGCAGGCATTGACATTGATAAATTTGCGCCAAGGCTGTCATTCTTTTGGGCAATTGGCATGAATTATTTTATGGAAGTGGCCAAAATGAGGGCAGGGCGTCTTATCTGGGCGAAAATGATGAAATCATTCGAACCAAAAAGTGAAAAGTCCATGGCCCTCCGTACCCATTCCCAAACTTCAGGCTGGAGTTTGACGGAACAGGATCCATTTAATAATGTTATTCGAACATTATTCGAAGCACATGCTGCCGCAATGGGGCATACGCAATCACTGCATACAAACGCTTTGGATGAAGCCATCGCACTGCCAACAGACTTCTCAGCTCGAATTGCCCGGAATACGCAATTATTTTTACAGGAAGAAACGAGCATCACGAAAGTCATTGATCCATGGGCAGGGTCATACTATGTTGAGAAGTTGACCGATGAATTGGTGAATAGAGCTTGGACTCATATTGAGGAAATCGAAAATCTTGGTGGTATGGCAAAAGCGATTGAAACCGGTCTTCCAAAAATGAGAATTGAAGAGGCAGCAGCTAGAAGGCAGGCCCAAATTGATTCTGGTAAAGAAACGATTATCGGGGTTAACCGCTACCGTCTTGAAAAAGAGGAAGCCATTGATATTTTAGACATTGATAATACGGCTGTTCGTCTAAAGCAAATTGAAAAACTAAATGCTTTAAAAGCTTCACGAGATGAGGAAAAGGTTGAAGCAGCCATAGCAGCCTTAACAAAAGCGGCTGAAACAGGAGAATATAATTTGTTAGAGCTTGCTGTACAGGCGGCAAGGGTTAGGGCGACGCTTGGAGAAATTTCTGAAGCCATTGAAAAGGTTGCGAGCAGACATAAAGCCGTGATCCGTTCGATAAGTGGGGTGTACAGCACAGCATTTTCGAATGAAGAGGAAATTGTGGAAGTGAAACGGATGACGGACGAATTCCTTGAGAACGAAGGGCGAAGACCAAGGATTCTCATTGCAAAAATGGGCCAGGACGGTCATGACCGCGGTGCTAAAGTCATTGCCACAGCCTTTGCTGATCTTGGTTTTGATGTTGATATTGGTCCATTATTCCAGACGCCAGAAGAAACAGCGATGCAGGCAGTTGAAAATGATGTCCATGTTATTGGTTTTAGTTCACTAGCTGCAGGTCATAAGACATTATTACCACAGCTTGTTGCTGAATTGAAAAAGCTTGGCCGTGAAGATATTTTAGTGGTCGCTGGCGGGGTTATTCCAGCCCAAGATTATCAATTTTTATTTGATAACGGTGCCTCCGCTATTTTCGGCCCTGGCACGATTATCCCTGTTGCCGCTCAAAAAGTGATCAGGGAAATTTATAAGCAGCTTGGCTATGAGGAAGTGGCACAGTAAATGGTTACGGATATGAAACCGGAGTGGGTAGATCCGAATGATCCAGAAAAATTTTCGAGTGTAATTAGAAAAGGTCAAGAATTAGATGGGCAGCCTGCTTCCATTCAAAAAAATATTCGGTTTCAAAAACGTAAGTCCGAGGATCCTACAGTGGAAGAATTATTTAATGGGGTATTATCTGGGAATAGAGGCCAATTAGCACGAGCGATCACTTTAGTAGAAAGTAACGCAGAACAGCATTTCCATAAAGCGCAGGAGCTCCTGCAGAAGCTCCTGCCTCATAGTGGGAAATCAATCCGAATTGGGATTACCGGTGTCCCTGGGGCAGGTAAAAGTACGTTCATTGAAGCGTTTGGCACATACCTTTGTGAGCTTGGACACAGCGTCGCAGTTCTGGCGATTGATCCTAGTTCAAGTCTTAGCGGCGGGAGCATCCTTGGCGATAAAACACGGATGGAGCAGCTATCAAGAAATCCACGAGCCTTTATCCGTCCATCACCAACGGCTGGCAAGCTTGGCGGCGTCCATCGAAAAACGAGGGAAGCAATGCTGATTTGTGAGGCTGCTGGTTTTGATATTATCCTGATTGAAACAGTCGGGGTTGGACAAAGTGAAGTCATTATTCGTGATATGGTCGACTTTTTTATGCTTCTTGTCCTAACTGGAGCAGGTGATGAGCTGCAAGGAATGAAGAAAGGGATCATGGAACTTGCCGATGCCATTATTGTTCATAAAGCGGATGGTGCGAATAAACCAAAGGCAGAACAAACAAGAAAAGAATACAACCGCATTCTTCATTTTCTACAGCCAGCTACGAGAGGGTGGCAATCAAAGGCGTATAGTTGTTCATCATTAACTAATGACGGAATTAAAGATATTTGGTCTGTCATTAACGATTTTGAGAATAAAGGAAAAGCCACTGGTGTTTTTGAAGAAAGACGCAAAGGACAGCAGCGGGATTGGATCTATTCGTTGATAACGGACCAACTGCATTATAGTTTCTTTCATCACCCAGCCGTAAAAGAACTGCTGCCGCAATTTGAAAATGAAGTAATGGCAGGTGACAAAACCGCCGCATCGGCAGTAGAAAAATTATTTCAGGCATTCTTATCAAGTTAAAAATAGCAGCTGCTGAAATTGGCAGCTGCTTTCTAGCATCATTTATTTGAATTAAACTCATTTATACTGTTATCATATAGCTATATAGACAGAAAGTAGGAGTGATTTTATGAGTATGGATTTTAACTTTTTCATGAATGATGTGGTTCAACAAGCACGTCAAGAAATCGTGGCTGCTGGATATCAAGAGCTTAAATCACCAGAAGAGGTGGAACAAGCACTCGAACAAAAAGGAACCACTTTAGTAATGATTAACTCTGTTTGTGGTTGTGCAGGCGGCATTGCTCGTCCAGCAGCAGCACATGCCCTGCATTATGATAAACGCCCTGACCATCTTGTAACTGTATTTGCTGGTCAAGATAAAGAAGCGACTGATAAGGCAAGAAGCTATTTCACTGGCTTTCCGCCATCATCTCCGTCTTTTGCATTATTAAAGGATGGAAAGATTATTACCATGGTAGAACGACACCAAATTGAAGGACACGATCCGGCAACTGTTGTCGCTAGATTGCAAAATGAATTTGAAGCACATTGTGAAGAAGTATAATACAAAGTTAAAAAGGCTAATCTCCTTACATTGGAGAGTAGCCTTTTATTTTTACCTGTTTTTTAATATTTCACAGCGTTATTTTATTAGTACATTATTAGTATTTGCTTTTTCAACATGTCTGTTGATTGGCGCTCCAGGCACTACGCTTTCCGCGGGCGTGCCGGGGAGCCTCCTCGTCGCTTCGCTCCTGCGGGGTCTCCCCAGTCCCGTACTCCCGCAGGAGTCTTCGTGCCTTCCGCGCCAATCAACAGAGTGTTTTAATAAGACCTTCCAACTCAACTAATAAATAATAAAAATAAGTGGTGAAATCAATGTTTAAGTCAAAATAGACTTGCAAAAGTGAATATGAATTTGTAACTATTGATGAATTGGTACTCGCTGGTAATCTTCTTCGCTAAAATAAAGTAATGGTTGTAACACTACATGTTTTCTCCCTGTTGATTGTAGCGCAGGGCACTCGACTCCTGCGGGATAGAGAGGTCACTGGAGACCCCACAGGCGCCAAAGCGCCGAGGAGGCTCCAGGACCTCCCCGCGGAAAGCGAGTGCCCGGAGCGGAAAGAAACAGGACAATTAGCAGATGTAAATAATTCTTAAAAAACGGCAGTTTAGACTCAAAAAATAAAAATATCCTTCTCGACAATCTTAAAAAGGCTAATACCCATACAATGGAGATTGGCCTTTTTTTCTGAAAATTTCTATTTTAATAAAACGTTAATGAATTTTTAAAAATATATTTGCATAATTATTAATATGTGTTAAAATTCATTTCAATGAATAAATATTAATCTATGAAACAACTAAGAATACTTTCAGAATATTATTAGGGGGAAGAAAAATGAAGAAGATAGTTATTTTTGCGTTTACAATGATTTTGTTAACAGGAGTACTTTCTGCTTGTGGTAAAAGTGAAAATGCCAAAGCTGACAATAAAAAAACACTAGTAATGGCAACATCCGCTGACTATCCGCCGTTTGAATACGTAGAAACAGGAAAAAGTGATGAAATTATTGGCTTTGACGTCGATTTAGCAAAAGCTATCGCAGGTAAGCTAGGATATGAGCTTGAAGTAAAGGATACCGATTTTGGAGGATTAATCCAATCTCTTAAATCGGGACAGGCTGATTTCGTGTTAGCTGGTATGACACCAACAGAAGAGCGTAAGAAAAACGTTGATTTCAGTGATATTTACTATACAGCCTCACACATGATTGTTTCAAAGAAGGATAGCGGGATTGAGACACTTGAAGACTTAAAAGGAAAAACGGTAGGAGTTCAATTAGGCTCCATTCAAGAAGGAAAAGCAGATGAAATTAAAGAGACCGTTGCGATTACCGTCGAAAACCGCAACCGTATTCCTGAATTAATTCAAGAAATAAAAGCAGGACGTTTTGATGCTGCGATCATTGAAGACACCGTCGCAAAAGGATTTTTTGAAAATGATAAAGAATTAGTTGGTTTTACAATTAGTGATGATCCTGAAGAAGCAGGGTCAGCGATTGCGTTTCCGAAAAATAGTGAATTAACAGAGAAGTTCAACAAAGAATTGCAAAAAATGAAAGAAAACGGCGAACTGCAAGAATTAGTGGTTAAGTGGTTCGGTGGAGAGGAATAAGTTTTTACTTAAGGACGTTCAGGAGAGAGTAATCTCCCCGAACGTCCTTACAATTTAATAGAGAAAGGAAGGCAGACAAATGAATCTCGATTTCGCACAGTTCATTCCTTCAATGCCCTATATTTTGGAAGGAATTGTCGTCACACTAAAGATTGTCCTATTAGCAGGTATATTAGGATTTATCCTTGGAATTATTCTATCATTATTTAAAATTAGTTCGGTTAAATTTCTCGGCTGGTTCGCCGATGCATATACATCAATATTCCGTGGTACACCTCTGGTATTGCAGTTGATGTTGATTTATTATGGTTCCCCTCAGTTAATTGGATATCAGATTGAACCCTATACAGCAGCAATCCTAGCTTTTGCGCTTAACTCCGCTGCCTATATTTCAGAAATTATTAGAGCGGGTATTCTTGCGGTTGATAAAGGACAGCAGGAAGCGGCATTGGCTCTTGGAGTTCCATATGGAAAGATGATGTGGGATATTATCCTGCCGCAAGCCCTTAAAAACATTCTGCCGGCTTTAATGAATGAATTTATCACATTAACGAAAGAGTCTGCGATTGTCACGACAATTGGAGTAATGGATATTATGCGCCGCTCTTATCAGGTAGGTGCTGAAAAGTATTCATTTTTCGAGCCATTATTAATTGCCGGCCTGATTTATTATTTGATGGTCATTACCTTAACTTTCCTTGGAAAAGCAGTTGAAAGGAGAATGAGACGCAGTGATTAAGGTAGAAAATTTGCATAAAAACTATGGGAAGCTCGAAGTATTAAAAGGAATTTCGACAACGATTCAAGCGGGAGAGGTTGTTGCAATAATCGGTCCTTCAGGATCCGGTAAGTCTACTTTTTTACGGTGTATGAACCTGCTTGAGCAGCCTACTAGTGGAAGAATCTTAGTAGGAGATCAAGATGTTACCGATAAAAAAACGAACATTATGAAGGTACGGCAAAACGTAGGAATGGTGTTTCAACATTTTCATCTCTTCCCTCATAAAACTGTTTTGCAAAATCTTACCTATGCACCGATAAAGGTTAAAGGATTATCAAAGACGGAAGCGGAAAAGATTGCTTATGAATTATTAGATAAAGTTGGATTAGCAGAGAAAGCAAATGAATATCCAACGAGATTGTCGGGTGGGCAAAAACAGCGGGTTGCGATCGCTAGAGCGTTGGCGATGCAGCCGGAGGTTATGCTCTTTGATGAACCAACATCCGCCCTTGATCCGGAAATGGTAAAGGAAGTACTTGAGGTTATGAAATCACTTGCACATACAGGAATGACGATGGCGATTGTGACCCATGAAATGGGCTTTGCTAGAGAGGTTGCCGACCGTGTCCTTTTCCTTGATGGCGGTATGTTAGTGGAGGATGCCAATCCACAAGAATTCTTTACCAATCCCAAGAGTCAACGTGCGCAGGAATTCTTGCAAAAAATGCTATAAAAAGGATAAGCTAAAGATGGTCATTTATGATCATCTTTTTTTGTAAGGAGAAACAAATGAAATTTAAAATTGGATATCGGACAATGAAAACAGCTTTAGGGACTGCCATTTCTATTTTAATGGCGCAAAGATTAGGGTTAGATAATTTTGCTTCAGCAGGGATATTAACGATTTTATGCATTCAGGTGACGAAACGAAGGTCATTACGAACGGCCTGGGATAGGTTTTTAGCCTGTGTTCTGGTGATGCCTTTTTCTGCGATTTTTTTCGAAGTGATTGCTTACCATCCGCTAGTGATTGGACTTATGCTCTTATTCTTTATCCCGACGGTGGTCATGCTGCACGCAAAAGATGGCGTCGTTACCAGCAGTGTAATTATTTTACATATTTATATGGCGAAGGATGTTTCACGCGAGCTCTTTATCAATGAACTTGGTGTCATTACGATTGGAATCGGCGTTGCCCTGCTCATCAATCTCTATATGCCAAGCGTGGAGAAACAATTAAAAGAATACCAAAATAAAATTGAATCTAACTTTAAAGTGATTTTTTGCGAAATGATAAAGTATTTACGTTCAGGTGATAGTGATTGGTCAGGAATTGAGATTACAGAAACAGCACGGCTTCTCGAAGAAGCGAAATCACTCGCATATCTTGATATCCAGAATCATTTTTTAAGAGATGAGGATATCTATTTTCGCTATTTTAAAATGCGGGAAAAACAGTTTGAAATAATTGAACGTGTCCTTCCAATCGTCACTTCAATTACGAAAACTGTCACTCAAGGTAAAATGATTGCTGATTTCCTTGAAGAGCTGTCTGAGAATATTCATTTTGAAAATACGGCTCACATTTATCTTGATAAACTTAAAGAAATGAAAAGGGAATTCGAGGAAATGGAGCTTCCTAAGTCAAGAGTGGAATTCGAAGTCCGAGCAGCGCTGCTGCAATTGGTGAAGGAAATGAATAGTTACCTTATTATCAAAAGTTCTTTTAAAACACCAAAAATGAATGAACGGAAGAGATCCGTAGCAAATTAAAAAATTGGAGCAATTAAGTAAAAGGGACTGTTCACGTGTGAACAGTCCCTTCAAATTTTTTAAGAAATAAATTGTGCAAGTCCCATCAGGAGTGTGGAAGCTAGCATCGCGAACAGCATCAAATAGACCACGATTTTTCTTTTATTCTTTTTTTTCACTAGGATTCACCCCTTTATATTAGGTGTCTATCTGTATTTTACTAGGAAAAGTCAAAATGAACAACGGAACAACCTTTCATTTTAGGAAGGATTTATGAATTATTTAGCGAATATGGTAATTGTCGAATTTATTTAAATTTTGGAAAACAGAGGGGTATAGATGATAAAAAAAGTCGACCATATTGGCATTGCCGTTCGCTCACTTGAGAATACACTTCCATTTTATACGGAAGTATTACAGCTTCCTTTAATAGGAATTGAAGTAGTTGAGAGCCAAAAGGTTAAGGTTGCTTTTCTGAAGGCTGGTGAAACGAAACTCGAACTCCTAGAGCCGACAGCGGCAGAAAGCACCATTGCCAGCTTTATCGAAAAACGCGGTGAAGGGATTCACCATGTCGCTCTTGGTGTTGAATCTATTGAAGCGAGAATCAGTGAAATGAAAGAAAAAGGGATTAGGATGATTGATGAACAGCCGCGGCCAGGGGCGGGGGGAGCAGATATTGCCTTCCTGCATCCAAAGTCTACTGCTGGGGTATTAGTTGAACTTTGTGAAAAGAAAGGAATGAAGGGGTAAATGATCGACATCTATGAGAAAATAAACGAATTATACGATAAACGCCGTGAGGTTGAGCTTGGCGGTGGCGATGAAAGAATTGATAAACAGCATGAAAAAGGGAAACTTACGGCTAGAGAAAGAATCGAACTTTTAGTCGATCAAGGTACTTTTGTCGAACTAAGCCCTTTCATTGAACATAGGACGAATGATTTTGGACTTGATGAGCAAAAAGGACCAGGTGATGGAGTTGTAACAGGCTATGGTAAAGTAAATGGACGTCCCATTTATTTATTTTCACAGGACTTTACGGTTTTTGGCGGTGCATTAGGGGAAATGCATGCGAAAAAAATTGCGAATGTGATGGATTTAGCCGCAAAAAATGGTACACCTTTTGTCGGTTTAAACGATTCTGGCGGTGCCCGGATTCAAGAGGGGGTTGTCTCGCTTGATGGTTACGGACATATTTTTTATCGAAATGCTATTTATTCTGGTGTGATTCCACAAATTTCCGTCATTATGGGACCGTGTGCTGGTGGTGCGGTTTATTCACCAGCGATTACAGATTTTGTTTTCATGGTTGAAAAAACAAGTCAAATGTTTATTACGGGTCCAAAAGTAATTGAAACGGTTACGGGGGAGAAGATATCTTCAGAGGACCTTGGTGGTGCCAATGTCCATAATTCGATTAGTGGAAATGCTCATTTCCAGGCGGAATCAGAACAAGAGGTTTTAGAAAATGTTCGCAGGCTGTTAAGCTACCTCCCGCAAAATAACGAAGAAAAACCACTAAGATTAGAGGGAGACAATGAAAATGATTACCGCCCGGATTTAACGGATGTGATTCCTTTTGATGCCGTTCGTCCTTACGATGTTCGCAAAGTGATTGAACAAGTCGTTGATGCCGATTCCTTTATGGAAATTCAAAAGGACTTCGCGAGAAATATTGTGGTTGGTTTTGCTCGGATTAAAGGCGAAGCAGTGGGACTTGTCTGCAACCAGCCAAAGGTAATGGCGGGTGGACTGGATATTGATTCCTCTGACAAGGCTGCCCGATTCATTCGGACCTGCGATTCATTTAATATTCCAATCATTACTTTCGAGGATGTTACAGGCTTCTTCCCAGGTATAAAACAAGAGCATGGCGGGATCATTCGTCATGGGGCAAAGATTTTATATGCCTATTCTGAGGCAACTGTGCCAAAGCTAACAGTTATATTAAGGAAAGCTTACGGCGGTGCTTATGTTGCGTTGAATAGTAAATCGATTGGTGCTGATTTAGTGTTTGCTTGGCCAAATGCAGAAATCGCTGTGATGGGGCCGCAAGGGGCTGCCAATATTATTTTTGCAAAGGAAATTCAAAGTAGTGAAAATCCAGAGCAGGTTCGTCAGCAAAAAATTGAAGAATATCGTGAGAAGTTTGCCAATCCATATGTGGCAGCAAGCAGAGGAATGGTAGATGATGTTATTGACCCTCGTGAAACAAGAATTAAAATCATTCAGGCATTAGAAATGCTTCGAAATAAGAAAGAGTCAAGACCATACAAAAAACACGGGAACATCCCACTTTAATGTACTTAGTCCTTTCATTTGATGGAAGGTATCATAAGGAGTATACTGATAAAGAAAAGCTCCAGCACCTTGGTGCTGGAGCTACTGTGAGTACATATTTATTGGAGGTTTAACCGATGATTAATCAGGAACGTCTTTTGAATGAATTTCTAGAGTTAGTGCAAATTGATTCGGAAACAAAGTATGAAGCAGAAATTGCAAAAGTTTTAAAACAAAAGTTTACCAACCTAGGACTAGATGTTTTTGAAGATGATACAACAGCAGTAACTGGTCACGGAGCAGGAAATCTAGTATGTACCTTGGCTTCAACGAAGGATGGTGTCGATCCAATTTACTTCACCTCCCATATGGACACGGTAGTACCAGCTAAAGGGGTTAAGCCATCCATTAAAGATGGATATGTTGTGACTGACGGGACAACAATTTTAGGTGCTGACGATAAAGCAGGATTAGCCGTCATGCTTGAAACTATCCGCGTCTTAAAAGAGCAAAATATTCCTCATGGGATGATCCAATTTGTCATTACGGTTGGTGAAGAATCTGGACTTGTTGGTGCCAAAGCACTTGATTCCTCATTAATGAAAGCGAAATACGGTTATGCACTGGACAGCGATGGTCTTGTAGGTAATGTCGTGGTTGCTGCACCGACACAAGCAAAAGTAAAAGCTGTGATTTATGGAAAAACCGCTCACGCTGGGGTTGCACCTGAAAAGGGAGTTTCTGCGATTACGATTGCGGCTAAAGCGGTCGCGAGAATGCCATTAGGCCGTATTGATTCAGAAACCACCGCTAATATCGGTCGTTTTGAAGGAGGT
Organism: Neobacillus sp. K501; assembly: GCF_053749995.1. Taxonomy (NCBI): domain Bacteria; kingdom Bacillati; phylum Bacillota; class Bacilli; order Caryophanales; family Bacillaceae; genus Neobacillus; species Neobacillus sp. K501. The sequence continues at coordinate 200,534 of NZ_JBSLYA010000002.1, read as the reverse complement.
TCGGCAACGAATATTGTGGCTGACCGTGTGGATATTTTAGCGGAAGCTCGTTCACTTATCGGTGAAAAAATGCAGGCTCAAGCAGGGAAAATGAAAGAAGCTTTTGAAACCGTAGCGGCTGAAATGGGTGGCAGAGCAGAAGTGGAAATTGAGGTTATGTACCCAGGCTTCAAGTTTGGCGAAGGTGACTTAGTGGTAGAAATTGCTCGCAGGGCAGCGGCAAAAATTGGCCGTAGCTGTGAGCTTCAGCATAGTGGCGGCGGCAGTGACGCAAACGTGATTGCTGGCTTCGGAATCCCGACCGTTAACCTTGCTGTCGGTTATGAAGAAATCCACACCACCAATGAGCGTATGCCCATCGAAGAACTAAACAAGCTCGGGGAAATGGTGTTAGCAGTAATCGAAGAAGTTTCAAATCAATAACGTTATTCAAGGAGAGCCATTGGTTCTCCTTTTTGCTAAACTAGTAACACAAAGGTATTGAAGGAAGTGCCCTGATATGAAAGAAATGTATCCGAAAAAGGGAAGGGTCATTTTACATGTGGATATGAACAGTTTTTACGCCTCTGTTGAAATGGCTTATGACCCGGCGCTAAAAGGTAAGCCGCTTGCTATCGCTGGAAACGTAGAAGAGAGACGAGGAATCATTGTCACCTGCAGCTATGAAGCGAGGAAGTTTGGTGTGAAAACAACGATGCCGCTTTGGGAAGCGAAAAAGCTTTGCCCGCAATTAATTGTGAAAAAGCCCAATTTCGAGCGTTATCGTGCAGCCTCCATCGGCATGTTTGAAATTCTCAAGAATTACACCGATTTGGTTGAGCCTGTTTCAATTGACGAAGGGTATATGGATATTACCGAATCCTTCGAGCTTGGCAGTCCACTTGAAATTGCCCAAAGTATCCAAAAAAGAATCCTTGAACAGCTGGATCTGCCTTGCAGCATTGGCATTGCCCCGAATAAATTTTTAGCCAAGACCGCTTCTGATATGAAAAAACCGCTTGGGATCACGATACTGCGGAAAAGGGATATACAAACGGTCCTTTGGCCGTTAAACACGAATGAAATGCATGGGGTTGGGAAAAAGACAGCGGAAAAGCTGACGACCATCGGCATTCATACGATTGGAGATTTAGCGAAGGGGAATGAGATTCAGTTGAAATCACTGCTTGGAATCAATGGCCTGCGAATTAAGGAACGGGCAAACGGGATTGATAACCGGCATGTAGACCCTGAATCCGTTTCTGAATTTAAAAGTATCGGTAATTCGACAACCCTTCCCCGCGATGAGAGTAATCAACAAGAGCTTTTTCGTGTGTTAGCCTCATTGGCAGAAACGGTTTCTGTCAGGCTCAAACGAAAAAATGTCCTTGCCTCAACATTAGGGATCACGATTCGTTACAAAGATCGGAAGACCATCACGCGCAGCAAAAAGCTGTCTAATCCAATAAATCAAAAAGAGGATATTATCCCACTTGCGAAACAGTTGTTTTTAAAGCACTGGAATGGGAATCCAATCCGCTTATTAGGAATTACTGGCTATGAATTGGTGGAGCAAGACCTTGCCTATAAGCAGCTTGATTTATTTTCCTTTGAAAAGGATGCCCAAAAAGAGCCCTTGCTGAAAACCGTTGAGATTCTTCGGGAAAAGTATGGGAAGAAGATTATTGAAAATGCAGGATCACATAAGGTTGACTCAGCCCATAATGTTGGAACTGGAACGAGTTTTAATAAAGATTTCCTTCGTTCCTTCCCTGATAAAAAGAAAGAAGATTAAATAACTCCATGAAAGAATCCAGAGTTATTTAATCTTCTTCTATTTTGTTTATTTACAAATATCTACATCTAAATGATCTACAGGCCACCAGAAGAAACCATCTTTTTTCAAGAGTTCGTCTGCAGCATCTGGTCCCATCGTTCCAGATGAATAGTTTGGAAAGTTAGTTGCCTTCGTTTTTTCCCAGACCTCAGAAATTTTATCAACAAAGGCCCATGAGTAGGCGACTTCGTCCCAGTGAGTGAAATTCGTCGCATCGCCCCGCATGCAATCGTAAAGCAGCTTTTCATAGCCTTCAGGTGTATTCATCGCATTGATTCCCGTATTGGCAAAGCTTAACTTGACCTCCTGGGCATCAAGATGTCCGCCTGCTTTTTTCGCGTTGAGATGGAGGGTAATCCCTTCTTCAGGCTGAATATGGATGACAAGCAGGTTTGGATTTAACATTTTTTCCGGTTGATAGTATAGATTCATCGGTATGTCTTTGAATTGGACAACGATTTTTGTAGATTTTGTTGCCATTCTTTTTCCGGTACGAATATAAAAAGGAACACCTGCCCAGCGGAAGTTATCAATCATGACCTTCCCAGCAACAAAGGTTTCGGTATTGGATTCCTTGTCTACCATTATTTCAGCACGGTATTCTGGAACCTGTTCATCTTCCACCATTCCTGCGCCGTATTGACCGCGGACAAAGTAGTCATTAACCTCATCACCTTCGATGGTTCGTAACGAGCGAAATACACGTACTTTTTCTGAGCGAACTTCGTCTGTTGTTAGGCGAATCGGCGGCTCCATCGCCAGCAGTGCGACCATTTGCATCATATGATTTTGAACCATGTCCCGTAAAGCTCCACTTGTTTCATAATAACGCCCGCGCTCTTCAACTCCAAGAACTTCACTTGAGGTAACTTGAATGTTAGAGATATAACGATTATTCCATAATGGTTCAAAAATGGCGTTTGCAAAACGAATAACTTCAATGTTTCGAACCATTTCTTTTCCTAAATAATGATCAATTCGATAGACTTCTTTTTCTGAAAATGCTGTTCGAATTTGTTTGTTTAATTCCTTTGCTGATGGCAAATCATGTCCAAATGGTTTTTCTATCACAAGTCGCTTGTACCCTTTTACATTTGTCAGACCATCAGATTTTAAGTGTAAGGCAATTGGTCCGAAAAATTCAGGCGCCATTGCCAGATAAAATATCCGATTGCCCTCTAATTCATATTTCTCATCAATTTGGTTGGCTAAGTCTTTCAATAAAGCGTAAGAGCCGGAATCTGCAACATCATGTGGTTGATAGTAGAAATGTGAAATGAATTCATCGATGTTCTCTTTTTTCCCTAAAGCAGTTATAACAGAATCTTTAACGGATTGTTGGAATTCATCGTTAGAAATTTGTCGTCTCGCTACACCAATAACTGCAAATTTATACAATTTCCCCCTTTGAAATAATCTGTAAAGGGATGGAAACAGCTTCCTCACAGCTAAATCTCCAGTTGCACCAAATATCATAATTAATGACGTCATATTTCCAGATTGTTTCACGTTCAATACCTCTCCTTATATGTATTCAATTTAGATTTAGCAAAAACGGGATAAAGCATGTATGAAAAAACATTCTTAATCGATGATAGACAACCAGTGAGCAATCTTGCAAGTGATATGCTATATTATTTGTATCTTTTTATTTGGAACGGGTTTGGGAAGGAGTTTTATAATGGACATTTTTTTCTTAGGTACCGGTGCTGGAATCCCAGCAAAGCTGCGTAATGTTACCTCGATTGCCCTGAAATTGCTGGAAGAACGCGGTTCAATTTGGTTGTTCGATGCCGGTGAAGCAACCCAGCATCAAATTTTACATACATCGATAAAGCCACGGAGAATTGAGAAAATCTTTATTACCCATTTGCATGGTGATCATATTTATGGCCTGCCTGGTCTTTTGGCGAGCCGCTCTTTCCAAGGTGGAGAGTCAGAGGTGACGGTTTATGGTCCTAAAGGGATCAAGGAGTATATTGAAATCAGTCTGTCTGTCAGTCAAACCTATCTTAAATATCCATTGAAAATGGTGGAAGTCTCGGAAGGTGTTATTTTTGAGGATGAACAATTTAGTGTAGAGGCAAGACTTTTAGAGCACGGTATACCTTCCTTCGGATATCGAATTGTTGAGAAGGACAGGCCTGGGACGTTATTAGCTGATAAGCTCATCGAAGCGGGGGTTCAACCAGGTCCGATTTTTCGAAAAATAAAAAATGGGGAAAGAGTTACGCTTGCAGATGGGAGAGTTATTGATCCAAAGGATTTTCTTGGTCCTGTACAAAGGGGGAGAGTCATTACTGTTCTTGGGGATACAAGGTATTGCGAAAATGCCATTGCTTTAGCGGTTGATGCAGACCTCTTAATCCACGAAGCGACCTTTTCAAAAGGGGAAGAAAAGCTTGCCTTTGATTATTTTCACTCCACGACTCACCAGGCTGCGGAGGTGGCCAATCGGGCTAGCTGTAAGCAATTGTGTTTAACCCATATTAGTTCCCGTTATGATCGAAGTGCCTGGCGGGAATTAGTATCAGAAGCACAGGAGATTTTTCCGAATACGGACATTGCCGAAGATTTTAAAGAAATCAATATTCCTATGAAGTAAAAAGACGGCCCTTAAAGCCGTCTTTTGTCTTAATCTAGCTCCAGCGCCTAGGGCTGGAGCTTTTGGTTTTAAATCCATCCGCGTTCGTATTGCTTTGGTGTTTCGACCTCTACACCAAGCTCTTTTGCAGCCGTACGCGGCCAGTAAGGGTCTCTTAATAATGCACGAGCTAAAAACACTAAATCAGCGCGTTCATTTTGGAGGATTTCTTCCGCTTGAATTCCAGTTGTAATTAATCCAACCGCCCCAGTAGCCATGTCTGCACCATTTTTAATCGTTTCAGAATATTTTACTTGATAGCCAGGATAAACGTTAATTTTAGCTGGAACAACGGCTCCAGAGCTGACATCGATTAAGTCAACACCTTGGGCTTTCATCCACTGACTGAATGTTAGATAATCTTCCGGCGTTAAACCTTGTTCATGATAATCATGAGCAGAAACTCTAACAAAAAGGGGACCGTCCCAAACGGATTTAACAGCTGTAATGACTTCGCTTAGGAAGCGGTAACGGTTTTCTGAGGAGCCTCCATATTCATCCGATCTTTTATTTGAAAGGGGTGATAGGAACTCATTAATTAAATAGCCGTGTGCCCCATGAATCTCAATGATGTCAAAGCCAGCTTTGGCTGCTCGTTCTGCCCCCTTCTTGAATGCCTCAACGGTTTCAGAAATATCAGCTTTGGTCATTTCTTTAGGTGTTTTCATTTTTTCATTAAAGGCTAAAGCTGACGGGGCGATGATGTCGCCTTCTAGTACGGCTTTTCTGCCAGCGTGGGCAAGCTGAATACCTGTTTTGGCACCATGTTCCTTCATCAGGCCGACAAGCTCTTGTAACCCGTTAATATGGTCATCGCTCCATATGCCTAAATCCTGAGGCGATATCCTCCCTTGTGGAGCTACTGCGGTTGCTTCGACAATGATCAATCCCACTTGACCAACGGCTCTGCTTGTATAATGGGTGCGATGCCAATTTTGGATATGACCATCTTCATTATGACTCGAATACATGCACATCGGTGCCATAACAATTCGATTTTTTAACGTAACATTTTTTATTGTAAAGGGCATAAACAATTTTGCGTTCATGATTTATGTCGCTCCTATTCAATGAATTTTCCTAACATTTAGTATAACAAATGGATAATTATTAGGAAAAAGTATGTGCTCAGTCTTTTTCTCTTAGTTCACTCAATTTGTAGGTTGTACCTCTCCATACGATTCCACCGCGTTTAAAGGTGAGGAAGCTTGCTCGGATAATCGAGTAGATAAAGAGTAAGGCGGTAATTGGTAACACAAGGAACATGGCAGGGGAGAATAAAGTCATTTTTTTAATCACTAGAATGTAATGGATGCCGCTTAGGAAAATATTCCCTAAGCTTAACAAGACGACTGTTTTGTTCTCTGAAAAAACAGCCATAAACGGAAGGACGTTTGTAATAAATACACCCAAAATCGCAAAAATAACCATACTTATACGGTAATGCAGGCCAGCAAATGTATTTTTCTCTAAGCCGACAAAGGCTTCCTTTAAACTACCATACCACTCGACCTCGATGAGTCTTAGTGCAGTGACAATTCGCTGATGATAACCAGCTCTTTTCATTTTCATTCCCAGCTGAAGATCGTCATCTGGCCTCATTTTTACTTTTTCATGAGTACCAAACGCTTCGTAAGCTTGTTTCGAAACGAGGTTAAACGCCCCAATTCCCGTCCCGATTTTCGAGTTTGGATTATTTGCTGCCCAGGGGCGCTTAAAATAAGAAAATCCAAAAAGGAAAAAGGCGACAAATGTTTTTAGCCAAAACTTCTGAGCACTCAAATTTGGTGCCGCCGTTAAATGATCAAGCCGATGTCTTTCAAAATACTGCAATGCTTTTGCGAATGCTTCTTTTTCAAAATGAACATCGGCATCGGTAAATAATAGCCATTTACCTGACGCTTGCTGTGAACCCGAATACAAGGCATAGTTTTTTCCAAGCCAGCCGTCAGGCAGTGCTTCGATATGAAGGACGGATATCCGCGAATCTTGCTGCATCAGTTCATCCATGATCTTCCCTGTAGCATCTGTTGAGCGGTCATTTACAAGGATCCACTCCACATTTTGATAACTTTGTCTAAGCTGGCTTAAAATACTAACCATTATTTGTTTTTCCTCATTTCGTGCAGCGACAATGACTGATAGCCGTGGACCATTCTCCATGCTAGATTCTTCTTCTAAAGAGTCTATTTTTCTCAGGCCGATTAATCCATCCAAAAGGAAAACGGTCCAGACCAAAATGCCGATGCCAAATAAAACCGTTAGCATGTTTACACTTCCCAGCTCTTTTCTTTAGTTTAAATCAAGACTTTTAAAATCATGCGGTCGGTTCGGTGACTTCAAGCTGTAAACGTAAGGAAGTTCCCATTTTTTTCGATTGAGCCGTTGCTGCTTTTATACAGGAAATAAAGGCTTGTTGGACTTTGTGTTCTTCAAGGACCTTGACCCCAGCCTCTGTTGTCCCCCCAGGGCTCGTCACATCACGGCGGAGCTGCTCAGAGGTTTTAGAAGAGTTTTTCACCATTTCAGCTGCCCCGATTAATGTTTGAACGATCAATTCGCTGGCCATTTCTTTATCAAGTCCAACCTCGACAGCACTTTTTTCCATTGCTTCAATTAGATAATAAATATAGGCGGGTCCGCTTCCAGATAGACCTGTTACCGCATCAAGCTGCTCTTCTTCAACAAAAGTAGTCAAGCCAACCGTTCCAAAAAGCCGTTTCATGATGTCGATTTGTTGAGGAGAGACCCGTTCATTCACGGCAACAGCTGTTGCGGATTTGCCTACTGCTGCTGAGGTATTTGGCATGGCACGAACAATTGGGAGTGGTAAACGGGCTAGTGTTTCGATCGTACTCATAGAGACACCTGCCATAACGGACACGACTAACATTTGCTCGATTAAATGCTTGTGAATGGCTTGGATCCCCGTCGCGGCATCCTTAGGCTTCATCGCTAAGATGACAATGTCAGCCCCGTTAAATAGTTCGGTTTGATTATAGGTCGTCTGGACCCCATAATTTCTTCCGAGATTTAGTAGTCTTTCTTGATTAGAGTTATTTGTAACCCAAATGTTTTGTTTATCGATTAAACCATTTTCTAATATTCCGGAAATAAGTGCTTCAGCCATTGATCCAGCGCCGACAATCGCAACCTTTTTCATCAATTAACCTCCTTTTAATAAAAAAAGACCTTTCATCCTGTAAAGGACGAAAGGTCTCGCTTCCGTGGTACCACCTTCATTTACCCCATGAAAAATACTGAGGTTCACTCTGCTCCGATAACGCCGGATTTACGTTAGGTTTTCCTAAGTGCTCATAAGGTAGGTTCAATGATTAAGAGGGCTGTGAAGGCTTTCAGCCGGTGGTCTTCACTCTCTTTTGCCATTTTTCATTTACTGGCCTCAGTCATCGCGTTTTTCTTCGAATCAAATTTTAATAGTGATTATGCAAGATAAACTGCTTGTCTGTCAAGTAAATTATTTACTGAATTTTAAATTTATTCAAAATAAGTTATGTAAAAATAATGACATTCACCAAAAAAATCGCTACACTGTATTCTATATAGAATTGTCGGAAAATGTTCACATCCTATTTTTTATTTAAAAATAATGTTGGGAGTTTTTTAAATGGCAGAGTGGAAAAATGGAATAGCGAAAATAACGTTGCCAACTCCTTTTCCGGTTGGAGATGTTAATGTTTATTTAATTAAAGGTGAACGACTAACGCTTGTCGATGCAGGGGTAAAAACGGAAGAGTCTTGGAATTTGCTGACTGAGCAATTGGCTGATTTAAATTTAAGTCCAAATGATATCGAGCAGGTGATTCTTACCCATCATCATCCCGATCATGTCGGCATGATCGACTTCTTTTCTGAGTCAGTTGAGATCTATGGTCATCCGCTGAACGAGCGCTGGCTCAAGCTATCGGATGAATTCTTTCAAGATCAGGTTGATTTTTTCCACGAGCTTTTTCTTGAGTTTGGTTTACCGAAAGAATTCATTCCGCAAATTTCGAAGTTTAGAAAACCACTGAAGCATTCCTATAAACGATCTTTGACTGGTCATCTTGTTGAAGGAATGAATCCCCTGGGTCTAAGTGAATGGCAGGTGATTGAGACCCCTGGTCATGCTCAGAGCCAAATTGCTCTATTTCGTGAAAAAGATGGGATTCTGATTGGCGGAGATGTAATTCTTGCCCATATTTCACCTAATCCATTGCTCGAGCCCCCAGCACCAGGAGAAAAAGAAAGACCGAAACCACAGCTGCAGCATAACGCATCAATGAAGAAATTGCTTACTTACCCGATTCAGATGGTGTATACGGGGCATGGGGATGAAGTATTTGAACTAAAAGAGTTGGTTGAAAAAAGATTGGTACACCAGCACGAACGGGCAATGAAGGTCAATAATTGGCTTAAAGAAGAGGAGATGACGGTTTTTGAAATTTGTAAACGGCTTTTTCCAACCGTTTATCAGCGCGAACTAATGCTAACGATTTCAGAGACGGTTGGTCAGCTTGACTATTTGGCCTCTATCGGCGAGATTATAAGTAAGGATCAGCAGCCTGTCCTTTATCAAGCCAGATGAGGTGTAAATATGGTTAGGGAACAATTAAAGGGAAAAAATATCGTCATTACCGGCGCATCCGGAGGAATTGGCGCGGAAATTGCTAAGCTTTGCGCTGCAAGCGGGGCCAACCTGGTCCTGCTTGCCCGCAGTGTCGATAAGCTCGAACAGCTGCAAACAGAGCTTCAGCAAAAACATCAAGTAAAAGTGGACGTATTTCAGCTTGATGTATCGGATACGGAAAAAGTAAAAGCTGTGTTTACTGATATTTTTGCTAAGATCGGTGATGTTGATATTCTTGTTAATAATGCGGGCTTTGGGGTTTTTCGGGAAGCCCATCAAGCAAGTTTCGATGAAATAAAAGGGATGTTCGAGGTCAATGTCGTTGGCCTTATGGCATGTACGAGTATGGTGTTGCCGAAAATGCGCGAACGGCGTTTTGGACATATTATTAATATTGCTTCCCAAGCAGGGAAAATTGCCACGCCTAAATCGAGTGTTTATTCTGCGACCAAGCATGCTGTGCTAGGCTACACGAATGCTTTAAGGATGGAAGTTTCGGATTATAGTGTGCTGGTTACCTCTGTAAATCCTGGTCCGATTGCAACAAACTTTTTTACCATCGCTGATGAAAAGGGTACATATGTAAAAAATGTCCAGAGATTTATGCTTCAGCCAGAATATGTTGCCCAGAAGGTTGTCGACAGCATGCTGACAAAAACACGGGAAATCAATCTGCCGCGTTGGATGAACATGGGCAGTATTGTCTATGTCCTGTTTCCCCGATTATTCGAACGAATCGGCAAAAAAGCCTTTAATAAAAAGTAAAAAACCGCGACCTGCGGCTTTTTTTCTGCCCGAAAAGGCGATTGATTTCTCCTACCTAAAGTTTTATCCTGTTAAAAACTCGTACACTGTATCATTAATAACCTCATACAAATCAGCAGCCGGCTGTTCCGCTTTAAGTGTGATAATCCGGTCTGCAAGTTCCTCTAAGTCTTCACTGCTCATTGGTAATGATTCTACTTCAGAATAATACTGTTTAAAGCAGTTTTTCACCATTTTAATAATCAATTTTTTCTCCATTCAACTTGCACCTCATCACCCATTATACGCTTTTTTCCTTTCCTAAAAAAACGAGAACCGTGAACAATGTCAAAAATTTTCCATTGAATGCGAACGCATATTCGCTTAAGATATGAATATACTGATAAAGAACGTGTGTTCGATAACTTTGATATGGAGGAAAGAGCATGGTTGATTACAGCACGTTACCTCATAATCAAATTTTATGTGTAGATATGAAGAGCTTTTATGCAAGCTGTTCGGCGGTTATGGAGGGCCTTGATCCCTTAACCTGCTACCTGGCAGTCGCTGGTAATAAAGAGCGAAGCGGCAGCGTTGTTCTCGCTGCTTCGCCGCTGTTGAAGAAAGAATTTGGCATCAAAACCGGTTCACGTTTGTTTGAGATTCCTGATGATTCACGGATTAGAGTGGTGGAGCCGAAAATGGCTACCTATTTACGTATTTCCACAGAAATTAGCCGTGTGTTTAATCGTTATGTGCCAAAAGAAGCGATTCACACGTATAGTGTCGATGAAAGTTTTATTAAAGTCGATGGGGCCGTCCATTTATGGGGAGATGCCAAAACAATTGCTCAAAAAATCAAGGATGATATCGAGCGCGAATTTCAGCTCCCCTGTGCCGTTGGAATTGGACCCAACATGCTTATGTCAAAGCTTTGTCTGGACCTTGATGCTAAGAAGGATGGAATTGCCGAATGGACATATGAGGATGTGCCGACAAAACTTTGGAATGTCTCACCACTTCGAGAAATGTGGGGGATCGGCAGGCGTGTGGAAAAAACGCTAAATGGAATGGGGATTTTCACTGTTGGCCAGCTGGCTCGCTATGATTTAGAAAAGCTGGAAAAGAAGTTTGGAATCATGGGGAACCAACTCTATCATCACGCCTGGGGAGTTGATCTCTCAGATTTAGGAGCGCCAATTGTGGCTGGGCAGATCAGTTTTGGAAAAAGCCAGATTCTTTTAAGAGATTATAAAGATGAAGAAGAAATTAAGCATGTAATTTTAGAAATGTGTGAGGAGGTTGCCCGTCGAGCAAGATCACGTCGGAAGGCAGGCAGGACGATTAGTCTTGGAATTGGCTATAGCCAGGATGAACTCGGCGGCGGCTTTCTCCGTTCAAGGACGATTATGCAGCCAACCAATGTGACGATGGAATTGTACCGGGTTTGTCTTGAATTATTTCATGAGCATTATACCGGAAAGACGGTAAGGCAAATTGAGATTAGAATCGGAAATATTGTTGATGACTACGAGATGCAGCTTGACCTGTTTGACACGGGTGCTTATAAGCGGCGGGAGCTGGGCTATGTGGTCGATTCGATCCGGCGGCGCTTTGGATCAGGTTCCCTATTACGGGCTGTCTCCTATACGGCAGCAGGAACGGCCAAACATCGGGCAACATTAGTCGGCGGGCATAAAAGATAATAAGAAAAGCGGAAGCGCCTTGTCCAGGGGCTTATGACCCCTAGGCGCTGGAGCTGGACAAGAAAAGGGGGCAGAGCGCATGATTCGCGATCGTGGCAGAATCAAATGGACATCAATGATGCTTCCTGAGCATGTTAAAATGCTTAGAGATTGGGTAAAGGAAGATCAATACGAACAGAAAAAAGAAATGGATGAACAGCAATTAGAAATGATGAATGAGACCTTATCAGAAGCAATCGAATTTGATCAGTTCGTGACGATTACCCATTATCGACATCAACATTATGAAATTGTGATTGGTAAAATCCATTACTGGAATGAACTCGGACAAAAGCTTCATGTCATAGACCGTTTCGAAGAAGTTCATCGTATCCCGATAATTGATATTATCGATATCCGGCTGACGGATGCATGAAAAGAGCGGCACCATACCGGAAAGCCGCTCTTAAACATCTAATCTTATTTAGAAACGCGAACCTGGGATTCAAATTTCCCTTTATGGGAGCCATCACAGAATGGTTTGTTGTTTGACAATCCGCAGCGGCAAAGAGAAAAGCTTGGCTTCGTTTGATAAACATTACCTTCGCCATCAAGTAATTCAACATCACCAGAAATTCTTAATGATCCATTATCGTTTACTTTTATTTGAACTTTAGACATAAAACTGTCCCCCTTTTTTTAATAATGCAGTGAGCTAAAAACTAGCATCAATCATGTCATATGATACAATACATGATATGCCAAAAAAGGGGGTTATAAACATGGAGATTAAGATGACACCAGCGGCAGCAGAGAAAATTAATGAGAGAACCGAGGGGAAAAAAGGTTTCTTAAAACTAAAATATGACACAGAAGGCTGCGGATGTGCAGTAAGCGGAGTAATTGCCTTGTGGTTTGTACCAGACGTGGATGAGGACGATGTGAGAATTGAGACAAATAGTCAGCCGGTTTATATTGAAAAAGCAAAAACGGTTTTCTTTGATGACCAAATGACGATTGATTTTTCCCGTGAGGCTAATTCCTTTCAATTAAAAAGTCCAGGACAAATTTTGAATGGGCGCATGAGCATGATTATAAAAACAGACTGATCCAAATGGACAGTCTGTTTTCTTATGAAAAATGCTTCTAGCTGCGCTCTACATAAGTTAATAAAAACTTATCAATCATTCTTTCATACTCTTCTGGATTTTCATTATAGGATTGGGCGTGCCTGCCTTTAGCCGCTAGATACAACATCTTCGGACCTTGTTTTTGCTCATAAAGTTCCTGTGTCATGGCTGGTAAGATAAAATCATCATGTTCACTATGAATAAACAGAATCGGATGATGAATATTTTTAATTACTGAAATAGGTGAAACATGGCGGATCGAATATTTGTCGCGAAAACGCAGAATTAAATCTGCTATCGGAATTAACAGGGAAGGGATTACCTTGAAATCTTTCTTTAATTGATAGGAAACTTGTTCCTTTAAATCAGAAAACGGGCAGTCGGCAATATAAAAATCTGCTCCATCTTCAAGCATTCCTGCATACAGAAGCATGGTTGCAGCCCCCATTGATTCCCCATGGATTCCAAGTAACAGACTGGACCCTTTCTCTTTTTTCAGCCAAGCTATGACTGCCTTTAAATCAAACTTTTCATAGTGACCGAAGCTTGTCGTTTTTCCGCCAGACTCACCGTGGCGCCGGTGGTCATAAATAATCGCGTTGAAACCTCGCTTTAAGAAAAGGTTCATATATTTAATCGAATTGATTTTCGTTTCTGTTACACCGTGAGAAATGATGATATAGCGGTTGGACTGATGTGGCTCCACCAGTAAGGCTTTAATGGGGTAGCCGAATGGAGATTGGATGGTAACCTCCCGCTTTGGAAGTAATTTGAATTGTTCAGGATCGAATCTGCCTGCTTCTTTTTCCCGCTTAAGAATAAAGAGTTCATCCTTCTTTTTCATATACATAAGTCGATTGGTAAAATAAATACCTAACGAAAATGTAAATAAAAAGGAAAGAAACAGTACCCGCAAAGCTCTTCTCATCCATTCACCTCCCGAGGTATCTATTGTATAGAATATGTCAGATTCTATTTTCGTCGACTACCATTCACAAGGTTGTCGTTATTCCTAATTTTACCATGAAAAAGCCGCTAACTCCAATTAGCGGCTCTCGTGTCATTCTTATTGTTCGGCATTCTGACGTTTGGTCGGATGCAAAGCTTTTTCAAGTTCTTCAGCAGCGATCATCCGTTTTCCTGTTCCGGCGGATTCTGCATAATCCTTCCCTTTTTGGCTGTATCCTTTATCCCTTTTTTGGCTCATGAGCATTCAAACTCCCTTCAAGGTGGTTTCTTTAATAAGATGCTTATCAAGGAGTTTGATTATTCATCATGGTTTAAGCATGAAGCTTGTAATAGCCGCTTTCAATGGATCTCGATAAATGGGGACGGACAATTTCGATTGCATCCACAAGCTTGCTAAGGTCAACACCAGTAGAAATCCCCATTCTTTCAAGCATATAAACGACATCTTCCGTCGCAGCATTCCCGGAAGCACCCGGAGCAAACGGACAGCCGCCTAGACCGCCGGCAGAGGTATCAAAGCGGTCAACCCCAGCCTGTAGTGAAGCTAAAATATTGGCTAGAGCGAGCTTGCGGGTATCATGAAAATGAGCCGTTATTAGTATCTTAGGAAATTCCAACTTCAACTTTGAAAACAAAGAGTAGGCTTCATTTGGTGCTGCCATCCCAATCGTGTCGGCAACACTTAACTCATCAACACCAGCTTCAACAAATTCTCGGCACAACTGTATCGTGTCCTTCTCATTTATTTTTCCTTCGTAAGGACAATAGAACGCAGTCGAAATGCAAGCGCGAACAAAATAGTGCTTTTCCTTTAATTCCGTAATAATCGGTTTCAGTTCCTTCATACTATCCGCAGTCGTTTTATTAATATTTTTCTGATTAAAGGTATTACTGACACCGACAAAAACAGCGACCGCTTTACAATTGGTGGAATAAACCCGGTCCACGCCTTTACGGTTTGGTGCAAGGACAATGTCCTGGGCATCTGGCTTAAGACAATCGAGAACAATTTCAGCCGCATCCGCCATTTGCGGCACCCATTTTGGTGAGACAAAAGAAGTTAGTTCCATTTCCTTTAGTCCGGCATTTCTTAATCCTGTAATAAACGCCTTTTTAATCTCAGTCGGTACAAATTGCTTTTCATTTTGCAGCCCATCACGCGGACCCACTTCAACAATCGTTACATCTTTAGGTAAATTAAGCATCATCTTCCCCCTTGTGCCTTCATACTTTCATTGTAGAGGTGTCGATTTCGAAAAAGCAAGAATAGATTAAATTTTGACAAAATAAGAGGAATTTTGATGTCTGTGAGAGAAATAGTAGAAGTGAAAAAGCTTGAAAGGGAGAGAACATAATGAACCGAGCTGAAGTCGTAATCGTTAGTGCAGTTAGAACGGCACTTGGAAATTTTAATGGAAGTTTAAAAAATACATCGGCACCAGAATTAGGGGCGACTGTTATCAAAGGGGCACTCGAACAAGCAGGAGTAAAGCCTGAACAAGTTGACGAGGTTATTTTAGGGAATGTTTTACAGGCTGGTCTTGGGCAAAATCCTGCAAGACAAGCAGCGATAAAAGCGGGACTTCCTGAAAGCGTTTCCTCAATGACGATAAATAAATTATGTGGATCTGGACTTAAAGCTGTTCACCTCGCCACGCAAGCAATTATTGCTGGAGATGCGGAAATTGTCGTCGCCGGGGGAATGGAGAATATGAGTCAGGCACCGTTTCTTTTGAAAAATGCCCGCGATGGTTTTAAAATGGGTGACCAGAAATTAATCGACAGCTTATTGGAGGATGGCCTCCATTGTGCATTCAATAACTATCATATGGGAATGACAGCTGAAAATCTTTGTGAGAAATATGGGCTAACTCGAGAAGAACAAGATACATTTGCAGCTTGGAGCCAAGAGAAAGCCGTTCAAGCCATTGAAGCAGGAAAATTTAAGGATGAAATCGTACCTGTCATCATTCCGCAGCGAAAAGGAGACCCCCTTGTATTCGATACGGATGAATATCCAAAGAAAGGAACAACGGCTGAAAAACTTTCTGGATTACGACCGGCATTCAAGAAGGATGGTAGTGTAACAGCAGGTAATTCATCCGGTATTAACGATGGGGCAGCTGCTGTTGTAGTAATGAGCAAAAAGAAAGCAGATGAACTTGGGTTAAAACCATTGGTCACGATCAAGGCCAATGCCAGTGCCGGAGTAGATCCAAGCATTATGGGAATCGGACCTGTACCGGCGGTAAAAAAAGTTCTTGAAAAAGCAGCTGTTTCTTTGGAAGAGATTGAATTAATTGAAGCAAATGAGGCCTTTGCCGCTCAATCGCTAGCAGTAGATAGAGAACTTCATTTTAATAAAGAAATTTTGAATGTGAATGGTGGTGCTATCGCTCTTGGGCATCCGATTGGGGCAAGTGGAGCAAGAGTTTTAGTCACGCTCATCCACGAAATGAAGCGAAGAAAGGCAAAAACTGGCCTGGCTACACTCTGTATTGGCGGTGGCCAAGGAGTCGCAACAGTAGTGGAATTGGCATAATGAAAAAGCGGGCTAAGTAGAACTAGCCTGCTTTTTCATTATGATATAATACAAATTGAAAACTTGATTTAGAGGTGTCCCAAATGAAAAAGAAATCGAAACAAAACTATCAATCTAAACCCAAAAAGGACGATTCAGCGTTAACGCTTAAGGATATGATTAATCCGGATTTAATGAAGCAATTAAAGGAACAGCAAGAACAGCTTAAGGCAGAAGCAGACCGCCGGAAAGAAGCGGAAGAGCAAAGAAAGAGGGAAGAGCGCCGCTTAAAAGAGAAAAACAAATCATTCGAAGAGTTATTAAACGAGAGCGGGATGAATTGGAAGGAATTTAAATAGGGGAGCCGAATGGGCTCTCCTATTATCGATGATCTTGATAAATGTTTGCTTTTGATAGTTTCTGTATAACAGAAATTTCTTTTGCTGTCAGTCTGTTACTTTTAACAGCACGGGCATTATTTCGGATTTGTTCTGGACTGCTCGCACCAGCAACAACAGAGGCAACAGCCGGATTTGCTAGATTATACTGAAGAGCGACTTCCATAAATGACCGATCGGATGCTAGTTTCTCCTGTAGCATAGGTAAAACATCAAGTAATTCCTGCCGGCTATAGTCTTGATACCCCTTTTCAGCAATCTTCTCTAGCATTTTGTCACTTAAAAGCCCTTTTGCAAGAGGGCCACGGGTGACAACGCCGATTCCGTGTTCCTGAAGCAGCGGTATTGCCTCTTCTTCCGGCCGACGATCTAAAATACTATATTGCATCATCACTGACACAATACTAGACTTCTTTACATACTCACGAATGACATTAGGACGAATCGACGAGATACCATAATAGCGGATAATTCCTTCTGCTTTCAATTCCTCAAAAGCTTCAATTGTTTCCTCAATCGGATCATCAATCGTACCACCATGAAGTTGATAAAGATCGATGTAATCGGTGCCGAGCCGATTAAGACTTTGTTTAACAGCTTCCTTTATGTATGCTTTCGAAGGATCCCAAGACCAGCCGCTTTGCTCTGAGTTCCAGCGATTACCGACCTTTGTGGCAATTACCACCTTTTGACGCACTTCTTTTAGGGCTCGCCCAACTAGTTTTTCATTTTTACCAAAATCGTATAAATCCGCTGTGTCAAAATAATTAATCCCTTCATCCAATGCCGTTTCAATGAGCACTCTAGCGGATTTCTCCTCTGTTCCAATTGACATACAGCCTAACCCTAGTTCGGTTACGAATAAATCTGAGCTTCCGAGTTTTCTTTTTTTCAAATAAATCACCCCATTCTTTCTATCATTTTAAAAGAAGAACGGGGAAAACTACAAACGGTTGGCCTTTATTTTTTAGCGACATTTTTTACCCAATCCGAAACGGTTTCATATTCTTTATTGTATTCCTTAAGTTTTTGTAGAATCTCCCAGCCTTTTCCAGTAAGGATAATTCCTTTCTCATGGACGTACACCTTCATACATACCCCTCCATACATACCCCTCCATTTTAAGTATGGTAAAATGTATGAGGATCACATATCGGGTTAGAACAAGGAGTGAAACAAATGAGCAATCTTGAAGAAAAAACGATACATAGTGAAGAACTTTTTTCAGGGAAAGTGATTAGTCTCCATTTACAAGATGTTGAACTGCCAAATGGAAAGCAGTCGAAACGAGAAATAATAAAGCATCCTGGTGCCGTAGCCGTATTGGCCATCACCGATGACAATAAAATCGTCATGGTTGAGCAATATCGTAAAGCACTGGAACGAACCATTGTTGAAATACCAGCTGGCAAGCTTGAGAAGGGTGAAGAACCGGCTCTTTGTGCGCGTCGGGAATTAGAGGAAGAGACTGGGTATGAATGTGAAAGCCTTGAATTGTTACTTTCTTTTTATACTTCCCCGGGCTTTGCTGATGAAATCGTTCATCTGTATGTCGCCAAAGGTTTAACAAAAAAGGAAAATGCAGCAGCACTTGATGAAGATGAGTTTGTAAACCTTGAAGAATTAACATTGGCTGAAGCCATTCAATATGTGAAGGAACAAAAAATTTATGATGCCAAAACGGCCTACGCAGTTCAATATTTACAATTACAAGAGGCGTTAGGGAAAAAATGAAACGCTTCTATGTAGATTTACATATTCATATCGGCAGAACGTGGACGGGAAAACCGGTAAAAATCACTGGTGCAAAATCCTTAACGTTTACAAATATTATTGAGCATGCGCGGCATGAAAAAGGGCTGAACATGGTCGGGATCATTGATAGTCATTCACCAGAAGTCATTCTTGAAATGGAGAGTCTCGTGTCGAGCGGAGAAATTTCCGAGCATCCAGATGGAGGATTGACTTTTGGTGATTTGACGGTTATTCCAGGATCAGAATTAGAGATTTACGATGAACAATGTGGCGGGCCAATTCATGTGCTCTGCTATTTTCCTACGATTCCAATTATGAGAGAATTCTCTTATTGGCTGTCCGGTAATTTAAAAAATGTTCAATTAAGTTCACAGCGGATCTATGCATCCGGGCTGGCATTGCAGGCAAAGGTGAAGGAGTTAGGTGGAATCTTTATTCCTGCTCATGTGTTCACCCCTTTTAAAAGTCTATATGGTAAAGGTGTGAAAGCTTCGTTAACAGAAGTCTTTGACCCAGCAATGATTGATGGTATCGAGCTGGGATTGAGCTCAAATACGATGATGGCGGATCAGATAAAAGAATTACATGATTATACTTTTGTGACAAATTCAGACGCCCATTCTTTAGCAAAAATTGCCCGTGAATATCAAGTTGTTGCAATGGAAGAGCCAACATTTAAAGAATTAGGTAAAGCATTAAGACAGGAGGATGGCAGGCATATTATCGCCAACTATGGACTTGATCCATTATTGGGCAAATATCATAAAACGGTTTGCGCAGAATGTTTGCATCCTTCAGCGGATGTGGAGCAAATTTGTCTTCAATGTGGTAATAAAAAAATCATTAAAGGTGTAGCTGACCGCATTCTTGAACTGAAAACAGCGGAGGAGAGTCCAGAGGGACGCCCGCCTTATGTTCATCAAGTGCCGCTTGAATTCATCCCAGGTTTAGGGCCGAAGCTGCTTGAAAAGCTAGTAAATCATTTTGGCTCAGAAATGGCGATTTTACATGAAGTGCCTGATGAAGCATTAAAGGAGGTTGTTCCAGCAAAAATTGCTGATCTCATCATGAAAGCAAGGATGGGAAAAGTCAATCTAGCCGCTGGTGGCGGTGGAAAATACGGGAAAATCGCAGAGTAACTTCAAAAACCTGGCATCAGATTGGCTGCCAGGTTTTTTCTTTGTAAGATAAAGAAAGCAAAATTTCGACTTTGAGAATTGTCCAGCTCCAGCGCCTAGGGGCTCGGGTCATAAGCTTGTCTAGTTCCGGCTCCTTGGGACTCGAGTCGTAAGCCGCCCACTGAATGAAGGCAAAAAGCGCCTTCTTTCAGTGGGCGTCTTACGCCTGCGTCCCAGGGCAGTCGCCTCCACTTTTCGGTCAATCCGTCAAGAAGGTTAAAAAGCAACCTTCTCGCCGGCTCGTCTTATGCCTGTCGCCCCTGAACAAGGCGCTTGCGCTTTTCTGATAATCTACTAATTTATGGTCATAGAAATACTAGACAAGCATAGAATGTATTAACTTGACCAGATAGAAGTAGGAGGATTCGCAAATGAAGAAACGATTGTACCCTAACGATGCCGCCAGTTATTTACGTGAACATTCCTCGATTTTTTTATTTATTGTTATTCTATTTTTGATGGGTGTCATCTTTGGCGCCATTGTCGTTAATAGTATGAGCATTACTCAGAAGCAAGATTTATTCTATTATTTGTCACAATTCTTTGGGCAAATTTTAAATGAGAAAACAGCAGGTAGCAGTGACCTATTTTTGCAGAGTTTTCTTCATAACAGTAAATTCATTGGGTTGATTTGGATTCTCGGAATTTCTATCATTGGCCTTCCAGTCATCCTCATTGTCCTATTTATTAAAGGAATGGTCGTTGGCTTTACGGTTGGATTTCTTGTAAGTCAAATGGGCTGGAAAGGGTTTTTGCTGGCCATTGTCTCAATTTTACCGCAAAATTTGATTATCATTCCCATTTTCATCTTAATGGCAGCCATTTCCGTTATATTCTCATTAAGAATGATTAAAATTCAGTTTTTTAAAAAATACGGTCAGCCAATTTTGCCATTGTTTAAGGGTTACATTTTTACCTTTATTGCAGCCGTCATCTTTATTTCTGCTGCATCAGGGATTGAGGCATATGTTTCACCTTGGCTGATGAAAACGATGATGGGATCGCTTAATCTATAATAATTATTATATGAAAATAAATATCAAATCTTGTTTATAATAATTTTATTTTTAATCTCTTTTGTCATCTGTTATAATGAAAATTAGCAGTGGCGAGGGAGGGATTTCGGGATGGAAACGAGAATCGAGAGAATAAAGAAACAGTTGCATTCATCAAGCTACAAGCTGACGCCTCAACGGGAAGCTACCGTTAGGGTATTGTTAGAACATGAAGAGGATCATTTAAGCGCAGAAGATGTATACCTCCTCGTTAAAGAGAAATCGCCGGAGATTGGTTTAGCAACTGTATATCGAACTCTGGAATTGCTAACTGAATTAAAAATTGTTGATAAAATTAATTTTGGTGATGGTGTTTCACGCTATGACCTTCGTCAAGAAGGGGCAGCACATTTTCATCATCATCTTGTTTGTATTGAATGCGGGGCAGTCGATGAAATTCAAGAGGATTTACTTGAAGATGTTGAAGCTGTGGTAGAACGAAGATGGAACTTTAAAATAAAAGACCATCGGTTAACCTTCCACGGAATCTGCTATCGCTGTCATGATAAGGAAGATACAGAAGAACAAGCTGAATAATAGATAAAGTCCTTTTACACAAAAAAAGGGCTTTTTTCTTTTGGAAAAACTCCGACTATACAGATGTTTCAGGTATAAAACTTGGACAAATTGGCATATCTTTTACTATTAACATCTGTTTGGGGGAAGTAGTATGCTTTCTTTTATCAAAATTGTCATGCAAACCTTAAAGGTTTTTATCATATTCACTGGATGCACGATTCTCTTTTACTATGGTATTATGTGGGTAAATGAAGAGTATCAAAATTATCATCGCTATGATGCACCGGAAGGAACTGCCTTGAAGGTATCGACTTCCTCAAAAGAAGAGAACCCGCTCTGGCTGGATCGGCTGATATTGTTTTACTTAAATGGGGAGTAATTAACCAATGGAAGATTATTTGAAAAATTTTATGGATTTTATGCTCGTTGAAAAAGGATTAGCCCAAAATACCGTGTTGTCGTATGAACGCGATTTAAAAAGCTATATCCACTATTTGCGAAACGTGGAAACAATCGAAACATTCAATGACGTTCAACGATTTCAGATCGTTCATTTTCTAAGTTTTTTAAAAGAGCAAGGAAAATCAGCAAAAACACTCGCACGACATGTGGCATCTGTTCGTGCCTTTCATCAATTCTTATTAAGGGAAAAGGCTGTGGAACAAGATCCAACCGTCCTTATTGAAACACCCAAATCAGAAAGATCAATTCCAAAAGTTTTAAGTATGCAGGAAGTTGAGAAGCTATTAGACGCTCCTAACCAGGAAGGTCATTTCGGGCTAAGAGATAAGGCGATGCTGGAGCTCCTTTATGCAACAGGTATTCGTGTCAGCGAACTTATTAATATTGATGTCGATCATGTCCATTTAACAATGGGCTTTGTTCGAGTCATCGGAAAAGGAAATAAAGAGCGAATTATCCCTGTGGGAAGAACAGCATCAGAAGCAATAAAAAACTATATTGACCATGGAAGAGCAGATTTTATTACAAAAAAAAATAGGGATGATGCATTATTCCTGAACCATCAGGGGAAAAGATTAACTCGACAGGGATTTTGGAAAATTTTAAAGAAGTTGACTGCAGAGGCAGGAATTGCTGTTGAACTCACGCCGCATACGCTTCGCCACTCTTTTGCCGCACATCTTGTAGAAAACGGGGCTGACCTAAAAGCTGTCCAGGAAATGTTAGGTCATGCGGATATCTCGACAACACAAATCTATACACAAGTAACCAAAACGAGGTTAAAGGATGTTTATAGTAAATTTCATCCTCGAGCTTAATAGAATTATAGTTTAGTGTAATATAAAAAAAGGAATCTTAACTTAGAAAACTGTATAGTTCCAGCGCCTAGGGGCTCGGGTCATAAGCTTGTCTAGTTTCGGCTCCTTGGGACTCGAGTCGTAAGTCACCCCATGAAAAAGGCAAAAAGCGCCTTTTTGCACGGTGCGTCTTACGCCTTCGTCCCATAACAGTCGCCTCCACATTTCGTACAATCCGTCAAGAAGGTCAAAGAACGACCTTTTCGCCGGCTCGTCTTATGCCTGTCTCCCCTGGACAAGGCGCTTCCGCTTTAAAATTCAAAAAGCTGTCATATATATGACAGTTTTTTTCTTGTATTTCTTCAAACATATAGTAAAATAAGGAGGTCAGACTTCTGACATTAACGAAATATTTCATATCATATTCTCCATTCATACAGGGAAACATATCCAATGTGGAATGTTTCGAAGATTTGCAAACGTTATCAACCTATTTTGATTTTTTTAGATAAAGGAGGAAGACTCGATGGCGGATAATACATATAGCCGTATTTTTCTGATCGTAATGGACTCGGTTGGAATTGGAGAAGCACCTGATGCAGAGAGATTTGGAGATAAAGGTGCCGATACTCTCGGTCATATTGCTGAAAGAATGAACGGTCTTAAGATGCCAAACATGGGGAAACTTGGTTTAAGCAATATCAACGAAATTAAGGGAATTGAAAAGGCAGAAAAGCCATTAGCGTTCTATACAAAGATGATGGAAGCTTCTAATGGAAAGGATACAATGACAGGACACTGGGAAATTATGGGTCTAAATATCCAAACGCCTTTCCAAGTCTTTCCTGATGGGTTCCCTGATGAACTTGTTTCTGAGTTAGAAAAACGTACAGGAAGAAAAATAATTGGAAATAAGCCAGCAAGTGGAACGGAAATCCTTGATGAACTTGGTGAAGAGCATATGAAAACAGGGGCGTTAATTGTATATACCTCTGCTGATTCCGTGCTTCAAATTGCTGCGCATGAAGAGATTATTCCGATTGAAGAGCAATATAAAATTTGTAAAATTGCTCGTGAACTTACATTGGATGAAAAATACATGGTTGGCCGTGTCATAGCCCGCCCATTCTTAGGAGAACCAGGAAACTTTAAACGAACTCCAAATCGTCATGATTATGCGTTAAAACCATTTGATCGTACCGTTATGAGCGAGATGAAGGATGCAGGTTTAGATGTCATTGCAATCGGAAAAATCTCTGATATTTATGATGGTGAAGGTGTAACACAATCACTTCGGACCATTTCGAATATGGATGGAATGGACAAATTAGTAGAAACCTTAGATATGGACTTTACTGGTATCAGTTTCTTAAATTTAGTTGATTTTGATGCCTTATATGGACATCGTCGTGATCCAGAGGGCTATGGAAAAGCATTAGAAGAATATGATGCAAGGTTACCAGAAGTATTTTCGAAAATGAAAGAAACGGATTTACTTATCATTACAGCCGATCATGGTAATGATCCTGTTGCACCAGGTACTGATCATACTCGTGAATATGTTCCATTACTTGTTTATTCGAAACAAATGGCAGAAGGAAAAGAGCTTCCTTTACGAGAAACATTTGCAGACATTGGAGCAACGGTTGCTGAAAACTTTAAAGTGAAAATGCCGAACTACGGGAAAAGCTTCTTAAACGAATTGAAATAAGCGGGAGGATTAAGACGATGATAGCGAAAATTCAAAATGCAGTAAGCTTTTTAAAAGAGAAATATTCATCCACACCAAAAGTTGGATTAATTTTAGGATCAGGACTAGGTGTATTGGCAGATGAAATTGAAAATCCAGTTAAGATTCCTTATAACGAGATTCCAGACTTCCCTGTCTCAACCGTAGAAGGACATGCAGGACAGCTTGTCTTTGGTCTATTGAATGGTGTTGAAGTGGTTGCGATGCAAGGTCGTTTTCACTTTTATGAGGGTTATAGTATGGAGAAAGTTACCTTTCCTGTACGTGTAATGAAAGAACTTGGCGTTAGTATGCTGATCGTGACAAATGCAGCGGGCGGAGTAAATGAAAGCTTTGAAGCCGGAGATTTGATGATCATTACGGATCACATTAATTTTATGGGTACGAACCCGTTAATTGGCCCGAATGATTCTAAGCTAGGTGCTCGTTTCCCAGATATGTCAGAAGCATATTCAAAAGAATTAAGCGCACAGGCAAAAGAAATTGCTGGACGATTGAACATGAACATAAAAGAAGGTGTATATTTCGGAAATCCTGGTCCGGTATATGAAACACCTGCAGAAGTTCGCATGGTTAGAACACTTGGAGGCGATGCTGTTGGGATGTCAACAGTGCCTGAGGTAATTGTTGCTCGTCATAGCGGAATGAAAGTACTTGGTATTTCTTGTATTTCAAATATGGCGGCAGGAATTCTTGACCAGCCACTAACTCATGATGAAGTGATTGAAACAACGGAAAGAGTCAAAGCAAACTTCTTATTATATATCAAAGAAATTGTTAGCAGCATTGCGAAATAATATTAGTAAAGTGGTGAAGAAGCATGAGAATGGTCGACTTAATAGAGAAAAAGAGAGATGGATTAGAACTAACAACTGAAGAAATTAAATATATTGTCAATGGATACACAGATGGTTCTATTCCTGACTATCAAGTAAGTGCTTTTACAATGGCCGTCTTTTTTAAAGGAATGACAGAAAAAGAAAGAGCAGATTTAACATTAGCGATGGTTGAATCTGGTGACCAAATTGATTTATCACAAATTGAAGGAATTAAAGTAGACAAGCATTCTACAGGTGGTGTAGGTGATACGACTACACTAGTCCTTGGTCCTCTTGTGGCAGCACTTGGAGTGCCTGTAGCGAAAATGTCTGGCCGCGGTCTTGGTCATACTGGTGGTACGATTGATAAATTAGAAGCAGTGAAAGGCTTCCACGTGGAAATCGAAAATGATGAATTTATTGATCTTGTTAATAAAAACAAGATTGCTGTCATTGGCCAGAGTGGCAATTTAACCCCTGCAGACAAAAAGCTTTATGCCTTAAGAGATGTTACAGCGACTGTTGATAGCATTCCGTTAATTGCAAGTTCGATTATGAGTAAAAAAATTGCTGCTGGTGCGGATGCGATTGTTCTCGATGTAAAAACCGGTGCTGGTGCATTTATGAAAACATTGGATGACTCAAAGGCATTAGCTAAAGCGATGGTTGGAATCGGTAATAATGTTGGCCGAAGAACAATGGCCGTTATTTCTGACATGAGTCAGCCGCTTGGTTTTGCAATCGGAAATGCCCTTGAAGTCAAGGAAGCAATCGATACATTAAAAGGTGAAGGACCAGAGGACTTAACAGAGCTATGCTTAACACTTGGAAGTCATATGGTTTACTTAGCTGAAAAAGCTGGTTCACTAGCAGATGCAAGAACAATGCTGGAAAATGTAATCAAAGACGGTTCTGCACTTGAAAAATTAAAGGTATTCCTAAGTTCTCAAGGCGGAGATGCTTCCATTGTGGATGATCCTTCTAAAATGCCGCAGGCGAAATATACTTTTGAGCTTGAAGCGATGGAAGATGGCTATGTATCCGAGATTGTAGCCGATGAAGTGGGTACCGCAGCAATGATCTTGGGTGCAGGCAGAGCGACAAAGGAATCTGTAATTGATTTAGCTGTTGGACTTGTTTTAAGAAAGAAAATCGGCGACCAAGTGAAAAAAGGTGAATCATTAGTAACGTTATATAGTAACTTTGAAGATGTTAGTGAAGTGAAAGAAAAGCTATATGAAAATATTAAGGTATCTGCTGCGAAAGTGGAGGCACCAATTTTAATCCACGGAGAAATAACTGAATAACCTATTCAAAATCCAGGGAAATTTCCCTGGATTTTTTTATTTGAAAGATAGTGGTAATTATTGTATAAAGTTGGTTGATTTGGAAAAAATGGAATCTATATAAAGAATGGAGGGTTATGTGAATGAAACGCTATATATCTTTACTAGTAATAACCTTGCTTTTATCAAGTATATGGATTCCATCGGTATCTGCTGAAGAAAATCCCAGCGCTGATATTACTGAAAATGTCAGATCAGCCATATTAATTGAGCGTGATACAGGTCAAGTTTTATATGAAAAGAACAGTAAAGAAAAGCTCCCGCCAGCAAGTATGACCAAAATAATGACGATGCTTCTAATTATGGAAGCAATTGATCAGGGCAAGCTTACTTGGGATGAAAAAGTCCGTACAAGTGAGTATGCTGCTTCCATGGGTGGATCACAAATATTCCTTGAGCCCGGAGAAGAAATGACAACAAAACAAATGCTGCAAGGAATTGCAATTGGTTCAGGAAATGATGCTTCAGTGGCAATGGCAGAAAAAATTGCTGGTTCAGAAGAAGCGTTTGTTGACATGATGAATGCAAAAGTCAAAGAGTTAGGGCTAAAGGATACGGTTTTTAAAAATACAACAGGTCTTCCAGCAGGCGAGCATTTTAGTTCTGCCTATGACATGGCCATTATGGCAAAAGAATTATTGAAATATGAAGATATTACTAAATTTACAGGTACGTATGAAGCCTATCTTCGGGAAAATACCGATAATAAGTTCTGGCTGGTTAATACGAATAAATTAGTTCGGTTTTATCCTGGTGTGGATGGACTGAAAACAGGGTTCACTGCAGAAGCCAAATATTGTTTAACGGCAACCGCCCAAAAAGATGGGATGCGAGTGATTGCTGTAGTTTTTGGTGCTCCTACTTCGAAAGAAAGAAATGCCCAAGTGACAAAGATGTTAAATTTCGCTTTTGCCCAGTATCAAACACATCCGATGTTTAAGCGGAATGAGACGATTGGCCAAGCCAAGGTAAGTAAGGGAGAAAACAAAAATGTAGAGGCAGTAACGAGTGAACCGCTTTCCCTACTTACAAAAAAAGGTGAGAAAACAGATGGAGTCAAACAAAAAATTACCCTAAATAAGGACCTTGATGCTCCAATCAAAAAGGGTGATGAGATTGGTTCCATTCATTTCATGAAAGATGGAAAAGTTGTCCTAGAAAGTCCACTTGTAGCAAAAAATGATGTTAAAGAAGCAGGCTGGTGGA
The DNA here is from genome assembly GCF_053749995.1 of Neobacillus sp. K501. Classification (NCBI taxonomy): domain Bacteria; kingdom Bacillati; phylum Bacillota; class Bacilli; order Caryophanales; family Bacillaceae; genus Neobacillus; species Neobacillus sp. K501. Next base: position 173,111 of record NZ_JBSLYA010000002.1, on the reverse strand, counting down.
CGCTTTATAAGCGCTCATTTGGAATGTTTACAAAAGCAGGAAAGTAATTTTCTCGATCTTTAGTACCTTGATCAAGCTACTTCCGCTTTTCGTTGTCGAAACGATACTTTTTTTAGCAAATCACAACTAGTTTTGTCTAGATAGAAGGAGATATTTACTTCTTTAACGAATTGACTCACTATACCAGATGAAGGAGGCTATGGATAGTGAGTCTTAACATTGAAATGGAAATAAAACATGATGTTTTATGCATACGTTTAAGTGGTGAATTAGATCATCATACCGCGGATGACCTTCGTGAACAAGCAGCTACGGCAATTGAAAGAAATGAAATCCGTCATATAGTTTTAAATTTGGAACAACTTTCGTTTATGGATAGTTCAGGACTAGGCGTTATTTTAGGCAGATACAAGCAAATAAAACAGGTACATGGCGAGATGGTTGTATGTGCGATTTCCCCTGCAATACAAAGATTATTCGATATGTCGGGATTATTTAAAATTATCAAGCTAGAACCGACAGAAGAGTTTGCATTGCAAAGATTGGGGGTGGCCTAATTATGAAGAATCAAATGAGTCTTCAATTTAGTGCTTTAAGTCAAAATGAATCATTTGCCCGTGTTACCGTTGCAGCCTTTATTGCTCAACTAGATCCCACGATGGATGAACTGACAGAAATTAAAACAGTTGTTTCTGAAGCAGTAACGAATTCGATCATTCATGGATATGAAAATAATCCAAATGGGATTGTTTATATTCAAGTTACGATTGAGGATAGTTTAGTAGATATTTCGATTAAGGATGAAGGACTAGGCATTCTAGATGTTGAGGAAGCCCGCCAGCCTTTATTTACAACGAAGCCAGATTTAGAAAGGTCTGGTATGGGATTCACCATCATGGAGAATTTCATGGATGAGGTAGAGGTTCTTGCGCAGCCAGGTAAAGGAACAGAAGTAAGATTAAGAAAGAATTTACAATCCCGCAAAATGCTGTGCAATTAAGGAGACTTGCCGATGGATGTGGAGGTCAAAAACGATAAAAGTCACACGTATCTAAAGGACCATGAGGTTAAGGAACTCATAAAAAAGAGCCAAGACGGAGATCAACAAGCAAGAGATTTAATTGTTGAGAAAAATATGCGTCTTGTCTGGTCCGTTGTCCAGCGATTTTTAAATAGAGGCTATGATCCAGATGACCTTTTTCAGATTGGATGTATTGGACTGCTTAAATCAGTAGATAAATTTGATTTATCCTATGATGTAAAGTTTTCTACTTACGCAGTTCCGATGATAATTGGCGAAATCCAAAGGTTTATTCGTGATGATGGTACGGTAAAGGTCAGCCGTTCACTCAAAGAAATGGGTAATCGAATTAGAAAAGCCAAGGATGAATTATCGAAAACCTATGGCAGAATTCCAACCATTAATGAGATATCAGAGTATCTTGAGCTTTCCCCTGAGGATGTAATCCTCGCACAAGAAGCAAGCAGGACACCTTCTTCGATTCATGAGACAGTTTATGAAAATGACGGTGATCCAATTACTTTGTTAGATCAAATTGATGATGGAAATGAAGGAAAATGGTTTGATAAGATCGCCTTAAAAGAAGCGATCCGTGAATTAGATGAACGTGAGCGTCTCATTGTTTATTTACGCTATTACAAAGACCAAACACAATCGGAAGTAGCTCTAAGACTGGGAATTTCTCAGGTACAAGTTTCAAGACTAGAAAAAAAGATACTGCAGCAAATGAAAGACCGTATGGATCTCTGATTCATACGGTCTTTTTTTTTAGTAAAGAAAAAATTTTTGTCCATACTATTCATACAAGGAAATCAATGTGTGGGGAGTGAGTGTTTTGGAAAAAACAATTTACATCCGCATGCGGAATCGTGTTCTAGCAAAACAAGACGAAAAAATCTATTTAATGGACCTGGCCCAAGTTATTGCCCCTGACGAAGTAGTCCCACTTTTAAAAAAACTTCAGATTTACCAGGTTACCGTGGAAGACAAAAACATTGTCATCATAGATGTCATGAAAATCATTCGAATGATAACTAATTTAATTGAAGAGGTAGAGGTCCAATCCATTGGACCGGCACAAACGATTATCGAAGTGATCATGAAGAAAAAACAAATGTCGTATCCTTTATTTCTGTTAATATGGTTTTTATTATTTTTTGGCTCCGCAATGGCCATTATGAATTTTCATGATGATGTCAGTATGCAAAGTGTACAGGAAAAATTATTTACAATCATAACTGGTATGAAACATTCAAAGCCTTGGGTTTTTCAGATTCCTTATTCCATTGGCTTAGGAATTGGAATGATTTTGTTTTTTAATCATGTGTTTCAAAAAAGGATTAATGAAGAACCAAGCCCGTTAGAGGTTGAAATGTTTAACTATCAAATGGACATCGATAACTACGTGATTATTCATGAAAATAAAGAAAGTATGAAACAGGTCAATGACAATTAAGATTATCGTGGTAATGTTCGTTGGACTTGCCAGTGGTTTGGCGGTTGGATCAGGATTTGTTGCTTTTCTTACAGTGCTTGGAATTATTCCGAGATTGACCCAATTATCTAAAACGATGAAAATGATTCATCATTATGAATGGGCTGTAGTGTTGGGTGCTCTTACAGGTGTAGTGGCAAGCCTCAGAGATCCAGTATTAGGAGTAACCCCCTACATTATGATCCCGCTCGGTCTAGCAGATGGTATCTTTGTTGGAATGTTAGCTGCAGGGCTTACTGAAGCTTTAAATGTTTTTCCGGTGCTAGCGAAGAGAATGGGGATTGACGGAAAAATCATTATCTTAATTATGGCAATTGTATTAGGTAAAATTGCTGGTTCCATCTTTCAATGGGTCTATTTTGTTCACCACTAAAGTCAGCGAAGAGAGGCTAGCTTCAGCTTTTTAAAAGAGAGGATATCCCAGAATGAGTATTCGACGGCGGGTTATATTAATTACAGATGGTGATGAGTATGCAAAGAGAGCTGTAGAGCTTGTGGCCAAGGAAATTGGGGGGCGCTGTATTACTAAGTCACAAGGAAATCCCTCTGTCCTTTCAGGAGAAGAACTCGTAAATCTCATAAAACAAGCAGATCATGACCCTGTATTAGTGATGTTTGATGATAGTGGACTTGAAGGTGAAGGTGCAGGAGAAAGAGCTTTAAAGTATGTTGCCACTCATGAGGATATTGAAGTACTTGGCATTATCGCAGTGGCTGCAAAAACCCATCAAGCTGAGTGGACAAGGGTAGATGTCAGTATTGACCGAGACGGCGAATTAACCCCATATGGTGTTGATAAGTTCGGAATCCCAGAGCTTGAGATTGGAAGATTAAATGGTGATACAGTTTACTCGCTCGATGAATTGGATGTTCCTATTATTGTTGGAATCGGTGATATTGGAAAAATGGCTAAGCATGATTCCTATGAACGTGGGTCACCGATTACAAAAAAGGCGGTAGAACTAATCCTCGAAAGGAGTGGTTTTCATGACAAGTAAGGATGAAATAAAATGGCCGATACCTGAATCATTACAGGAAGTTGAAAACTATATGAAACAGCGTGTTGGTTTGGGGATAAGCTTTGACTTCGGGGTCCGAAAGTTAAAAATCCTCAGAAAAGATGTCCATTTTTATTGGGTAACAGGTTTATGCGATACCCAATTTATTATAGAAACAGTTGAAGAATTAGTAAGAATTAATGATCATGAAAAATTATCAACGGATCTCGTCAAAATAGTTGAAAACCGCTTGGTAAACCAATCCGTACAGCGGGTAAAAACGCTTGATGAAATGGTTACTTCAGTTTTATCAGGTTTAATTGTTGTCGTTGTCGAGGGCGGTGGAATTGCTTTTGCCGTTGATGTTAGAAGCTATCCAGGTCGAAATCCGCAAGAGCCAGATACAGAAAAAGTTGTCAGAGGCTCAAGAGATGGCTTTGTTGAAAATATTGTGATTAATACAGCATTAACCAGAAGAAGAATTCGTGATGAACGACTTCGCTTTGAGATTATGAAAATAGGGGAACGTTCTAAAACGGACGTAGCAATAAGTTATTTAGAAGATGTAGCGGACCCAGACTTAGTCAATATCCTAAAAAAGGAACTTAAAAATATTAAAATTGACGGAATACCAATGGCCGATAAAACGGTGGAGGAGTTTATCCTTAAACAGGGGTTTAATCCATTTCCTTTAGTGAGATATACGGAGAGAGCGGATGTGGCGGCAGCACATTTACTTGAAGGGCATGTCCTTATCTATGTTGATACTTCACCGAGTGTGATTATTGCACCAACTACTTATTTCCATCACATCCAACATGCCGAGGAATTTCGCGAAGCTCCTACAATGGGTACCTTTCTGCGCTGGTCCCGTTTTTTAGGGATTTTAGCATCTATCTTTTTACTGCCTTTATGGCTGCTGTTTGTGTTAGAGCCATCATTATTACCGGAAACGTTAAAATTTATTGGGCCAAATGATAAGACGAATATTCCGATCATTGTGCAAATCATTCTTGCTGATTTTGGTCTGGAATTTCTAAAAATTGCAGCCATTCATACACCGACTCCATTATCAACGGCGATGGGCTTGATTGCAGCCGTATTGATTGGACAAATTGCTATTGATGTAGGATTATTTGTACCAGAGGTAATCCTATATGTTGCCGTATCTGGAATCGGAACTTTTACAACACCAAGCTATGAATTAAGTGTAGCCAATAAGATGTCTAGAATGGCAATACTAATTTTAGTAGCTGTATTTCATACACCTGGTTTTGTCATCGGTGGTACTTTACTATTTATCTATCTGGCAAAATCTCGAGCTCTTAATACTCCGTATTTATGGCCTTTTCTACCGTTTGAACCAAAAGGGTTCTTACAAATTATCTTCCGCAGGGCTGTGCCTGGATCGATTCTACGACCAAGTATCGTCCATCCAAGAAATCGTTACCGTCAGCCTCCGCCTCAAGCTAATAAGTAATTGCGGAATGCAATTTATTGTGCTAAAGTAATTTTAATTAAAAAAATAAAAATAGGCAGTATCCAAAAGGGATTCTGTCTATTTATTTATTACTTTTGTTTATTTCAACATAAACTAATAGAAGAGTCTTTATGGAGAGAGGGAAGGGAATGTACTTTTACGGGACAACAGGAGTAAATGCCAATGGTAACTTGGAAATAGGTGGAGTAGATGCAGTAGAGTTGGCCCAGCAATTTGGAACTCCTCTCTATGTTTACGATGTTGCGTTAATGAGAGAAAGGGCCAGAGGGTTTAAGCAGACGTTTGATGAGCAAAATGTGAAAGCACAGGTTGCTTATGCCAGCAAGGCGTTTTCAACGATTGCAATGCTGCAGCTTGCAGATGAAGAAGGCTTATCCCTTGATGTCGTTTCAGGAGGAGAGTTATTCACAGCCATTAAAGCGGGATTCCCCGTTGAAAGAATTCATTTTCACGGCAACAATAAAAGTCGAGAAGAATTAGAAATGGCTCTGGAACACAAAATTGGCTGTATTGTCGTAGATAATTTTTATGAATTGAAACTCTTAAAGACCATCTGTCTTGAAAAAAATGAAACGATAAAAATCCTTCTTCGGGTTACACCTGGAATTGAAGCGCATACGCATGATTACATTTTAACCGGTCAGGAAGATTCTAAATTTGGATTTGACTTGCAAAATGGACAGGCGGAGCAAGCGTTAAAAACAGCACTCCTAACAAAAAACTTTGAAGTTCTTGGTTTACATTGTCATATAGGATCACAAATTTTTGAGACAACAGGTTTTCTATTGGCAGCTAGAAAAATTGTGGAGAAGATGAATAAATGGCAGACTGAGCTAGATTTTGAGGCAAAAGTCCTTAATCTGGGTGGCGGATTTGGTATCCGTTATACGAGTGAAGATGAGCCGATTTTACCTTCTCAGTATGTTAGTGAAATTATGAGAGAAGTGAAAAATCTAGTTGAGGAATTTTCAATGAAAATGCCAGAAATTTGGATTGAACCAGGCCGTTCACTTGTTGGCGATGCGGGAATCACCCTGTACCAAATTGGTTCTTCAAAAGAAGTACCAGGTGTAAGAAAATATTTAGCAGTAGATGGTGGTATGAGTGATAATATAAGACCTGCTCTCTATCAGGCAAAGTATGAAGCGGTACTGGCAAATAGGCCATTAGCTAAAACAGCAGAAAAGGTTTCTATTGCTGGTAAATGCTGTGAATCCGGCGATATGTTGATTTGGGATCTGCCACTGCCTGAAACTGGTGAAGATGATCTTCTAGCTGTTTTTTGTACTGGTGCATACGGATATTCGATGTCCAATAATTATAATCGCTTGCCGCGTCCAGCAGTTGTTTTTGTTGAAAATGGAGAGGCAGCACTCGTAGTAAGACGAGAAACCTATGAGGATTTAGTACGCTTTGACTTGCCATTAAAGTAAAAAAGACTGCCGCAATTGCGGCAGTCTACCGATTTTCTTAGAAAATGGATTATTTTTATTACATAGTGTAGAATGAAGGCTAGTACAACATCTTCAAATATCATTTGGAGGTTTTTTTATGAAAAAAAGCAATTGGACAATCTTTGGAATCCTTATTGGGTTATCGTTCGTTTGGGGAATTATCTATTGGCTCTTTATTGTACCGAGATAAAAAACACAAGGGATTGATAGAAAGACAATTATTAAGTATGATGTACATAAAAGAAACACTTTAATTTAAATTATACATATTATAGATAAAACTGTTTATTTATGATTGATATGGATAAAATAGACTATTGTTAAAATGGGTTTATTTAATATAATGAGGGATCAATTATGTTAATTCGTTATAAGAAAACTTTTGAAAAAATAGCCATGGGCTTATTGTCCTTTATGCCGAATGAGAAGGACCTGAAGAAACTCCAACAAACGATTAAGGAGTATGAAACAGAAGAGGACCTGCAGCTCTTTCTTTGGAAGGAAGATGACATCATCGGTCTTATTGGCGTACGAATAAATAATGATGAAAATTCAGTTCAAATTCAGCATATTTCAGTCAATCCTTCCCATCGCTACCAAGGTGTTGGAAAAAGAATGGTTAAATTTTTGAAGGACATGTATTCTGAGCGAAAAATTACCTCAAATGAAGATACCGCACCATTTATTCAAAAATGTGATAACTGCTAAGGTCAAAGGAAAGGCAGCGATGTGTTAATCGTTGCCTTTTTTGCTTTTTAATGCTTCAAGCCGTTCACGAATGACAGATGAACGGTCCCGTAATTTATGGCGATGTACAATCCCTTCATTTGTTAAATCACTAGCATTCCCCCATTGAAACCCCTGTTCTGCACATTTATTTAAGCAAATATCTAGCAATGATGGGTCAGAAATAGGCAATTGCAAGCTAGTATAGCTCTCCTCGTTTTTTAACCCTTCAAGTCTCTTATCTAACAAAGGGAAAAGAAGCTGATGATCAATACCGAGTTTCGCTAAAAGACTTCTTTGGAATGTAAAAATCTTTATCGCTTTTTCTAACGTTCGTATCGCCCCTTTCTGGTTTGCCCGGCGATGATGATAGGCAGATACCGCAAGAAGGATAAAACCAACCCAAATAGAGTCTTTATCCTGATTACTAGACTCCTTCCAATATTCTTCTAGTATTTCATGACATTCAAAATAATCACGATCCCCATGAAAATGCACTAAAAATTGAATGTATTCATTCGGGTACAAGGTAACCCCCCTAGTCCTATTTTTATGTATAGTTTAACATATAATCGCCATCAGCCTTAAGAACTACTTTAAAAAAGCCCGCCACAAAAGCTGTGTGCCGGGCTTACATTCTATTCATTAAAACCAAGAAGCACCAACGATAATTAACAGTATGAATAGAACTACGATTAGCGCAAAGCCGCCGCCAAAACCATATCCACCTTCAGACATAATGTAAAACCTCCTGTAACTGTTTTGTTGTTCTTTTCACTTCATCATATGTAGGGTGTTTGTCCATTGTTATGGGCAATCATCACATTTTATTTTTAAGACAATCCCGCAAAATGAATTTTTTATTGGATAACGTATTTGAATCCTCTATACTAGTAATAGTCTAAATTTATTAGAGACGAATTAGATCAAGGATTTTGGTGAAAGATGATTCCATATAATGTTAAAATTGATGCGTTTGAAGGGCCGTTAGATTTACTGCTTCATTTAATTAATCGGCTTGAAATTGATATCTATGATATTCCAGTTGCTCAAATTACCGAACAATACTTAATGTATATAAAAACAATGACTGAGCTTAAACTTGATGTTGCAAGTGAGTTTTTAGTTATGGCTGCAACGCTGCTGGCAATTAAAAGTAAAATGCTTTTACCAAAGCATGAAGAGGAATTGGAAGTTTTAGATTCAGATATCACTTATGAGGAAGATCCCAGGGACGAACTTGTTGAAAGACTAATTGAATATCGTAAGTTTAAAGAGGCGGCACAGGACTTGAAATCACTCGAGGAAGAACGTGGCTTGATGTTTACGAAACCTCCAAGCGATCTTTCCGATTTCGCAAAGGAGAAACTGCCAGAAAAAACCGAGATGAATGTCACCCTTTATGATATGCTGGCAGCTTTTCAAAAACTTCTACGGCGAAAGAAGCTGCAGAGGCCAATGTCGACGAGAATCACTCGGCAGGAGATATCCATTGAGACGAGAATGTCTGAAATTATGGTTGAATTAAAAAAGTTTACAGGCCGAAAAAATTTTAATGAATTGTTTCCCTACCCAGCAAAGGAACATATCGTAGTTACGTTTCTGGCCATCTTAGAGCTAATCAAAAGAAAAGAAATTGACGTAGAACAAAGTGAAAACTTTGGCGATATCTTTGTTCTAGCAGTACAGTGAAACTTCAATCAGTGGGGTTTTTTTCATCCCAACTGATTGTTAGTTGAACCAATCGGGCTTTTACGGGCAGTTATCCCCCACACATACTTCATTGATATTCCTAAAGTTTTAAGGAGGGGGTTACTGCCCGTTAATGCGGGATACAGGAAGGAGCAGAAGGGTTTGGAAATCATTAAATGGCAAAGCATTTTAGAGAGCCTGCTTTTTGCGGCGGGGGACGAGGGCCTTACATTAAAACAGGTGGCTGAAGTTTTAGAAGTAGAGGAGCAGAAGGCTGACGAAATTATGAAGGATTTAAGACAAGCCTATGAAAATGATGTGAATCGCGGGATAGTAATTGTACAGCTTGCAGGCACTTTCCAGCTTGCAACAAAGAAGGAAAATGCTTCTTATTTGAAAAGACTGGTTGATTCACCAAATACGACTACTTTGTCACAGGCGGCATTAGAATCATTAGCCATCATTGCGTATAAACAGCCAATTACTCGTGCTGAGATTGAGGAAATTCGTGGTGTGAAAACAGAAAGACCGCTGCACACACTAGTGTCTAAAGCACTCATTAAAGAAGTGGGCCGTGCTGAAGGTACAGGTAGGGCGATTCTTTATGGAACGACAAAAGAATTCCTTGATTATTTTGGATTGAAAAATATTAAGGAATTGCCAAAGCTTCCTGAAAAGGTTGATGAAGAATATGTTCAGGAAGAGGCTGATTTGTTTTTTGAGAAATTTAATGAAACGATTAACTCCTAATTTCACTAACATTTTTAAATTGTTGTGATAAAATAAAAATAAGATTCAAAATATTTCCTGTGATATGACGGATTAGTTCTAGCTAAAGGGGATTGATACAATTGGTAATAAAGGAATGCATCGGATACGAGTTGGAAAAAGAAAAATCAAATACTTCGGAAGACTTCTTTAATAGAAGTGAAGTGACCTTTCTCGAAAATGGAGAAGAAAGAACTCTCCATGTACTGTACGTTAGATTTTTTGATGAACTTATCAGTGAATTTACTCCCTATCAACAAAACCCGATATTCACTAATGGGGAAACAGAGGTAACCTTTAAGGACATTGTTGCTCTCGTTTGCTTAATAAAGAATTCGGGACTGCGAAATCGAAAGCGATTATATATTAATTCCAAACAAGAATTTGTTTCTTATTTTCAAGATGTTGATTTTAATAAATTACCAGAAATTGTTTTTGCTGTTAAAGCAAAGAAACACTTTGAGCTGCGCTCACCACTTGAGTACATGCTGCAGCATTAAATCACGAGAATTTTATAATAAAACTATAGGGGTGCAGGTATGGGGAATTCATTAGTTAGCTCGCAACTTAATGATGTAGAAATATTTCTCTCTTCTACAATCAATACATTAGAAAATTATTTGAATGAAACCACCATTTCGACTATGGATCAATTGTCTAAAGGCGATGTCAATTATTACAAGTCCGTTCTTTCCAATTTACGAAAGCTACTTGTCTATTGTGAGGAAAGCTTAGATGCATGTTCTGTAATTTCTCAATGTGAACCATTTCAAAAGGCTGCAGCAGAGAAAACATTATATCGAATTTATCATCAGTGTATTGAAGAATTTTTCTCTCCTAAAAACGATGCTTGGTTTGAGGACAGCCGTTCTGCTTATACAGGTAAAAATTCTATAAAATTTTATAAAAGTGTTCCGGAGAATCTTCAGCAATTAGTGAAAGGTATTGAGGGAGATTTTCAAAGAATTAGAGAAGAACTGGAGTACTACGAGACGGATTATAGAACTAAAATGATTCAATCTAAATAAACCACGTAATTAAAGCTGCCCTTTTCCTAAAGGGGAGCTTTTTCTGTCTAATTGAAGGTTCATATTCCCGAAATTCTTTCATACCTTTTAGTTAGATTAGTAATTTAGGGGGGATCGTATGGATCGGTTTCAGCAATATGTTCATGAATTATTTAACTGGAATGAAGAAATGAAACGATTTCTGGAATCTGAAAATGTGAGAGAAAACACAGAATTGTGGGAGCAGTTGGATCAGTTTACAGAGATAATCGATCAATCAAATCAGGAATTGTCGGATGCTGATATGCTTAATCTACAATCAAAGGCAGAGAACATTCATGAACAAATGGAAAATTATTTTCAGAGAAAACAAGGAGTTGGAACGATTTGGGCTGTTGATAAATCAGTCCCTGCTGGTGGACACACTTTGCCTCCGCTACCATATGCTTATAATGCACTGGAACCTTATATCTCGGAGGAAATTATGAAATTACACCATGATAAACATCATCAATCCTATGTGGATGGGTTAAATAAAGCAGAGATCAATCTTAAGAAGGCAAGGGAAAAGAATGATTTTTCGCTCATAAAACATTGGTCAAGAGAATTGGCTTTTCACGGTTCGGGTCATTACCTTCATACGATATTTTGGAAAAATATGATTCCAAAAGGTGGAGGCAGCCCTCAAGGACTTCTAAAGAGAGAAATAGAGAGCTATTTTGGCAGCTTCGAAAAGTTCAAAAAGCAATTTTCGGAAACAGCAAAACAAGTAGAAGGAGTAGGTTGGGCTCTCTTGGTTTGGTCCCCGCGTGCGAGACATCTTGAGATTTTACAATCAGAAAGGCATATGTTGCTGACACAATGGGATACGATACCACTTCTTGTGCTCGATGTGTGGGAGCATGCTTATTACCTCCAATATAAGAACAACCGGGCTGATTATGTAGAAAATTGGTGGAAGCTTGTAAACTGGAATGATGTAGAAATGCGCTTTGATAAGGCTGCAGAGATAAAATGGCCTGCTTATTAACGATAGCAATTGACTCCTCGTCAATTGCTTTTCTTTTTTTAATATCAAAATATATTTGACTTTGAAAAATGTCCAGCTCCAGCGCCAAGGGGGCTGGAGCTTTTCGAATAAATTGTGGACAAATTGTCATATCGACCCTTGTCCTGCATAAAATTGTACAAAACTAGTTACGCGGCTATGCTCGATAGCATTAGCTGACTGTCAAAGAAGGGGACGAGGTAAATCTTATGAGAATGATTTCGAAGCTGGTTCTATTTTTCCTCATTGTCTCATTATTCATTGCTAACATTCCTCAAAAGGTGGATGCTTCTGTTTCCGTCAGTGCTAGAGGTGCCATTTTAATGGAGCAGGAATCAGGGCGTATTCTATTTGAAAAGGATGCACATACAAAGCGGAGAATTGCTAGTATCACTAAAATTATGACCGCCCTGCTTGCTATTGAATCGGGGAAAATGGATGAGATGGTGAAGGTAAGTGACCAAGCAACTAGGGCAGAAGGTTCATCCGTCTATTTAAAGCCGGGTGAAGAGATTAAGCTTGCGCACTTAGTATATGGATTAATGCTAAGGTCGGGTAATGATACGGCGGTTGCCATTGCTGAACACGTAGGGGGAAGTTTAGACGGATTTGTTTTCATGATGAATCAAAAGGCAAAGGAAATTGGTATGCTTAATACTCATTTTTCTAATCCGCATGGGTTGGACGATCATGAAGATCATTATTCTACAGCTTATGACATGGCATTATTGACTCGTTATGCGATGAAATATGAAACCTATCAAAAAATCGTTGGTACGAAAGTCTATCATGCTCCGAATCCAACCGAAAAATGGGAAAGGCAGTGGAAAAACAAAAACCGTCTTTTAACAAAATATAAATATACAACGGGAGGAAAGACGGGTTATACGAAGCGTGCCAAAAGAACACTTGTCTCCACCGCGACAAAAGATGATATGAGTTTAATAGCAGTTACATTGAATGCTTCTAATGACTGGAATGACCATATTGCCATGTATGAAAATGGTTTTAAGAGCTATGATATGGCAGAAGTATTATCTAAAGGAAAAATTGATGTTGAAAATAAGTATTATCATAACCATCTTTACTTAAAGAAGGATGTTGTATACCCGGCGACGAAGGAAGAAATGGATTTATTTTCAGTTAAATTTAAGTTGAATAAGCCAGATGATGAATCTGACCGTTCACAGCAAAATGGTGAGGTAGTTGGTAAGGCTGCTGTATACCTGGATGACAAAGTTGTAAAGGAAGTACCGGTATATTATGAGTCAGGTCCTGAAAAAAAGAAGGGATTATTTGATTCCTTAAAAGAGTTATTCTTGTCATTCATTGGCGTGAGAACATATGGTTAATTATATTTGGGTATTTATGACCCTCGTTGGAATTATCTTTGCACTAGTCAATGGGACAATGGAAGAGGTAAACAAAGCTATTTTTGTTGGCGCAAAGGAAGCGGTAACACTTTGTATTGGTCTGATTAGCATCCTCGTTTTCTGGCTTGGAATGATGAGGATTGCCGAGGAATCAGGACTTCTTGACCGATTATCTAAATTATGTCGACCACTAATTAAACGCTTGTTTCCTGAAGTCCCTGGGGATCATCCAGCAATGGGATACATATTGTCCAATATGATTGCCAATATGTTTGGTTTGGGTAATGCGGCAACACCCCTCGGGATAAAAGCGATGGAGGAATTGAAGCAATTAAATGGGGGGGGAAATTCTGCGAGCAGGTCAATGGTAACATTCTTGGCGATTAATACTGCCAGTATTACGATTATTCCCACGACCGTCATTGCCATTCGAATGAATTATAATTCTGCTTCACCTACCGAGATTGTCGTTCCCACCCTCATTGCAACCATCATTTCGATGATAGCAGCTGTGCTGATTGATCGCTATTTTTATAATCGACGAAGACGTAAAGGATGAAAAGCATGGAAATTATTTCGCTTGTTTCCCTTGGGTTTATCCCTGTATTGATAGGATTTATTTTGATATATGGCACGATAAAACAGGTTCCAACCTACGAAAGTTTCGTTGAGGGTGGTAAAGAAGGAATCAAAATTGCTGTTTCGATAATTCCATTTCTAGTAGGGATGCTCGTTGCGATATCGGTTTTTCGTGCCTCTGGAGCATTAGAGTCTTTAATGAAGTGGATTCGTCCTGTTATGGAATCCATAGGAGTTCCTGCGGAAATCATTCCGCTTATTCTAATCAGGCCAATCTCCGGAACAGCAGCCCTTGGAATGACAAGCGATTTGATTGCTGTATACGGACCAGATTCTTTTATAGGCAGATTAGCTTCCGTGTTACAAGGAAGTACAGATACCACTTTTTATGTGCTAACGGTTTATTTTGGAGCAGTAGGGATTAAAAAAATGGGGGATGCCTTAAAGGTAGGACTTCTTGCAGATGTAGTTGGGATTATTGTCGCTATAATAGTTGTCGCTCTAATTTTTGGAACAACCTAGTTTACAATCTTAATATAGTATTCGCATAAATAAAGTGGGTTCCGGTAGCAATTCAGCTGCTACTGGAACCTGCTTTTTATTTTTTATAGATAATGAAGAGCCGCTACTTTGAAATAGGTAAGTTTTGTGTCATAATTCATTAGGATAGAATAACTATGGTGTTTGCCACTAGTTGTTCTTTATTATGGTAAACAACTGAGGTGGATCATAAATGGAGAGATTGCAGAAAGTCATTGCCCGAGCTGGCATTGCTTCGAGAAGAAAATCTGAAGAGTTGATTAAAGAAGGTAGAGTCAAGGTGAACGGAAAAATTATCAGGGAACTGGGAGTGAAGGTTACTTCTTCTGATAAGGTTGAAGTAGATGAAATACCAATTGAAAGGGAGGAGCCTGTTTATTTCCTTTTGTATAAGCCACGCGGGGTTATTTCAAGTGTTAACGACGATAAGGGGAGAAAGGTAGTCACTGATTTCTTTCCTGAGCAAAAACAAAGGATTTATCCAGTTGGACGACTCGACTATGATACTTCTGGTTTACTATTGCTAACCAACGATGGAGAATTTGCTAATTTATTGATGCATCCAAGTAATCAAATTGATAAGGTCTATGTTGCGAAAACGAAGGGAATTCCTTTAAAAGAGAATCTCCGGAAATTAGAGCGGGGGATACAACTAGAGGATGGAAAAACGGCTCCAGCAAAAGTAAAAATTCTCTCCGTTGATAAGAAGAAACAAACAGCAATTGTAGAAATTACCATTCATGAAGGCCGAAATCGTCAAGTTAGAAGAATGTTTGAAGCAATTGGGAATGAAGTTATAAAACTTAAACGAGAGCGTTATGGATTTTTAACCTTAAAAGGTTTGTCAACAGGTGATGCAAGAGAATTAACACATCATGAAGTAAAACAATTGCGTGCTCTTGCAATGGAGTCAACAAAGAAAAATTCATAAAGCTGTCACATTTTCATAATTTTGATTTCACTGTGTCAATATTGATAAATGATATAATTTAGACAAATTGTCTTTAGTAATTGATTTATCCAAGGGGGAGTAGCAATGAAAAAACGGCGATTAGTAATGAGGACAGTTATTTTACTCGTGCTAGGTGCTGCCGTTGCCTATACACTCTATGCCAATTTAACGAAAGAGGATATTAAGAAAGTGGCCATAGGGGAAATGGCTCCTGATTTTGTCCTAGTCGATATGAAAGGTGAAAAACATCAGCTTTCTGATTATAAAGGTCAAGGAGTATTTTTGAATTTTTGGGGAACATGGTGCAAGCCTTGTGAAGAGGAATTTCCTTATATTAATAACCAATACCATCAATTTAAAGATCAAGGGGTTCAGGTTCTCGCTGTAAATATTAGTGAATCGGAATTGGCAGTAAATAAATTTGCTGATCGTTTTAATCTTGATTTCCCTATCGTGATTGACAAAGATGAACAAGTACGCACAGCCTATAAAATTGACCCGCTTCCAGCGACGATCTTAATTGATAAAGAAGGAAAGGTAGTTAAATATCATACAGGCCAATTAACCGAAGAAATGGTTAGAGAGTTTATGGAGAAAATTAAACCTTAATGGTTACAGGGAGATTTTTGCAATGAAAGATGTGAAATGTGAATGCGGACATGTGAATCCACATGGTACAGTTTTATGTGAAGCATGTGGAAAAGTCCTGGATGACCAAGCAAATGAGAAGCAATTGCTGGATATGCGTTATGAAGGCAGTGCCCGCCGCTCACAAACCTATAATAAAACAATCATAGATAGAATTTGGAATTTCTTTTCTTCCGTCAAGGTAGGCGTTTGGCTAATTGTTATCACATTGATTGCCTCTGCGGTTGGAACGATTCTTCCTCAGGAAATGTACATACCTCCAACACTCCCAGCGGCTGAGTATTATGAACAGGAATACGGTTGGTTTGGAAAACTATATTTTGATTTAGGCTTTAATAATTTATATAGTTCTTGGTGGTACTTAATCTTAATAGCGATGATTGGGATATCGCTTGTTATTTGTAGCCTAGATAGAGTTGTCCCATTGTATAAAGCATTAAAAGCTCAAAAGGTAACAAGGCATGAAGGCTTTTTAAGACGACAACGATTGTTCGGTATAACTCCTGGTACAGATACGACAGAGATTAGCAAAATAAAAGAGAAGTTAAAGGGAAAACGGTATCACGTTCGGGAAGAAAATGGTGACTTACTTGCTGAAAAAGGCCGTTTCTCTCGCTGGGGTCCATATGTAAACCATGTCGGATTGATTATCTTTTTAATTGGAGGCATGCTGCGTTTCGTTCCGGGTATGTATATCGATAAAGTATTATGGCTTCGTGAAGGAGAAACGAAAGTTATTCCTGAAACGGATGGACAATACTATGTTTCTAATAACAAGTTTATTCTTGAACATTATGATAAGGAAAAGGATAAAACCTTTGAAGCTGCAATTGATCGTGCAGGAATGGTTGCTAAGAATTATCAAACCAATGCCGTTCTCTTTAAAAGAGTGGGACCAGCTATTCCTGGTGAGAAGCCGGAATTAGAAAAGATTAAAGAACACAAGATTAAGGTTAATCAGCCATTAAAATTTGAATCTTTTGCTTTATATCAAGTAGATTATAAGCTAGATGAATTAAATAAGATGTCCTTTGCGTTAACAGATAAAACATCTGAGAAGACATTCGGTGATTTAACAATTGATCTTTTTAATCCAAAGGAAAGCTATGATTTAGGTAATGGCTATTCAGTTGATGTTCTAAGCTATTTCCCGGACTTTGAATTTGCAGAAAACGGGGAACCAACAACGAAATCCCGTATTCCAAATAATCCAGCTTTTGTATTTCGAATGGTGTCACCTGAAAAACCAGATGGGGAAACAAGTTTTGTGGCTATTCAGCAAACAATTGAACCTTCAGGTAACAATCAATATAAGATGGCATTTAAGGGGATAGCAACAAAAAATGTGACGGCTCTTACTGTACGTAAAGATTTAACAATTTGGATTATCATTTTGGGCGGAATCATTTTCATGATTGGTGTTATTCAAGGCGCTTATTGGAATCATCGCAGGATTTGGGTCCAAAACAAGAACGGCGAAATTTGGATTGCTGCCCATACGAACAAGAACTGGTATGGTTTAAAACGGGAAATTGAGACAGTACTTTCAGAAACGAAAATAAAGATGCCGGATGATCAACTTCAATCGGAAAGAAAGGATAAGGAGGGAGTTTAGTTGGTTACAATAAGTAGTAATTTATTATATATTTCTTTTGTACTTTATTTAACAGCTACCCTCTTTTTTGGTGGTGCCATTAAATCAAAAAAAGATGGCAACGAAAAAAGAGGAACAAACCGCTGGGGGAAAATAGCTATTTTCTTAACAATGATTGGGTTCATAGCACAGTTGGGGTATTTTATCACGAGGTGGATTGCAGCAGGACATGCTCCTGTTAGTAATTTATTTGAATTTACAACCTTTTTTGGTATGGCACTTGTTGGGGCATTCATCGTTATTTATTTTATTTATCGCACACCTTTACTCGGATTATTTACAATGCCAGTGGCAGTTTTAATTATTGCCTATGCGAGTATGTTTCCAAGAGATATCTCACCGTTAATTCCTGCACTGCAAAGTGACTGGCTTCATATCCACGTTACAACAGCAGCTTTAGGAGAAGCAATCTTAGCAATAAGCTTTGCGGCTGGTCTTATTTACCTTGTAAAAGTTATTGATCAATCGAAAGCAAGTAAGAGAACATTCTGGCTTGAAGCCGTTATGTTTGGATTAGTAACAACACTTGGTTTTGTCTTGGTATCGACTTTATTTTCAAGCATGGATTATCAGGCAGAATTTAAATGGATCGATAAAAACGATACTGAAGCTACCATTGAATACACTATGCCAGCTATCACTGGTCCAAATGATTGGGAACTTACAACCAAGGGGAAATTTGAACCTCTGGTTGAGCTACCTGCCATTCTTAATGCCAAAAAGTTTAATACTGTTTTATGGTCATTTATCGGAGGATTTATCCTCTATGGATTATTGAGATTGATTTTAAGAAAACGGATTGCGGCAGCGCTACAGCCGTTTGTTAGAAAAATCAACCTGGATTTAGTGGATGAAATTAGTTATCGCTCTGTCCTAATTGGTTTCCCTGTATTTACTCTAGGAGCATTGATTTTTGCCATGATTTGGGCACAAATCGCTTGGACACGTTTTTGGGGTTGGGATCCAAAAGAAGTATGGGCTTTAATTACCTGGCTTTTTTATGCAGCCTTTCTACACCTGCGGCTTTCAAAAGGATGGCATGGTGAAAAGTCTGCTTGGCTAGCGGTTATTGGCTTTGTCATCATTATGTTTAACCTAGTAGCAGTCAACCTAGTCATTGCTGGTCTGCATTCATACGCAGGGTAATAAGGTGAAACTTCCATCAGTGGGTTTTTTTTCCATCCCCCACTGATGGTTAGTTGAACCAATCGGGCTTTTACTGGCAGTTGATCCCCCAATTTTCTTCTTCGACTTTGTAAACTTTGAATCTTAAGGTGGGTGTCTTACTGCCAGTTAATGCGGGATTAACGAATTTAATAGCCTTCACTTTTAAAGTGAAGGCTTTTTTTAGAATCACTGAATAGGTTATCTGTCAAAATTTAGACACTTTTTTATCAGACAATTACCGTAAAATATAGTCAAATACTTTACCTTTTTGTAAAATAACACCATGGGGGGATTAATTAATGGATAAAGATGTGAAAATTTTAGTAGTAGATGACGAGGAAAGAATTCGTCGCTTATTAAAAATGTATTTAGAGCGTGAAGAATATGTAATCGATGAAGCTGAGGATGGAAATGAAGCATTAGAAAAAGCGATTTCTAATGACTATGATGTCATTCTTTTAGACTTAATGATGCCGGGGAAAGACGGGATTGAAGTTTGTCGTGAATTAAGGGAAAAGAAAGCAACACCAGTCATCATGTTAACCGCTAAAGGTGAAGAGGTTAATCGTGTTCAGGGATTTGAAGTTGGAACGGATGATTATATCGTTAAACCATTCAGCCCGCGGGAAGTGGTATTGCGTGTAAAGGCACTCCTTAGAAGAGCTTCACAAACAAGTTATCTGCAAACAGAAACTACAACTAAGGATGTAATTGTTTTCCCTCATTTAACAATCGATAATGATGCACACCGTGTAACAGCTGATGGTAAAGAAGTTAGCTTAACTCCTAAAGAATATGAGTTATTATATTTCCTTGCCAAAGCTCCAGATAAAGTATTTGACCGCGAACAACTGTTGAAAGAAGTCTGGCACTATGAATTTTTTGGGGATTTACGCACAGTGGATACTCATGTCAAACGCCTTCGTGAAAAATTAAATAAAGTATCTGAGCAAGCTGCCAGAATGATCGTAACAGTTTGGGGAGTAGGCTATAAATTTGAGGTTGTAAATGAATGACCTTTCTACGCAGTGTAGTAGGTAAACTCTGGTTTACCATCATCTTTTTGGTTGCATTTATCCTTTTTATATTAACGGTTATGTTACTTGAGTTTTTTGAGAACTATAACATATCTGAAACAAGGGATGATTTAACCAATACGGCGGAAAAAATTGCAACAGTTTTGGAAGCACACCAGGACATGGAGTTTCCTTTAGGGTTAGAAATTTCTTGGGAGATCATTGATGACGTTACGAAGGTAGTTATCGTTAAGAATAGTGAGGAAATCTTTTATTCTCCTAACACAGGAGAAAAAGTTAAACTTTCGATTAGCGATATTCAAAAAGATGAAGAATTATCAAAGGTATTTAAAGAGAAGATTGAGGTGCAAAAGGTTTATTCCCTTTCTCCAAATATTAGTAGTGAACAGGCCTCGAAATATTCTATTATTGGTGTGCCTCTTCATCTTGACTCGGATGAAAATGGTGCTGTCTTTATTTATCAATCATTAGAGGTCGTTCGAAAGACAACACACGAAATGACGAAATATATATTACTTGTTGCTGGAGTTGCCATTATTCTTACTACTATATTTGCCTTTTTTCTCTCAACTAGAATCACAGCACCATTGATAAAAATGCGGGAAGCAGCTTTTGAAGTGGCAAGAGGTAAATTTGATACGAAGGTCCCGATTCTTACTCATGATGAAATTGGTGAACTGGCTACCGCCTTTAACCAAATGGGGCGGCAGTTAAAATTTAACATGAATGCCCTTAATCAGGAAAAGGAACAGCTTTCTAGTATTTTAAGCAGTATGGCAGATGGTGTTATCACTTTTAATCGTGATGGGACTATTTTGATTACCAATCCCCCAGCTGACCGCTTTTTACAATATTGGTATTATGAAAAAGGCGGAAATTCGACAAATACAGAAGAGATTCCTTCACAAGTGATGGAGCTTTTTCAGCAGGCAGTCGATACAGAGACAGAACAGATTGGAGAAATTTCTCTTCAGGGGCGACATTGGGTTATTCTTGTTAGTCCGTTATATAGTAACCAATTCATTCGGGGTGCTGTTGCCGTTTTAAGAGATATGACAGAGGAACGGAAATTAGAAAAAATGCGAAAAGATTTTATTGCCAATGTCTCACATGAGCTAAGGACTCCGATTTCAATGCTTCAGGGATATAGCGAAGCCATTGTAGATGATATTGCAGAATCCCAAGAAGAGAAAAAAGAAATGGCAAAAGTCATCTATGATGAATCACTTAGAATGGGTCGTCTTGTTAATGAACTTCTGGATTTAGCAAGGATGGAAGCTGGCCACATACAGTTAACGAAGGAAAAAGTTAATTTAAGCACATTTATGAATAGGATTATTCATAAATTTCAGGGGCTTGCTAAGGAACATAGTATCCAAATAAGTTCTGAAGTGGGTAGTGATATTCCTGATCTTTCATTTGATCCTGATCGAATTGAACAAGTGCTAACCAATCTGATTGACAATGCCATCCGTCATACCCCAGGGGAGGGTTCCGTTATGCTCCGAGTTAACGAGAATGATTTTGGGGTAAAGGTAGAAGTTACTGATTCGGGCTCAGGGATTCCTGAGGAGGATTTACCATTCGTGTTTGAACGCTTTTATAAGGCTGACAAAGCACGGACAAGAGGTAGGGCTGGTACAGGTTTAGGATTAGCGATTGCGAAGAACATTATCGATGCCCATCATGGACATATTTCAGTTCAAAGTAAAATGGGACATGGAACGACATTTACATTTTCGTTACCACGAAAATAAGAGAAAATTAAAAGATTTTGCCGATTGTTCTTGTTACATGAGAAACATTATGAAACTCACCTTTTTCGGGTGGGTTTTTTTGTTGTGCTTTCCTTTCCATTTCATGCCTTTCCTTTTTTTAATAAACAGTCTATAGTTAAATGGGTGAAACTTTTTTACATATCTATCGACTAATATTATAACGGGGAGGGGAATTGATGGACTCCGTTTTCGATGAACTATATGAGAAATATCATCATGACGTTTTTCAATTTCTATTTTATATGGTTAGAAATAAGGAACATGCTGAGGATCTTGTTCAGGAAGTATATATTAGGGTATTTAAGTCTTATCATCGTTTTGAAGGGAAAAGCAGTGAAAAAACCTGGCTATTTTCCATTGCGAAAAATGTGGCGATTGATTTTTTTCGCAAACAAAAGGGATGGAAGGACCGTTTACTTGAAAAATTTGATTGGTCAACGAGTCAGGTGAAGGATGATTATCCGATTCCAGAAGAAATTACCATACAAAATGAAGAGATTAAATTGATATACAAATGCTTAGAATTTTGCACAATGGATCAACGGACAGTCATCATTCTACGCTATTTAAATGACCTATCCATCATAGAAACAGCCCAAGCACTTGGGTGGAGCGAAAGTAAGGTCAAAACGACACAGCACAGGGCATTAAAGGTGTTGAAGAGGCATATGGAAATGCTAAATGGAAAGGAGGGAACAGATAGTGAAAAAGTCAGAGTGGAGCGATAAGCAACTCGAGGAACTTCTAAGGCAAATGCCAAAAATAAAAGACAATCGCCATCCTCGTGACATTTACCAAAATCTTTCTCTAAAAAGTAAACGTAAACGCCATTCATGGTTGATTCCGGTTGCAGCATCGGCAGCTGCCCTCCTTCTTATCATACTTCTTATTCCTAAACTGCTGGTCGGATCGAATTTATCTCTTGATAATCATGCAGAGGATAAGTCTATGGTAACCGAAAAATCCAATGATGCTGAGAATAACTCCTCTATTTTGATGAAGCAGGAAGAGGCGAGTCTGGATCATGGGGAATCGGCAGCTACGCCAAAAATTATGATACAGGGCGGTTACAAAACGGCTCTTTACGATTATGAGGTCGGGGATCAGAAAGTGATGACTTATTGGATTCCAGACCCGTTTGGACAAATATTAGTTCCTATCTCAACCACTGTGAATCAGGATGAAAATAATGATTGGCTTAGTTTGTATACTCAATCGATGGAACAATTAATGGAAGATGAATGGGGATTAACGGATTACTACCCGATTAATGCGACAATATCGTATGAAAGTGCCGATAAAAAAACAATAGTCGTGGATGTACCAGCAAATCATCCATATGGGCAAGGTTCAACGAATGAGACAAATTTTATCAACATTTTAAATAATGACTTTTCATCGAATAGTAATGTAAATAGGATATTGCTAAGAACAAATGGACAGCCTGGAATTGAATTCGGTAACTATGGCATTTTGTATGAATTAGCGATTACCCCAAATCAAAATCGTGCTTACTTCTTACATTATCCAGAAGGCAGTGATATTCCATTAATGGTACCGGTTAATAATGAATATATCG
The DNA here is from genome assembly GCF_053749995.1 of Neobacillus sp. K501. NCBI lineage: Bacteria > Bacillati > Bacillota > Bacilli > Caryophanales > Bacillaceae > Neobacillus > Neobacillus sp. K501. Next base: position 150,094 of record NZ_JBSLYA010000002.1, on the reverse strand, counting down.
ACATACAAGCAGCTTTAGAAGCGATGAAAACCGACCAGTCTGTGTTGGGTCTCAAAGCATCCTTGGAGAGTTCATTTTCTATCAAGGAAGCCACTGTTCAAAATAATAAATTAATCATTACGTTGAACGAGCATGCAAATATATCAGATGACATAAACACATTATACAGCTTTGAAGCAATCTTATTAACGGCAAAGGAATTTGGTATACAGTCGGTTGTTTTAATGAATTCTCCAATTTCTCAATTAGGACCATTTGATTTATCACAGGAAATAAAAGTTCCAATTGGAGCTAATTTTCGACCAATACAATAAGTAATGAAAAAATCAACCAATAAAAGGTTGATTTTTTTCATTGTTATATTTGATTTATACTTTTCTTGCTTTTTATGAATAAAAAGGGAAAGGTCTCCAAATTATAACAAGTATGTTTAACCCCACCTGCAAAATACAGTATGTTCTAAACGTGAAGCAGGTAACATATTGTTTGTGTAGATGTGGATAAAATTAAGGAGGAAAAAGATGTTAGACTACATAAAGCGGCTTTTGATAGCCGCAATTATGGCGGTTTGTGTAAGTTTATTATTTTTAGGTGGCAGGCATACAGAAGCAAGTATGCAGGCTGCAAATGAATTCCAAGAAGGATGGATATGGCCTACAGATGGCGTCATATCAGATACATATGGAACTAGGCATGGAACACATAAAGGGATTGATATTGCAGGGAAGTTGAACTCAGAGGTAGTCGCTGTTGCAGACGGGGTGGTAGGGAAGTCCTATTACTCAACCAGCTATGGTAATGTAATATTTGTGAAACATCCAAACAATTTTGTTACAGTTTATGCCCATTTAAACAAGCGGCTAGTTGCAGAAGGACAAGCCGTTAAGCAGGGGACAAAAATAGGGACGATGGGAAGGACGGGTGAATCAACTGGTGTTCATCTCCACTTTGAGAGCCACCAAATAGAGTGGACCCTTGATAAGAAAAATGCTATTAATCCTGAAATTCTGCTTGGTAAAGCGGATGTAGGCGCATCAATCAGGGCAGGACTCTCAAGTGTAGGCGAAAATGTTCTGGAGGTAAGTACTCATCTAAAAGGAAATCAATTAAAATATATTGTTCAAGAAGGGGATACCCTAACTGCAATTGCCTTGAAAACCAACCTAACGGTAGAAAAGTTAATAGAATCTAATCATCTAAAATCAGATCTAATCATACCGAAGCAAGTACTAATTATTCCAGAATAATCATAAACCTGCAGATAGCTGCGGGTTTTATTAATTTATGAAGAAAATAAGTCAGCGGAGATGATTTGATTTATAGCCAACAGTCATTTATCTTTCCAAAAATGATTATTTTCAGTATAATAGAATTGTAATTAAATAACGATCTATCTTCGGGGCAGGGTGAAATTCCCGATCGGCGGTATTGAGATTTAAATTCTCTGAGCCCGCGAGCCGAAAGGCAGGATTTGGTGCGATTCCAAAGCCGACAGTATAGTCTGGATGGGAGAAGATGGAGGTTCTGCAAACGTTCAAAAAATGCTAGTATATTGGACGTTTATTAAGAGTGCCTTCTAACTCCCTCAAGGATCTTTCTTGGGGGAGTTTTTGATTAATTGCTCTTATTTATTGCTGAACCTCTCTTCCTAACGTGATGGATCATAAAGGAGAGAGGAAAAATGAAAAAGAATCAGAAGTTAAATGTCAAAGCCTTTGTATCAATCGGAATGTTGAGCAGTATCGCCTATTTATTAATGTTACTAAACTTTCCACTGCCACCATTTCCTAATTTCTTATTTGTCGATTTCAGCGATATTCCAGCATTAATCGCCGCGTTAATTTTTGGGCCAATTGCAGGCATATTGGTTGAGTTTTTCAAAAATGTACTAAATTATATTGCAACAGGAAGTGCAACTGGAATACCAGTTGGCCATATTGCGAATTTTCTAGCAGGAGTTTTGTTTATACTGCCTGTATATTATGTATATAACAAGGTTGATACCAAGAAAGGTATGACGATCGCTCTAGCAGTTGGGACATTAACGATGGCAGTCATGATGAGTGTATTAAATTATCTTGTCATCTTACCTGCCTATACAGCTCTGTTAAATTTCCCTGATATGCGAAATTTAGTTGTCCCAGCAATCCTGCCGTTCAATATTATTAAAGGTGTAATAATGTCATTAATTTTTATGCTGCTATTCATTAGGATGCAGACATGGATTAATAAGCTTTCAACAATAAAAAGTGCATAAATAGTCAAAAGCAGTCAGGAGATTATGTCCTGGCTGCTTTTTATAAACAAAAAATAAAACCCTCACCTGTATAAGGTGGGGGCTAGTAGCTTAAGAATATCTTATTGACAATTATTATTCGAATTTAGTTGGGTTGCCATCAAATGGTTCGTCAGCAACTTTAATAGAATCAGTTGGGCAGCCTTCGAATGCATCCATCATGTCGTCGATTAACACATCAGGAATTTCAACGATACCCTCATTCTCGTCAAGTGTTACGAATGCAATGCCTTCGTCATCATAATCATAAATGTCAGGTGCAGCTGCTCCACAAGCACCACATGCGATGCAAGTTTCTTTGTCAACAATCGTATACTTTGCCATGAAAAAAAAACCTCCCAATAATAACTTACTTATATCCCATAAAACAATGGAAATGCATTACTCATTCCTATTGTAAAACTGTATGAGTAACTTTTCAATAGAAAAATCCTTATCAAGGGGTTAACGTAAATGTGTCTTGCTTAATCTTACATAATTTATAGCAACATTACAGCTGTTTTCATGGTAGAATAATAATGAAAAATAGCTGAAAATGTCGATAAAGAACAAAAAGTGGTGGAGTGGGATGAATTATATTGAAAACATTTTGTTGGATTGTATTAGACAATTAAAGGGTGAAAGGACTCTATATTCCATCTATCATCTTTTAAATGGAAAAAAATCATCACAAACAATTCAAGATGCTCATCTATTTTCACTGAAAAAATATTTTCGAATACTTGAAACTTTATCACGTGAATCTTTTGAAGAAATCTTTGTTCAATTAATTGATAAAAATTGGGTTGTAGCTTCTGGAGAACAAAAATATCTTCTCAGTGATAAAGGGGAAGCTTTTTTTTATAATCAATCGCTTCCACTTTATTTAAATGGGTGGAAATATCAACAGTTTACCCCAACCGTTTGGGAAAGGCTCTCGTTGCTTATTCAGGTTACTTCCAATTTGGCCTTCTATGAAAATCGCTATATCCCGATTCAAAAAAATAAAGAAGTTCATAACTGGTTAAAAGAATTCCTTAAAAAATCGTCACTCCCGAGACAGAGTTTAGGTCAAGCAGTTTTTAAAGAATTAGTTGTATGTCTCGAAGAAGGAAAAGACATTCATCCTGAGGTATTAGTATTCAGGTTAACAGGCTACCAACAAATAGGGCTGACATCTCTCCAGACAGCTAGCAAGTTGGACATGAATCCAGTTCATTATCATCTGGAATTTATGAATGTTCTTCATTATCTTATTCAGATGCTAGAGAATAGTGCTAATCGCTTCCCTGTGTTATTCTCATTACTTTCCAACATAGAATCAAATGATCCCTTAACAGTATCAGCAAGAAAAACCTGGGGATTACTTAATCAGGGTTTTTCAATCGAGCAAATCGCAAAATTTCGAAAGCTGAAATTAAGCACGATTGAAGATCATCTTGTAGAATTTGCTTTAAACTTAAATGAATTTTCAATTGATCCATATATAGATAAAGAAATACAAGGTAAAATAATCGAAATATCACGCCAAGAGGAAACGAAGCAATTAAAGGTCATTAGAAATCGCCTAAACACTGTTTCCTATTTCCAAATCAGGCTGGCTCTTGCGAAGTATGGTGATCAATAATGGAATTAGAAAAAATTTTATATAAGCATTTTGGTTATCAAGAATTTAAAAAAGGCCAAAAAGAAGTAATTTTATCCATTCTTGGAGGTAGTCATACATTAGCAATGCTTCCAACTGGAACCGGGAAATCTTTATGTTACCAGCTTCCAGGCTATTGTCTAGAAGGGCAAATACTAATCATTTCACCACTTTTATCGCTGATGCAGGATCAAGTCGAGCAATTTATGAAGTTTGGTGAAAAACGGGTGGTAGCGCTTAACTCTTTTCTCAGCCCTGTAGAAAGGGGTAATGTTTTACGGCATTTATCCAAATATAAATATATTTTTATTTCTCCTGAGATGCTTAGTTTGGCAACAATCATTAAGAAACTTCAGACACTTACAATTTCGTTATTTGTTGTTGATGAGGCCCATTGTATTTCCCAGTGGGGCTATGACTTCCGTCCGGATTATTCCAAGCTTGGGGAGGTCAGGGAGAAACTAGGAAATCCACTAACGCTAGCGTTAACTGCAACGGCGACTAAGAAAGTCAGACAGGATATTGTTGAGTCACTTCAGTTAGAGAATTTTAATCGAATCGAATCGACGATTGACCGCCCAAATATTGCTTTTTATGTGGATACAGTAGCTCATTATTATGATAAGCAAGAAAAATTGATACAGTATGCACTTCAACTTCAAAAACCTGGAATTATCTACTTTTCTAGTAAGAAGGCTGCGGAACAAATGGCCGTTCTCTTGGCTAGTAGAGGTTTAACGAAGACAATGCCTTATCATGGTGGGTTGGATCAAGAGCAAAGAATTCTGATTCAACAGCAATTTATTAACGGTCAATTAGATATTATTTGCGCCACGAGTGCATTTGGTATGGGCGTTAATAAGGAAAATATTCGATTTGTCATACACTATCATATGTCTATGCAAATAGAATCATATCTTCAAGAAATTGGCAGGGCTGGCCGGGATGGCCTTCCCAGCATAGCGATCATTTTGTACTCACCTGGAGACGAGCAGCTTCCTTTCCAGCTTGCTGAAGGTGAATTACCTTCCAACCAACAATTGGATTGGCTATTTGCACAACTTCCCGAAGAAGCTATGCTAAATTGCTATGATCTTGAGGGAAATATTCAATTAAGAGAAGATGGAGGATTTTCAGAGATTCAATGGCGAATTGTTTGCGACTTTCTGAAAAGCCATCGAGGAAATGCACCAATTGAGCAAGTAAAGCATGCTATCACATCCTTTGTAGAGGAACGGTTGACAGTGAAAAAGAATAATATTCTTAGTCTTAAGAACTGGATTCAATCGGAGTCTTGTAGAAGAGAGTTAATACTTAATTATTTTGAAGAAGAGGCAATGAATGAAAAGGTAGAGTCATGCTGTGATGTTTGCGGTATAGACATTCATCAATATGAATCAAACGATAGAAACGATTCAATCCCAGCAAAAGATGATAAGTGGAAGGACTACTTAGCCAAAATTTTACTAAATAGTGAGTTGAGTGAATGAAACATAAATATAAGGAGCTAATAAACAGTCTGTCTGATAAAGAACTACTTTTCCATCTACATATGACACAGATAATTTTATTAGCAATATCGTTCATATTAGGAATTATGTTATTTGATCATTTCGCCTTCCTGCGGACTTTTACGATTTTTGATAGTAGAATTTTATCAATCGGAATTCCGGCAGGGGTCGCAGTAGTGATTATTGATGTGGTTTTAATGAAATGGCTTCCGTCCTCTTTCTATGATGATGGCGGTTTGAATGAACGGATATTTAAGGATAGAAAGGTAATTCATATCGCTTGGATTGCAGCCTTTGTTGCTATTAGTGAGGAATTACTATTTCGAGGGATCATTCAAACTAAGGTGGGTCTAGTGGTAGCCAGTATCATTTTTGCCATCATTCATTATCGATACCTTTTCAATTGGTTTTTATTTACGAATATAGTGATTCTAAGTTTTTTCATCGGATTAATTTATCAGTGGACAAATAATTTAGCTGTTACGATCATTATGCATTTTTTGATTGATTTTTTACTTGGGTTGAATATCAAATATAGAAAATCGTTAGATGTCGATGAACAGAAGGGAGTTCCTCAATGAATAAAGAAGAACCATACAGAAACCAAGCAGAAAAGAATAGGCAGCGAATAGAGAGAACAATTGAAACAACTGCTGAAGAGCGAGTGCAATTACCCCCGAGAGAACAGGTTCATCGTGAAAAACGTAAGAAATCAAAAACGAAACTGAAATTAAAATATCCTGTTATCCGGATTTTAGTATTGTTTTTTATTCTGCTTCCGATCGTTATTTTCAGTGTATACTCATACCTCGATGGAGGAGAGAAAAAAGGACCGGAAAAAGTGTCTGGAGATTCCTCTGGTTATGAAGTAATAAACTATGAAAAGAAAAACGTGGAAACGAATGAAAAGCCTGTCGAAGAGGAGAAAGAAGCCATCGAGGCAGATGAGGTCAAGGAAGATGAAGTTGAGGCAGAAAATACAACAGATTCTTCAAATGAAAATGCAGGTTTAAATGCGGAAGTCATTGAAACTAATGGGGCCGCTGATAAGAATAGTGGAGGGGTGGCTGAAACACCAGTAACGAATGAGAATATTCCTCCAGAAAATCCAGGGAAAATCGTCAATCATACTGTTCAAAAAGGTGAAAACCTCTATCGAATCGCGTTAAAATATTATCAATCTAAGGATGGAGAGGAAAAAATCAGAAAAGCAAATAACCTAAAGGGAGACGAGATTTATCTTGGCCAAGTTTTAAAGATTCCCTTAGATCAGTAACCGATCATTTTTGATCGGTTTTTATTTATTATCTATCATAAATTATCGGACAAGTTCATATTTATTTGAATGAGGAGGCGGTAGGATGGATTCCCCAATTCTTTTACTTGAATATACCGATGAAGCAACGAAACAGATGCTTGAGAACGTGAGGAAGAGAAAAAAAAAGTTTGACGACGCAAAAAGGTGGCATTTTTATTCCATCTACGCAACGTTGTTTTCGGCATTCCTTTTATTTAGTTTTTTTTATTTTACTATTGCAAAATATTATTCTTTTTCTTTTTTCGCGATGTTTTCGGCATCACTAAATAACTCCTTTATTGTCTTGCTTTTTTTTATAACGATAGGATTTTATGGAGCCATGAATGTGTTAAGACAGCAAAAGGATAAAAAGGAAAAAGAATATCAGGAGTTAAGATGCGAAATTGTTGATAGGAGTAAGGATTTATGGAAAAAGGAAGAACAATGGAAAAACCGCCATTTCGTATTCGAAATGATGAAAACGAAATATGACATTAATCTCTATCATGAAAAAAAATAGAAGCAGATTTTACTCTGCTTCTATTTGGGTTAAAAGATTTTTTTCTTGCCTTGTTCATCTTTTAATATTTCAACGGCTTCACGGAAGCGCTGGGAATGGATGATTTCTCTTTCGCGCAGGAACCTAAGACCGTCATTTAAATCAGGGTCGTCACTAAGATTGATAATCCATTGATAAGTGGCTCGGGCTTTTTCTTCCGCTGCAATATCCTCGTATAAATCTGCAATTGGATCACCTTTAGCTTGAATATAAGAAGCTGTCCATGGGACACCTGAAGCATTATGATAAAATAATGCATTATCGTGAACAGCATAATGATCACCAAGACCAGCTGCTTTCATCATCTCGGGGGTGGCGTCTTTAGTTAGCTTATAAATCATGGTTGCGATCATTTCAAGGTGAGCAAACTCCTCGGTTCCTATATCTGTTAATAATCCAATTACCTTATCAGGAATGCTGTATCTTTGATTGAGATAACGTAATGCTGCTGATAACTCTCCATCAGCACCACCGTACTGTTCAACTAAATACTTTGCCAATGTCGGATTACATGTACTGACTCGAACGGGATATTGAAGTTTTTTTTCGTATATCCACATTTATTCTCAACCCCTCCTTTTTTCTGCTTATACCTGCCAGGGCCAAGGAGCGTCTTTCCAGTTCCATGGATGCCCTGAGTAACTGTGCCCAAACTGCATTAGTGGACCAAATTGGCTTTCAAATGCTTTTTTTATTGCCTTTCTTTCTTTTACATAATGATTAAATTGTTTGATTGCTTCAAGATCATCTGGGTGGGTATCCAAGTACAAGGTCAGCTCAACTAAGACAAAGTCCACAGCTTGAAGCTGCTCCATGATTTGATAATATTCTGGAGGAACCTGATTCATCTAGAAACCCCTCCTTTTGCTTTTTCAAATGGATTGAAGTAAGGGTCATAAAAAGCCTTCCATAAGGTACCTGCTCTTAATGCTTCCTGTGGTGAAAATTGTGGTAAATTAGGTGGTTGAAATCCTATATATAGATTAGGTGGAGTTGAAAATGTTTTTTCAGTTATTGGCTTACACGGGTCAAAAGGACTAGCGTAAGGATGCCAGGTTTTATATAGCGTAAACATAGTAGCCCTCCCTTAGTTAACATCATTAATACTTATGAAAATATCTTCTTTTCATGACATAAATCTTTAATATGTTAGAGGATTTTTCCCTATTTTGTTGAAGTATAATAAGGGTATTAATAACTTTGAGGTGATGGGAATTGTTCGTTAAAAATATTATGATTCCAAAACACGAATGTGTGACTTTGCAAAAAGACACATCATTAAGGGTTGCTTTGGACCTATTAGAAAAGCATGAGATTGATGGAATGCCTGTATTAGAGAGAGAACAGTATTTAGGGATTGTTACACGCTACAATATATATGAAAAATATTTTCTTTCAGGAAAGCAGAAAGATGAATATTTAGACTCAACTTTCGTAACGGAAATTCTCTCCCATCAAGATAAATTTCTTATTGGTGAGGAAATGTTCGAAAAGACACTCCTTGATTTAAAAGATTTTCCATTACTGGCCGTTTTGGGGTCAGACCGTAAATTCCTAGGTGCTGTTACACGCTCGGATGTTTTATCCACTTTTGGCAGCGCATTTGGTGTAAATCGGCCAGGAGTAAGGATTGCTTTTACGTCTGTTGAAACCGAAGGCAGAATTGCTCGTCTTTCTGAGATTGCCCACCACTTCCATGAACATATTATTTCATTGGTAACGTTTGATGAAACAGATAAATTGGTGCGAAGAATTGTCATGAAAATTGAAAAGAAAGATAATATTGATCGTTTTACGAAAAAGTTGGAGGATCATGGCTTCAGGATTTTGAGTATTCAAGAAGACTAAATGAGGAAAAAATTCCTACACCCTCTCATACAATGTATGGGAGGGATTTTTATGTGGAAACTGATTTGGAAGCTTGTCATGATCTTAATTTGTGGGTACCTAGTAATGAAATGGCTGCCTATCAGTCACCCATTTCGTTTTGAGGAGTTCATAATAGGAATTATTATACACCCATTAGAATTCTTCGCTGCTTCAATCGCTTTTTATATTGGATTGGCGATTAATACCCAATTACTTTATGAGGTGTTACAAAAAACAAGAAAAGCGATAAGAAAACAAACTTCCTGGAATAGCACGATTTTTTTCGCGTATCCAGGGTTGATATTAATTTATTATTTTATCTTGCAAAATGGATAAAGAGGTCACTCATTCTTTTTAGTAAGATTCCTTTATGGTATGATTTTTTTAACTTATTGAATAAAAAGGAGAAATTACCTTTATGGCGATCATTCTTATTTTGATTTTGATATTTGGAGTATGTCTCCTTTTGTATATGCTCAGGGAAGCTTTTTTAAATAGAGTAATAAAGCATGAAATGTCCTTTCCAAATTTTCCTGAGTCATTCGGTTCGGTTTCGATATTTTTTATTTCAGATATCCATAAGCGGAAAATTTCTGATCAAATCATTAGTGAAGTTACTGGAAAAGCGGAAATTGTCATTATCGGTGGTGATTTAACTGAAAAGGGAGTTCCTTTTGAGAGAGTGAAAGAGAACTTAATGAAATTAAAAAAGCTTGGTCCTGTTTATTTTGTTTGGGGAAATAACGATTATGAGACGGATTTTCGTAAATTAGACGCTATTTTTTTAGATTCTGGCATTAATGTTTTGGCTAATACGGCTGTTACCTTTGAATCTAAAACTGGGGACAAATTATGTTTATTAGGTGTAGATGATTTAAATGCCGACCGTGATCGACTAGATTTAGCTTTAATCGATGCAGATGATCAAAGCTTTAAAATCTTAGCAAGTCACTATCCTTCAATAACAAAAAAAATCCAATCAGAACATGATATCAGTCTTGTGTTAAGTGGTCATACGCATGGGGGACAAATACATATTCTCGGATACAGTCCATATGAAAAAGGGAAAGTAAAAGTTTTAGAGCAAACAACATTGTTAATTAGTAATGGTTACGGAACTACTGGAGTTCCACTACGTTTAGGAGCACCTGCACAATGTCACCTAATTACCATTAAGAATGGCTAATGGAGCGGTTAGAGGAGTCTAAGCACCAACTAAAGCCTGCAACATACACTAGGAATAAGAGTGATGTCACGGCAGGGGGCAGAATTATGCGCTTAGAACGCTTAACAGTCAATAAAATAAAAATTTTTTTAACCTCTGATGATCTGTTCGAAAGGGGACTTTCCAAAGATGATATTTGGAAGGATTCGATAAAATGGCAGCAGCTGTTCCAGGATATGCTGGAGGAAGCAAGCGAGGAATTCGATGTTGATATCCAAGGTTCTGTAGCGGTGGAAATATTCTCCCTACAGGCCCAGGGGATGGTTATGATTATTACTGTTGACGAAGAGATAGAAGACGATGAATTGTTATATGATGGTTTTGTTGAGATGCAGGTTAGGGTGGAAGGCTGTGAGAATCTCCTTTATGAGTTCGAGAGTTTTGATGATGTAATTGGCCTTGCAAATAAACTTATATCGCTCAATATTTCCGGCGGCAATTTATATTATTTTAATAACCGCTATTACTTACTTATGAATCATTTGGATTCTTCGATTTTAGAAAAAATCGCTGCTTTCTGTTCCGAATATGGAAATTATTCCATCCTTAGCCGTCATGTGCTATCAGAATATGGAAAAATGATTATCGAAAATAAAGCGGTGGAAACGATTCAACACTATTTTAAATAACAGATTCATCACGATGAAATATCCAGGAGTCCACCGCTCCTTTTTTCTTTGTCATCAAAAATTTGAACGCCAGTAAAGAACTTCTATAAGGCTCCAATCAATCATCTCAAACCAGCATGTATGACAGCGTTTACATATGGCGATCTTAAAACATGAAGAAGTATGTTTTTCTTCTTGCATAAATCAATTAAAGGTGTATACTTGTCTCTGAAAGCGACAACATTCGTTTAAGCAATTTTTTAGGAGGTTTACAGATGGTAGCCGAAAAAAGTAATGAAAAAACTAATCAAGAGGGAAAAAATGATGTGTTGAAATCAACACAAACAGTAATCCATAAGGCTCTTGAAAAGTTAGGTTATCCTGAAGAGGTTTACGAGCTCTTGAAAGAGCCGTTACGTATGATGACAGTTAAAATTCCAGTTAGAATGGATGACGGTTCAGTTAAAATATTTACTGGCTACCGTGCTCAACATAATGATGCTGTTGGTCCAACAAAGGGTGGTATTCGGTTCCATCCAAATGTATCGGAAACAGAAGTGAAAGCGCTGTCCATTTGGATGAGCTTGAAGTGTGGGATTGTCGATCTACCTTATGGTGGTGGTAAAGGCGGAATCATCTGTGATCCGCGTGACATGTCATTTAGAGAGCTTGAGAGATTAAGCCGTGGGTATGTACGGGCAATCAGCCAAATTGTTGGTCCAACTAAAGATATTCCTGCTCCAGATGTCTTCACGAATTCTCAAATTATGGCTTGGATGATGGATGAATATAGCCGTATAGATGAATTTAATAATCCTGGATTTATTACAGGGAAGCCGCTTGTCTTAGGAGGATCTCATGGCCGCGAATCAGCAACAGCAAAAGGGGTTACGATTTGTATTCGTGAGGCAGCTAAGAAAAAGGGGATTCAGCTCGAAGGTGCAAGAGTTGTTGTTCAAGGTTTTGGAAACGCCGGCAGTTTCTTATCTAAATTTATGCATGATGCTGGGGCAAAAGTAATTGGAATTTCCGATGCTTATGGTGCTTTGCACGATCCGGATGGACTAGATATTGATTATTTATTAGATCGACGCGATAGCTTTGGAACTGTAACAAAGTTATTTAATAATACAATTTCAAATAAAGAACTACTTGAATTAGATTGCGATATTCTCGTTCCTGCAGCAATCGAAAATCAAATTACGGCAGATAACGCTCATAATATTCGCGCTAGTATTGTAGTTGAAGCTGCTAATGGTCCAACAACATTAGAGGCTACAGAAATATTGACGGAGCGCGGTATTTTGCTTGTTCCAGATGTTTTAGCTTCTGCTGGTGGCGTAACAGTTTCTTACTTTGAATGGGTACAAAATAATCAAGGTTATTATTGGTCAGAGGAAGAAGTGGAAGAAAAGCTTGAAAAAGTAATGGTTAAATCCTTTAATAATATTTATGATACAGCTCAAACCCGCCGCGTTGATATGCGTTTATCAGCCTATATGGTCGGTGTTAGAAAAATGGCAGAAGCAAGCCGTTTCAGAGGATGGATTTAAACACAAAGGATTGAAACATAATAAAAAAACTCCTATCATTACGATAGGAGTTTTTTAATGAACGAAGATAAAACGAGGTGAATATCTTGAAAATAGAAGATATTATTATAGTTGGCGGTGGACCATGTGGTTTGGCTGCTGCGATTGCTTTTAAGGAAATAGGGAAAAATCCGCTTATTATCGAGAAGGGGAATGTTGTGAATGCTATCTATCATTATCCAACACATCAAACCTTTTTTAGTACGAGTGAGAAATTAGAAATAGGAGATGTTCCTTTCATCACGGAGAGCTATAAACCAAAACGAAACCAAGCGCTAGTTTATTATCGCGAGGTAGTAAAAAGAAAACAGCTTCGTATTCATTCTTTTGAAAAGGTCACAAAGGTAGAAAAACAGGGAGTACTTTTTAAGATAATAACAGAAAAGAACATTTATTATGCCAAAAATGTTGTCATTGCCACAGGATACTATGATCATCCTAATTATATGGATGTCCCTGGAGAGGATTTGCCCAAGGTGTATCATTATTTCAAAGAGGCTCATCCTTATTTTAATAAAGATGTATGTGTCATCGGTGGAAAGAATTCAAGTATAGATGCAGCTATTGAGCTTGTTAAGGCAGGTGCCAGAGTTTCTGTGCTATATCGAGGGAGTGAGTATTCGCCTAGTATCAAGCCCTGGATTCTCCCTGAATTTGATGCCCTAGTACGAAATGGGACAATTATGATGGAATTTGATGCCCATATTAAAGAAATTACTGAGAACGAAGTTATATATGCAAAAGACGGAACAGAAAAGAGAATGAAAAACGACTTTGTATTTGCTATGACAGGGTACCGTCCTGACCACCAGTTCCTAAAGAATATGGGAATCATGATTAATGAGGATACGGGAAGACCGCTCGTTAATCCTGAGACCATGGAGACGAATATGGAAGGAATCTATATCGCAGGAGTTATTGCTGCTGGGAATAATGCGAACGAAATATTTATTGAAAATGGAAGATTCCATGGAGGGTTAATTGCTCAATCGATTTTAGAAAAAGCAGAAAAAGGTGAATAAACCAATGAAAAAGGTAGTTTTATTAACCACAGGAGGAACGATTGCGTCTAAAACGAATAAAAAGTCTGGGAAATTGGTGGCTGGAGAATTAACGGGTGAAGAATTAGCAGCAATGTGTCATCTTCCAGATGAAATAGAAATTATCGTGGAGTCCGTATTTCAAAAGGCAAGTATACATATTACTTTTGATGATTTAGTGGTATTAAAAAATAAAATTGAAAAGTATTTTGAAGATGATCAAGTATCAGGGGTTGTTGTAACCCATGGTACAGATACCCTTGAAGAAACGGCTTATTTTCTTGATTTGACCATAAAGGATTTTAGACCGGTAGTAATAACAGGATCACAACGATCCCCAGAGGATTTAGGCAGTGATGTATATATCAATCTTCGTCATGCCATTTTCTCTGCTTGTGCAGATGATTTGAAAGATGCGGGGGCTGTGGTCGTTTTTAATGAGCGAATCTTTGCAGCTAGATATGTAAAAAAGGAACATGCCTCAAATATTCAAGGATTTAACTCATTTGGTTTTGGATATCTTGGAATCATTGACAATGATGAGGTACATGTTTTTCAAAAACCGTTAAAACGGGAGTACTATTGCGTAAAGGCCCCTATTCCACAAGTCGAAATAATTAAATGTTATATAGGTGCGGATGGGAAATTTATAAATGCTGCTAGAGAAGCTGGTGTCGCTGGAATTGTCCTCGAGGGCGTTGGCCGTGGTCAGGTTGCACCAAAGATGGTGGAGGAAATTGAAAAAGCAATTGCCGCGGGGATTGTCCTTGTTATCACAACAAGTGCGGAAGAAGGTGCCGTATATACCACTTATGATTATTTAGGAAGTGCTTACGATCTTAATCAAAAAGGTGTCATTCTTGGTAGTGATAATGATTCTAAAAAAGCAAGAATAAAATTGGCAGTTGCACTTTCAAGCGGAGTGGAAAATATTAATTTTTAACCTCAAGAGCAAATCATATTTAAATGCAGAATTAGATGCGAAAATATGATACGATAAAGGAAACTGATTTGCTTAGGAGGTTTAGCCATGCTGGGAATATTGTCAGCCGGAATTGCTCCCGGTCTGGCTTTACTAAGCTATTTCTATTTAAAAGATGAATATGACTCAGAGCCTATTTCTATGGTCATGCGAACATTTTTGTTCGGTGCACTCCTCGTGTTCCCGATTATGTTTATTCAACATGTACTCCATACAGAAAATATCATAACATTAGATTGGGTCGATGCATTCCTTTCTACAAGCCTACTTGAAGAATTCTTTAAATGGTTTATTCTTTTTTATGCCATTTATCAGCATGTAGAATTTGATGAACCTTTTGATGGAATCGTTTATGGTGTCGCTGTTTCATTAGGTTTTGCTACCGTTGAAAATATATTTTATCTAATTGCCAATGGTATTGAACATGCCATGGCACGTGCCTTACTTCCGGTTTCCAGTCATGCCCTTTTCGGAGTAATTATGGGCTTTTATATTGGTAAAGCAAAATTTACAGAAGGAAAGAAAGCTAAATGGGTCATTTTATCCCTATTTCTTCCATTTTTTCTTCATGGTATTTATGATTTTATTTTAAAAACCCAAGAGAACTGGTTATATATCATTTTACCTTTTATGATCTTTCTTTGGTGGTTTGGACTAAAAAAGGTTAAAATGGCAAGGATTTTAACGACAAACCACCATAAAAGGAAACAATATTCCGCTCAAAATTCCCTTCATTCATAATGGAGGGAATTTTTTTTGAATAATTATGCCAACAAAACAAAAAATAGGGTTACATCTAAAAAGATTTACAACTGGGGGTTACATTACCATGAAGAAGAAAAAATTAATAATATCATTTTTCATCCTCATCTCCCTTTGTATCATGCCTTTGTCAAATGTGGAGGACAACAATGCGTATGCCTTTTCGAATCAGGTTATTCAACAAGGTGCTGTTGGCGATGATGTTATCGAATTACAATCTAGGCTCCAATATCTTGGCTTCTACAATAAGAAAATTGATGGAGTTTTCGGTTGGAGCACTTATTGGGCATTAAGAAATTTTCAGTATGAATTTGGTCTGCCGATTGATGGTTTGGCAGGTGCTGAGACGAAAGCAAAGCTTGCTAAGGCAAGCAAGTACAATGAACAGTTTGTTAAGCAGCAAATCAATAAAGATAATAAGTTTACACACTATGGTGGAGTAGATTTAAAAAAGCAGAGTGCTCCAAAGCCAAAAGCACCAGCTAATCCGCCAGCTAATACTGATAAGCAGAAACAAGCAGCACCGAAACCGGCTGCGCCAAAACAAACAGCACCAACACCAGCAGCACCGAAACCGGCTGCACCAAAACAAACGGCACCAACACCAGCAGCACCGAAACCGACCGCTCCACAAAATACTGCTCAAAAACCAGCAGCCCCAAAACCGGCTGCACCTCCAAAAAAGCCAACAGCGGCAAATACACCTGGGGGATTTTCGAGTAATGATATTCGATTGATGGCAAACGCTGTTTATGGAGAATCAAGGGGCGAGCCTTACATAGGGCAAGTAGCGGTAGCTGCAGTCATACTCAACCGGGTAAATAGCTCGTCATTTCCTAATACAGTCTCAGGAGTTATTTATGAACCGAGAGCATTTACAGCTGTTGCAGATGGACAAATTAATTTGACTCCTAATGAAACAGCAAAGAAAGCAGTTTTAGATGCTATTAATGGAATCGATCCAACAGGAGATGCCATTTATTACTTTAATCCAGATACTGCAACAAGCCCGTGGATTTGGTCAAGACCTCAAATTAAGCGAATTGGAAAACATATTTTCTGTAAATAAAGGGGTGAAGAGATGATAAGAGGAATCATCATTGGTGTACTTGCTTTAGGTGTAGCCGGTACGGCTTATTGGGGCTATCAGGAACACCAAGAGAAAAATGCCATTTTGGTTAATGCTGAAAATAATTATCAACGAGCCTTTCATGATCTAACCTATAATGTTGATTTAGTGCACGATAAAATTGGAACAACTCTTGCGATGAATTCTAGACATTCATTGTCACCGTCTTTAGTGGAAGTATGGAGATTAACCTCAGAAGCACAAAGTGATGTAGGACAGCTTCCCTTGACATTACTGCCATTTAATAAAACGGAGGAATTTTTATCTAAGATCGGGAATTTTAGTTATAAAACCGCAGTAAGGGATTTAGAAAAGGAACCATTATCCGAAGAGGAATATGAAACCTTAAAATCCCTCTATAAACAATCTGGAGAAATCCAAAATGAGCTTCGTAAAGTACAGCATTTGGTACTGGAAAATAATCTCCGTTGGATGGATGTTGAAATGGCATTGGCTTCAGGTAAAGAAGCGGCGGATAATACGATTATTGATGGTTTTAAGACGGTTGAAAAAACAGCAACGGGTTATGAAGAGACTGACCTAGGGCCAACATTTGCTAATATGCAGAAAAAAGATGAGAATTTCAAAAAAATAAAGGGAAAGACGATTTCTAAAAAAGAGGCTGTCAGCATCGCGAAAAAATATATGAAATTTAATGGGAATGCGGAAGTGAAGGTCACAGAGAACGGGAAGGGTTCAGACTATGGCTTTTACAGTGTATCGGTAAAAAATAATAAAACCGGTCAGGAAGCGAATATGGATATCACGAAAAAAGCTGGATATCCAATTTGGTTTGTTAATTACCGTGAAGTAACAGAGCAGACGATAAGCTTAAATGATGCGATGAATAAGGCAGCTGATTTTCTAAATGAAAATGGATTTAAAAATCTTGAGTTGTTTGAGAGTAATCAATATGACAATGTCGGGGTCTTCAATTTTGTTACAACCGTAGATAATGTCAGAATTTACCCAGAGGCAATTAAAGTAGAGATTGCTCTTGACAATGGGAATATCATGGGATTTTCCGCAGAGGAATATTTAAAATCATTTATGGAAGATCGAAATATTAAAAAGGCAGAATTAACAAGTGAGCAAGCTCGTGCTAAAGTAAATCCAAATTTTAAAGTTATGGAAGAAAGACAAGCTGTCATTTTAAATGACTTAAATAAGGAAGTATTATGTTATGAATTTTTAGGTACCATCGATGATGATACTTATAGGATTTTCATAAATGCTAATGACGGTACCGAAGAAGAAGTCATAAAGCTAAAAAATGCAGAAGAAACATATGAGGATGTTCTTTAGGTAAAGAATAAAAATTTCAATTCACCCCAATAATAGTATTATTGGGGTGATCGAATGAAAACGATAGAAAGAATAATAATGAAGATTATAATTATCCAATTTATCTTTCTATTTTTGGCTCAGTTATTTTTCCACCAGTTAGATGTTTTTCCGCAGTTTGAACAATTAACAAAATACGAGGGAGTAAATGAAAATACATTTACAGAAATTCTTCAAACCTTTAGCGGGAAATAAACATCCCCGCTTTTTTTATATTTTTAAATGTTAAAAAAAGAGTCAATCCGCTTTCTTATGGTAAAATATATGGAGGATGTCTTCATCACGAACAAGAAAGACATAGGAGGAACTATGGAAACGAAACTATCAATCGCAATTGACGGCCCTGCTGCAGCCGGTAAAAGTACAGTAGCAAAAATTGTGGCAGAAAAACTATCTTACATATATATCGATACAGGTGCAATGTATCGGGCCTTGACCTATAAAGCAATCGTAAACAAACTTGACCTTGAAGATGAAACCTCTTTAATTGATATTCTATTGAATACGAAAATGGAGCTATTTCCTTCACCAAATGGTCAATTAGTCATTCTTGACGGACACGATGTAACGCAAGCGATTCGTACTGCTGAGGTAACAAATAATGTCTCATACGTGGCAAAACAACAAAAAGTCAGAGAAGAAATGGTTCGTATGCAGCAAGCTTTCGCTCTCGGCGGAGGTGTCGTAATGGATGGAAGAGATATTGGGACACATGTACTTCCAAACGCTGAAGTGAAAGTGTTTTTGCTTGCTAGTGTTGAGGAAAGAGCGGTAAGACGTCATACAGAAAACCTGCAGAAAGGCTTCCCATCCGATCTTGAGAAGTTAAAGGAAGAAATTGCCCGTCGTGATAAAATCGATTCAGAAAGAGAATATGCTCCATTAAGAAAAGCAGAAGATGCTGTTGAAATCGACACGACCTCTTTGACCATTCCTGAAGTTGTAGAAAATATTATGGCCCTAGTTCTTGAAAGGATTGGTTAATGTGACATTTTATTCATTTGCAAGGTCTGTTGTTGCTTCGATTTTTAAACCATGGTATAGAATTCAAGTGATTGGGGCAGAGAACTTCCCTAAGGATGGCGGAGTACTCCTATGTACGAATCATATCCATAATTTTGACCCACTTGTGGTTGGAATCACTGCACCCAGACCTGTTCACTTTATGGCAAAAGAAGAAATATTCAATGTTCCCGTGCTTGGAAATGTTGTTCGGAAATGCAATGCCTTCCCTGTGAAAAGAGGGATGGGAGATAGAGAAGCATTAAGATCAGGTTTAAAGGTCTTAAAAGACGGTCATGTCTTTGGGCTTTTTCCAGAGGGGACAAGAAGTAAGACGGGAGACCTTGGAAAAGGACTGTCGGGGGCTGGTTTTTTCGCTTTAAGAACTGAGGCGGATGTACTCCCATGTGCCATTATCGGACCATATAAAAGCCTTGGTAAGTTGAAAATTGTATACGGAAAGCCGATTGCCATGAAAGAGCTTCGTGAAACAAAAGCTTCTGCTGATCAGGTCACCGAATTAATCATGAGCGAAATCCATAAACTTATTAAAGAACATCGATAGGTTCTGCTTGACAAAATTAGCTATTTATAAGAAGTTAATAAAAAGAGATTTTTTAAAATATTCTAATCTTTTGGTAGTTAATGGGATTTGTGCGTGCGGCATGAATCACATCATATATTTTGAGTAGTTATGGATTAAGGAGGAGTACATATGTCAGAAGATATGAACCAAGTTGAAGTAAGAAATTTTGCCATCGGAGACCATGTTACAGGACAAGTTACAAAGGTAGAAGAAAAACAGGTAATCGTTAATATTCAGGATAGTAAATTAGATGGCATTATCCCTATTAGCGAGCTTTCTAGCCTTCATGTTGAAAAAGCTTCTGATGTCGTAGCAGAAGGTGATGCTTTAGACCTCGAAGTCTTAAAAGTAGAAGAAGAAGCACTAATTCTTTCTAAAAGAAAATTCGATGCTGAGAAAGCATGGGTTAGTTTAGAGCAACGTTTCAATAATGGTGAAATATTCGATGCCGAAGTCAAGGATGTTGTAAAAGGCGGACTTGTTGTCGACCTTGGCGTTCGCGGTTTCGTTCCAGCATCGCTAGTTGAAGCACACTTTGTCGAAGATTTTTCTGATTATAAAGGTCAAACAATTGCATTTAAAATAGTTGAACTGGATAAAGAAAAGAACCGATTGATACTTTCACATCGTGCGGTAGTGGAAGAAGAAAAAGGCAGACAGAAGAAAAACCTCCTTCATTCTATCCATCCTGGACAAGTTATTGATGGGACTGTCCAAAGAATCACAGATTTTGGCGCATTTGTTGATATCGGTGGAATTGATGGCCTTGTTCATATTTCCCAATTATCGTACAAGCATGTTGAAAAACCAACTGATGTTGTTCAAGAGGGTCAACAAGTAAAAGTAAAGGTATTAAATGTTGATCGTGATAATGAAAGAATCTCTTTATCCATTAAAGAAACTCAGCCAGGACCATGGTCAAATATTTCGGAAAAAGCACCAAAAGGCAGTACTCTAACAGGTACAGTTCGAAGATTAGTATCCTATGGTGCATTTGTTGAAGTTTTCCCTGGGGTAGAAGGGCTTGTCCACATCTCTCAAATTGCTCATAAGCATATTGCTACACCACATGAAGTATTAAAAGAAGGGCAAGAGGTAAAGGTAAAAGTACTGGACGCCAATGAGCAGGAGCAACGTCTATCCTTAAGTATTAAAGATCTTCTTGAAAAAGAAGTGGAGGAAAATCTCGATTATGAACTGCCAGAAGAATCAAAAGGATTCCAGCTTGGCGAAGTTATTGGGGATAAATTAAAGAATCTAAGAAAATAATGGTGATTTTTAGTGTCTAGATCTGGGAGAAAATGGGATCACATCCGCTTTGCCTTAGAAAATGGGCAGCAAAGTTTTTCAGCATTTGATGATATTCAATTTATTCATCAAAGTCTACCAAATGTGAATGTTTCAGATGTTACCTTTCACCAAACTATTGGCGAACTTTCTTTAAGTTCGCCATTTTTTATCAATGCGATGACAGGCGGCGGTGGCGATCGAACATATCGAATTAACAAACAACTAGCTGAGGTCGCTAATTCTGCAGGTCTGGCAATGGCAGTTGGTTCGCAGATGGCCGCATTGAAGGATAAGGATGAAAGATATACGTATGAAGTTGTCAGAAAAGAAAATCCTTCAGGTATTATTTTCGCTAATTTAGGAAGTGAAGCAACACCGGATGAGGCGAAAATTGCGGTTGAAATGATTGAAGCCAATGCGCTGCAGGTCCATTTGAATGTCATTCAGGAGTTAAGTATGCCAGAAGGAGACAGGGAATTTGCTGGTGCACTAAAAAGGATTGAGAAAATTGTCCAATCGGTTGGTGTTCCTGTTATCGCCAAGGAAGTAGGCTTTGGCATGAGCAAAGAAACCGTCAAAACTCTCTCTTCTTTAGGGGTTGCGGCTGTTGATGTGGGGGGATTTGGCGGCACTAATTTTGCCCAAATTGAAAATAAACGAAGTGAAAGATCTTTGTCATTTTTTAATAACTGGGGGATTCCGACTGCGATTTCTTTAATGGAGGCATCTTCAGTTTCAGGCGATGTTTCAATAATCGGTTCAGGGGGAATTTCAACGAGTTTCGATGCCGCAAAAGGTCTAGCCGTTGGTGCGAAGGCAATTGGTTTTGCTGGACATTTCTTGAAAATATTAATGGAGGAAGGGATTGATTCCTTGTATACAGAAATCAATTTGCTTCATCAGGATTTAGCAATGATTATGTCTGCAGTAGGAGCCAAAACAATCGGTGAATTACAAAAAGCTCCACTGATGATATCCGGTCAGACCCATCACTGGTTATCGCAAAGAGGAATAGATACAAAAACCTATAGCCAACGCACGATTAAATAAATAACGCTCTCGCAAAAAAAAAATTGCGAGAGCGTTATTTATTTAACTATACTTTCCATCATTTAAGCCTCTTGCTTCTTCGGGGCTAGATAGTTTCGTGGCACCTGGATAGTGCAGTGCCTGGTCTCGATCAGATTCCACTCTTTTACTTGTTTTAAGCTTTTTTTCCTGCCGGTCCTTTCCCATTATTCCACACCTCCTACTATTAAGATGATTTTGAAGGGTAAAGATTATTCAAGGAAGTATGAAAGTACATAAAGAATGTCGATAATGGAAACATTAGGAGGTGTGTGTGATTGGAAGGTTTGTTTTTTTATTGGATCTTTTGGTTTTCTTGGGTATATTTGACGTTTGTTTTAAATAAGCAAAATCCATATCGAATGAAATCCGCTGCTTGTCTTTTATTCATTATCATCCTCTCCAATTTTCACTTTGTTATTGGATCCTTTGATATTTATGCTGGCGGACTGGTGTTGCTGTTATTATCTTATTATTTTTTCAGTAAGGAAAAGTTTGGTCATTTGCTTTACTCATTTATCTGTTCTTTTACGATTACGATGGCTTACGTCACTTTTCATTTATTTGAAATATTTGACCCCATATGGATAATCTTTAAAAAGGAATGGATGATGGGGATATGTTTTTCAATATTAGCTATTCTTTTGCAAAAAACATTGAGTGGAAGATTGTTAATTATTGTTAGTGGAACCATGCAGGGAGAAGTTTTATATGGCTATTATTTAACTAAATTTAATTTTTCCTATCCGATTGGGACACTTGCCTATCTGGATGTTTGTGCGTTAATTTCCCTATTATTGATATCCTGGAGTATCCTAGAAAATGCAAGTACGATATTTCAAAATCATATTCATCTTTTCGAAAAAGGAAAACAAAAATCGTCTTAAATTAGATATTCATTGCGGGAAAGGATTAACATTGCTAAAATAATATGGTTAGACCCTTCTCTAGGATAAGAAGGGTTTCTTTATCATTAACAAAAGAAAACAAGATTTTACATATATTGGACAGGAAGGATGGCGATTATGATGGTAAAACCTGTTATAGCCATTGTAGGAAGACCGAACGTTGGAAAATCAACAATCTTCAACAGAATTGTGGGGGAGCGAGTTTCCATTGTTGAGGATATCCCGGGTGTTACTCGTGATCGAATTTATAGCTCAGGGGAATGGTTAACACATGATTTTAATGTGATTGATACAGGCGGAATTGATATTGGCGATGAACCATTTTTAGAACAAATCCGTCAACAGGCTGAAGTTGCGATTGATGAAGCAGATGTTATTATTTTTTTAACAAATGGAAGAGAAGGAGTAACCGCTGCAGATGAAGAGGTAGCTAAGATTTTATATAAATCGAAGAAACCGATCGTGTTAGGAGTCAATAAAGTTGATAATCCGGAGATGCGTGAACAGATTTATGATTTTTACTCATTAGGATTCGGTGAACCAATTCCTGTTTCTGGCTCGCATGGATTGGGATTGGGAGATTTATTGGATGAAGCAGCAAAGCATTTTCCAAAAAATAAAGGCCAGGAATATGATGAGGATGTTATAAAGTTTTCTTTAATTGGACGTCCGAATGTTGGGAAATCATCATTAGTGAATGCTATTCTTGGTGAGGATCGGGTCATTGTCAGTGATATTGCTGGGACAACTCGTGATGCGGTCGACTCTCCTTATACATATAACGGGCAAGAATACGTTATTATTGATACCGCTGGTATGAGAAAAAAAGGAAAAGTATATGAAAGCACTGAAAAATATAGTGTTCTCCGCGCACTAAGGGCAATTGAACGCTCCGATGTCGTTTTAGTTGTTATTAATGCTGAAGAGGGAATTATTGAGCAGGATAAGAAGATTGCTGGATATGCACATGAAGCAGGACGTGCCGTTGTCATCGTCGTGAACAAATGGGATGCAATCGAAAAAGACGAAAAAACAATGAAAGAACTTGAACAAAAGATTAGAGAACATTTTCTATTCTTAAGCTATGCTCCAATTGTATTCTTATCAGCGAAAACAAAAAAACGGATTCATACTTTGCTGCCGATGATTAACGTCGCAAGTGAAAACCATTCAATGAGGGTAGAAACAAGCGTGTTGAATGATATTATCATGGATGCTGTTGCGATGAATCCAACACCGACTGATAAAGGGCGGCGTTTGAAGATTTATTACACAACTCAAGTTGCAGTTAAGCCACCTACTTTTGTTGTATTTGTAAATGAACCTGAATTATTGCATTTTTCTTATGAACGCTTCTTAGAAAATCGAATTCGAGATGCTTTTGGATTTGAAGGAACCCCGATAAAAATTTATGCTAGAGAAAGAAAATAAAAATTTTACGGTGGGAGTGATTGTATTGCAGAAAAATAAAGCAATTGCCGTGGTCGGCGCTGGTAGCTGGGGCACTGCCCTAGCTATGGTACTTGCTGACAATGGTCACGAAGTTCGGTTATGGAGTCATAATGAATCGCAAGTAACTGAAATTAATCAATTCCATACAAATAATAAATACTTGCCAGAAATCCAACTACCGGAGTTAATTATTGGCTATGGGTCGCTAAGAGACGCCCTTAAAGGGATCGAAACGGTTATTTTAGCCGTACCGACTAAAGCTATTCGTGAAGTTCTTGGTAAGATACGTTCGATTCATAATACTCCAATAACCATCGCTCACGTTAGTAAGGGGATTGAGCCGGATTCATTAATGAGAATAACAGAAATGATTAAGGAAGAAATGTCTGAGGAGCTCTTGAAAGCTGTTGTTGTCCTTTCAGGGCCAAGCCATGCAGAGGAAGTTAGTCTTCGTCATCCCACAACCGTTACAGTTTCCTCTGAAGATATGGGGGCTGCTGAAGAAATTCAAGATTTATTTATCAATCAGAATTTCCGTGTCTATACAAATCCAGATGTCATCGGAGTTGAAATTGGCGGTGCGTTGAAGAATATCATTGCTTTAGCAGCGGGAATAACGGATGGATTAGGATATGGAGATAATGCGAAAGCAGCCCTTATTACACGGGGACTGGCAGAAATTGCCCGCTTAGGGACCAAAATGGGAGCCAATCCACTTACCTTCTCCGGTTTAGCAGGGATCGGTGATTTAATTGTTACGTGTACAAGCGTTCATTCAAGGAATTGGCGAGCTGGTAATCTGCTTGGAAAAGGGAAATCACTCGACGAGGTACTTGAAAATATGGGGATGGTTGTTGAAGGCGTTAGAACGACGAAAGCAGCCTATCAGCTTGCTAAAAAGTATGATGTAAACATGCCTATCACATATGCTCTTTATGATGTTTTGTTTAATGGCAAGAATGCAAAGGATGCTGTTGATGTATTAATGGCTCGTGGAAAAACGCATGAAATGGAAGATTTAGTAAATGTACTTGAAGAAAGAAATACCGAAGAATAAAATTGTGCATTTTTCCTGTGAAAATAGGCGTTCTTACGATGCGCTTTCTCTCTAAATTGCATACAATGCATCGAAGAACACATGTAGTATGAACCTAGAGACTGGGTTGTTTAGTCAATAAGGCTGAAGTAAGGAATTCGCCCCTCTTTACTTCAGTTTTTTATTTTGGCAAATAGAAAGGTTTTTATCAAATGATTTTACTGTGATATAATAACTTTCGAAAAAAGGGGGTGTCATTTTGTCACCGGGAATGCTAAAAATGTGGATATCTATTGCTGGGATTGGAATAATGTTTCTAGCAATTATCACAATCTATTTAAGTCGTTATAAGTTTAAAGGAGTATTAAAAGCTGTTACCGCCATTCTTGCTTACATATTTTTAATTATTGCAGGATTCATTTTATTTATCGTCCTTTTTACATAAAGTGAAACTTTCGATCAGTGGGGGTTTTACTGCCCGTTAATGCGGGATAAAAACTTAAACGATAGGTGATTGTATGAAATTGAAAGTGCTTAGTACCTTTATCGTATTATCAGTCTTGTTTTTATCAGGATGTATGTATCCTGACGAGAAATTAGCGAAAAATCAGATCCCTTATGCGGATCAATTACAAGCAGTTCAACAGGCGGTTGACTCTTTCCGTGAGGATAATGGGGGGATTTTGCCAATAAAAACAAAAGAAGCAGATACTCCGATATATCAAAAATACCCAATCGATTTTAAAAAGATAGCACCTAAATATCTTGCAGAACCGCCAGGAAATGCTTTTGAAAGCGGGGGTATCTTCCAATACGTCCTTGTCGAAGTAGAGACGAATCCAACAGTTAAATTACTTGACTTACGGGTTGCGGAAACGATTCGTGATATTAAGTTGAAAATCAGATCTATGGGTTATCCCCCTTATAAGGAGCAAATTGCGGATAACGTCTATTCGCTTGATTTTCAGAAATTAGGATATAAACAGCAGCCATATGCGGTTAGCCCATTCTCCAATCAAAATCTCCCTTATGTCGTAACAGGGGATGCTGAAATTTTTGTTGATTACCGTCAAGATTTATTTCAGACGCTTCAAAAATCTGAGATGGTGCTAAAACCAGGAGAGGATATTCGTAATATTCTCGTCGAAAATTCAATGTTCGTTCCTGCGTACTCCCTGCCTTATACGATAGATGATGAAAATAAGGAACCTGTTTTTTTAAAGCAATAATAGCAATTAGTCATAACCCTTCGCCTGCGAAATATATTGTAGGAGAAGGGTTTTTTGGTTATTAAGCAGAATTCACTAATCGCGATAATGGATTCTGTTCAAACATAATAACCGTCGTGTTTTCTTTAATGGGAAACCCTCATTCGATCAAACTGTTCAGACACAACAAATACTAGTAATCTTATGAATATTTTTTAAGGGGGTAAAAAATAATTTAGAAAAGTGTCATAAGAATATAGGACAACGTCATAAACATATATTGTCCAAAAATACCTAGATGGATAATATTATCCCACTTTACTCAATGATCGGGAGGGGATCACTTGGAAAAGGTTGATATTTTTAAAGATATTGCCGAGAGAACCGGCGGTGATATTTATTTAGGAGTTGTAGGTGCTGTTCGAACAGGGAAATCTACATTTATTAAAAAATTTATGGAGCTAGTGGTACTACCGAATATAGACAACGAAGCGGAAAGATCAAGAACTCAGGATGAACTTCCACAAAGTGCTGCAGGAAAAACCATTATGACTACGGAGCCAAAGTTTGTTCCTAATCAGGCTTGCTCGGTACATGTTGATGAGGGGCTGAATGTCAATATTCGCCTAGTCGATTGTGTGGGGTATACGGTCCCAGGTGCCAAAGGATATGAAGATGAAAATGGACCAAGGATGATTACTACGCCTTGGTATGAAGAACCAATTCCATTTCATGAGGCTGCAGAAATTGGAACGAGAAAAGTGATCCAAGAGCATTCCACAATTGGTGTGGTGGTTACAACAGATGGAACTATCGGTGAAATTCCACGGAGTAATTATATTGAAGCCGAGGAAAGAGTGATTGAAGAGCTGAAGGAAGTTGGTAAACCATTTATCATGGTCGTCAACAGTGCTCAGCCACATCATCCAAGCACAGAAACGCTTAGATCCAATCTTGCCGAAAAATATGACATTCCCGTTATTGCAATGAGTGTTGAAAGCATGAGGGACAGTGATGTACTTAATGTCCTCCGGGAAGCCCTTTATGAGTTCCCAGTACTTGAGGTAAATGTAAACCTTCCAAGCTGGGTAATGGTGCTAAGAGAAAATCACTGGCTTCGTGAAAGCTATCAAGAAGCAGTAAAAGAAACGGTGAAGGATATTAAACGATTAAGAGATGTTGATAGAGTTGTCCAGCAATTTAGCGACTTTGATTATATAGAGAGAGCAGGATTAGCTGGTATTGAGATGGGGCAGGGAATAGCTGAAATTGACTTGTATGCTCCTGATGAACTCTATGATGATATTTTAAAAGAAATTGTCGGAGTAGAAATCAGAGGAAAAGATCATCTTCTTGAGCTTATGCAGGATTTTGCTCATGCTAAAGCGGAGTATGATCATATAGCAGATGCATTAAAGATGGTTAAGCAAACAGGTTATGGGGTTGCTTCGCCGACACTATCTGATATGAGTCTAGAAGAGCCTGAAATTATTCGCCAAGGTGCAAGGTTTGGCGTAAGACTCAGGGCGGTTGCACCATCTATTCACATGATTAAAGTGGATGTGGAATCTGAATTTGCTCCAATTATTGGGACTGAAAAACAAAGTGAGGAACTAGTCCGTTATTTAATGCAAGACTTTGAGGATGATCCGTTATCCATTTGGAATTCTGATATTTTTGGACGCTCTTTAAACTCAATCGTACGAGAAGGCATTCAGGCAAAGATATCGTTGATGCCAGAGAATGCAAGATACAAACTTAAAGAAACGTTAGAAAGAATTATTAATGAAGGCTCAGGAGGATTAATCGCCATTATTCTCTAGTTTTAGGACTCCATTCGGGGTCTTTTTTTTATTATTCTGCAAATTAAGTATCCGAATTTTTTATTTACGGTAGAATTTTGTCGAAACGAAGAAAAGATTACCATAATTTCATGAATTATTCTTGATAAGCGTAAATGATTGTGATAATCTTTTAACAGACTTACGTTATAGTGCTTAAAACCTTTATTTATAAGGGTTTTGTTAAAGAAGTAGTTTAAATTTACTAATGAAGCAATAATTTGAATACTTTGTCTATAAAAACGCGCTGTGACGTATAGAATTTAGAAAAATTGTTTAGAAATGTAGATAAGTAAACTTATTTACGGATCTTACTATTTTATTGGGAGGAGGTGAATGGCATGAACAAGACAGAACTTATTAACGCAGTTGCTGAAGCAAGCGAACTTTCTAAAAAAGACGCTACAAAAGCAGTTGATGCTGTTTTTGATTCAATTTTAGATGCTTTAAAAAATGGTGATAAAGTTCAACTAATTGGTTTTGGAAACTTTGAAGTACGTGAGCGTGCTGCCCGTAAAGGTCGCAACCCACAAACTGGTGAAGAAATCGAAATCGGTGCAAGCAAAGTTCCTGCTTTTAAACCAGGTAAAGCGCTTAAAGATGCAGTAAAATAATTACATAAATTATTGCTTTAAGCGAATGCTTGAGCAAAAAAGGTCATGGTTTATTCCATGGCCTTTTTTCATTTGCTTAGGAACCTCGAGTTTTGGTTTTTCTTTTTTTGTTTCATCCCACTGATTGTGCTAATATGTATTTGTTAACTATACATAATTGTTTTACAATTTAGGAGGAATACATATGTCAGTAGTGGATCGTACCCAAATTGAAGAAGCGGTACGTTTAATATTAAAAGCAATTGGTGAGGATCCCAGCCGGGAAGGTTTGCTCGACACACCTAAGCGTGTTGCCAAAATGTATGAAGAAGTTTTTAGTGGCTTAAACGAAGATCCAAGTAAGCATTTTGAGACGATATTTAGTGAAGATCATGAAGAATTAGTTTTAGTAAAAGACATTCCATTTTATTCTATGTGTGAGCACCACCTTGTACCTTTCTATGGAAAAGCACATGTTGCCTATATACCAAAAAACGGCCGTGTTACTGGTTTGAGTAAAT
Source organism: Neobacillus sp. K501 (assembly GCF_053749995.1). NCBI lineage: Bacteria > Bacillati > Bacillota > Bacilli > Caryophanales > Bacillaceae > Neobacillus > Neobacillus sp. K501. The sequence goes on along the minus strand of NZ_JBSLYA010000002.1, from coordinate 120,751 downwards.
TGGCTAGAGCAGTTGAAGCAGTTGCCAAGAGGCCACAGCTCCAAGAAAGAATTACATCCACTGTTGCAGATAGTATGATGGAAAAATTAGACCCACATGGAGTTATGGTAGTTGTTGAGGCAGAGCATATGTGTATGACGATGCGGGGTGTTAAAAAACCTGGAGCTCAAACAGTCACGACGGCAGTAAGGGGTACGTTAGCTGAGGATACCATTGCTCGAGCAGAAATTCTGGCATTAATTAAGAATTAAGAATTAAGTGGGGTGATTATATGGAAAAACGTCAGCCGCAAAATAGTGATTTTGTTGTGATAAAAGCAGTGGATGATGGGGTCAGTGTAATTGGGTTAACAAGGGGAACGGATACAAGATTTCATCATTCAGAAAAGCTTGATAAAGGCGAAGTATTAATTGCTCAATTTACCGAGCATACATCAGCAATAAAAATTAGAGGTAATGCGAAAATCATCACCCATTTCGGTGAAGTGGAAAGTGAAATGAAGAAGTAATCTGTTCTTGTTGGATAATTAATCCAATAATCTCCTTTCATTGTTCCTTTTCCCTCAGTGAAAGAGTATTTATTTTGTGAATTCCTGCCCATTCTAACCCTTTTATGATATAATTGTCACTGCCTTGTTTTTTAAAAGGAACTAAATATAATATTCTACTTCGGGGAAGCAAGGGTGATTAATTTGCCAGACATTCGACAAAAATTTACTGATGTAAAGGAGCAAGTAGAAGGAAAGGTACTTCATCCTTACTTGCTAAAATATATTGAAACACCCGTAATTGATGAAGATAAGCTGTTAATTCTTGTCTCTATTATGGATCGGCTCGAATTGACTTCTGATGAAATAAAAAACTATGCTATGACGACTATGCTTATTCAAATTGCCCTTGATACCCATGAGCATATTTCAAATGCAGCTGTTGATGAGAAACAACGACAATTAACCGTGTTAGCCGGAGATTATTATAGCGGACTTTATTATAAATTACTTGCTGATTCTGAAAATATAGAAATGATCAAGGAACTTTCAAAAGGGATTAAAGAGATTAACGAGCATAAAATCTCTGTTTACCAAAAAGAGCTTTCAAGTATTGAAAGTCTGATGATAAGTGTGATGAAAATGGAAAGCGCATTATTAACTAGGTTTTCGGGTTACTTTAAAGTAGATATTTGGAATGAGTGGTTATCATGTTTCCTATTAGTAAAGCGTTTACTGCATGAAAAAAAGCAGCTTTCCGATAATGGTAGCAGTATCATGTTTGAAGGTATGAAAGACATCATTTACTCAAATAAAAATCTCTCTTTAAAAAATTTAACAGATATACAATATCGTAATTTACATGCAATATGTGATCAATATATCGATTCATCGATTCAATTGATAGTAAATGGAATGAACCAGCTTCCTTATTTAAATGACTTTTTGGAAGCAAGAATTAGTAAGGTAATCAATGAACATCAGAAAATGGCAAAAACATTAGTGGAAGAAGGGTAAGCACATGCAGCAATCGAAAGAACAACGAGTTCATAAGGTTTTTGAGAAAATTTCTGATAACTACGATAAAATGAACTCAGTCATTAGTTTTCAGCAGCATCTCAAGTGGCGGAAAGATACGATGAAAAGAATGAATGTTCAAAAGGGTTCTAAAGCGCTGGATGTTTGTTGTGGAACAGCTGATTGGACGATTGCACTAGCAGAAGCCGTTGGTCCTTCTGGTGAGGTAACTGGATTGGATTTTAGTCAAAATATGCTTAATGTCGGGATTGAAAAAGTAAAGAACCTCGGGCTTAAGCATGTCACCTTAACTCACGGCAACGCCATGGAGCTGCCTTTTCCGGATAATAGTTTTGACTATGTTACCATCGGGTTTGGTTTAAGAAATGTTCCAGATTATCTTCAAGTCTTAAAAGAAATGCGTCGTGTATTAAAACCAGGCGGGGTTGCCGTTTGCCTGGAAACGTCACAGCCGACCTTAATTGGCTATAAGCAGCTATTCTTTTTTTATTTTCGTTATATTATGCCGATATTTGGTAAATTATTTGCTAAGAGTTACAAAGAGTACTCATGGCTCCAAGAATCTGCCCGTGATTTTCCAGATATGAAAGAATTAGCACGTTTGTTTGAGACGGCAGGTTTTAATAATGTGTTTTATAAGCCATATAGCGGTGGAGCGGCAGCGGTTCATATGGGCTATAAAAAATAGACAAGCTACTTGTAGACAGGATGAAAAGCTGGGTGAATGCTAATGAAATTAAAAATGATGTATTCATTTTTAAATTCTGATATAAATACAATCGAAAAGAAACTGGAGGAGACCATTCAGTCGGACTCACTCCTTTTAAAGCATGCTTCTTTGCATACATTGCAGGCAGGGGGAAAAAGAATCCGTCCTGTTTTTGTTTTGCTGGCAGGAAAATTTGGCCGCTATGACATTGATGTGATGAAAAACGTTGCCGTTGCCCTTGAGTTAATTCATATGGCATCGCTTGTCCACGATGATGTCATCGATGATGCAGATCTCCGGAGAGGACAGCCTACTGTTAAAGCAAAGTGGGATAATAAGACAGCGATGTACACAGGAGATTTCATATTTGCTCTTTCTCTCGAGTTAATGACTGAAATTAATAAGCCGTTAGCGCATAAGATTTTAGCAAATACAATCGTTGAAGTAACAGTTGGGGAAATTCAACAAATTAAAGACAAATACCGTTTTAATCAAAATCTAAGGGATTACTTGAGGAGAATTAAGCGGAAAACAGCTTTATTAATTTCAGCAAGCTGTCAATTAGGTGCGATTGCTGCAGATGTGGAAGAATCCATTCATAAAAAGCTGTATCTATTTGGTTATTACGTAGGTATGTCTTATCAGATTACGGATGATATACTAGATTTTACCTCAACAGAAGAAAAACTAGGGAAGCCTGCAGGCGGGGATCTTCTACAAGGTAACATCACCGCACCCGTGCTTTATGCAATGGAAAATCCAAAGATTCGTTTTGAAATCGAAAAGGTTCATGAAAACTTGGAACCAGCGGAAATTCAAACCATTATTACGCAGATAAAAAAATCAGGTGCTATTGAAAAGTCACATGCATTAAGTGATATGTACTTAGATAAGGCTCTTGACATTCTTGAACAACTCCCTGCGAATAGAGCCAAGAAGACACTTCGTGATATCGCAAAATTTATTGGGCGTCGAAAATATTAAATGAAAGAGAGTTTAACCACTGGTTTGCTCTCTTTATTATTTTATTAGCTGAAAAGGCGGCTGCTGCTTTTCGCTCTTGCGAAATATTCAAAAAAATGATAACATTTTCATGGATTGTCAATAAAGACAATCATTATACATAATTTTAGGAGTGAATTTCATGGAAAAAACATTTTTAATGGTCAAACCTGATGGTGTTCAACGTAATTTAATTGGAGAAATCGTTGCTCGTTTTGAAAGAAAGGGCTTTCAATTGGTTGGTGCGAAATTAATGATCATTCCAACTGAACTTGCAGAAGAGCATTATGGTGAACACAAAGAACGTCCATTTTTTGGTGAACTAGTTGATTTTATCACTTCTGGTCCTGTATTCGCGATGGTTTGGCAGGGGGAAAATGTGATTACAACTGCTCGTCAAATGATGGGTTCAACAAATCCAAAGGATGCAACTCCTGGTACAATTCGTGGAGATTATGGATTAACAGTAGGTAAAAATGTTATTCACGGATCCGATTCTCCAGCAAGTGCGGAACGTGAAATTGGCTTATTCTTTAAAGACGGCGGTTTAGTAGAATACTCAAAACTTGTAAATGAATGGATTTATTAATAGAGGAAGGCACTTGTATATCAAGTGTCTTTTTTTGTATACGCATACATCGATGATTTTTCAAAAAAATGAGTTACTTTAGTATACAAATGGAGCAACAGTTATTATTATTATATAAAATATTATTATTTAATTTATCGTATTTTCAGAATAATTCCTCTAGGTTTATTAGGCTGTATATGGTATATTGATAAAAATCCTTTAATGAGTTGAAGGGGGAAAGAGTTATGGGGATGAGATATTTAACAGCTGGAGAATCCCACGGGCCACAATTAACCACAATTTTAGAAGGGCTTCCTGCTGGAATGCCTTTGTTAGCAGAAGATATTAATGAAGAGCTGGCAAGGCGGCAAAAAGGTCATGGCCGTGGAAGAAGAATGCAAATTGAAAAAGATACTGTCGAAATTGCCTCAGGTGTTCGTCATGGGTATACATTGGGTTCTCCAATTACTTTGGTTGTAAAAAACAACGACTGGAAGCATTGGACAAATATCATGGGTGCGGATCCCCTAATTGAGGGAGAAGAGAATGAGGTTAGAAGAAAAATAACCCGTCCACGACCAGGACATGCTGATTTAAATGGTGCAATTAAATACGGACATCGGGATATGAGAAATGTCCTTGAACGCTCATCCGCTCGGGAGACCACTGTAAGAGTTGCAGCCGGTGCCGTAGCGAAAAAGCTATTATCTTTAGTGGGAGTTAACATTGTTTCCCATGTTGTAGAAATTGGCGGCATTAAAGCTGAAATTGACCCTGCCTTATCTATTGATACTTTAAAAGAACGGTCAGAGTTTTCACCCGTACGGTGTGCAGACCAAAGTGTCGAGCAAAAAATGATGGATGCCATCGATGAAGCAAAGAAAAATGGTGATTCAATCGGCGGTGTTGTTGAAGTGATTGCCACCGGAATGCCGGCTGGGGTAGGGAGTTATGTTCAATTTGATAGAAAGTTAGATGCAAAACTTGCCGCTGCAATTGTAAGTATTAATGCCTTTAAAGGGGTTGAGTTTGGCATCGGTTTTGACGCTGCCCGAAAACCTGGCAGTGAAGTACATGATGAGATCGTTTGGGAAGAAGAAAAAGGGTATTCCCGAAAGACAAATCGTCTTGGTGGTTTTGAAGGTGGAATGACCACAGGGATGCCAATTGTTGTTCGTGGAGTCATGAAGCCGATTCCTACGCTTTATAAACCATTAATGAGTGTAGATATCGATTCGAAGGAGCCTTTTTCAGCTAGTATCGAGCGTTCTGATAGTTGTGCCGTTCCTGCCGCTGCTGTTGTTGCTGAGCATGCCGTAGCATGGGAACTCGCAAATGCGCTTGTTGACCAATTTTTTAGTGATCGCTTTGATACCTTTGCTGCAGAAATTAAACGCCAGCATGAATATGCGAGGGAATTTTAATGGAAGCCATTCCTATTAAGACAAGCTCCAAAAGCTATCAGGTTTTTCTTGGTGAAGGTGCCACCAACGAAATTAGCACTTTTTTAACTAATCATTTTACAAACTTGACGAAAATACTAATTATTACAGATGAAACCGTTGCAAATAGACATCTTGAGAAAATTTTGCCGTCTTTAGCAACTTGGAATCCTGTTGTTTTTACTGCTCCGAGTGGAGAAAAGGCAAAAACCTTTGAAGTCTATTATGAAGCCCTTTCGACAGCCTTAGAAAACCGCCTTGATCGACAGTCAGTTATTCTCGCCTTTGGCGGTGGGGCTGTTGGAGATTTATCTGGATTTGTTGCCGCTTCTTTTATGAGAGGGATACCTTTTATTCAAGTTCCAACGACAATCTTGGCTCATGATAGTGCAGTTGGTGGAAAAGTAGCAATAAACCATCCATTAGGGAAAAATATGATTGGGGCTTTCCATCAGCCTGAAGCTGTATTCTATGATCTAAATTTCCTAAAAACACTACCATTACAAGAAATTCGTTCTGGATTGGCAGAGGTTATTAAACATGCACTCATCTATGATCCTAACTTTTTCATTTGGCTGAAAAATAATATTAAAGATATTGAGTTAGTTTCTTCAGAACAATTATTTGAGGCTCTTTCAAAAGGTATAAAAATTAAGAATGAATTTGTATCAAAGGATGAAAGAGAAGCTGGGGTACGTGCTTTTTTAAATTTCGGACACACCCTTGGGCATGCTATTGAATCAGAAATGGGTTATGGTAACTTTACTCATGGCGAAGCAGTCATGATTGGGATGATATTTGCCTTGAAATTAAGTAAAGAACAGGCTGGACTCCATTTCGATACAGAGGAGTTTGTGAGCTGGGTCCAAGGACTTGGCTATGAAATTTCTATACCAGTTCAACTACCGCCAGAGCGTTTACTAAGTAAAATGAAACAAGATAAGAAAACAATTGGCGAAACAATCCGGTTCGTCTTATTGGAACAAATAGGAAAACCAAAGATCCAGCAATTATCCGATGATTACTTATTAGAGCAGCTGAAAGCTTTTTAAAATAAAAGGGGGATTTATATGTTCAGAGGGGTGAGGGGAGCAACTACAGTTGATGGCAACACGGAGGATGCAATCATTTCAGCAACAGGAGAGCTTTTAAAGCAAATGATTGAGAGTAACAATATTTTGCCTGATCAGGTTGCTTCCGTTTTAATCTCAACAACAGATGATGTTAATGCCGTATTTCCAGCAAAAGCATTACGAAAATTTGCTGACTGGACATATGTGCCTGTTATGTGTATGAGGGAAATCCCTGTACCTAATTCGTTACAAAAGTGCGTTAGAATCATGATGCATGTGAATACAACAACGGACCAAGAAGAAATTGTCCATGTATATTTAAAAGAAGCCAAGGTATTAAGGCCTGATTTACGGAGAATTTAGCTAAATTGAAATCCTGATTTATAAAGGACGGAGTGGAGAATAGATGAGATGGAAAAAGCAATTATTAACACTGACTCCATATCAGCCGGGAAAATCGATAGAGTCAGTTAAAAAACAGTATAATCTTAAGCAAATTGTAAAGCTGGCGTCAAATGAAAATCCATTTGGCTGCTCAAAGCATGTACAGACTGCATTAGAGGCCAGCCAACCTGGATTTGCCATTTATCCCGATGGCTATATGACCAATTTAAGGGATTCACTGGCTGCTTTTCTAAAGGTTGAACCCGAATCGCTAATATTTGGGAATGGCTCAGATAATATCATTCAAATGATTTCTAGGTCACTGCTGCACCCAGGTGCAAATACAGTTATGGCGACACCAACGTTTTCTCAATATAAACATAATGCGGTAATTGAGGGGGCAGAGGTAAGGGAAATCCCATTAATTAATGGTGAACATGATTTAGACAAAATGCTCGCTGCAATTGATGATAAAACCAATGTTGTGTGGGTTTGCAGTCCAAATAATCCAACGGGTACATATGTGGCAGAAAATAAATTGGTTGCCTTTTTAGAAAAAGTCCCTTCACATGTATTGGTGGTTCTTGATGAAGCTTATTATGAATACGTCATCGCGGAAGATTCCTTTAATGCGATTGACTTAACTCGTACTTATCCGAATTTAATTACGCTAAGAACTTTTTCAAAGATTTATGGTCTTGCATCATTAAGAGTAGGCTATGGGATCGCAAATCCTTCGATTATTAAAGCTCTAGATCCTGCAAGAGAACCATTTAATGTAAATTCATTTGCCCAGACAGCAGCACTTGCTGCTATCGGGGACCAAGAATTTGTCCAAACTTGTAAAGAAAAAAACAGACAGGGTTTAGCGCAGTTCTATGATTTTTGCAATCTGAACAAATTAAAATATTATCCTTCACAAACCAATTTTATTTTAATTGATTTTAATGTAGATGGTGATAGGGTATTTCAATATCTACTTGAAAAAGGCTATATTGTCCGATCTGGAAAAGCGCTTGGTTTTCCTACTTCTGTTCGAATTACTGTTGGTTCGAACGAACAAAACGAAGGTGTGCTTAATGCATTAAGTCAATTTTTAGCTGAAGAAAATCGTGCACAGCTAACTGAAAATTAGGGGGACTACCATGGAAGGCCGGGTTTTAGTTATTGGGCTGGGGTTAATTGGCGGTTCTCTAGCATTATGTATCAAAAAAGAACATAAAGAAGCAACTATAGTCGGTTACGATATAAATCGTGAACAAGCCAAACTTGCCAAAATGCTAGGTGTCGTGGATGAGACAATAAACGATATTGCTCAAGGAGCAATCGCTGCCAATTTAATTATTATTGCTGCTCCTGTCCAAGAAACGGAAGCGATTATTCATGAGATTTCTGAGCTTCCATTAAAGTCAGAGGTAATTATCACAGATACTGGAAGCACAAAAAGTAAAATTGTAGCTAATGCTTCTAGCTTAATGAAACAAGGGTATACATTTATTGGCGGCCATCCTATGGCGGGCTCACATAAATCTGGAGTAACGGCGGCAAAAGAAATTCTTTTTGAAAATGCATTTTATCTTCTTACTCCAGAAAGTCATATTGACGATTCGAAAGTTGATACTTTAAAAGAATGGTTAAAAGGAACTAAGGCAAAATTCTTAAAGGTGACCCCTGAAAATCATGATTATTTGACAGGAATTGTCAGTCACTTCCCCCATATCATTGCGGCTTCGATTGTTCGCCAAACGGAAAGATTGGCAGAGGCTGATAGTTTAATTCCTCGTTTAGCTGCTGGCGGATTTAGAGATATTACAAGAATTGCTTCTAGCAGTCCGGAAATGTGGAAAGATATTCTGCTTCATAATCGTGAGGTATTAATGGAACTGATTACCCAGTGGCAAGAGGAAATGGACTGGGTGAAAGAATTACTGGAGCATAAGAATAGCAATGAAATCTATCAATATTTTCAAGCTGCAAAAAATTTCCGGGATGGTCTTCCAGTAAGAGAAAAAGGGGCTATACCGGCGTTTTATGACCTATATGTTGATGTTCCAGATTATCCCGGTGTTATTTCTGAAATTACTGGTTATTTAGCTAAGGAGAAGATAAGTATTACAAATATCCGAATCCTAGAAACCCGTGAAGACGAAATTTATGGGGTTCTGGTAATTAGTTTTCAAACGGAAGAGGACCGCGAGCGGGCGGAGCAATGCATCCATGCTTGTTCCAGCTTTGCAACCTCAATTGGAACATAAATGATCATGGATAAGGTGATTACATGGAAACGATAGAGCTACAGCCTACAATTAATGGATTAACTGGTGTTATAAAAATACCTGGGGACAAATCGATTTCTCATCGGTCAGTTATGTTTGGCTCCATTGCTAATGGAGTTACCAGGGTTAGCAATTTCTTGCCTGGTGATGATTGTTTAAGTACCATTTCCTGTTTTCGTAAGCTTGGTGTGGTCATTGAGGAAAATGAAGGTGAATTAATCATCCAGGGAAATGGGTTCGAGGGACTTCGAGAACCAAGTGAAATCCTTGATGTCGGAAATTCGGGAACGACCATTCGCTTAATAATGGGAATATTAGCTGGTAGACCTTTCTTTTCTTCCCTTGTAGGTGACGACTCCATTGGCAGAAGGCCAATGACAAGAGTTACGGAACCTTTAAAAACAATGGGAGCCAATATTGATGGCCGAAATAATGGATCATTCACACCCATTGGAATTCGCGGCGCCAAATTAAACCCGATACATTATCAAGTTCCAGTGGCCAGTGCTCAAGTTAAGTCGGCACTGATCTTAGCAGCTCTTCAGGCAGACGGTGAATCTAAGATTATCGAGTCAGCCGAGACTCGTGACCATACAGAAAGAATGATTAGAAAATTTGCTGGTGAGGTTCATTCTCTTAATCGTGAAATAACTGTCAAAGGCGGTCAAAATCTAATAGCGTCTGATATTTATGTGCCAGGTGATATTTCTTCTGCTGCCTTTTTCCTCGTTGCAGGTGCTATTGTTCAAGATAGTGAGATTGTTCTTCAAAATGTTGGTCTAAACCCAACAAGGACCGGAATCATCGAGGTAATGGAAAAGATGGGAGCCAATATTGAGATTAGTCAACATGAAGGCGACTCTTTTGAACCGATAGGGGATATTACAATTAAAACATCAAATCTGAAAGGCACGGTTATTGAAGGAGATGTCATTCCAAGATTAATTGATGAAATTCCTATCATAGCCTTACTGGCAACACAGGCAGTGGGGACTACGGTCATTAAAGATGCTGAAGAGCTTAAGGTTAAAGAAACGAATCGAATTGATACAGTTGTACAAGAATTAACAAAGCTGGGTGCCGCCATTGAGGCAACTGAGGATGGTATGATTATTCATGGCGGTTCAAGTCTATCTGGAGGCAAAGTGTCGAGTCATGGGGATCATCGAATCGGTATGATGCTTGCAGTTGCTTCATTAATTTGTCAAGACAACGTAGAGCTTGATCATCCAGATTCCATCGCTGTTTCATATCCAAACTTCTTTCACCATTTAAATAGTTTACAAAAATAAAAGCTGCGGGTTTGCGGCTTTTTTTCTTTCTTTTCTGTGTCATAGTTTTTAATAATTGGTCATAGCTTGTTTTAAGAAGGATTAGCCAAAAGAGGTGGTAGGATGGGGTATATCATCGAAGATGCGCATATTCTTAAGGAATCAAATCTGATAAAATCTTCTTTGTTAATTGAAAAAGACCAAATTACTGCTAGGAAGTCTAATTTTAATCACTATAATTTAATGAGAATGAATACTGATGGCTTTATTATGACCCCGTCATTTGTCCTTTTCGATCCTAATATACCTCTTAAAGCTTCATATCAAGAGCTAAGAAAATATTTAACTGAGCAATTCCTTAGAAAAGGCTCTACCACATTGATTACGTATACTTCTGTTTCATTTGAAAGTGAACTGCCTCAAAAATTAAATGATGTAAAAACATCTCTTATCAGCAGTTCAGTGGATTTTCTTATCTGCGTAAAAATCCCTCTAAGGCTTTTAACACCATCGTTTATTAGAAAATGCAAGCGAGAAAAGGTTCCAGCTATCTTTTTCGAGGTTGACGGATCAGAGCAGCTTGAGGAGATCCCGTGGAGCTGGATTAAAGAAGCGATGTTTCCTTATAATAATTTATTGATTCCAATAATTACTAAGCCATTAAAGAAGGAAGCTAAGATAGTTTTGTCGAAATGGAAAGTAAGAATGGAAAAAGAAAAAATCCCAGTGTTGTTCGATGAATTGGCAGAGCGTGAGCCATTGTCAATTCCCATATTAAACAAGCTAGGTTTGTATCCCCGAAAAGCAAGTTTATTACATGGGGCAGAAATAAGTTATAATTTATTTTTAAATGACAACGAAATCAAGAATGTTGATGAAGCAGGATTATTTCATTATCATTGTGATAGACTTGTAGTTACCATACACAAAGGAAAAGTTGTCCGAGCAGGAGAAGAAGTTTTATATAAACCAGGTTATGGAGAATATGTTAAGGTACTAACCCCTTCCTTTTTCTCTTTATAATGGGAACACGTAAACGAGAGGACATTGAAATGGATAGAGTAAATAAAATTATTACGATGCTGGAAAACGGCAAACATAATGAAGCAATAAATGAATATAATGATGTATTAATCAGTGGAATGCCTGATGAAAAATTCCTTCTCGCTGAAGAATTATATCAGTTTGGCTTTTTAAGTGAAGCGAAGGCATTAGTGGAAAGCCTGCTAGAGGTTTACCCTGAGGAAGGTGAACTGCTTGTTATGCTTGGGGAGATATTAGTAGAATCGGGGGATGAGGAACGAGCCATTCTTGAGTTAGAGAAAATCTCCGAACATGACCCCAGCTTTGGACAATCCTTATTACTGCTTGCTGACCTATATCAAGTTCAAGGGCTCTATGAAGTTTGTGAAAGAAAGTTGTTAAAGGCAAAAGAAATTTTACCCACTGAGTTTATCATTGATTTTGCTTTAGGCGAGTTATACAGTGAACAAGGTGAAGTAATAAAGGCAATGAACGCTTATCATACAGTTTTAGAAGAAGAGCAGGAAATTGCCGGAGTCAATATCCATCAACGGCTGGCTGAGCTTTTGAGTGCTTCGGGAGCTTTTGAACAAGCGTTAACCCATTATGAAAAGGCACTGGATGAAAAATTAGAGATTAATACTTTATTCGGATTTGCTTTTACAGCACTTCAAGCTGGGTATAACCGAACAGCGATTGAGAAATTCGAGGAGTTAAAAGGCTTGGATCCCGAATATCATTCACTATATCTGCACCTTGCTAAGGCGTATGAGCGGGAGGAAGAACTTGAGGAGAGCTTGACTGCTGTCCAAGAAGGTATCAGGCAGGATGATTTTAATAAGGAATTATTCTTCTATGGTGGAAAGATAGCGATTAAACTTAGTAAACTAGAACTAGCAGAAAAATATTTTCGGGAGGCCATTGCCTTAGATCCTGGATTTACAGAAGCTGCTCTTACATTGAATAAGTTATTTTTGCAGGATGAAAGATATGAAGATGTTATTGACTTAATAAATGAACTGGATATAGAAGATGACGAGGAACCACAATTTTTATGGGACGCAGCCCTTGCTTATAATCGGTTAGAGGAATATTCCTATGCATTAGACAAATATGAAAGTGCATATACTTTTTTTAAGAATAATCAAGCATTCTTGCTGGATTACGGATATTTTTTAATTGAGGAAGGAAAAAACGACCTTGCTGCCGAAATTTTTAAACAGTTACTAAAAGAAGATCCAAGTAATGGGGAGTATCTGGATTTACTTGAGCGTTTACAGCAATAAAATATAAAAAAAGCTGAATATGCAGAGGAGGGAAATGAATATGGCAACCCCTGTATCTGTCAACGAGAAAAAGGACTTTATTCGCTGGTTTTTAAATCATTATCAATTAAAAAGAAGAGAATGTGTTTGGATTCTCAATTATCTAATGAGTCATGACCAATTAATGGAGAAGGTTCATTTTGTTGAGCAAGCACAGTATTGTCCCCGTGGGCTGATTATGTCGACCCATTGTGTTGACAAAGTACCATTCCGCTTTTATAAAGAAAATGTAATGACTACTGATGCAGAAAAATCCTTTCATGATATTCGGTTAAATCGGGACGAGGATATCTTTATTCAACTTAACTTTCATGCTTCCAATCAGGCACACCAATATGCCGCTGTATTAGAGGAAAATCCATTTGTTCCGAAGCATCTTCAAGTAAATGAAAAAGACGGAATTGTTGCTGAGCAATTTTTACAAAACAGTATTGAACGGTTCCAACGAGAAAAGCTGCTGCAATTAATCGATGAGGCACTGGATAAGCAAGATAAAGTTGCCTTTAGGGCATTGACAGAAAAGCTTAATGATTTATTGCAGACTGAACAAAATGGAAGCTTGCGTTAAGCAGGCATCCATTTTGTTTTTTTGTATTGATTACAGTAATTCATTTGCGCAAAAAAAAGAAAATGTTATGATTGTGTTAATGGATTGATAAAGAGGGCTGGTGTCGAGAATGAAGTGGATTTCAAAAGATATAGAAACCTATTTAAGTGCAAAGGAATATGTGGATACGGCAGTTATTCCATTATTTTCCGTGACATTCGGGACGGAGATGTCACAATCAGCATCAAATGCAGAATTTATTACACTACTAACTAACTATTTAGAAAGACAGTTTACTGGTAGATTGGTTTTATTTCCTCCATTTACTTATTTAAAGAGTGTTGATTCAGAAAACATCGTGAATCAATTGAAAAATTGGGAAGAGAATATTGAAAAGAACGAGTTTAAACATATTTTTTACATAACCTCAGAAAGCGAATGGAAATTACACGAGGACAAGCTTTTAGGTTCACTCATTTGGCTGCCATCACTTCCACTTTCAGCACTGAATGAACAACAAAAAAATTCGATGATTGAAAGCCAAGTTAAACAGCTACTCGACTTGTTTACTCGGAAATGGCATGAAAATTTATAATAATTGGCGGAATAACATGTTTTTAAAATAGTATGTTATTGACCTTGGTTAAAAGTTGATATATCATGGTTATGTCCTAGTTTTATATGTGTTTAATTAATGTCCGATGGACTTATCTTGTGAATAGAGGGGGGATAGCATGAGTAAGCATCGCGTTTCTAGAAGACAATTTTTAAGCTACACATTAACAGGTGTAGGCGGTTTCATGGCAGCAGGAATGTTAATGCCGATGGTTCGTTTTGCAATTGATCCAGTCTTAAAAGCAAAAGAAGGTGGAGATTTCATTGCAACACCGCTTAAAATGGCTGACATTACTGAAGAACCGCAACGGGTAGACTATACGTACGAGCAAGTGGATGCGTGGTATACATCTGAAATTACCGAAACTGCATGGGTTTATAAGGATGAAAATGGAGAAATAGTTGCTCTATCACCGGTTTGTAAACACCTTGGTTGTACAGTTGCATGGGCGACTGACAAAGAACATCCAAATGAGTTCTTCTGTCCATGTCACTTTGGTCGTTATACAAAAGATGGAACAAATGTTAAAGGTACTCCGCCATTAGCACCACTGGATGTATACCCTATTAAAGAAAAAGATGGTTTCCTATATTTAGGGAAAGCAGAACCACGGAAAGGGGCGTAATCTATGTTAAACAAAATTTACGATTGGGTAGATGAACGTTTAGATATTACGCCTCTGTGGCGCGATATCGCAGACCATGAAGTACCTGAGCATGTTAATCCAGCGCATCATTTTTCTGCGTTTGTATATTGCTTTGGCGGTCTGACGTTTTTTGTTACTGTTATTCAAATTCTTTCTGGTATGTTTTTAACGATGTATTATGTACCGGATATCAAGAACGCATGGGAATCCGTATATTACCTGCAAAATCAAGTAGCATTCGGACAAATTGTGCGGGGCATGCACCACTGGGGTGCCAGCTTAGTTATTGTAATGATGTTCTTACATACATTACGCGTGTTTTTCCAAGGAGCATATAAAAAACCACGTGAATTAAACTGGGTTGTCGGAGTTCTAATTTTCTTCGTCATGCTTGGTTTAGGCTTAACTGGTTACTTATTACCTTGGGATATGAAAGCGTTATTCGCAACAAAGGTTACCTTGCAAATTGTTGAGTCAGTGCCATTCATTGGACCTTATTTAAAAACGTTAATGTCTGGTCATGAAACGATTGTTGGTGCGCAAACCCTTACGCGTTTCTTTGCGATTCACGTATTCTTCTTGCCAGCTGCATTATTTGGTTTAATGGCAGCCCACTTCATGATGATTCGTAAACAGGGTATTTCTGGACCACTTTAAAAATCGGATAGTTTATGATTAATTGAATCTTACGAATAAAGGAGGGGATTGCTCGATGCATCGCGGTAAAGGTATGAAATTCGTCGGAGACTCTCGTGTATTAGCACCTGAAGCTCGTACGAAAAAAAACATTCCGAAAGATTACTCAGAATACCCTGGTAAAACAGAGGCATTTTGGCCCAACTTCCTTTTGAAAGAATGGTTAGTAGGGGCAGTATTTCTTGTCGGCTTTTTATGTTTAACAGTTGCACATCCGAGTCCACTTGAAAGGATTGCGGATCCATCAGATACAGGCTATGTTCCGATGCCGGACTGGTACTTCTTGTTCTTATACCAATTGCTTAAGTATGAATTTGCATCTGGACCATATAACGTTGTGGGTGCAATGATAATTCCTGGACTAGCTTTTGGAGGATTATTATTGGCACCATTTCTTGACCGTGGACCAGAACGTCGTCCATCAAAGCGTCCATTAGCTACTGCTTTTATGTTGCTGGCAATTGCTGGTATTACATTCCTGACTTGGCAGGCTTCTAGTACTCATGACTGGGAAGCAGCGAAGGAATATGGAAAGATTGTAGCAGAAGCTGACATCGATAAGGAAAGTGATGGCTACAAAATTGCTTCAGAGAACACTTGTATTTCCTGTCATGGTGACAGCCTACAAGGTGGTGCCGGAGCTCCAACGTTGATTGGAACAGGTTTGTCTGCTGAAGAAATTGCCAAAATTGCTAAAGAAGGTCAAGGTGGTATGCCTGCTGGTATCTTCAAGGGTGATGAGGAACAGCTAAAGGTTCTTTCTGAATTCATCGCTGGTCTTGGTGAAAAATAATAATAATGATAAAAAGCTGACGGTTTTTCGTCAGCTTTTTTCTTCAAATTAGACGTAAGGTGGAGTTCTCGTGAACAGGCTTTATCCTCTTTTGGCACACAAATCTTTTTTATGGTTATTATTAATTATTAATATAGCTGGGACTATCTATGGCTACATTTGGTACGGTTGGCAGCTAAAAGAAACACCAACGATTTTCTTACTATTTGTTCCTGATAGTCCAACTGCTAGTTTATTTTTTGTATTTGTAGTGGTTGCTTTTTTATTACGGAAAAATTGGCCATTGATTGAAGCTTTAGCAATTGTTACTTTATTTAAATATGGAATTTGGGCAGTTGTAATGAATTTTCTCGTATTTATTGTTAGCGATGAACTCGATCCAATTGGTTGGATGTTAATTTTCTCACATTTTGCAATGGCCGTACAAGGTATTCTTTACTCACCCTTTTATCGCTTTAAATGGTGGCATTTAATCATTGCAGCTGTTTGGACTTTACATAATGATGTCATTGATTATGTCTTTTATATGATGCCCAGATATCATATGTTAAATGATTACACAGCAAAAATCGGCTATTTCACATTTTGGCTGTCTGTCCTATCGATTGCGATAGCTTATTATTTAGTCGTTCGCCATAGACGTTTTAAGCTAGAGATAAAATAGTGACCATGTAGGATAAAAGATGGTCTAACCTTGTCCAACCTTTCATACATTTTAGTAGTAATGATAGGGGGGACAAGGTTTGAAGATTAAATGGGTACTATTAATTGCAATTATATTCTTGCTAACTCCCATGACAGTTAATGCAGAAGTGCAAGCACCTATAGAAAAGCTTGATCATATTTCAGATGAGGCTCTGCAAATGATGAAATATCATAGATATGATGATTCTAAAAAGCTGCTCGATTATTTTTCAGAACAATTTACTAGCATTTCCAGCAGTGAACATCCTTTTACTACGGATCAATTAAGGATCATCAGCATATCTCATGATGAAGCATTGGAAGCAGCTGTAAGTTCAAGCATGGAATATGAGGAAAGAATAACAAGGCTTACAAAGTTTCGTCTAGTTGTTGATGCCATTACAACGAGTCATCAACCGTTATGGATGGAGATGAAGGGACAAATTATGTCATCCTTTCATCAAGCAAGAGAAGCTGCCAGTACTGGTGATTCAGCTGATTTCCACTCTAATTTTAATTCGTTTTTGTCCTTATATAACATCATTTATCCAAGTATGAAAATTGATGTTTCCGCAGAAAATATTCAAAGGCTAGATGCCCGTATAAACTTCATTGATGAATATCGTTCTGAGGTTGTAAATAATGTGAAGACCCAACAGGAGTTAGAAGGTCTAGAATCTGATTTGAATCATCTATTTGATAATATGGATGAGGATGAGGCTGACCCTTCGCTTTGGTGGGTAATTATTTCAACAGGGAGTATTATCATTTCAACACTTTCCTATGTTGGCTGGAAAAAGTATCAAGCAGATAAAGAAATGAGAAGAAACCGTTCTAGAGATCATAAGCGTTAATAATGGTGGATACGAACATCGAGATAAACATAACTGATTAGAAATGGAGTTTTTTTGTGAATTTCTTACTTTATTTCCTCATCATTATTTTGGTCCCCTTATGGGCTCAGTTTAAAGTAAAGAGAACTTTTGTTAAATATACCAAAGTTCCAACAGCAACACATCGAACTGGCGCAGAAGTGGCAAGAGAAGTATTAAATGCTAATGGATTATTTAATGTTGCTGTTGAACAAGGAAGAGGCTTTCTAAGTGACCATTATGACCCCCGTACGAAAACGGTGCGGCTTTCACCTGAGAATTATCATGGACACTCTATAGCCGCTGCCGCTGTGGCTGCTCACGAATGTGGACATGCAATCCAAGATGCTGAACGCTATGCTTTTTTACGGTTTCGCCATGCCTTGGTTCCAGTAGCGAATATAGGCTCTAATTTTTCTTGGGTACTCATTATGATCGGTATCTTTGCGCAAATGAGCGGGATGCTGTTATTAGGGATTATTTTTATGGCAGCAGCTGTATTGTTTCAAGTCATCACATTACCTGTTGAGTATAATGCTTCGAGTCGTGCAATGGACCAAGTGGTTGCATTGGGGATTATCCGGAATGAGGAAGAGCGGGGAGCAAGGAAAGTATTGAATGCAGCTGCGCTTACCTATGTTGCTGCCGCTGCAGTCGCCGTTTTAGAGTTATTGAGGCTAGTCCTTATCTTTACCGGAATGAATAGAAATGAAGAATAAAAGCAATGTCCAGAGTGGACATTGCTTTTATTGTCTAGCTGCAGCACCTAGGGGCTCGGGGTCATAAGCTCCTGAACGAGGCGCTTTCGCTTTTCTTGTTAAACTTCAATCGGTTTTTTGTTTTCATCTAAAGTAAAGCCTTCTCCATGCACATCATGAACAACACTGACAGAGATGAAGGCATGAGGGTCAATCGCTGTAGTGAGGTTTTTTAAGCGGACAAGTTCATTTCTAGCTACAACGCAATATAAAACTTCCCTATCTTCTTTGGTAAATGAGCCGTACCCTCTAAGGACAGTAACGCCTCTATCCATTTCATCCATTATCTTCTGAGCGACTTCGGCATTTTTCTTGGAGATGATCATAGCTCCACGTGCAGCATATGCTCCTTCTTGAATAAAATCAATAACTCTTGCTCCAATAAAAACAGCTACAAGTGTATACATGGCCTGTTTATAATTTAAATAGGTTAGAACAGAAGCAGCAATGACAACCATATCGAATATTAGCATTGTTTTACCCATGCTCCAGCCAGCATATTTTTGCACAAGTCTGGCTATAATATCGACCCCACCAGTGGTTCCTCCATATCGGAAGATAATTCCTAAGCCAATTCCTAAAAAGACCCCTGCAAATAATGCCGCCAGTGTTAAGTCGTCCTTAAGTGGCATCTCAATGGAATAACGTTGAAAAATCCACAGAAAAATGGAGAGTCCGACGGTCCCAAGAATGGTATAGAAGAAGGCATTCCTCCCTAATAATTTCCATCCTACAAAAAATAAAGGAATGTTCAAAATGATATTGGTATAAGAGGGATCCCATTTGAACAAAAAGAAAAGGAGAAGGGTTATTCCTGTAAATCCACCTTCAGCTAATTTATTCTGCATATTAAAGTGTACAAGTCCGAATGCCATAATGGCAGTTCCAAGTAGGATAAATAATATGTTCTTAAATTTGAGTCCTAGTATCATTAAATTACCTCCACTGCCATAAATTTCCCTATCTAGCGGTTATTATTATATCGAATTAACAATCGAAGAGCAATCTGGTTAGGAAAGTTATAACTCGATACGAAAATATTTGTAATTCAAACTAAATTTAGCTAATGTTATAGTAGAAGTTAGACTAGAAAGAGGTGAGGAAGCATGGTCAAAGAGAAGTCGATGAAAGACTTGCAGACTGAAGTAGATACATACATCAGCCAATTTAAAGAAGGATATTTTAGTCCCTTGGCAATGCTTGCAAGGCTGACAGAAGAACTGGGGGAACTAGCGAGAGAAATTAATCATTATTATGGTGAAAAACCAAAGAAATCGAGTGAAACTGAAAAAGCCATTGAGGAAGAATTGGGTGATCTCTTGTTTGTGGTCATTTGCCTTGCTAATTCTTTAGATATTAACTTAGAGGATGCTCATAATTTAGTGATGAATAAATTTAATACGAGAGACAAGGACCGCTGGACTAGGATTGAAGCGAAAGGGACGGAGTGATGAATTTGGAAACAGTTAAAATTGTTATTGCAGGACCACGGGGGAGAATGGGGAGAGAGGCTGTTAAGCTGGTTAAAGATACAAATCACTTTCAGTTAACAGCTGCTATCGATCATAAATATAATGGAATGATGCTAACCGATTTGGAGGGCTTCCAAGCGGCAGATAATGTCCCTATTTTTAATGATATTGAGACCTGTTTTAAAAATGTCGAAGCAGATGTGCTGATAGATTTAACAACACCTGAGGTTGGTATGCATCATGCCCGGACTGCGCTTTCCTATAATGTACGCCCTGTTGTTGGGACTACCGGTTTTACTCAGGAGGATTTAAGTGAATTAGCTTCTATTTGTGAACAAAAGGAATTGGGTTGTATTATCGCTCCTAACTTTGCTTTAGGTGCAGTTTTGATGATGAAGTTTTCACAAATGGCGGCAAAATATTTTAATGATATTGAAATTATCGAGTTACACCATGACCAAAAATTAGACGCACCATCGGGAACAGCAGTTAAAACGGCAGAAATGATTACAGCTGTAAGGGAAAATAAACAGCAAGGCCATCCAAATGAAAAAGAAACGATACCAGGTGCCAGGGGGGCAGATTATTCTGGTATGCATATTCATTCCGTCCGCTTGCCAGGATTAGTGGCTCATCAACAGGTTCTCTTTGGGGCGGATGGACAAACCTTAACGATTCGCCATGATTCGTACAACCGGACCTCCTTTATGTCAGGTGTGAAAATAGCAGTTGAAACGGTAATGAAGCAAAATACCTTTGTATATGGTCTTGAAAACATTTTAGAATAGGGGTTTTTTCAATGAATATTGCCTTAATCGCACATGATAATAAAAAAAATGACCTGGTGCAATTCGTTGTGGCATATCAAATGATTTTCTCCGAACACACCTTATTCGCTACGGGTACAACTGGTCTGCGTATTAGTGAGGCCACTGGGTTATCAATTAATCGATTCCAATCAGGACCGCTTGGTGGAGATCAGCAAATTGGTGCGATGATTGCGAAAAATCAAATGGATGTTGTTTTCTTTTTTCGGGATCCTTTGACTGCACAACCTCACGAACCGGATGTTACGGCTTTAGTTCGTCTTTGTGATGTTTATTCGATTCCCCTCGCTACGAATATGGGGACAGCTGAATTACTGATTAGAGGGATGGCAGAAGGATTTATGGAATGGAGAAATCTTATTAACAAGAACGGTGAAATAGATGAATAATGAGTCTTTAGATATTTTAGCCTTCGGGGCTCATGCTGATGATGTTGAGATTGGCATGGGGGGGACCATTGCCAAATTGGCAGCAGAAGGAAAGAAAATTGCTATTTGTGATTTAACAGCAGCGGACCTTTCCTCTAATGGCACCATCGAACTTAGAAAAAAGGAAGCTGAACAGGCAGCAACGATATTAGGAGTAACAGAAAGAACATCCCTTGGATTACCGGATAGAGGACTTTATCTGAACGACGAATACATAAGAAAAATTGCATCGGTAATTAGAACCTATCGGCCGGAAATTATTTTTGCTCCATATCATAAAGATCGTCATCCAGATCATGGGAATTGTGCCCGTCTCGTTGAGGAGGCGGTTTTTTCTGCAGGTATAAAGAAGTATAAAACAGATAATAACGAAGAGCCACATAGAACTTCAAAAGTATATTTTTATATGATAAATGGCTTTCATAACCCTGATTTTATGATTGATATATCAGGTTTTATCAATCAAAAACTATCAGCTTTAAGGGCGTATAAAAGTCAATTCGAATCGACGGAACAGAGCTATGAAACACCGTTGGTGAATGGCTATATTGAAACAGTAGAATCAAGGGAAAGGCTGTTTGGTAAACAGGTTGGTGTTGAATTTGCTGAAGGATTTATTTCAAAAATACCAATCCTGTTAAATCGTGATTTGGTGGGAGAATAAAATGAAGAAACTGAAAATCGGAATTACCTGCTATCCAACTGTTGGCGGATCGGGGATTGTCGCAACAGAACTAGGAAAAATGCTAGCAGAAAAAGGGCATGAAATCCATTTTATTTCATCGAGTATGCCTTTTAGACTAAATCGAATGTACCGGAACATCTTTTATCATCAGGTCGAAGTAAACCATTATTCTGTCTTTCAATATCCACCCTATGATATTGCTTTAGCAAGTAAAATGGCCGAGGTCGCTAACCGTGAAAAGTTAGATTTGCTCCATGTTCATTATGCGATTCCCCATGCTGTTTGCGCCATTTTAGCGAAACAAATGAGTAAAGTGGAATTAAAAATCATCACTACATTACATGGAACAGACATAACCATTCTTGGTTCAGATCCATCTTTAACAGATGCGATAAAGTTTGGGATTGAAAAATCAGATATGGTTACGGCTGTTTCTGATGCTTTAATCGAGCAAACCCATGCGCTTATTCAGCCGGATAAACAGATTGAGAGGGTATATAATTTTATTGATGATCGAGTTTATCAAAAGCGGGATGCCCGACACTTAAAGCGGGAATTTGAGATAAAAGAAAATGAAAAAGTAATTATTCATGTTTCAAATTTCCGGAAAGTGAAGCGTGTTCAGGATGTTGTAAAAACCTTCGCCAATATTTCAAAAGCAATGCCGGCAAAACTACTTCTTGTTGGCGATGGTCCAGAAATGCCGCTGGTTTGCAGCTTGGTTAAAAAATTAGGCTTGACTGAAAAAGTTCACCTATTAGGAAAACAGGAAAACCTGGATGAATTGTATTCTATCAGTGATTTAAAGCTTCTTTTATCAGAAAAGGAAAGCTTTGGTCTCGTTGCACTCGAAGCGATGGCTTGTGGAGTACCTTGTATTGGTACGAATGTCGGCGGTATGCCAGAGGTCATAGACCATGGTAAAACAGGTTATATTTGTGAATTAGGAGATATTCCAGATATCTCTGAGAAAGCAATCTCACTTTTAAAAAATGATCAGCTGCATCGACAATTTTCTGAGGAAGCCATTTCAACAGTTGCTACAAAGTTTAATGCCCAGCATATTGTTAGGCAATACGAGCAATTATATTTTAAGGTCTTAGATTAGGTGATAATGATGATTGAACCTTTTAATTCTGCAGTACCAGTATTAGAAAAATTAGAAGCAGCTGGATTTGAAGCGTACTTTGTAGGCGGTTCTGTGAGGGATTATTTATTAAATAAGCCGATTCATGATGTGGATATTGCAACATCTGCTACGCCTGATGAAGTAAAACAAGTTTTCTCGAAAACGGTGGATATTGGAATTGAACATGGAACTGTACTTGTATTATTTAATGGTCAATCCTATGAAATTACAACATTTCGAACAGAAGGGGAATATCAGGATTATCGACGGCCAACAGAAGTTCTATTTATCAGGAATTTAATAGAGGATTTAAAACGGCGAGATTTTACCATGAATGCGATGGCGATGGATAAAAATGGAAATATCATCGATCCCTTTGATGGGAAATCTGCGATAGAGAAGAAGCTTATTCAAACGGTAGGGAGCCCTTATGAACGCTTTCAAGAGGACGCGTTACGGATGATGAGAGCGGGACGTTTTGTCAGTCAATTAGGGTTTCGTATTGATAATACGACCTTTGATGCTCTAGTACATATGGCTGATTTGCTGAAAAAAATTGCAATCGAGAGAAAGCAGGCTGAATTTAGTAAATTGCTGTCTGGGGAGCATCGAAAACGAGGACTCCAATTACTACTCAATTCTAATCTTATTGCCTACCTTCCTGGTTTGGAAAATCAGCAGGGTGCCATCAAAGGATTATTGGCATTTGAGCTTAACCCATTAAGTACACAGGAAATGTGGTCTTTGTTAGGTTATTGCTTAAAGTTGGAAGATGGGGAAATAGAGGCGTTTTACAGAAACTGGCGGTTGCCGCTTAAGGAAATTAGAGAAATTCAGTTTATCCTATCTTACTTAAAAAAGCGATTTTTGGGTGAATGGTCCAACTATGATCTATATTCTGCGGGAATGGAAATTTTTTCCGCATCTGAATCGCTATTTCTAGTTATTAATGGTAATGAAGATAAACGCACTATCCAGAAGCTGTTGCATCGATATCAAGTATTGCCAATTAAGGACCGTTCAGAAATAGATGTGACCGGTAATGATTTAATGAATTGGTACAATCAAGCAGGAGGGCCATGGCTGAAAGAGAAACTGTTTGCTGTGGAGGTAGCGATATTAGCAGGAGAGTTAGAGAATAATAAACAACGAATAAAGGAGTGGCTAATGGAGTGCAATCACAAATAAGGAAAGATTTGCTCGATGCCTTCACAAATGCTGGAGAGTCCTATTTATCTGGGCAACATTTAGCAGAATTAATTGGCTGCTCACGGACTGCAGTCTGGAAGCATATAGAAGAGCTGCGTAAAGAAGGTTTTGAATTGGAAGCTGTCAGGAAAAAAGGCTACCGGATAGTAAAAACTCCTGAGAAAATAACTGCTGATGAAATAAGACTCGGATTAAAGACAAGATTCATCGGTCAAAATATCCATTATGAAGAAAGTGTTGAATCTACACAAAAGATTGCCCATCGTCTGGCATATGAAAATGTCTCTGAAGGAACAGTCATTATTGCCGAGGAGCAGCTTTCTGGGCGGGGAAGAATGGATCGTAAATGGCATTCTCCAAAATATACAGGGATATGGATGAGTTTAATCCTAAGGCCTAATATTCCGCTGCCAAAAGCCCCTCAACTAACCCTTTTAGCTGCTGTCGCGATTGTTCAAGCAATCGAGGGACTTACGGATCTTAGTCCAGAAATTAAATGGCCGAATGATATTTTAATCAGAGGAAAAAAGGTGACAGGAATATTAACAGAGCTTCAAGCTGAAGCTGACAGAATTAATTCTATTATTATCGGTATTGGAATGAATGTGAATCAGGTTGAAGAAGATTTTCCTGTAGAGCTCGAAAAAATTGCCACCTCGCTTCGAATCGAACAAGGTAAAGAGATTTCCCGGGCTGCCATGGTCCGAGAAATATTTAATAATATGGAAAAATTGTATAATCTTTATTTAGCTGAGGGTTTTTTACCAATCAAGCTGCTTTGGGAGAGTTTTGCGATAAGTGTTGGTAGGCAAATCACTGCTCGAACATTGATGCAAACTATTGTTGGTAAAGCGCTAGGGATTACCGAAGAAGGTGTTCTAATGATTGAAGATAAACAAGGGGTTACTCATCATGTCTATTCTGCTGACATCGAGGTTTAAAAAATGCTAGAGTAGTTGCTCCAACGGTCTTGCGCTTTTAATCAATACCTTTTATAATTCGAAGTATGGGCGGTATCCTTACAGAGCTGCACCGAAGTTTTTTTGAAAACCAAAAAGGTTTCTGCCTAGATCCGTAAAGACGGACCGGGACAGAGGGATAAACATGTTTAAGAGTAATTTAGATCCTCTGCCTTCAGATGGATCTTTTTATTTGCTCTCGTTTTTTCCCCCTCTTCCTATAACTAAGGAGGGATTGTTGATGAAGCAAACGACGGATTTCTTGAAAATGAAACAAAGCAATGAAAAAATCGTCATGTTGACGGCATATGATTATCCATCTGCCAAACAGGCGGAACAGGGAGGAGTCGACTTAATTTTAGTAGGAGACTCTCTTGGGATGGTTGTACTGGGTTATGATTCTACCGTACCGGTGACGATGGAAGATATGATTCATCATACAAAAGCAGTAAAACGAGGAGCGAAAGAAACGTTTATTGTCGTTGATATGCCGTTTCTAACCTATCATCTATCAGTTAGAGATACAATAATCAATGCCGGCAGACTGATTCAAGAAACGGGTGCCCATGCTGTGAAGCTGGAGGGTGCTGGGGAAGTAATCGAGAAAATTTCGGCGATTACAAAATCCGGTATTCCTGCAATTGCACATCTTGGTTTAACTCCACAATCAGTAGGGGTGTTAGGCGGGTATAAAGTTCAAGGTAAGGATGCACAAGCGGCAATAAAATTAATCCAAGATGCCAAAAAATGCGAAGATGCAGGGGCATTTGCCATCGTTTTAGAATGTGTTCCCAAGCAGCTTGCTGAGGAAGTAACAAAGGCAGTATCGATACCGGTTATCGGTATTGGAGCAGGCGCTGAGGTGGATGGTCAAGTTCTTGTATACCATGACATTTTAGGGTACGGTGTCGATCGAGTGCCAAAGTTTGTTAAACAATATTATTCGTTAAATCCATTCATTATTGAATCGATTCATGCCTATAAAAATGATGTAAAAACTGTGAAATTCCCAGAGGACAAGCATTCATTTACGATGAAGGAACATGAACTTAGCGGTCTTTACGGAGGATTAAAATGAAGGTAATCACAACAATTAAGGACATGCAGGCAGAAATACAAGCACAGAAGGTAGAATCAAAATCGATTGGTTTTGTGCCAACTATGGGGTACTTACATGAAGGTCATTTAACGCTTATTAAACAAGCAAGACAGGAAAACGATCTCGTGGTTTTAAGTATTTTTGTCAATCCCTTACAATTTGGTCCAAATGAAGATTTTGCTACGTACCCAAGAGACTTTGATCGTGACCGGGCTTTGGCTGATGGTGAGCAGGTAGATTACCTTTTTTACCCATCAGTTGAAGAAATGTATCCACAGTCATCCTCGATCAAGATGATTGTACAGGATCGCACTGATGTACTCTGTGGTAAATCCCGTCCAGGCCATTTTGATGGGGTGGCGACTGTCTTGGCAAAGCTTTTTAATATTATCATGCCAACCAGAGCCTATTTTGGAATTAAGGATGCACAGCAGGTGGCTGTTGTAGAAGGATTAATTTCCGACTTTAATTTTCCTATCGAATTAATTCCTGTAGATATTGTCCGAGAAGATGACGGTCTTGCGAAGAGCTCCCGTAATGTCAATCTTCTTCCAGAAGAAAGAAATCAGGCGGTGATTCTTTATAAAAGCTTATTAGCAGCAAAGGGTGCTATTGATCTAGGGGAAAGAGATGTCGAAAAGATAACTTCACTAATAACAGAGATGATTACGTCTGATATCAAGGGATCGATAGATTACGTAGAGATCTATTCCTATCCACAGTTAAAGCCATTGGAAAAATTATCAGGTACCTTTATCATTGCAATCGCTGTAAAATTTTCAAGTGTTCGCTTAATAGATAATATCATCATTACCATCTAAGTACTTGACTAGAAGAAAATGGAGGAGGAATTTGATGTTTCGCCACATGATGAATGGAAAAATCCATCGCGCAACCGTAACAGAAGCAAATCTTAACTATGTTGGAAGTATTACAATTGACGAAGATCTTTTAGATGCGGTTGGAATGGTTGCAAATGAAAAGGTGCAAATTGTTAATAATAATAATGGTGCTCGCCTTGAAACATATATTATCCCAGGTGAAAGAGGCAGTGGTGTCATCTGTTTAAACGGTGCTGCAGCCAGGCTAGTTCAGAAGGGGGATATTGTTATTATTATCTCCTATTGTTTAGTTTCCGAGGAAAAGGTTCCAGCACATACACCGAAAGTCGCGATTATGGATGAAAATAATCGAATTAAAGAATTGCTTTTAGCTGAGCCTGCCTTAACAATTATGTAACGAATCCCCGTTAATGGGGATTTTTTTCTTTTTTTATGATACTTTTATATAATCGGACTATAATGTTGTTAACCAACTTTTTGCTTCGAATGTGAAAGCTTGAGGTGTGTTTAAATAGATGTTTAATAAATACGTTGTTATAGATTTAGAAACTACAGGAAATAACCCGAAAAAAGGGGATAAAATCATTCAATTTGCCGCTGTGATCATTGAAGAGGGCATTATCACAGAACGCTTCTCATCACTAATTAATCCCCAAAAGCCGATACCGGTTTTTATCGAGGAATTAACGGGTTTGAATGATGAAATGGTTAAGGATGCACCATTATTTTCGGAAATTGCCGCTAAAGTAATTTCTCTCTTAGATGGGGCCTATTTTGTTGCACACAATATCCTATTTGACTTGTCTTTTTTACAAGAAGAACTCATTCAAGCAGGTTATGAAGGCTTTTACGGCTCTGTTCTCGACACAGTCGAAATGGCAAGAATCCTATTTCCTACTGCTGATGGCTATAAATTATCTGATCTTGCCGCGAAAGAGGAGCTTCTTCATGATCGCCCCCATCAGGCAGATAGCGATGCTCAGGTCACTGCCGAGCTCTTTCTTATTCTTTTAAAAAAATTGACTGCGTTGCCTAGCTTAACACTCCGGCAACTTTCTCAGCTGGCAGGAGGATTAAAAAGTGATCTCCAGCAATTAATGGAGGAAATCATCCTTGAAAAGAATCAAACGATTGAGACTATTCCTTCATCGATTGAAATTTATCACACCTTGGCATTAAAGAATCATCTGAATAACACAATTGCCCATTCTGATCAGGAGAAATCGAGTTATCCAGCTACTGAACAGGAAAAAACAGCAATAGTCAGCAGAGGGTTTTCAGCTTTTGAAAAGCGGCTTGGGCAATTTCAGATGATGGATGGTGTTTACCATTCGTTTAAAAATGAAAAGCATGCCTTAATCGAAGCGGGTACTGGTGTTGGAAAATCACTGGGATATCTTTTGCCGGCCGCTTACTTTGCTAAAGAAAAAAGTATTCCTGTCGTGGTGAGTACATATACAATTCAGCTTCAGGAACAGATTCTTTATAAGGAGATTCCCCAATTAGAAAAGATGCTTCCCTTTTCACTAAAGTCAGTTTTGTTAAAAGGAAGAAATCATTATATTTGTTTAGACAAATTTTCAAGGACGTTAATAGAAGAAAATGATAATTATGATACGATATTAACAAAAATGCAAATCTTAGTTTGGCTGACTGAAACAGAGTCTGGTGATCGTGACGAATTGAATCTCTCCAGCGGGGGAAATATTTTTTGGAATAAAATTAAAAGTGAGCAAACCATCTTTACATGGAATTCTCTTTGGAAGGAAAGAGACTTCTATCTTCGGGCGAAATTAGAGGCATTGCATGCGGATATAATTGTGACTAATCATTCCTTATTTTTAAGCGATCTAACCGCCGAGAACTCGATCCTTCCAGATTTTCATTATGCGATTATCGATGAAGGCCATCATTTCGAAAAAGTAGCCAGCCAGTTTTTTGGACATTCATTAGATTATTTAACCACACGTTTGTTAATATCGCAGTTTGGTCATTATGATCAAAAACTTCTCTTTTTCGAATTAGAGGAGATGTTAAGGTTAAACAAAGGTAAAAATGATGATTTGATTAATACTGCTAAATTAAATCAGCTTGTGATAGATGTTAACTATGAGATGGATGAGTTTTTTAAGCTTACAGCCCTATTTGCAAAAGCAAAGGCTGCTGCAAGGAATGGAATCAATCGTGTTAAGGTTCGATTCACCCGTGGAGACGAGCGGAAGGACAGTACGGCTCTTGTTCATAGTGCCGAAAGGTTTGCTTTTTTATTAAAGGATTTTCAAGCTGAAATCTCTAAGCGTATAGAGAGGATTACAAGCCACGAGGAACTACTATCTGGCCAGCGAAAGAGTAAATTGGAAGAAATCCTTGCATTCCATAATGATTTGGAAATTCTGAGAAAAGCGGTCCAGGAGAGCTTTTTGAAAGCTGAAAACGATGTGAAATGGATTGAAATTGATTTTCGCTCGCAGCAAAATGTAACCACGTTTTTCGCACAGCCAGCGTTTGTTGCTGCTTCGTTACGTGAAAAACTTTTTAACGTGAAAAAGGGTGTAGTCATGACATCTGCTACCTTAACTGTGAACAACTCTTTCGAATTTATTATAAAAGAGCTTGGTCTTGACCCGGATGCGACGATGACAATGAACATTCCTTCACCGTTTGCTTATGATCATCAAGTGCAGCTGTTAATTCCTGAGGATCTGCCAGAGATTAAAGCTGTAACCATAGAAGAATATGTCATTGCGATTACCGAACATATCATATCGATTGCTGAAGCGACAAAAGGGAGAATGTTAATTCTCTTTACGGCTTATGACATGTTGAAGAAAACGTATGAACTCATTAAGGAAAGTGGCTTTCTAAATGATTATGTGTTGATTGCCCAGGGGATAACAAGTGGCAGTAGAACAAGACTGACAAGAAATTTTCAACGCTATGAAAAAGCGATTTTACTCGGGACTAGCAGCTTTTGGGAAGGTGTTGATATCCCTGGTGAAGATCTCTCATGTCTAGTTATCGTTAGACTTCCATTCAGTCCGCCCGATGAGCCGTTAACGGAGGCTAAATGCCAGATAATAAATCAGCAGGGTGGAAATGCCTTTATGGAATTCTCCCTACCAGAAGCGATATTAAGATTTAAACAAGGATTTGGCCGATTAATTCGCACAGAAAATGATCGTGGGATTATTCTTGTATTTGATAAACGGATTATTACAACAAAATATGGAAGATCCTTTTTGAAATCTATCCCAGATGTTCCTGTGAAAAAAGGCAATATTGATGACCTTGTTGAAATAATTAATCGCTGGTTATGAAATTGGAAAAAAATACACATCCTATAAAGAGGGAGGTATGTGTATGAGATCGTTAATCATTTTAACTGCAGTCTTTTTTAAATTCATATCAGTCGGATATGCCTCTAATGTTTTTAATGGAAATATAGAAAACATTGATCTAAATTTAAAAGACCATGAAATTGCAGTCACTTTTTTAGGTTTGTCAGATGGTGAAGCCACTTTGATCCAAGGGTCAAATGGGGAAAATATATTAGTGAACGCTGGAGTAAAGGAGACTAGCAAAGAATTAGAGGAAATGCTAAAGCTTTATGGTGTAAATGAGCTCCTTTCTCTTGTCATTACAAACAGACAAAATTTAGAAATAAATCAATTGAAAACAATGATTTCGAATTATAAAATAAAAGAATTAATTACCACACCTGAATTATCGGCTCAATTAAGAGACAATGACGATATAAACAAACAAGTAGAAGTTGTTGCGTGGGAGGAGGGAATGACCCAAAACCTCCTACCCGACTTGTTTGTAGAGGTTTTATATTCAGGAAAAGGGGAAAATGAGGGTCTAGATTTTACGTTGCAGTTTTTTAAGCATCGTCTCTTTTTTATGACTTCCTCTAGCCATCGTGTTGAGGGGACATTATTAAATAAGAATCTAGATGATATCAATGTATTTAAAGTACCTAATTGGGCAAAGGAAAACTCTTTATCAGAGAAACTAATTCAATATGTTAATCCGCAAATATCTATCCTATTTGAATCCGAAAAACACCTGCCGGATCCAGATATCATTCACGATCTACAGGATACATGGTCAGAAGTCTTTTTTACAAAAAAACACGGAACGGTAACGATTAAATTTACTGAAACAAATTACGAAGTCTTTACAATACCCATAGAACCAGAAGAATAATATATGGGAAATTATTGTTGTTAAATTACGGCATCGTTGAACACATATTTGCTGACACCTGTTATAATAAGTGAAAAGATTCTCATATATTGAATGTTAGCTATAAAGAGGAGGAATAGAATGGAATCAAAGATTGAAATACTTTCAACTGTGAAAATCGGGCATAGTCCAGATTTATATAAAATTGTCGATGCTCTTAATCGGACCTTAAAGCAAAAGGATCTTATGTTTGGTTTGGCTTTAGATCAAGAGGATCAAAGTAAGGCCGTTTTTACCATTTATCGTACATAAAGAAGTGGAGAAACATGAAAAAAATAATCTTAATTTTAGTCATTTTTGTATTCATTATTTTAGGTATTTCGATTAAAGTTTATCTAAGTGCAGTTAAGCCAGTAAATACGGCTGAAGAAAAAGCCGTCGCAGTTGCTAAAGAAAAGGTAAAGCTTAGTGAAGTGGAGGATTTTCATCTCTATCACGGGACAGAGACTGTCAGTGTCATCGAGGGGAAAAATAATAAAGGGGAAAATATTATTGTTTGGGTTCCTGAGAAGAGTAAAAAAGTGATGGTTGATAAAGCAAAGAATGGGATTTCAAGAGAAGAAGCTCTCGAAAGATTATTTGCCGAAAAAAATCCCAAAAAAATTATATCTGTTAGATTAGGAATGGAAAAAAATATACCTTTATGGGAAATTTACTACCGTTCTGAAAATAATTTAATAAATTATTACTATGTAGACTTTAAAACAGGTGAATGGCTCAAGAAAATTGAGAATTTATAGTAAGGTTGGAGAATGGAGGATATGGGAATGGCAGTAAATTTGGCAAATAGGGTGTTGGCTCTTACACCCTCTACAACTTTAGCGATTACAGCAAAAGCAAAGGAGCTGAAGGAACAAGGGGAGGATGTTATTGGTTTAGGAGCTGGGGAACCTGACTATAACACACCACAGCATATTCTTGATGCTGCGGTTAAGTCCATGAATGAGGGTCAAACGAAATATACCCCGTCTGCTGGACTACCAGCTTTAAAAAAGGCGATTATATCAAAACTTGAAAAGGACCAAGGCCTTTCATACAAGCCCAATCAGATAATTGTTGGAAATGGCGCAAAGCATATATTATATACATTGTTTCAGGTTCTTCTTAATGAAGATGATGAAGTAATTATACCTATTCCATACTGGGTAAGTTATCCTGAACAAGTTAAGCTGGCAGGGGGAGTACCTGTTTATGTTGAAGGTTTAGAAACAAATCAATTTAAAATTACTCCGGATCAACTAGTAAATGCCATTACAGATAAGACAAAAGCAGTGATCATTAATTCACCAAGTAACCCAACGGGAGTTATTTATACAGCAGAAGAACTTGCAGAGTTAGGAAAAGTCTGTCTTGAACAAAATATTCTAATTGTTTCTGATGAGATTTATGAGAAGTTGGTTTATGGAAATCATCAGCATATCTCCATTGCCCAGCTATCACCAGAATTAAAAGAACAAACAATTGTGATAAATGGTGTGTCCAAATCTCATTCTATGACTGGGTGGAGAATTGGTTATGCAGCTGGAAATACAGAAATCGTGGAAGCTATGACTAACTTGGCAAGTCATAGTACTTCAAATCCAACGACTACTGCACAGTATGCAGCAATAGCCGCTTATAATGGTTCACAAGAACCTGTTGAAGAAATGCGCAAGGCTTTTGAGCATAGATTAGAAATTATTTTTGAAAAATTAATTGCGATTCCAGGGTTTTCCTGTGTCAAACCGCAAGGAGCATTTTACTTATATCCAAACGTAAAACAAGCTGCTGAAATGACTGGATATCAGGATGTAGACGCATTTGTTGAGGCTTTGCTAGTAGAAGCAA
This sequence comes from Neobacillus sp. K501, assembly GCF_053749995.1. Lineage (NCBI taxonomy): Bacteria > Bacillati > Bacillota > Bacilli > Caryophanales > Bacillaceae > Neobacillus > Neobacillus sp. K501. Next base: position 87,813 of record NZ_JBSLYA010000002.1, on the reverse strand, counting down.
AAGTAGCCGTCATTCCAGGCTCTGGATTTGGAACACCTGATAATATCCGTTTATCCTATGCAACTTCTTTAGACTTACTTGAAGAAGCAGTGGTGCGTATTCAGCAATTTGTCGAATCAAAACGTCAATCTTAAAAAATTGCCATACAAGAGAAAGTCTGCATTGTGCAGGCTTTTTATATTTCTATCAAAATATGGTTAGTCATATTCTCTTACTAGCAGGTGGTGTTCATGATATACTATTTAGGAGGTGTTCCGAATGAAAACGAATCTATTATCATGGCTGCAGGAAGGCAATATTTCAGTTCCTGTGGTTTTATTATCTGAGTACAGAAATCTGAATATTAATGAATATGAACTTGTTCTTTTATTAAATATCATTAGCTTTATCGAAAAAGGAAATGATTTTCCAACACCAGAAGAGTTGACGGAAAGGATGACCATTTCTGTTTCTGATTGTATCCAGATGCTGCGCAGATTAATTCAAAAAGGATTTATTGAAATTAAGGATGAGTATTCCAATGAGGGAATACGATATGAGAAATATTCAGTGCAGCCAATGTGGGAAAAACTTATTGATCAGTTTTTGATGAAAAATAAAACGACTCCTGAACCAAGTAAAGATGTTGAAGAAATGGATTTATATACATGCTTTGAAAAAGAATTTGGACGGCCCTTGTCCCCATTTGAGTGTGAATCGTTGGGGATGTGGATGGATGATGACCACCATGATCCGATTATCATTAAAGCAGCATTACGGGAAGCGGTAATGTCAGGGAAATTAAACTTTCGCTACATCGACCGAATTCTATTTGAATGGAAGAAAAATGGCATTAAAACGATTGAACAGGCTAAAAATCACGGACGAAAATTTCGCCAAAAGCAGACTCAACATCGTCCAGCCCAAGAACCACAAACTCAGGCAAATCCCGATCTTTTCTACAATTGGCTTGAACAATAAGTTGTTGTCTGACGAGAGGAAAAATTCTCTCGTTTTATTTAATTTTAATCAACGTTATGGCAGGTGAGTTATATGTTAAATAATACGCAAATTAAGTATTGTCTTGATCAAATTGGAGAAATGTTTCCTGAAGCACATTGCGAATTAAATCATTCCAATCCATTAGAATTAGTTATTGCCGTTGCTTTATCCGCACAATGTACAGATGTGCTCGTAAATAAAGTGACCAAAAATTTATTTAAAAAATATAAAATTCCAGAAGATTATTTAAACGTACCCCTCGAGGAATTACAAAATGATATTCGCTCAATCGGGTTATACAGAAATAAGGCAAAGAATATCCAAAATCTGTGCAGACTTATTTTGGAGGAATATAACGGAGAAGTTCCTAGAGATCGTGATGAATTAACGAAACTGCCCGGTGTTGGCAGAAAAACAGCCAATGTAGTTGTTTCAGTTGCTTTTAATATCCCTGCGATTGCAGTTGATACTCATGTTGAAAGAGTAAGTAAGCGGTTAGGGATTTGCCGCTGGAAAGATTCTGTGCTTGAAGTTGAAAAGACATTAATGAAAAAGGTGCCTAAAGAGGAATGGTCGGTCACACACCACCGCTTGATCTTTTTTGGGAGATATCATTGTAAGGCGCAAAATCCACAATGTCCAAGCTGTCCGCTATTGGAGATGTGCAGGGAAGGAAAAAAGAGAATGAAGGGTAGGGAACTAGTAAATGGGTAAAGAACTTTCTATTCCCTTTCTCGAGGAATATATTTTTGATATGAAACATGAAGTATCTTTCATATTGATTGAATGGAAAAAAGTAAAGGAACAGCTTGAGGTTTTATATCGAGAACGTGATCAAAAGAATACGCTTGATGGAATGAAAAAAGGTGTATCCTTATTTATTCATTACCTATTTTGGACAAATGAGCAACCGATAAATTCAACTAAGTCTATTACTTTAGACGTTTTGGAAGTAAAGCCTGTTAATCTTGAAGAAAGAATAGGTTTTATTATTGCAAGACCCAATTTATATCATTCCTTCCGACAACTATCAGAATTAATGACAGAACAAGAAAAGTTATTTGCGAAGAAAAATATATTGAAAAAAGCGTCTAAGCCAAAAGGCTAGACGCTTATTTATTACTAAATATTAATTTCCAGAATTTCCATTTCCATTTCCATTTCCGTTACCGTTACCGTTACCTGTTCCGCCTCCAGGTGGTGTGCCAGGATTAGTAGTTCCAGGAATCACATCACCATCACCATCTCCCTCATCATCATTTTCATCTTCCTCATCATCTGTATAATCCGGTTTAGGAATATCAACAGTAACGGAAGTTGGATCACTCCTCTTATCGCCGCTAATAGCAACGATCGTAATGGTATATTTTGATCCAGGGTTTGGATTCTTGATTATGACAAGTTTTTCAGTAACAGTAGATTGCTTTTGTCCTGCGCCATCAGATACAGTAACTTCAAATTGAACTCCATTGTTGCCTGGGTTATTGTAATCCCAGGTTAATGTAATCTCATTCTTAGCGATATCATATTGGGCTTGTGTATTTGTTGGTGCTGCAAGCTTATGATACTTCTCTGAGACCGTTTTAGGTGCATGCCCCTTAATCGCATACTCTGTAATAACTTCGCTATCCGGAGTAAACTCACTAGCCAAGGCAGGTGGCTTCGAACCTTTTTCAATTCGTACCTTTTGAACACTATCAGGCACAGTAAAGTCTGGTGTTTCAATATCCTTTGATATATGGGCCATTAAGTTCTTGAAAATTTCCATTGCAATTCTCTGATCTTTTCCGGGCTTAATCGGGATTTTCCGTTCACCGTAACCAGTCCATACCGATATGGAATAATTGGTCGTATATCCTGTGAACCAAGCATCTGGAACTGACTTACCATTAATATTCCATTTTTTTAATTCATCTGCCGTATAGTTGGTTGTTCCTGTTTTTCCGGCAATCGGTAGACCAGGTACTTTTGCTGCTGTACCTGTACCTGGTGATACAAGGACGCTTTTTAACATATCGGTAATCATAAAGGCTGTATAATCCTTCATTACAATCTTTGGCTCTGGAGCGGTGTCAATGACGGTTCCATCACGTAGTTCAATTTGTTTTACCGTGTGAGGCTTCGAATAGAAACCGTTATTTCCAAAAGCACTGTATGCTCCCGCCATTTCTAATGGAGAAACACCGACTGTATCTCCCCCTAAGCCACCAATAGCGTATGACTCATAAATTTCTTTTAAAGGTATACCAAGACTGACTGCAAAGTCTTTCGCCTCCTCTAAGCCTACCTGTTGTAAAGCTTGAACAGCAGGGGTATTTCGTGACAACTGGAGGGCAGTTCGCATTGAAATTGGGCCTAAATACTTGTCATCCCAATTTCCGAATTCTTGTCCAGTGGAATACTTAATTGGTTTATCATCGATTGTTTGGTACGTACCCCATTTTAGATATTCAATGGCAGGGCCATAATCTAGAATCGGTTTTATGGTTGAACCAGGTTGACGCTTTGTATCTATCGCATAGTTAAAACCACGTTTGACCTGTTGATTTCTCCCGCCGCCAATCGCGCGAATTTCTCCCGTTTTCGTATCAACAACGGCAATTCCTGCTTGGAATTGGTCATCTGGGTAGGCGATGACTTCATTCGTATTAAGGATCTTATTTACCTGATCTTGTGCATTTTGATCTAGGGTAGTACGTATGGTTAGTCCATCGGCAAAGATGTCAAAATCTCCTTGTTCTTCCACCTCATCGATAACGGCATCGACAAAGGAGTCATAAGGTTTTTCTTCTCGATTACGTTGATCTTCCGGAACCAATGTTGCTGTAACAGGAACACTCTTAGCTTCTTCCATTTCTTGCTTTGAAATAAAGCCATGCTGTTCCATTAATGTTAGGACGATATTCCGGCGTTTTTCCGCTAATTCAGGATAATTAAAAGGATTATAATTATTTGGACTTTGTGGCATTCCTGCAAGCTGAGCTGCTTCTGGAAGAGTAAGCTCGTTTAGTGGCTTTCCATAATAGATTTTGGCAGCAGTAGCAAGTCCATGACTATTTTCAGAGACAAAAACTTTGTTTACATACATTTCTAGAATTTGATGCTTCGTATATTTTTGCTCCAGCTGATAGGCCAGCCATGCCTCCTGAACTTTACGTTTTAAAGTTTTTTCTGGTGTTAAAAAAGAATTCTTGATAACCTGCTGCGTAATCGTACTTGCACCTTCAGAACCAAAGCCATCACGAAAATTGGCGATAACGGCTCCTCCTAGGCGGATCGGGTCTAGGCCATGATGCTTATAAAAACGAACATCTTCAACAGCTAAGACCGCATTTTCAACCAGTTTAGGTATATCCTTATAATTCACATATTCTCTGTTTTCAGATCCAACCTCAGCGATTAACTCATCATTTTTATCTAAAACCTTTGAAGAAATAGGATCTTTTAATAGTTTTGGGTCAAGTTTAGGGGTATCTTTGATTAAATAGGCAAAAGTTCCAATGCCTGCAAAAATTCCAACGACTCCAAGGATAACTACTATTAATAAAATTTTCTTCGCAAGACCTGCAGGTTTTTTCTGCTTTTTTGTTTTCCCCTTGGACTGGGACTGGAGTTTTTTACGGCGTTCCTCTCGTGTCTGATACTGATCTGCCATTAAAAATTCAATCCTTTCTAACTCACACTCTTTTCCTTATGATAAATGGAATAGAGCATCTATAATCTTAATATAATCAATTCTTGGTTGAAATCCAATTGGTATCATTACTCCGTTTTGTTCAATCTCGTCCTTTGTAACCGATTTTCTGCCACCATTCATCATCCGCTCCCAGTAACTTAACAGGTGTTTTGCCTCAAGGAAATACACTTGTTCAAACTTTGAAAAACGAAGAATGACAAAACAAATACCACCTTGATTTAGAACTTCTTCCATGTGATCAATTTGATGCTGGTGGAAGTTTTTTAAGGGAAAGGATGTTGGGTTTAATGTTTCCTTCGCCTCAAAGTCGATGTATTTTCCTTTATAAATCCCATTATAATCGGTCGTCGATGCCTGTTTGAAATAAGCTTCCTTGATAACAGCAGCGCTTCTTTTTGGATAATCAACTTGGACGATTTGAACAGGTGTAGGCTTTTTGTGAATTAAAGCTATTTTTCTTTCTCGGTAATACTCATTAGTATCATTTAGATCTTCTTCAAGAGTCATTCCTCGATTACTATAGGAATGATTGCTCAACTTCTTTCCTTTCGCAGGAGGTACAGTTTCTTTAGGGATGTACCTTTTTCCGTTTGGATAATTAAAATTCATGATAAGCACCTCACAAGCTATTACCTATCATATCAAATCTTAGAAAAACAGGCTGTATAAAAATATTTTGGTCACACATGATAATACAACAATGTACCTTTCCTAAAAGAAAAAATCATGATTCTTTTTACGTGAAATTTGTTTATCTAAGAAACTATGAAATCATATTAAGGAAGATGAATATGAATCATCTTACGATACAGGAAATTGAGCTAATCAGTCAAATCAAAAGTGAAACAGATAGAAAAAATCTCGATAATATTTCGAGGACGGATGCCTATTTCAACTATTTTAAAAAGAATCCGGATATTATTTGGTCGTTCCTTGCTAGTATGGTTTCAAGAAATGGCGGTTGGAATATGTGTGACCTTGAGGGTCCTGTATTTCAAGAAATATTAAAGCCACAAACAAGAAAGCAATTATTCCTTACCTATGAAAGAGCCAATTGGTTAATATTTCGTGATGTATTTCCACAATTATTGCTCTATCATTATTCGACGAAAATAAATCGTCCAATGTTTCATCTACTTCCCTATTTTTGTGTTTCAACATTTATCCAAAAAGAATGGTATCGATATTGGAAGGAGAAGGGGAGAGAGCGGCTGACAATTTCTCTTATTATTAATGAGCAAAATGTAATCCATTCACCGGTAATCAAACATCCGATCTATAAAAATAAAGTATTTCATTCGGTCATTTTTAACTTTCAGGATTGGCTGCACTTTAGTTGTGTCCTATTTCCAACCTGCGGGGGAGAGTTATATGGTGCAAGTGTGAACGGGTTTCAGTCGCTTTCCAACCGAATTAACCTAGGAAAAAGACTTGCACGAATTCTTACCAATCCGCGTCTCTTTCCCCATTTTTTCGAATTTGCGGACAAAACACCTCATACTGGTTCGCGAAATGACTACGAGCAATATTTAAAAACAAGAATGAACAACAAGACCCCGATTTTGAGAGCAACCTTTCCAATCATTGAGCATCATCAGCATCAGTATGAAGATTGGAGCAGGAATCGTTTCATTTCTCCAGTTTGGACAAGGTTTCCGGTCAAGCACCGCCATCCTATCCATTTAACAGATTGGTACATGGAGAAAAGGAATCAGCTTGACTTACTGCTGTCTTTACATAAAACAATGCATCTAAAGAAAATGTAAAAAAGCAAGGAAGACCTTGCTTTTTGTTTTATACAGGTAATATTATATTCGACTTTGAGAATTGTCTTGCTCCAGCGCCTAGGGCTCGGGTCATAAGCCTGTCTAGTTCCGGCTCCTTGGGACTCGAGTCGTAAGCCGCCCTCTGAAGAAGGCAGAAAGCGCCTTCTTGCAGTGGTCGTCTTACGCCTTCGTCCCAGGGCAGTCGCCTCCACTTTTCGATCAAGCCGTCAAAAAGGTTAAAAAGCAACCTTCTCGCCGGCTCGTCTGATGCCTGGCTACAGAAAGCTATCGCTTTCTGTACGCATTAAGGGAGACTAAGCTCTGTCTTCGCCAATCGCTAATTCTCCCTATATCGCCCCTGGGCAAGGCGCTTCCGCTTTTCTAATTATGTTGATGGACGGTCTGGACCTTCTAGCTTTTTATCACCATAGCCCACATTTTTTACTGCTTCAGACTGAACTGGCTTTTTATTTTGTTTCTTTTTGGCCATTATGAACACCTCCAATTTTAGCTTGTACGATTTAATCATTTTCATGCGAACTATGGTTTATGTCGAATGGGAAAATCAAGATTGCCAAATTTTCACTTTCTTTGACGAATAGATTCTAGTTTTGTCAAGTGGGAAGGATGACGCTTAAAGAAGGAGAATAATTACTAGTAAATAACCGCGAGGAGGTTCAATGAATATGTCATTGCCAGAAAAAGAAATGCTGCTTTCCATGCTGACAGAAGTGTATGATCAATTAGAGGAATTAGAGCAAGTTCTCGAAGCATCATTCTCAGACCTTCGCCATAATTTGAATAATGAAGAGCTAGATAAAATATCTACAACAGAAATAAGAATTTCAAAGCTTGAAAAAGAAATAGATAACATTAGTCCATCTTTTGATGAAACTGGAAAAGAAACGAAACGCAGTTCCGTATCAAGTGCATTGAAACTTGAAATGGGTTTTTAAATAACGATAAAATAAGAAGAGATTGATTGGAGTAGCTTTCATTTATAAAAAGCTACTTTTTATTTTGAAAGGAAAACAGTGATGACAGAGAAGAAAATCGTTCAATTAACTAAGAGCCTATTGCAGTATAATCGTTCTTTCCTAGAATACTATACAGATGCCAGGGAAAAGGAGCTTACTTATGATTTTGAAGGGGTGATAAAACCTTTTGTTTATGAGGTTAAGACAGCCCTCGTCAATTGGAATACGGAAGTAAGGCAGTGGCTTAACATGAATCCGCAAAAACATCTTCATTTAAAACAGGTTGAAACGACGATCGATCATATTGAACAAATGTCCATTCAAGCCTTTTTTTCGAAAACAAGCAAATCCAGATTTCTTAATGCAAATCGCACAGTTGATTTTTTTCTTACAGAGCTGCTTAAGGAACTAGAAAAGTAGAAAGAGACGCCTTAAAAGGCATCTCTTTCTATTTATTTTTATCCATTTTCGATGAGGGAGTTTTCCTTATTGTCGTCAGGGATCACAGCGCCCTCTGCTTCAAGTTCACGTACAAGGAGTCGGTATTCTCTGATGTCGATTTCATTTTGAATATATGCTTTTTTTGCAAAATCCATTAATTCATTTACGTCATCAGTGTGATAGTCTCTGCTTTGAATAAATTTGCTTTGTAAAGCGCGAATGTCCATATATAACGCCTCCTTCATCATTTTTTTTATCGTAACACGAAATAATTCGTTTCTTAGTTTTTAAAATATTTAAACTTTAGACAAAAATCTACCTAATTTGACATTGAGGAAAAATAATAAATATGCACCCATCTCTTGCTTTAAACATATGGTGTAGAAGAAATCCGCGGAGGAGATGTTTGCCCATGTTTACTAAAATGAGACCAAATTCCTTTATGAATCATGGATATCCGGGGCAGATCCGTGCAGGTAGACCAGCTTATTACCCAATAAATCATCAATCTATCCCACGTAATCAACCATATTCCTATCAAGGTCCAATTCAAAGTCATGATTGGATGCCATATCCACAGCAAGTACCCTATTTCCAGCAGTCAGCGTATCATTCAAATGTTCCCAACGGTATCATAAACCAGCAGATGCCTTATCCATCTGGGCAAAATACAAATAAAGATGCTCAATTCTTGTTTCAAAATCCATTGCAGCCTCAGGAAGTGCATAGCCATAATCCATACATGGGGCAAGTAAACGGATATCCGTTAATGAACCCCTATCCTTTAAATAATGGGATGTTGAAACAGCCTGGGGGAATCCAATCAATCATGAATTCATTCAAATCACAGGATGGCACAGTGGATGTCAATAAGATGGTTAATACAGCCGGTCAGATGGTCAATGCAGTTTCGCAAGTTTCCTCTCTGGTAAAAGGACTGGGTGGAATATTTAAAGTATAAGAAAAATGAGAAGACGGCTAAAAGCCGTCTTTATTGCTGTTTATGTCGAAAAATTTTTTTGGTTTTTTTTCGTTAATCTTCTATTTGAATAATTTTTGCTTTTTCTTGTGGTAATCGAATTTCGAGTAAGCCATCACGATAGAAAGCTTTAATTGTTTTTTCATGAATAGGATGAGGAAAGGAGATCGTTCTTGATGTACGTTGCTGTGAAACTCTGCGGTGAAAGATGTGATTGGTTTGATCTTCTGTTGTTGCTAGTTCTTTATTTTCAACAGTGATTGTTAAATAATTATTTACAGCCTTTAATTGGATTTGCTCTCTTTTAATACCTGGCAATTCTGCAAGAATGACATATTCATCTCCATTATCACGTTTTTCAACATGAAAACCTCCGCCAGGGAATGGGGTGTTAAAAAATTCATCCATAGACTGTAAAAGACCTTTAACCGGTTTTTCCTGAAAAAAGTCATTCATGGATCTCAAGAAGTCTTTAAATGTTTCTGGTTTCTCTTTTTTAGGGGTATTTGAGTCACCTGGGACCATAGATGACATGGTGAATTCCTCCTCTATACAAAATTTCTCTCCATAATTATATGCTAATCGATTTTAATGGTGACCTAGGATAAAATTGTGATAATTTTTCGAACAAAAACCCGCACCTATTTTTATGGATGCGGGTTAACTTTAAATGAGATTTATTTCCTCTAATAATACATCGATATCTAATATCATATGACCATTGACATCTGCTTCTATTAATTCATCCTTTTTCATTTTTGTCAGGGTTCGGCTAATCGTTTCCCTCGTCGTCCCAATCATATTGGCAAGATCCTTATTGGTAAATTCGGATTTGAGCAGGATCGTTCCATCCTCTAATTCTTTTCCATGTTTTTGGGCCAGTCTTATTAGCAGTTTAACAATTTGTTCATATGTATTGTTTAGGATTTGTTCCTCCAGCCGGTTTTGTAAATCAACAATCTTCTCGCCTAGTACTTTAAAAACCTTTATACAGAGCTCAGGGTTTTCAATTAAGACACTTTCAAATTTGGAAATTGGAACAGCAATTAATGTAGAATGCTCGAGAACCTCTGCATAGGCAGGGTAATCACCTTTTCTAAAAAAGCCGACATGTGGAAACATTTCACCCTTTTTCATCATTGCGACAATCTGTTCTTTACCGTGAATATCACTTTTGTAGACTTTAACTTTTCCATCGCAAATAAAGTAGACATTTTCCAATGGGTCGCCTTGCAGAAAAACATGACTTTGTTTTTTCCATTCTCTAGTTATCGCGATGTCTGCAACTTTCCCTAATTCGTAATCCGTTAAGTCTCTAAAAAGTGTGAATTCAGAGAGAACCTTTTTAACATCATCATTCCTCATTTCTCCACCTCCTCAGACAAATAGAAATCCTATATACTATTGTAACAGACAAACAAATAATAATTAACATGCTTTTTAACCGAACGTTTATTCGTTATAATAGAAGTAATGAGGTGATCCTATGCAATTTAAAAAGAATCTTCAAGATATCCTTGCTGACTTAAAAATAAATGAAGGGTTTAAGGAGAATATCGCTTATTGGCAGACAATTGCTGCCAAGGAGGCTCAATCGCTTTCCTTGCCTGCTGATTTACATCCGAAGATTCAAGCAGCCCTGTCTAGTAAAGGGATTGAAAAACTGTACACACATCAAAAATCAGCCTATGAAAAAATTATGTCGGGACAAAGTGTAGTGGCTGTAACTCCTACCGCTTCTGGAAAGACACTATGCTATAACCTTCCTGTTCTACAAACCATTCTTTCCAATCCCAATGCTCGTGCCCTATATATGTTTCCAACTAAAGCACTGGCACAGGATCAGAAAAGTGAAATAAATGAGATCATTCAGTCCGCTGGCGTGGATATAAATAGTTATACCTATGATGGAGATACACCAGCTAATATTCGACAAAGGGTACGCCAAGCAGGGCATGTTGTGATCACGAATCCAGATATGCTGCATTCAGCCATTCTGCCCCATCACACTAAATGGGTATCCTTATTTGAAAATCTAAAGTTTGTTGTTATCGATGAACTACATACGTATCGAGGAGTATTTGGGAGCCATGTAGCAAATGTTATCCGCCGCTTAAAGCGAATTTGCCGCTATTATGGAAGCAATCCCGTCTTTATCTGTACGTCTGCTACAATTGCCAACCCATTAGAGCATGCGGAAACGTTAACAGAGGAAAAAATGGCACTAATTGATAATAATGGAGCACCGAGTGGCACGAAACATTTTCTTTTTTATAATCCACCGATCGTCAATAAACCATTAAATATTAGAAAAAGTGCCACCCTTGAGGTACGGAAAATTGCAGGAGAGCTTTTAAAAAATAAAATTCAAACGATTGTCTTTGCAAGAAGCAGAGTCCGGGTTGAAATCATTTTATCGTACTTGCAGGAACTGGTGAAAAATCAACTCGGTCCCAAATCGATTATGGGTTATCGTGGGGGCTATTTGCCAACTGAAAGACGGAAAATCGAGAAGGGACTTCGTTCTGGAGATATTTATGGTGTTGTGAGCACCAATGCGCTTGAGCTTGGGGTTGACATCGGCCAACTCCAAGTATGTATTATGACGGGTTACCCTGGCACGATATCAAGTGCTTGGCAGCAAGCCGGACGAGCGGGCAGAAGACATGGAGAGGCCTTAGTCATTATGGTAGCGAGCTCAAGTCCACTTGATCAATATATCATACAGAATCCGGATTACTTTTTTAATAAAAGTCCAGAAACGGCTAGGATCAATCCTGATAATCTGATTATATTAATTGATCATATGAAATGTGCAGCCTATGAACTACCGTTTAAAGCGGATGAGAATTTTGGAAATGTTGGAACAGAGGAGCTGTTAGAATATTTAGCAGAGGAGCGCATCCTTTATCAAAACGGAGATAAATGGTATTGGATGAATGATTCATTCCCAGCCCATAACATTAGCTTACGTTCCGCTTCTCAGGAAAATGTGATTATCGTTGACCAGTCAGATGTAGCCAATGTTCGAGTCATCGGCGAAATGGATCGTTTTTCCGCTATGACGCTTCTTCATGACGAAGCGATTTACCTGCATCAAGGAACGCAATTTCAAGTTGAGAAGCTTGATTGGGAAGAGAAGAAGGCATTTGTCCGCGAAGTGGATGTAGATTATTTTACCGATGCTAATTTAGCTGTACAATTAAAGGTATTAGAAGAGGATAAGATCAACAGATTGGAAGAAGCAGAAATTGGTTTTGGCGACGTCAGTGTCAGGGCAATGGCAACGATTTTTAAGAAAATTAAATTTGAAACGCATGAAAATATTGGCTCAGGTCCAATTCATCTTCCTGAGGAGGAGCTGCATACCAATGCGGCGTGGATTTCATTAAATAAATCCTTTGCCGAAATGGGGAATGAACGGTTAGAGCAAGGACTCGTTGGAACAGCTCATGCTCTGAATCATATAGCGCCATTATTTGTCATGGCTGATCCGCAAGATATTCATGTTATCCCTCAAGTTAAAGCAGACCATAATGAAAAACCGACAATTTTCTTTTATGACCGTTATCCTGGAGGAATTGGCTTGTCAGAAAAAATCCATACGGGAATGGCGGAAGTCTTTGCCGAGACGAAAAAAATGATTCGCCATTGTCGATGTGAATCTGGCTGTCCTTCGTGTATTGGTACCGATACCATTAGTGATACTGCAAAGAGAGACACTTTAAAAATTATTGATGCTTTTTTAAATTCTTCCGGAATGAAAGAGGAAGTGTAAAAAATGTCTTTGAAGAATAAATTGAATCGTTTAAAGCCCCATATATCAGGTGGTGTGGAGGCTAAATCAAACATAGTTCTTCCTGAATCAACCATGATTGAAGTACCATACCTGCCACATTGGAAAAAAGAAAATGTAACTCCTTATTTTTTTGATCAGAATTATTGTCTAATCCGAGAAGTGTATTTCCCGCTATCCCATCGGCATGGGCACTATTGCTTTAAAGACTTTCTTTCGGCAATTGAAATATGGAACAATCAACCGATTAGTCATCCGCTATCAGCAGAAGGACATAGGGCGGAGGATTTGTTCTTTTTTGACACAGAAACAACGGGCTTAGGAGGCGGGGCTGGAAATACAATTTTTCTCCTTGGTTATGCAAGTGTACAAGGAGAAAATCTTGTTTTAAGGCAACATATACTTCCTAATCCGGGTGCAGAAGTCCCTTTGTATCAAAGTTTTTTGGAAAAAGTGAACTATAAAACACTGGTTACTTACAATGGGAAATCATTTGATTGGCCTCAAGTGAAAACAAGACATACATTAGTAAGGGAGCATGTACCAAAACTTCCTGCCTTCGGTCATTTTGATTTATTTCACGCAGCCAAAAGAATATGGAAGCATAAACTTGAGCGGATGAAATTAGCAGTGGTTGAAAAAGAGGTTTTAGGAGTAGAGCGAGTTAATGATATTCCAGGCTATTTGGCACCAATGATCTATTTTGATTTTATCGAAAGTAAACAGCCAGATGGTATGTTAGGAATTATCAAGCATAATGAACTTGATATTCTATCGTTGGTCACCTTATATACCCATTTAACTTTCCAGCTAAGCGGCAAGGATAGAAATCAAACACGTAATGAGTCCTTTGAAGTCGGCCGCTGGTATGCTTCTCTTGGTGAAAAAGCGGAGGCAGCTAAGGTTTTAACGAAGCTTTTGGATGGCGAGGATCCAACCTCCCAAAAAGCAAAGCTCACTTTAGCATTTCAATATAAAAAGGATAAGAATTGGGAGCGATGTTTAAATTTATTTATCGAAGCGGCGGAATCAGAAGAATTACTTGTTCGTTTCGAGGCCTGTGTAGAAACGGCAAAAATTTATGAACATAGACTGAAGGATTACAATCTCGCTTTAGACTTTTGTCAAAAAGCAATGGGACAAACCGAAAAACTTCCATTATCAAAGACAAAATTAATTTCTGAGCTGCAGGCAAGAATCCTTCGTTTACAAAGAAAAATTGACAAAGTTTCTATCGATTAAATTTGTAACGAAAATGTCACATTTTTTCGCTAAAAAACTAGATATTCCATATTGTTTCTTATAGTCGTAACAGGTAAAATATTAAACTGTGAGAAAAAAAACGACTATAAAGAAAATGGGGTAGGTAAAATGTATAAAGCAATCTTATACTTATTTTTTATTGTCGTTTGTTTGACTGTAGTAGTATTTTCAAGCTTCAAAGATAGCTTTTACTCCATGCTATAAAAATAGGTGTTTTCATTAGTACAAGAGTTACCCCTTCAACATAGGCTGTTAATGTAAACAGAAAATACGAAGGGAGAGTTTATATTGTATCTTGGAACCAATTTTATGCCGCCAGTCATTCATCCGACTAAACAAATCGTGAACCACACGTTCTCTACAACGGTGGTCCCGCATATTCATCCAGTACACACAACAACCATTAACCATCATATGTTCCAACATAAACATTACTGCCCGCAGACAGCATCAGCAGCTCAAGAATGCTGTCATCAGCAAATCAATTGCTGTCCAGGGGGAATGCCACAGCCAACTCAAGTAATGGGAGCGGCACAACCAAATGCGTTACCAAATGCTCCGATGATGCAAGGAGGACGTCCGCCTGGATTTATGCCAGGGGCATTTCCGGGTCGAAGACCATTTTAAGTCCTAAGAAAAAAACAAGGGCATTTTTGCCCTTGTTTTTTCATATTTAATTTGTTGGGATTAAATGACTAAAGGAGAATCATCTTGATTAAAGTCTTGGCAGTATCAGGTTACAAAGCATTTGAACTAGGAATATTTAAAAACGATCATCCCTCTGTTGCTTTTATTAAAGCAGCAATAAAAAAATCGTTAATCCCATTGATCGAAGAAGGGTTAGAGTGGATTTTAATCAGCGGTCAGCTTGGTGTCGAGTTATGGGCAGCTGAGGTAGTCTACGAGCTGCAATTAGAGTATCCTGAAATCAGACTTGCCGTGATTACTCCTTTTTTAGATCAAGAAACCTCATGGAGTGAAAACAATAAAGAATGGTACGATTCCATCCTTGCTCAAGCAGATTTTGTTGATTCTGTTTCCAAGAAAGGCTATGAGAAGCCGTGGCAATTCCGGATAAAAAATCAATTTTTTATTGAAAAAAGTGATGGAATGCTCTTGCTTTACGATAATGAGAAAGAAGGCAGTCCAAAGTATATTTATGAACTGGCTAAGCAATATCAAAACCAACAAAATTATCCTATCCAACTGATTACTTTTTATGATCTACAGGTAATCGTGGAAGAAGAGGAATTTAATCGTTCGGATTTTTAAGGATAGTTAGAAAGAAAAATTGACAAAACTGCATAAATTTGAAAAAATAATAAGTAATGATTGGCGATGACTTGAGGTGATTTGAATGCTGTCTGATAAAATTAAATTAACAGCAAAGGATATATTAGAGAAAGAATTTAAAACGGGAGTAAGAGGATATAAACAAGAAGACGTTGATAAGTATTTAGATTTAATCATAAAGGATTATGAAATGTTTGCTCAGGAAATGGAAGAGCTTCAGCAAGAAAATATGCGCCTGCGTAAGCAGCTTGAAGAAACTTCAAGAAGACAGCCGGTAGCTCAGCCTGCGGGAACGACTAATTTTGATATTTTAAAACGTTTATCCAATTTAGAAAAGCATGTTTTTGGAAACAAGCTTTACGATTGATTGGTTCTATGTAATTTCCTAATAATAACCATTGAATTCATCTGCGAAAATACATATAATAAAAAATGTATTCATTAATTACGTTCGGGTAATCGCTGCAAGAAAAGCTTATGCTTTCTTGTAGAGGAAAGTCCATGCTCGCACAAGCTGAGATGCTTGTAGTGTTCGTGCCTAGCGAATTCATAAGCTAGGGCAGCTAGGCTTTATGCTTGGCTGACGGCCGGGAAAATACCTAAGTCCATTTGGATATGGTATGAATACCTATAAAAGTGCCACAGTGACGGAGCCTTTTCAGAAATGAAAAGGGTGGAACGCGGTAAACCCCACGAGCGAGAAACCCAAATAATGGTAGGGGCACTTTCTCTTAGGAATTCAACAAGGAGAAGGACAGATTCTTTTTGAATCTGTAGATAGATGATTACCACCTAAGTACGAGACGTAAAAGTCGCTTGCAGTACTATGGTACAGAACATGGCTTACAGAACGTTTTTAATGTGAATGGATTGTATAAATGATCGACTCTCCTCTTGGAGGGTCTTTTTATTTTAGAATTGCATTCGTTCACTTTTTTTCGTCTATAATGATAAAATGAAGAACGGAATACTCCGATACATATAATTAAGGGTGGAAAACATGAGTAAATATCAAATAATTGCAACGGCTGCAATGGGTTTAGAAGCGCTAGTTGCCAAAGAGGTTCGATCGTTAGGATATGATTGTGAAGTTGACAATGGAAAAATCACTTATACTGGTGATGAATATGCCATTGCTAGAAGCAATTTATGGTTGAGAACAGCCGACAGAGTAAAAATTAAGGTAGGTGAGTTTAAGGCCTATACCTTTGATGAATTATTTGAAAAAACGAAGGCTTTACCTTGGGAAAAGTATCTGCCAGAAGACGCGGAATTCCCTGTTATTGGAAAGTCTGTGAAGTCAAAGCTGTTTAGTGTTTCTGATTGCCAAGCGATTGTAAAAAAAGCGGTTGTTGAAAGAATGAAGCAACAGTATAAGCGGAATTCGTGGTTTGAAGAAAATGGGGCCTTATATCGTATTGAAGTGGCCTTATTAAAAGATGTAGCAACAATAACGATCGATGCAAGCGGCCAGGGCCTTCATAAGCGTGGTTACCGCGTAGACCAAGGGGAAGCACCTTTAAAGGAAACACTGGCTGCTGCTCTCGTACAGTTAACAAATTGGAAGCCGGATCGGCCATTTATGGATCCTTTCTGTGGTTCAGGTACGATTCCGATTGAAGCGGCGATGATTGGCCAGAATATAGCTCCAGGCTTTAATCGTGAATTTGCTTCTGAAGGCTGGAAATGGATCCCTTCCAAAGTATGGGATGAGGTTCGAACTGAAGCAGAAGATTTAGCAAAGTATGATCAGCCTCTGGATATTATCGGTACCGATATTGATCACCGAATGGTCAAAATAGCTCAGGAAAATTCATTTGAAGCAGGACTTGGCGATTTAGTCCATTTCAAGCAAATGCAAGTCAAAGATATCTCTACCAATAAAGAATATGGCGTTATTGTTGGTAATCCTCCTTATGGTGAAAGACTTGGGGAGAAGAATGCAGTCGAACAAATGTACAAAGAGATGGGGCAGGCTTTTAGTAAGTTGGATACGTGGTCGATTTACATCATGACCTCAAATGAACAGTTCGAGCAATTTTATGGAAAGCCGGCAACAAAGAAACGAAAGCTTTTTAATGGTTTTATTCGTACGGACCTTTATCAATATTGGGGAAAGAGACCTTCACGAAATATTGAATAAAGTGAAACTTCAATCAGTGGGGTTTTTTTCATCCCCACTGATTGTTAGTTGAACCAATCGGGCTTTTACGGGCAGTTATCATCCACTTAAAATACTGCTTTGTTATTTCATATGTTCCTGAGGTGGGGGTCTTATTCCCCGTTAATGCGGGATAAATAATCATTCCAATTGGAGCCTAATCGAACAGGCTCCAATTCATTCTTTTTTAGGGGGAAATTCTATGCAAGACCGCATTCCATTTGTAGTTTCAAAGACCGAATCCTTTTATGATAAATTAAGTGAATGGATTGGCGATTTATTTTACGATATTTTACCAGAAGCAGGGTTTGAATTACGAGATGAGCAAATTTTTATGGCTTTCCAGCTGGAGAAGGCTTTTAAAGAGAAAAAAGTGATGTTTGCAGAAGCGGGAGTTGGGACCGGAAAAACGATTTGTTACTTGCTGTATGCGATTATGTATGCCCGTTATACGAATAAACCAGCGATAATAGCTTGTGCGGATGAGACTTTGATTGAACAGCTCGTTAAGAAAGAAGGAGATATTGCCAAGCTTGAAAAAATTCTCGGACTAAACCTTGATGTTCGCTTAGCGAAATCTCGAGATCAATATCTCTGCTTGAAAAAGTTGGATCAAGTCAAACAAATGGACTTTCATGATGATATTGATGAAATCTACGATCAATTACCGGATTTTGTCCACAGTGATGGCTCGATGCAAAAGTTTGAAAGATATGGTGATCGAAGAGATTATCCTTTGCTATCGGACGAAACATGGTCAAAGGTAAACTGGGATAAAATCCAGGATTGCTTCTCCTGTGAAAAAAGACATCGCTGTGGCTTAACTTTAAATCGTGATTATTACCGTCACTCACGAGATTTGATTATTTGTTCACATGATTTTTATATGGAGCATATTTGGACAAAGGAATCGAGAAAACGTGAAGGTCAGTTACCGCTTCTGCCAGAGCACTCCTCTGTGGTATTTGATGAAGGCCATCTGCTTGAGTATGCGGCTCAAAATGCTTTAAGCTATCGATTTACGGATGCTACTCTAGAAAATCTACTTACAAGGCTGATGGAAAATGAAGTCCGTGAAAAGACATTATACACTATTGAAGAAGCGCTGTTAGAGAATGATAAGTTTTTCCATATGATATCAAAATTCTCGGTAGCAGCTACTGGGTCGGAAAAGCAATTGATCACTAAGGATCCAGTGCTGATGAATGCAGGGCAAAGGCTGCTAAATAGACTTCAAGCATTGGAAGAGGAACTCGTTTTTGAGAGCGAAATGTATGTGATCAATGAATACGATTTAAGAATTGTTGAAGAATATTTAGAACAAATTACCTATTACTTATCATTGTTTCTTAAAGAAATGAATGGAATTACCTGGTTTGAAGAGGCTGGTTTTGAACGAACGCTTGTCATTATGCCAAGAATGGTCGAAGAGGTGATGAGGGAAGAGGTTTTCTCTCAGAAAAAACCGTTTATTTTTTCCTCTGCCACACTTTCAAATCAAAAGAGCTTTGATTATATTGCAAAGAGCCTGGGAGTTGAAGAGTATTTGTCCTTCTCGGTTGCATCTCCTTTTGAGTATCAAGAAAAGATGGAAATCTATCTGCCGAGATTTACTTCTATGGAGGATAAGTTTGATTATTTAATCAATAAGATCCAACAGTCAGAAGGGCGGGCCCTAATTCTTCTAAACAATCAAAATGAAATGGTGAAAATAAAGCAAAGGTTGATCAATCAACTTTCATACCCTATTTATTTTGAAGGAGACGAAGAAATTAGTACGCTTGTATCTAAGTTTCAAAATGATGAACATGCGATTCTTTGTACGATTCATTTATGGGAAGGGTTGGATATTCCAGGGAGGTCGCTAGAAAATGTCATCATCTTTTCGCTGCCATTCCCTCCAAATGATCCAGTATTTATGGCAAAGCATGAAGTGGCAAAAGACCCGTTTAACGAAATCGATCTACCTTATATGCTGCTTCGACTACGCCAAGGTATTGGTCGTTTAATTAGGAGCGAGAGCGATCAAGGAACAGTCCATATCATGATAGAGTCTGATATATCACAAGGTGTTTTGGAGAACATTAAAAGTGTCCTTCCTACTACAGCAATTGAATAATAAAATGAAAAGGTCAAGCCCACTGGCTTGACCTTTTCTTTACCTTCCTAAAAGGCGCAGACCTTCAGGGGTCATTTTTTCTGGTGACCAGGCAGGCTCCCAAACAAGATTTACTTCGACATTTCTGGTTTCTTCCATTCCTTGAACAGCATAGCGTACACCACTAGTAATGCTGTCATGAAGTGGACAACCAGGTGTTGTTAAAGTCATTGTAATGCTTACGTCCGCCCCATCGGTAATCTCTACATGATAAATAAGTCCTAGATCGACAACATTTATATTTAACTCAGGATCATAAACCGTTTTTAATGTTTCAAGAATTTTTTCTTTGACATTCATCATAAACACCTCACTATTTTTTCAAAACACTAAGAATGCTGCCTGCAATCACAATAAATACTAGAGATAAGACAAATTGTCCGATATTAAAGAGGAATACGTTTTGTAAAATGATTGCTAGGAAAACAACAATTACCGAAATAATAAAAAATGTAAAAAGTGGAACAACGATTCTTTCATTCATCATATCTTTAAGTGATGGAACAGATTTCTTTCCTATTTCCTTACTGTACTTATACGTCCACCATAAGAAGGGAACAATTTTGTAGAGGTAGCCAATAATACTTAGAACGATCCATAACAATAAATATAGGTATACAAGCGGACCAATAACAGCTGAAAATTGATTGCTCCATAAGGCGATAAAAGCGGCAAGATGAATGAGATTTCCGAATCCAATGGCAATTAAGGCAAAGGTAAACGGCTTATCAAGCTTTTTCTTTAGCCTTTTTTTGATAATGATGCTAATATGCCAGCTGAAAATTGAAAAACCAGCCAATAGCAGTAGAAAACCCATTTTTAATAGGATGCTGTTACTGCTAAAAAAAGATATAAGTGTTATGACAAGGCCAGAGACATAAATACCATAGACATATCTTGCTTGAAGCATCGGAAAGCCATGGGACAAAGAGAACATCGGGACCATTTTATAGGAAAATCCAAAAATCAAAAGCGTAAACCATCCAGTTACTCCTAGTACCAGATGACTCTGAAAGATGGCTTGATAGGAACTGCCTGCAAAGCCTGTTTTAAGGGAATAAATGAGTGTTATTCCCATGAATATAGTAAGGAACAAGCATACTAGCGCAGTGCCTACAAATGCCGTAAGAATATTTGGTTTTGCCTGTTCTTTTAAAGTCATGAACATTTGAAACAGAAACATTAATATACCAATTAGAGTTATTATTCCAGGTATTAATGCCTTTTGTGGTACCCCATAGAGTAATCCAGAAAAGGATGCAATTCCAAAGGCAGTCACAAAGAATTGCACAAACCCAAATCTTTCACTCCAAATTTTTGTTAAAAAGGCAACAGGGACAAGCTGATACATCGCACCCATTGCAACCATCAATGCCCAACCAAGGACAAGAAGATGCGCAGATGACCATATCGCAGGTATTCGAAAACTTCCATCAGCGACCATTTCCCCATTTAGTAAGATTAGAATTTGTGAAAGTACTAAAGAAATTAAGCTAAAAGAAATAAAAGAGAAAGGAAGCTTAATATTCGTTTCATTTCCCATATTCTGAGGAAGCATTAGACTCACCTACTTATCGGAAGATTTCAATTTTAAAACTTCCGTCATTTTGTTGTTCTGTTCGTTGCTGGTAGCCGAGTTCTTCAAGCTGTTCATAAAGGAACATCGGTCTTCGATCATTAATAATGGTTAAGACTTCGCCTTCTCCTAAGGTTTCTAGGGCGGCAAGGGTTCTCATCATGGGCTGAGGTGGCTCTAAACCTCGATTGTCTAATATCATAACCACTCACCTCTTTTAGGAATTTTTAATAAATGTCACTTTCCAATGCTTTTTCTCGATCTCTTCTGCTTCATAGGCAAATCCTTTTGCTTTTAATACGGTAAATAATGGTACCGGTTTAAAGGGGGCATGAAGAATAAAAACATCATTAGGATTTTTTAGTTCTTTCACTGCATCCATAATTTTTTGAAATGGTTCTAGTTTATTCTTTAAGTCTTCTCTTACATCAAGTTCAATCATTTTTGGTTCCATAAGAACAACTCCTTTTATTTTTGGGGGTGTTAACCTGTCTGTTGATTGCCGATCCTGGCACAATTAATAAAACAATTCTTGTTGAAGTGCGTCTTTGTCGATAAGGTAATAACCTTCGTCGCATTGGTTGATGTAACCTTTCTTTTTTAATTGATTCATGGTTCTGCTTACGGTTTCCCTTGATGTGCCAATCATGTTGGCAAGTTCACGGTTCGTAAATTGGGTTGTAAGCTGATAATGACTGCCAATCTTTTCCCCATTCGACTTGCATAGTCTTAATAGCAGTAAAACAATTTGTTCGTACGTGTTATGGAGAACTTGCGCCTCTAATCTACCCTGGAGATCCACAATTTTTTCACCTAGGACTTTAAATAGTTTTATGCAAAGCTCGGGAAAGCTTAGGAGAGTTTCCTCAAACTGATCAATCGGAACCACAATAAGGCTTGCATCTTCCATAACCTCTGCGTGGGCAGGAAAGTTTCCTTGTCGGAAAAATCCAGCGTGAGGGAACATCTCACCAGGCTCAAGGATGGAGACGATTTGTTCCTTACCGGAAAAATCAGTTTTATAAATTTTGATTTTGCCAGTATGGATAAAGAAAACTCTATCTAGCGGGTCATCCTGCATAAAAACATACATTTTTTGCTTGTAGTAACGAGTTTGAGCAATCTGGATAAATGGTGCCAGCTCCTCATCGGATAACTCTTTGAATAAAGGTACATTCGAAAGTCGCTTTTTTATGTCCTCTTGCTTCATTAACATCACCTTCATATTGTAATTCTTAATTAATTTCATTGTAGCAATGAATTTAAAGCTTTTATGTGACCTCCATCATAGATTTAGGCTTTTTGTGAAAATAATTCTCAGTTGGATAGAATAAAAGAAAATCCGCAAAGGGTTAACTCTGCGGATTTTCTTCTTTATTGGATTCAAAGCACTCAAAACAATAAGTTTTGTGATCATCGGTTTGGACTCCGTTGAAGAAGCCGTCTAAACAATAAATTTCTTTTTGGCAAGTTGAGCATTGACCGATTAATTCTTTCATTTTTCCCTTGTCTCCTTTTGGAAGGCTATTAATAAAATCATTTAGCAGGTGTGATACGAAGCACTATTAGGAAAATACTTCTTTTTTATAATAAAGAGGAAGTTAATAAGAAGGGGTGAAAGAAATGCAACAAACATATGCTAAAATCATCAATGTACCTGATTTTCCACCACGTGAAAAGCATCCAACGATCTTTAACGCATTTGATGAATTAAAAGCAGGAGAGTTTATGCAAATTGTCAACGATCACGATCCAAGACCACTTCAGTATCAGTTTATGGCTGAACGAACAGATCTTTTTACTTGGGAATATCTTGAACAAGGTCCTGAAGTTTGGAAAGTATCAATCGGAAGGAAATAGGGGGCTCTGTCTAAATTCCCTCTCCCTTTTTAACATTTTATCGTTTTTACTGTAATTTACTACAAACATCCTCTGACCCTATATTTTATTTTACAACAGACTTAACCTTCTGTTGTTTTTTTATCCGTTCATTTTTCAGAAAAATATGATAAGATTTGTTTAGTAGAGGGAGGGAAATAAATGAGCGCAGCACTTGAAAAGGAATTTTTGGATTATGTGAAGAAAATGACCGCCTATAATGAGGCACTAGGGTTAATATTTTGGGACCTTCGGACGGGTGCTCCTAAAAAAGGAACCGATCAACGCTCTGAAGTAATTGGAATGCTATCCTCTGAAGTTTTCAAAATGTCTACTTCTGAAGACATGGCAGCATACATAGCAAAGTTATCGAAAGCAGATTTGTCAGTTATAGCCAAAAAAGTTCTTGAGGAATGTAAAAGAGAGTATGAGAGAAACAAAAAAATTCCGGCAGAAGAATATAAAGAATTCGTCATTTTGAAATCTAAGTCTGAGTCTGTTTGGGCAGAAGCAAAGGAAAAATCAGATTTCGAAATACTAAAACCATATTTAGAAAAGCTTGTAGAAATGACGAAACGCTTCGTCAATTATTGGGGTTATGAAGAGAATATTTATGATGTCTTACTAGACTTATATGAACCTGGGATGACAGTTGAGGTTCTTGACCAAGTTTTTGGAGAGCTAAGAGCAAAAATTGTTCCATTGGTTAAAAAGATTTCAGAATCCTCCAACAAACCGAAAACAGAATTTCTATTTAAAACTTTTAATATGGATAATCAGCGTGCTTTTAGCATAGATATCCTTACTCAATTAGGCTACGATTTTGATGCTGGCAGGCTTGATGAAACGGTGCATCCATTTGCTATTGGATTAAATCCGGGGGATGTCCGTGTAACAACAAAATATGATGAGAAAGATTTTCGTACAGCGATTTTTGGCACTATTCATGAGGGCGGTCATGCCTTATATGAGCAAAATGTTTCCACAGACCTGATCGGTACACCGCTTTGTGCCGGTGCTTCTATGGGAATCCATGAATCACAATCCTTGTTCTATGAGAATTTTGTTGGACGTAATTTATTCTTTTGGAAAAACAATTATGAACTCTTAAAGAAGTATTCTAACACCCAGTTTAATCAGGTGGAGATTGAGGATTTCTATCGTGCGATTAATGAATCTAAACCTTCGTTGATTCGGATTGAAGCGGATGAATTAACTTATCCATTACATGTCATCATTCGTTATGAAATAGAAAAAGGTTTATTTAATGGAGAAATGGAAGTGAAAGACCTTCCAAAAATTTGGAATGATTTATATGAAGAATATTTAGGTATTCGACCTGAAAACGATGCTAAGGGAGTTCTACAGGATGTCCACTGGTCAGGTGGGGACTTTGGCTATTTCCCTTCATATGCACTTGGATATATGTATGCTGCCCAATTTAACAAGAAGATGCGTGAGGACCTTCCGAACTTTGATCAATTATTAGAGGATGGAAATCTCCTTCCAATTAAAGAGTGGCTGACAGTAAACGTACATCAATATGGTAAACTGAAAAAACCGCTTGAGATATTAACAGAAGTTACCGGTGAAGGCCTGAATGCAAAATATTTAGTTGATTATCTTTATGAAAAATATGGCAAGGTTTATCAGTTAAATTGAAACAGGTTTTACCAATTGCTTTCATAGCAATCAGTGCAAGTTTGTGGGGAATCATCGCCATCTTTGTTAGGAAATTGTCCAGCTATGAATTTACCTCAATGGAAATTGTTACATTAAGGGTTGTAAGCGCAACGATCCTTCTCGGGATAATCGGGCTTATTAAATATCGTTCACAATTGGTTATTAAATGGTCTGATTTAAAGCTGTTCATTGGAACAGGTATTTTTAGCATAGTATTATTTAATTGGTGTTATTTTACGGCGATCAATCAAATGAACATCTCAATTGCTGTAATCCTGCTATATACTGCACCGGCGTTTGTCATTTTGTTATCTTTCCTATTTTTAAAAGAAAAAATGGCTAAAGCAAAACTAATATCAGTCACTGGTACTTTACTAGGGTGTGTCTTGATTGCAGGCTCAGGTTTAGGAGATGCATCTGAACTGACTTTAGCAGGTGTTATTACTGGCTTGGGAGCTGGTTTTGGCTATGCTTTATATACCATTTTTGGTAAATTTGCCTTAAAAAAGTATTCGCCATTTACCGTTACTTTTTATACCTTTTTGGTAGCTTCAGTTGCACTGCTGCCACTAACAAATTTATGGGAAAAGTCTAGTATCCTAGTGAGTGGGGAAGTCATCACTTATGGTTTTGGTTTAGGACTGATTCCGACGGTAATTGCCTATTTATTGTATACAAAGGGACTTGAATCAATCGAGGGCAGTAAGGCGGCAATTGTAGCAACGGTAGAACCAGTTGTTGCGACACTCCTGAGCGTGTTTCTTTATGGAGAAAGTTTTGGGTTCGTCCAATTTGTCGGCTCGTTGATTATTCTACTTTCTGTGATTCTAATAAATATGCCAATTTCTTCAAAAAGATATAAAGAAAAGGCTTCAAACTTTTAGTTTGGAGCCTTTTGCTACTTATATTACCAGGTTTTGAAGCCCTTCGAACCTTCTGGCGCGTTTTGAATCATATCGATAAACGGTATCGTATAAGCAAATAGAATCAGAACGGCAGTAATTCCAAGCCACAGCTTCCAGTTTTCAAAAATCATTGGTGCTTTTTCTTCTAAATTCTCAGCTTCACCAACAGGGAATTCTTCTTCTCCTTTTGGAGCAAAGAAAGCAAGGTTTACAAAGATGATAATGATTAGGATAATTCCAAGGAAAAGAATTGATCCACCAACAGCCTGTGCAATTTGGTATGGAATCCATTCTGCTGCTTGAGCAGCATCCCCGTAAGTTGAAAACGCTGAACGTCTTGGTCCGCCAAGAAGACCTTGGAAATGCATCGCACCTGACATGAACGCCATTCCAATAAACCAAACCCAGGCCTGAATAATTCCCAATTTGTTCATCGCTTTTGTTAATTTACGTCCAGTTAAGTGGGGAACTAGCCAATAAGAAATTCCAAAGAACGTTAGAACAACGGATGTTGCTGCAGTTAAATGGAAATGTCCGGTAACCCAAATCGTATTATGCACAACTTGGTTCATTTGGTTGGATGCGTTGATAATACCACCTGCTCCTGCAGGAATGAAGCTAGCCATTCCGATAAATGGTACGGTAAAACGGGCATCGTTCCAAGGTAAAACTTTAAACCAGCCAAATAGACCTGTTGCTCCTTTAGAGCGTCCATATCTCTCAAATGTTGCAAATAAAGAAAATGCCGTCATCAAGGATGGAATAATAACCATGAATGTTAATACTACTTGTAAAAACTTCCATGCTGGATCAATTCCCGGCTCTGTCAATTGATGATGGAACCCGACAGGAATGGAGAACAGCAAGAATAAGATAAAGGATAAGCGTGCCAATGAATCTGAGAAAATTTTTCCGCCAATAATTTTTGGAATGATCGCATACCAACACATATAAGCTGGCAGTAACCAGAAATACACAAGCGGATGTCCAAAATACCAGAACAAGGTACGGCTGACCAAAACATCAACAGTATCTACAATTCCTAGAGACCAAGGGAGTAATTGGAATAATACAGTTGATGCTACACCCAAAGTTGCAACAATCCATAATACAGTGTTGATAACCGCCATGAAACTTAATAGCGGGCTTGGTTTTCCAGGGTTATTTTTCCGCCATCTTGCATATGTCATAATTTGCGCAGCTCCATCAAGCCAGCTGCCGACTACTACAAATGTTAATCCTAAGTAAAAAATCCAGTGTGCTTTCAATGGCGCATAGAATGTATAAAGAACAGATGCTTCTTTTAGTAAAACCATCGTTGCTGCCATGACAGTTCCAGTGGTCATTACCCAGAATCCAATCCAACCAATGCGGCGTGCACCTGGTGAATGTGTTCCTGCTGTACGGCTGACAGCTGCATATTGGAATCCCATGATAAAGAACGTTGTCAACACAAGTCCCATTAAAACTCCATGTACAGTTAAGATTTGGTAATAATCAATACCCCAAGGAAGCTCAAATTTTCCAGAACGGACAAGGGTTTGCAGGAGTCCCATCAACCCGCCCAGTGCAAGTGCTGTAAAGGCAACAAAAAAGTGTGCCATCGCTAGCTTTCCATCACGTGGGTCAACTTTTATTTTTGCTGATTGACTAGCCATTATTTAACCACCTTTATCTTAGAACTCATTAAATGGTGACCAGTACCGCAGTACTCGTTACAAACGACTAAGTATTCGCCCTCTTTGTCGAATGTAGTAACAATTTCATTAACGTAGCCAGGTTCGAGCATCATATTAATGTTAGTTCCAGCTACTTGGAAACCGTGGACAACATCCTTGGTTGTTGCAATAACTTTTACTTTTGCCCCTAATGGAACCTCAACTTCCATTGGATTATAAGAGAAGGCTTGGGCTACATAAACTAATTCATAGTCCCATTCTTTTCCTTCAACTTTGTTTAGACCTGGTTTATTAAATGGAGCCACTTCATCTACTTTTGTTGAATCGATCGTAGTTAAACAGCTCGGTGGCTTATTTCCAAGATAGAATGCGCTTACCCCGACAACTGACAAGAAAACAACAAGGGCACTGATCCCGAAAATGAGCCATATTTTTTCAAACTTATGCATATGCATGATTTTTTCCCCTTTCTCTCCTTAAAAACGATCTAGGAATAAGAAGTAAACACTTACCCATGTGACAACTAAAAATATTCCCAAAAGGAAAACGGACGCCAGTGTCCCCTTTAGAGAAGAGCTGTCTTCAATTTCGGTTTTCTTTTGTGTTTTTAAATCGACCTTCGCCATCCCCCGTGCCACTCCCTTCAGAAAATTTACAAATAATTAATAAGTTCTCTTTCATAATACAAAACAATTGTGGAAGAAAAATAACAAATTTGCGTGTTCACAAAATGTTCATTCCTTAAGTATCTACTATGATAATGGTAATAACTTGATACAACAGTGATTTATATCACAAACACCCTTTGGTAAATGTGAAAATAATGTGAACTATCACTAATCACCTGTGATATAAGTTGTTGATTATGAAATGAATATAAGCTAAATCGAACTGTTTTTGATACGTTATCACAATTTTTAAAATTGATAATAAAATAAAGAATAAATTTAGCTTCATTAAAGTGAGCGTGTTGGTATGGAGAAATTTTATTGTGATCAATGTCGGGTTCTGTACGATGAAATGGAATATTGTAAAATTTGTGGCACCCTTGCTAATAAAAAGATAAAAATTGAGGTTCAGAAACAATCGGAAAAAGAGTAAGTGGAAAACTGGAAATGATTATGTAATGATGAGATTTGAAATTCGCGTTATAATCAAAGAGCACAACAACCAAAACCTTCAAAACGTTTGCTTCCCTGTGGTGGGGAAGCTTTTTTTTATACACGAGCATAACTCTTCTGTTAATGGAAAAAATATCCTTACATACTTTTAAGGAGAATTTACCATGCCCTCAATCATATCAGTTGGTGAAGCTGTCCCTCCCTATGAAATTAACCAAAATGAAGCGATGGATTTTGCAAGAGAGCTTTTTTCTGAAAGATTTAAAGATATCGAGAGGCTGTTAACTGCTTTTCAAAATGGCCAAATCAAAAAAAGGCATTTTGTAAAAGGGATTGAATGGTTTAAGGAAAGTCGTTCTTTCGAGGAAAAAAATAATGCGTATATGGATTCGGCCGTTTCTTTAGGAAAACTGGCTATCAATCAATGCCTTCGTAATGAAACTTTTTTGGCGAGAGAAGTGAATTGTGAAGAAATTGATGCAATTTTCTTTATCTCAACAACCGGAATTGCCACTCCTAGTATTGAAGCAAGAATCATGAATCAGTTATCGTTTCAACAACATACAAAACGAATTCCAATTTGGGGATTAGGCTGTGCCGGAGGGGCTGCCGGATTATCACGTGCATTCGAATATTGCCTTGCTTTTCCAAATGCGAAGGTTTTGGTGTTATCTGTAGAACTTTGTAGTTTAACTTTTCAACATAATGATCTATCCAAAAGCAATTTAATCGGAACCTCGTTATTTGCGGATGGAGTAGCGTGTGCCTTGGTTTGTGGAGATAATGTTCAAGGTATTAGGAAAAAAAATACAGTACCTGCTATCTTAAATACTCAGTCAACATTAATGCCGGATTCACTCGATGTGATGGGCTGGGAAATAAAAAATCAGGGTTTGTTCGTTGTTTTTTCAAGGGATATACCGAGTATTATTGAAAGCTGGTTAAAGCCAAATGTTAGTGCTTTTTTAATGGGGTGTAACCTAGATTTGAAGCATATCGACTATTTTATTGCCCATCCCGGTGGTAAAAAAGTAATTGATGCTTATATTCAATCATTAGGTATACCTGCAACAATGACAGAAATTTCTCTGGAAGTGTTAAGGGATTTCGGGAATATGTCTTCTGCTACCATTTTTTACGTACTAAAACGGTTCATGGAGCTTGAGATCGATAAGGGTTCATATGGTTTATGCACAGCACTAGGACCAGGTTTTAGTTCAGAGCTGCTATTGTTGAGGTGGGAGTGATGATGTTTGTTATTTTCATGTTTGTGATCATTATCCAACGCCTGTGTGAATTGCTGATTGCTAAAAGTAATGAAAAGTGGATGAAGGGGCAGGGTGCCCAAGAATTTGGAAGGGGGCATTACCTTGTAATTGTGTTGATGCATTCACTTTTCTTTGTTGTGCTCTTGTTTGAAAAATTCATCTTCGAACGAGAGATTTCTGCGCTATGGCCTTTTTTGTTAATCGTATTTGTATTTGCCCAATTTGTAAGGGTTTGGGCACTTGCTTCACTCGGGAAGTATTGGAATACAAAAATTCTCGTTATGCCAAATGTGGATGCTATCCGAAAAGGTCCATACAGGTATATCAAACACCCTAATTATTTGGTTGTTTCCATCGAATTGTTGGTGATTCCACTTCTGTTTGGAGCATATGTCACAGCATGCTTGTTTACGATATTGAATGTAATTGTGCTTTCCATTCGGATTCCAGCAGAAGAAAAAGCATTAAAAGAACTAACAGGATATGAGGGTACATTTCAAAGTTGCAATCGTTTTCTTCCTAATTTGTTAAATAAATTTGACAAATAACTTGTCTCTGTTGAAAATGATTATCATTCGTGATAAACTACAGCTAGATGAAATTTATTCTCAATGAGCGGATAAGGAAGGTGTTATAAATGACTATTGCTTTTGTTGGAGGAACGATCATAATCTACGCTTTGGTCATGAAACACGTCTTAAAAAATGTAACACACTAAGCCAAGGAGAAATCCTTGGCTTGTTTTTTTTAAGACTTTAAATTCAAGTTGAAGCAAGTATGCTAGGAACTATGATAGAGAAGTTCATGACCTGAAATCAAAGAAGAGGTGCATTCCGGCGTCATGAAAGAGAAGTTCATGACCTGAAATCAAAGAAGAGGTGCAACCTGGCGTCATGAAAGAGAAGTTCATGACCTGAAATCAAAGAAGAGGTGCATTCCGGCGTCATGAAAGAGAAGTTCATGACCTGAAATCAAAGAAGAGGTGCAACCTGGCGTCATGAAAGAGAAGTTCATCCTGAAATCAAGAAGTGATGCGACCCTATGGCATGAAAGAGAGGTCTTGACCTGAAAACAAAGAAGATGTGTAACCCTGGGTCATGAAAGAGAAGTTCATGACCTGAAATCAAGGAAGATGTGCATCCCTGCGTCGTGAAAAGGAAATTAGTTCCAAATTCATTATGAAAAGTAATATTTACTCATAGTAGCGATGATTCTTCATCCCTACTGCACTATAGTGAAGTTTTAATATCCTACTAATCATCCTTTTTGAGGAAAATATCTTACACCACTCATATACAAGTTTTGTTGTAATCCTCATATCCGGAAAAAGAAGCTTTAATTCCTCCACAGACCTCACTACCGCATCCTCAATCTTTTCTACACACCCGCAATTAGAACAAACTAAATATTTTCCCCCATATGAAACCGAAAAAGAATGACACTTAGAACATGTCATACCATTACACAATTCTCCATAGTTATAAGGTTGAATCTGATCATAGGGAGATTCAATAATATGATCTGCCACAAAGCGTTGGGCAAGCCTCCTCTGGCGTTCATTTACTTTTCCAGGAAGCAAATTAAATTTTTTCATAAGTCGGTTAATCTGTGTCGGAAAAATAATAGTATCGTTTAAAGGGGCTTGATATAAGGTAAATTCAGGATTAACGTAAACCAGGTATGGTTCAATGGGGAATGAATATCCGATCTTTTGGAGATATTGGCGAAGCAAGGATTCACTGCGCTCCACCTGCTTTAGAGGATCTTTTATCTCAGGTCCGTTTTTTATGTGAAGTCGACCAGATTTATCCTCATAATCTCCTTCAAAGTTTTTAACTTCGCAAGGGTAAAGCTTTTCGGGGGAAATGATCATACTATCGATTTGAAATTTTGTGTGGTTAACTGAAAGCAAAAGATCGTTCAAGATCAGAAGACCACTTTCAAGTTTTTCTGTCATTAAATCAAACTTTACCTCACCTTCATACCCCTTTTCCTGACTTAAATAGTAACGCTTTTCTTCAGGGTTTAATTCTTTTCTAGTGTTTAAGCTTCTCAAAATCTTCAACTTTTTCGGTTCAGTTCGGTTTTTAAAAGCCATATCCCACTTCCTTTCTGACTTTAAATTAATTTTAATAAAAAACCATCAGCAACAATATGAATATTTTGTTAACAATTTTCATTGAATCACAATAGGAAAAGTTTGAATTATCGTATAAAATAATAAATATTACAAAGTTGTGAACAAGGGGAATAGGAAGATGATCCAAACTGCTAATCAACAAGAAACCATACACTCTTTAAAGAATAAGATTATTTCAATATATGATTATTTAAATGAAAACGGTGACAAAGAAAATGCCGAGAAAACGAAGCAATTAGCGAAAAAGTTGGCCACAAAAGAATTTATGATTGCTTTTTGCGGTCATTTTTCAGCAGGGAAATCGACAATGATTAATAAGGTGGTTGGAGAGAACCTCCTGCCATCAAGCCCGATCCCAACCAGTGCTAATCTTGTAAAGGTAAAATCTGGTGAAGAATATGCAAAGGTTTTTTTCAAAAATGAAAAGCCTCGAATGTATTTAGCACCATATGATTATGAATTGGTTAAAAACTATTGCAAGGATGGCGACCAAATTGAAGAAATTGAAATCAGCCATTCTGACACACATCTGCCTGCGAATACGGTAATCATGGATACACCAGGAATTGATTCTGCGGATGATGCGCATCGAATTGCCACCGAATCGGCCATTCACCTAGCGGATCTCGTTTTGTATGTGATGGACTACAATCACGTTCAAGCCGAACTCAATTTTTTATTTACAAAGGAATTAACAGAAGCCGGCAAAGAAGTTTATTTAGTCATCAACCAGGTCGATAAGCACAAAGAGGAAGAATTAAGTTTTCAAGATTTTAAGCAAAGTGTGATTGATTCATTCGGAAACTGGGGCGTTAAACCAGCGAGAATCTTTTATACATCACTTAAATACCAGGACAATAAACTAAATGAATTTAATGAACTTAAACAGTTTATTGCTGAAAAATTGGCGATAAAAGACGAGTTTCTTCTAGATTCTATCTACCACTCTTTAAAAAAAATTGCCCAAGATCATCTTGAGCAAACCCGGAACCAAAATGAAGAAAAGCTTCATCCGTTAATCGAATTATTAGAGGAACTGCCTGAGGAAGAAAGACAGCAATTAACTGCTTCCTACCAAAGCATTTACGGAACCCTTCAAACCTTAAAAAATGGGGTCGAGGAAACAGAAAAACAATTCGATCTAGAATTAGAAAAAATCATGAACAACGCTTATTTGATGCCTTTTCAAACGAGAGCATTAGCCGAGGGATATCTTGAAGCCTGTCAACCAGAATTTAAGGTTGGATTCCTATTCACAAAGCAAAAAACGCAGGAAGAAAAGAGGGCCCGTCTAGACCGGCTTTATCAGGATTTACAGGAAAAAACAAAATCACAGCTGGAATGGCATCTGCGCGAGTATATGCTCGGAATTTTAAAGAAAAACAGTCTAGATAACCATGAACAACAGACCCAAGCACAAGGATTTACTATCGATGTCCCAATTGAACTGATTGTAAATACTGTAAAACCCGGTGCAAGGCTTTCGGGTGAGTATGTTCTCCATTACACAGAGGATCTGGCAAATGGAATTAAGAAAATCGCCAAAAACAATATGGCGGAATTCAAAACGGCCATAATTATGGAATTACAGAAGAAAACAGAAAAGTTAAGAAACAAGTATCAAACGGAATACGAAAATATTGAAAAATATGTAAATGCTCTAACAGCCTTAAGTCAATTTGAGGCTGAAAACTCACTTCAAGAAAAGATCATGAATGAATTACTATCTGATACAAGTAACAAAGAAGATTCCAGTCAGCTTTTTCATCAAGAGGAAGAAGAGTTTGAGGTTATCCATGGTCAAAGCCTAATTGAAAAAGAAAGGCAGCCTGTGCTTGCCACCAAACCGAAAGTAGAAGAAATAAAATTAAAAGCAGCCAAAAAGGAAAGCAGTCATATGCAGAGCATGGTAAGCTCACTTGAACAGTCTGCAAACCTAATCGAAAATTTACCAGGCTTTAAAAAGCTTTCCCAAGAATTATACGAGAAGGCGGAAAGATTAAAGCATAAAGGATTTACCGTTGCTTTATTCGGTGCTTTCAGTGCCGGAAAATCTTCTTTTGCGAATGCGTTAATGGGAGAAAAGGTCCTGCCAGTTTCACCAAATCCAACAACAGCGGCAATCAATAAAATCAAGCCAATCAATAAGAAATACGGGCATGGTACGGTTTTGGTGAAATTTAAAGAAGAACAGTCAATGCTTGAGGACGTCAATCGTTCATTAAAGTTATTTGAATTACAAACGGCGACATTGGATACGGCCTCCAAGGAAATTGACAGATTGATGCTCGATAACGGGCAGGAGGGTGTGTCAGAGAAAACCCATTATGCCTTTTTACAAGCATTTAAGAAGGGATACAGCATGCACGGAAAACAGCTTGGAAGCATTTTTGAGACCGATTTAACCGAATTTGCTGAGTTTGTTGCGAAGGAAGAAAAGTCATGTTTTGTGGAATGGATTGAGCTTTATTATGATTGTGAATTAACCCGAAAAGGTATCACGCTTGTCGATACGCCTGGGGCAGACTCGATTAACGCTCGCCATACTGGGGTAGCTTTTGATTATATTAAAAACTCGGACGCCATTTTGTTCGTGACCTACTATAATCATGCCTTTTCAAAAGCGGATCGGGAATTTTTAATCCAGCTTGGCCGGGTTAAGGATTCGTTCCAGCTTGATAAAATGTTCTTTATGATCAATGCGATTGACCTTGCAGAAGATGAGGAAGAGAAGGAAAGCGTGATTGAATATGTTCAGTCACAGTTAATGAAATATGGAATTCGTAATCCTCATCTTTATCCTTTATCTAGTTTATTTGCCTTAAAAGAAAAACTGGAGCCTGGCGTCAATTACCAGTCGGGAATGAATCGTTTTGAAAATGATTTCTACCATTTCATTTCCAACGATTTAACGGAAATGGCGATAACAGCTGCCGGTAAGGAATTAATTCGGGTTCATGACCTGGTAGAAAAGCTGATCCAAAGTTCAAGGGAAGATCAATCGGTTAAAGAGAAACGCCGTATGGAGATCGAAAACCAGAAGGCGATGATTAGAGATTTATTAGCAAAACAATCAGCTGTAGCTATGCAAAAACGGATGACCCAGGAATCAGAGGAATTACTTTTCTATATTAAACAAAGAGTTTTCTTCCGCTTCGGTGATTTCTTTAAAGAAGCGTTTAATCCGTCTACATTAAGAGACGATGGGCGCAATCTAAAAAAGGCTCTGCAGATCGCTCTTGATGAGTTCCTAGAAAGTTTAGGTTTTGATTTTGCACAGGAAATGAGGGCAACAACGGTTCGGCTTGACCGCTTTGCGGAAAAGGTAGTAGCCGATTATTATGAGGCACTAAAACGAAGCCTAGTGGAGATCAATGAAGACCTGTCATTCTCATCCTATGAAATGAAGCATGATGGGGAAATTGACTTTCCAACAGCATTTAAACACCTAGAGAAGCAAATTTTTGCTAAGGCATTGTCGTATTTCAAAAATCCAAAGTCCTTTTTTGAAAAAAATGAAAAGAGTCTCATGATCGAGGAGCTTAACACCATTTTAAATGCGCCTGCCGATGATTATTTAAAAATAGAGGGAGAGCGGTTATCAGCATATTACACTGGTGTGTTAGCGGCACAGTTCGAGCGATTGCTCAGTCATATTGAAGACCAGGCAGAAGATTTTTATTTAAGTCTACAATCAGCTTTAGCTGGCGGTGTTTCCATCGAATCCTTAAACGAAATATATGAAAAATTAACGAAGGTCGTTAATTAACCAGGGGGAGTTAGGATCATGAAGTATGTTGTCGATAAAGAATGGCTGCTAAAAAATTTAGATGAACCAAATATTCGAATTGTTGACTGTCGTTTTTCATTAGCACAATCTGAAAAAGGTGGTCAGGAATATGGAGAAAGCCATCTTCCTGGCGCCGTCTATTTCAATCTTGAGAAGGATTTATCAGGTGCGGTCAGCGAACATGGCGGCAGGCATCCGCTCCCGAATCTAAAAGAATTTATCAGTAAGCTTGAACATGCCGGAATCGATGAACATACAACCGTTATTGCTTATGACAATGGGGAAGGTGCGTTTGCAGCAAGATTTTGGTGGATGCTCCAATATATTGGCCACGAAAAAGTATATGTCCTTGACGGTGGTTTTAGAGCCTGGAACGAAGCTATTTACCCTGTAACTAATGATTTACCGGAATTAAAGAAGACAATATTTACCTCAGCCATTAAGCCGGAACTTATCGCCAGTCTTGAAGAGGTAAGAGCGGTGGTGAACGGTTCGGTGAAAGAAACTGTCCTCATCGATTCACGAGAAGAAAAACGCTATCTAGGATTGGAAGAACCGATTGATAAAAAAGCTGGCAGGATTCCAGGCGCAATCAATAAGCCTTGGTTTGAAGGATTAACGGTTGGCCGATATAAGTCTGCCGAAGACCAAAACAAGCGTTTTTCAAACATTCCTTCAGAGAATCAGGTGATTGTTTACTGCGGTTCTGGTGTAACAGCGGCACCGAATTTTCTTGCCTTAAAAGAAGCAGGATTTGAAAAGGTAAAACTTTACTTGGGAAGTTTTAGCGATTGGATTTCGTATGAGGAGAACAAAATCGAGTAATTTTTGTGCTATAATGAGAATCGTGTTGTTTTCAAAACAAGGAGGACTGAGAATTTGGAAAATCAAAAGCCTTCACTTATGCTTGTAGATGGTATGGCGTTGTTATTCCGTGCATTTTATGCAACAGCGGTAACAGGTCAGTTTATGATAAATTCAAAAGGAATTCCGACAAATGGAATTCATGGCTTTATTAAGCATTTATTTACAGCAGTAAGTAGCTTTAAACCGTCTCATGTTGCTGTATGCTGGGACATGGGGAGCAAAACCTTTCGAACAGAACTATATGATGCTTATAAAGGAAATCGAGGAGAGGCACCAGTAGAACTTATTCCGCAGTTTGATTTAGTTAAGGAAGTTGTAGCTTCTTTTGATATCCCAAACATTGGTGTAGCCGGATTTGAAGCAGATGATTGCATCGGGACAATTGCTTATCAAGCTCGGGAACACGCCAATGTTTCGATTTTGACAGGCGATCAAGATATCCTTCAGCTGTTGGATGAATCAATCTCGGTCATTTTATTGAAAAAAGGTTACGGGAATTATCTTGTTCATACACCGGATACTTTTTTAGAGGAAAAAGGAATTAGACCTCGTCAAATGATTGATTTGAAGGCTTTAATGGGTGATCCAAGTGATAACTATCCAGGTGTTAAGGGAATCGGTGAGAAAACTGCGCTTAAGCTTTTAAAAGAATTTGAACATGTGGAAGGTATCATTTCAAATCTTGACCTCTTGTCTAAGTCCCATAAAACAAAAATTGAGCAGGAATTAGAAATGCTTCATTTATCGCGAACCCTTGCAGAAATTAAGTGCGATGTTCCGTTAAGCTATTCACTTGAAGAAGCGGGACTTCGTATTGAAAAAGAAAAAGCAATAAATAAACTAAAAGAGTTAGAACTTCGCGGTGTAGATCGATTGCTGCCTCTAGAAGAATCTTTTGTATCTTAAAAACTTGGCTGTCCTGCTAATGGACAGCCTTTTCTGTTGCCTAGCCGCACCGCCGAAGGGCGACTAGGTATCTCGATTTTTATTTAGTATTTTTCTTTTTAGCCGCATTTTCTAATTTACTTTTCGGCTCTTCTGCAAATTCTGCATCTTGACCATATCCTTGTGGATTAACTCCCGGAGCTTTTACTCCCCGGTTAGTTTGACGATTTTTATTTCTTCCCATTTCGTTCACCTCCCATTTTTTAGTGTTTCCATTTGGAATAATAAAACTCAGGCTTTCTCACAATAATGGGTAGAGGTGATGAAATGAATAAAGGTGTTTATTTGTCCTTATTTAGCATAGGATTAGCACAAGGCATGAAAATTCCGATTCATTATATGAAAAAAAAGGAATGGCGTCCTGACCTTTTTTTTCAAACAGGGGGTATGCCCAGCTCCCATTCAGCTGGAGTTTCAACCCTAACTACCTATATTGCCTTACAGCGGGGACTTCCAACCTTTGATTTTGCACTCTCGTTAGTTTATGGGTTAATTGTCATGTATGATGCACAGGGAATACGCCGACAAACTGGAGAATTAACCTTGAAAGTAAATTCGATGCATGAATTAATTGAGAAAGTTCATAAAGAAGAAAGCGTAGAATTTAAGCAGGAAGCACCAAAAAAACTAAAAGAAATGCTTGGCCACCAGCCTGAAGAAGTACTAGGAGGTGCTATTCTTGGTGCTTTGGTTGGGGTTATTGGTCATTTATGTTCAGAAAAAGATAGAAAATTGTCGAATTCTAGGTTAAAATTTAATAAATGGTTTTAGTTTGGCTGGAGAGGAATGGGGATTCAGTGCGTACTGTAGATGAATATTTGCATTACTTGGAAGGAAAAGGTTTTCAATTCCAAGAGGATTCGATCGGTTTTATTTACTTCGGAAAACATTATACCAATGCTTCCGATGAAGTGATTAATGCAGCTATAGAACTTACATTAAAAGCTCAAAAAAGCTTTGATGGCAGCTTTTATATGTCTTTGCTGGAAACCTTAGTTTCAAGTCAAATAAAATCAAGAAATGCGGCCCTTAAATTCGTCAAAGAAAGAGAATTATTGGCCATTTAAACAAAAATACTCCCAAGTCCAATGGGAGTATTTTTGTTAGCCTTGCAAACCTTTACCCTTATTAAGAAGTGGTATTTTTCTTGTTGGAAGCTCGGCGAAGATCATTCCCGCAATAATTAAGAAACAACCGAATAGTGCACTATAAGATAATCGTTCATCTGCCCAATAAAAGCCAGTTATTGCTGCAAATACTGGTTCCATAGCGAATATTAACGCGACCCGAGTGGCTGTTGTATATTTTTGAAAATTAGTTTGAATTAGAAACGCCAATGCTGTGGCAAACAAACTTGTAATAATTAATGCAATCATGACATCACCTGCTATTAATACTTCTAAATTGTAAGCATTTTGCCAATCCTCAAATAGGAATGAGCAGACAATCGAGAGAAACGCAACCGTTGAAATTTGAATGACGGTTAATAATAATGTCGGAAACCTGCTTGAAAACTTACCAGTAAAAATGATTTGAAGGGCAAAACTCACCGCACATATAAAAACAAAGCCATCGCCAATATTAAGTGCCGTTACATCGGTCATCGTTAGTAGGAACAAACCGATTGTTGCCGTTATCACCCCGATGATGGCATTTCTAGTTGGAAAAAGCTTTAACAAAAACATGGAAAACAATGGGACAAAAACGACGCTTAATCCAGTAATAAACCCTGCCTTCGAGGTGGTCGTATATAGAAGGCCAATCGTTTGGGATGCATAGCCAAGGAATAGCCAAAAGCCAATAAATACACCTGAAAAAATTATCTTCCGATCTAATAAACGAAGCTGCTTTCTTTCAAAAATAAATAACCATATCAATAACATGACCGCTGCAGCAAAAAAACGAATTCCATTAAAGGAGAATGGTTCTAAAAAACCAATCGCATTTTGTACGAGTAAAAAAGTGGTGCCCCAGATTAAGGTAACAAAAAGTAAACTTATATCAGCAACAAAAGGCTTTTTCATATTGGGTTACTCTGCCTCCAATGTATTTTTTCTAATGGCGAGTCGAGCCAATTCATCGGCTGTTTTGTTTTCTTTACTCGGAATCCATTTCATAAAAAATAAATCAAATTGCTTCGTCAAATCTAACGCCTTTTCAAGCAGAGGTGAATATTGCTTATTTTTAGCAAATTCCTTTTCTACCGCTCTATTTACTAATTCCGAATCAGTTCGAAATGATACAATAGTATGTGAAAATCCCTTTTCTAAACAAACTTCTAAAGCTTTTATAAACGCATGGTATTCTGCTTCGTGATTGGACATTATCCCAAGCGGAATAGAGATTTGTTCTGTGATTCCATTACCTTTAATGAAAATTCCGGCCCCGCTCGGTCCGGGATTTCCAGCACTTGCCCCGTCAATATAGACTTCAATCAACTTCCGTACCTCCATTTTGTAAATTGAAAGTTTATTTTATTTTACCACATTCATACAAGAAAATAATTTTTTCTATTTCTACTATGGCTAAACTGGGTATGATAAGAATAAAGATCAAAACATAATATAGTAGAGCGATAAAAAAATAATAGTTCGAAAATGTCTAGAGAGGTTGAAAAAGATGAAATATCGGATTGAGTGGAATTATAAAATCGGTAGTGAAAAAGTACAGTTTACATCAGATTGGCTATCAAGTGATTTAGCGATCCAAGCAGGAGATGAACTTGAGAAGTTGGGGAAAGCAAGCGACTTGTACTTTTATGATGAAAAAGGTACTTCGTGGATCTTGAAAGAGATGAAAAAGCTAGTAACCGAAATTGAAGAGGATCCTCATGAAATTACCGTCTATTTTGATGGTGGCTTTCACAAAGAAACGAATCAAGCAGGACTTGGTGCCGTCATTTTTTTTAAGCAGGGGAAAAAGAAATACAGAATTCGAGCCAATGAACGGTTTGATGAAATGGAAACGAACAATGAAGCAGAATATGCAGCCTTTTACTATGCATTAAATATATTAGAGGAATTAGGAGTTCATCATCTCCCTTGTGAATTTAAAGGAGATTCCCAAGTTGTTCTTAAGCAGTTAGAAGGGGAATGGCCATGCTATGAAGATGTCCTTAACCGCTGGCTTGACCGGATTGAGGAAAAGATAAAGGCACTTTCCCTTACACCAAAATACACAGCCATTTCCAGGAAGGATAATAAAGAGGCAGACAAATTAGCAACGCAGGCGTTAGAAGGGAAAGAGATTTTCGCTAAAACGCAAATTCTTTAGGTATAGGAGGCAGAAATTTTGTGAAGAATTCGAATAGAAAAGAACTGTTAAATTATGTTGAATCCTTAATGGTACAATACTGCAATGGCTGCCTTTTACATCAGCATTTTAAACAGGAGGGCGGTAGGAGGTTTGCACATCGGTTTTGTATTTCAAAATGTACCGTGGGAGAGAAGTTACAGGATTACGGAAAAAAGCTGACATGATAACGGCTCTACATTAAAGAATTCTTCACGAAAAAGGCTGACAATTCATGTCAGCCTTTGATAAGTCATTATGATTTAAATTATAGTTTTACAACGTTAGCAGCTTGTGGTCCGCGGTTTCCTTCAACGATTTCGAAAGAAACTTCTTGACCTTCTTCTAAAGACTTGAAGCCTTCGCCAGTGATAGCGCTGAAGTGTACGAATACATCGTCTCCACCTTCAACTTCGATGAACCCGAAACCTTTTTCATTGTTGAACCATTTTACTTTACCGTTTTGCATCTACTATTTCCTCCTAAGCCTTTCGAAACACTGTATAAGTGCCAAAGATAAATATTATCATGTATAACGTATGTATAATTTTTAAACTTTACAAAATAATACATGATGCTTTAAATATACACGAAGAAAATAGGTCAGTCAAGGAATGGAAGCGCTTTTTTAGTGCTTAAATCATAATTATTGGAAAATAAAATTGAAATTGATAATTCTCTGGAAACATAAATTTATGGAAGACTCATATCTTAATATAAATTGAGATAAAGGGTGAGGAGAGATGTACCGGTTTTCAATTAAGGGAGAGGAATGGATCTTAAGGTTCTCACCACAGGTCTTCATTGAAGCGGAGGAGAAACAGGAGATTTTAATGTCTTTAATGCAAATCGGAAATGCTTTATCGTCTTACTCACATGGAGATGCCTTTCTTATATTTACAAAAAAGATTGGAGCAATCGTTTTTGATGTTCAAAGGATCCCATCATTTATCTTAACCGTTTCAAATATTATTCCTGAGGAAAATTGGTATTATTTTGATTCATCACTTAGAAAATCAAAATAAAAATAGGATGGATAGAACAGTCATAATGGCTGTTCTATTTTTGTCACATTTTTGTCAAAAACCACCTGAGTATTTCTGGTATTATTTGTTAAGATTTAATTGAAGATATTATTAATTGATAATTATTATTAACAATATAAAAATAGGGGGAAATAATGAAAACAAAACGTTATTATTGTGAAATATTGAGCATTAGGAATTGAATTTTGAGGAGGTAATACCGTGGATGCAGTAATCTTGGCAAGAGCTCAATTTGCCGCAACAACCATCTTCCACTTCTTTTTTGTCCCACTTTCTATCGGGCTGGTCTTTATGGTTGCCTTAATGGAAACGCTGTATGTGGTGAAGAAGAAAGAGATTTACAAAAAAATGGCGAAATTCTGGGGGCATCTTTTCTTAATTAACTTTGCCGTCGGTGTTGTAACAGGAATTATTCAAGAATTTCAGTTTGGGATGAATTGGTCCGATTATTCAAGATTTGTTGGCGATGTTTTTGGAGCACCACTAGCTATTGAAGCACTGCTCGCCTTTTTTATGGAATCAACCTTTATTGGACTATGGATTTTTGGCTGGGATCGGCTTTCAAAAAAAGTTCATTTAGCTTGTATTTGGCTAGTGTCATTAGGAACAATATTGTCGGGCTTTTGGATATTAACAGCTAATTCATTTATGCAGGTCCCGGTTGGATTTGAAATGAACAATGGTCGTGCAGAAATGAATGATTTTCTCGCATTAATTACGAACGGACAATTACTAGTGGAATTTCCACATGTTTTTACTGGTGCATTGTGTACAGCTGCCTTTTTTGTTGCCGGTATAAGTGCTTATAATCTATTAAAGAAAAGACATGTTGATTTTTATGAAAGGTCAATGAGACTGGCAATGATTATTGGATTAATCGGTAGTATTGGAACAGCTTTAAGTGGCCACTGGCAGGCACAATATTTAGTGAAAACACAGCCCATGAAAATGGCCGCAGCCGAAGGAATTTGGAAGGACACACCTGACCCAGCGCCTTGGTCAATATTTGCTACTATTAACACTGAGGCACAGGAGAATACGTTTGAGTTGAATATTCCCTATGCATTAAGCTTTTTATCTTATTCAAAATTTGAAGGCGGCCTGAAAGGGATGGAAACGCTGCAAAAGGAATATACGGAAAAATACGATTCTATAGTTGGTGATGGTACCAACTATATACCTCCTGTCAAAACGACCTATTGGAGTTTTCGCTTAATGATTGGCTTTGGTACCGCAATGATTCTGCTATCAATTGTTGGCATTTATTTATGGAGAAAAAGAAAGATTGAACATAGCAGCTTATTCTTAAAATTATTGATTCCTGCCATTTCATTTCCGTTTTTGGCCAATACCTTTGGCTGGATCATGACGGAGATAGGACGTCAGCCTTGGACAGTTTTTGGTTTAATGACTACTGCTGATGCGATTTCTCCAAATGTCTCAGCTGGGATGATATTATTTTCAATGATTATGTATCTATTAATTTTCACCATACTTTTAGTGGTCATGGTTTACCTAATGATTCGTGAAATTAAAAAGGGTCCGGAACTCCAATCCAAAGGTGCAGCAAAATCAATAACAGATCCATTTAATAAGGTAGGTGCTTAAGATGGAATTATCAGAACTATGGTTTGTCTTAATCGCCGTAGTCTTTATTGGTTTCTTTTTTCTAGAAGGATTTGATTTTGGTGTGGGTATATCAACAAGATTACTAGCACGATCCCAAAAGGATCGGACGATTATGGTAAATACAATCGGTCCTTTCTGGGATGCAAATGAGGTATGGCTTCTGACTGGGGGTGGTGCCATTTTCGCTGCATTCCCTCATTGGTATGCAACGATGTTCAGTGGCTATTATTTACCTTTGCTGGCTGTTCTTCTTTGCTTAATTGGACGTGGGGTTGCCTTTGAATTTCGCCGTAAAGTGGATAATCCCCGCTGGACTAATGTTTGGGATTGGGTAATATTTATCAGCAGCTTGCTTCCGCCATTCCTCTTAGGTGTACTTTTTACTAGTTTGCTTAGAGGTATGCCGATACAAGAGGATATGAATATGTCTGCTGGATTTACAGATTTTATTAATATATATTCCCTATGGGGAGGCTTAACCGTTACCTTGCTTTGCTTCTTACATGGGCTCAATTTCCTTTCCCTAAAAACAGAAGGAGAAATTCGTAAAAATTCTGCGGTGCTTGCCCAAAAGGTAACTTTGGCTGTTCTAGGAGCATTAGTTGTTTTTGTTGGATTGTCAGTAATCATGACCGATATTTTTGAAGTTCGTTTCATCGCAGAAATCGTTTTAGTTTCCCTGATCGTCCTTACTTACGCTCTCGCCTATTACTTTATATCACATAAAAAAG
This sequence comes from Neobacillus sp. K501, assembly GCF_053749995.1. Taxonomy (NCBI): domain Bacteria; kingdom Bacillati; phylum Bacillota; class Bacilli; order Caryophanales; family Bacillaceae; genus Neobacillus; species Neobacillus sp. K501. The sequence continues at coordinate 43,752 of NZ_JBSLYA010000002.1, read as the reverse complement.
AGGGGCTATCTTTTACAATGTCGGGACTTGGTTTAGCATTTACTGTTTCAGCTATCTTTATAGGTTTGTTCCCGAGAGTGATGATAAGTAGCATTGATAAAGCCTTTGATTTAACAGTCTACAACGCAGCAAGCGGAGACTATTCGCTAAAAATCATGACGATTGTCGCCGTTTCAATCCTGCCGTTTGTATTAGGTTATACAATATGGAGTTACTATATTTTTAGAAAAAGAGTATCTGATAAGGAGCATTTGACTTACTAATGGACAAGGCATTGTTTTCTTATAAAGGGGCTATGCAGGTTTTGATTAGGCTAGCTGTTCTAACAGCTATGCAAGGAGTCATGATTATTCTACAAGCCTATTTTTTAGCCGAAGCAATCTCCTCCCTTTTTGGGGGAGATTTGTTTCGTACGGTTATAAAAGAATTGTTACTATTCTTTTTCGCACTCGTATTTCGCCAATTGTTAGTAGGATTTAAGAGAAATCTTGCTTTCCAATACGCAGTGATTACAACAAAAGAACTCCGTCAGAAGCTTCTAAATAAGCTTTTTACACTGGGGCATCGATTTGTGCGCGAAGAAGGATCTGGACAGACTGTAACCTTGGTGATGGAGGGAACAAATAAGTTTCGGCAGTATTTGGAGCTTTATCTACCTAAAATAATGAATGCTGCTTTGATTCCTGCTATGGTTTGTTTCTATATTTTCTTTGAAAATATTCGTTCAGCCGTTATTTTGTTAGTAACATTTCCAATTGTCATTATCTTTATGATTCTTTTGGGAAAAGCGGCGAAAAGTAAAGCTGATCGCCAATACCGATCCTATCAGCTGCTTTCCAATCATTTTGTGGATTCTTTAAGAGGATTGGAAACGCTCAAGTATTTAGGTTTGAGCAAAAGTCATAGTGAAAAAATAACGATTGTTAGCGAAAGCTACAGAAAAGCGACAATCGAAACTCTTCGTATCGCCTTTTTATCCTCGTTTGCTTTAGATTTCTTTACAATGCTGTCAATTGCAACGGTTGCTGTTTTTCTAGGGCTAGGGTTAATTAATGGAACAATGGAACTTTCATCTGCGTTAGTTATCCTTATTTTAGCACCTGAATTCTTTCTTCCTGTTCGGGAGGCAGGGAAAGATTATCACGCAACACTTGATGGTAAAAATGTCGGCAAAAAGATTCAAAAAATATTAAATATAGATCATGTGATAGAAGATAACAAAACTATTCTTTCATATGAACCAATAGGCTGCATGTCTGTAAAAGGAATGGGAGTTAAATTTGCAGAAACTGATAATTATAGTTTGCAGGACATTAATTTCACTTGTACAGGCTCTAAAAAAATTGGCATTATCGGTGCCAGTGGATCGGGAAAGTCGACCTTCATTGATGTAATGAGCGGTTTTTTAACACCCTCAAATGGAGAATTTCTCATAAATGACATAAAGGTAAATACGTTGGCTTATAGATCATGGCAGGAACAAATAAACTATATTCCTCAGCATCCATATTTGTTTAACGACACAATCTTAAATAATATCCGCTTTTATTACCGAGAGGCCTCTGAACAAGAAGTTGAAGAAGCTGCAAGGAAAGCGGGGCTTACGGGTATAATTGAAGCCTTGCCAGAAGGGCTGCAAACAATAATTGGTGAAGGTGGGCGGATTTTAAGTGGTGGTCAGGAACAGCGAATTGCCTTAGCTAGAGCATTTTTGGGACAACGCAAGATCATTCTACTGGATGAACCAACTGCCCATCTCGATATCGAAACCGAAGCAGAGTTAAAAGGAACGATGCTGCAATTATTTGAAAATAAACTTGTGTTTTTTGCTACCCATCGTCTGCATTGGATGCTTGATATGGACCAAATTATTGTTCTTGACCGAGGGAAACTTGTTGAGACTGGTACACATAAAGAGTTAATCGCTCAGCGTGGAAGCTACTATCAACTAGTACATGCGCAATTGGAGGCGATCTGATGAAAAAGGGAAATTGGATAATCCCGTTTTTATCTCAATATCGGTGGTTATGCTTCCTCACCATCCTTCTTGGTTTACTGACGTTATTATTCGGCAGCGCCTTGATGTTTACCTCAGGCTATCTTATCTCAAAATCTGCTACACAGCCTGAATCAATATTAATGGTTTATGTTCCGATTGTAGGGGTTCGAACCTTTGGCATTGGCCGGGCAGTGCTTAGTTATTTAGAAAGATTAACCGGTCACAGTTTTATTTTGAAGATACTCTCACAGATGCGGCTGCACTTATATAATGTTCTTGAACCACAAGCGCTATCATTTCGTGAGCGCTTTCGGACAGGAGATATCCTGGGAGTACTTGCAGATGATATTGAACATCTACAGGATTTTTATTTAAAAACTTTACTACCCTCCATCGTTTCCTTAATTATTTATTCGATCATCATTAGTATCACAGGACTTTTCTCTATACCATTTGCGATTCTATTAGCCATCCTAATTGGCTTACTTGTCTTTGTTGGTCCGTTTTTCTCATTTTTTTATGTAAAAGCAAAAAATGAAGAATTGAAAAAGGGTAGACATAACCTCTATCGTCAGTTGACTGATACGATTTTTGGAATTAGTGATTGGAATTTCAGTGGTCATTATCCTGTTTTTATTCAGCACCACGGACAACAAGAAGATAGACTTTTACAGCTTGAGACGGAGAAACATTTTTTTGTGAATTGGCGCGATCTGTTTAATCAACTTGTGGTTGGAGCAATTGTCATCTTTTCAATCTATTGGGCAAATGGTATGACGTTAAAAGGTATTATCGAGCCAACATTTATTGCTGCTATTGGACTTGTCATGCTATCGATGTTGGAAACCTTTTTACCGCTTGCTGAGGCTGTTAGTGAAACGACTACTTATATCGATTCGGTAAAACGCCTTGATTCAATTCCAGTCATCCAGACTAAAAAAGACAGAGAAATTTTTGATTTGGCAGATCAAAGGAATATATCAATTAAAATTAGTAATTTATCATTTGGATATCCTGAGGATTTATTGTTCAATGGAATGAATTTAAAGATTCCTCAAGGGGAAAAAATTGCGATTATTGGGCGCAGCGGCTCGGGTAAGTCAACACTATTAAAGCTTATTTATGGTACAATCATGCCGGCAAATGGGGAAGTTAGAATTGCAGGAATAAATACACAAGAACTTACTGGGTACATGCCGAATTTAATCGGTGTTCTAAACCAAAAACCCTACCTTTTTAATACTTCAGTGTTAAATAATATCCGCTTGGGAAATTCAAATGCAACGGACGAAGATGTATATGCGGCTGCAAAAAAGGTTCGATTGGGTTCTACGATTCAACAACTTCCCTTAGGTTATGAAACAATTATGCAGGAAACTGGTCAGCGTTTTTCCGGCGGGGAGCGGCAGCGAATTGCCCTCGCACGGATATTACTCCAAAATACACCTGTGGTTTTATTGGATGAACCGACTGTAGGACTTGACCCAAAAATCGAGATTGAACTATTGGAGACTATGTTTGAAACGCTGCAAGGAAAAACGATTATTTGGGTAACACACCACTTAATCGGTGTTGAGAAAATGGATCGTATCATTTTCCTTGATCAAGGCAAAATCGTAATGGAAGGAAACCATCAACAGCTTCTTGAAAAGGAATCAAGATATCGAAGATTGTATTCACTCGATCGACCGTTGTTAGGGTAAGATAGATGGCATCCTGAAAACGGGTGCCAATTTTTTTATCTTTACGAAAGAGAAACAAAGTGGGAAAATGAATCCGGAATGCTTTTATAAAGGAGCAATCATGATGAAATTAATTATTGCCGAAAAACCTGATCAAGGATCCACATTGGCTTCGATATTTAAACATAAAAAACAAAATGGTTATATTGAAATATTTCCAAATGAAATATTTACAAACGGAGCCTATGTAACTTGGGCAATCGGCCACCTTTGTCAGCTCGTTGATCCGGAAAAATACGAGCCTGCTTGGAAAAAATGGTCCTTAGAAAATCTGCCAATGATCCCTCAACAATTTCAATATGAAGTAACAAAGGATAAGGTAAAACAGTTTTCAGTGATTCAAAAACTAGTTACCAATCCGGCAGTAAATGAAATCATTCACGCAGGGGATGCTGGGCGTGAAGGGGAATTAATCATCCGTAATATTCTTCGCTTAACAAACTGCAAAAAGCCGATGAAACGTCTTTGGATTTCTTCCTTAACTGCTAATGCCATCCGCGAAGGTTTTATTAAATTATTAGATGAAACAGATACAAGAAATTTATATTTTGAGGCATATACGCGTGCTTGTGCAGATTGGGTGGTCGGCATGAATGCATCAAGACTATACAGTTTGCTTTTACAGAAGCAAGGTTTTTCTGATGTTTTTTCAGTAGGTAGGGTTCAGACTCCGACTCTAGCACTTATAGTGAAAAGAGAGTTAGAAATTGAAAATTTCAAGGCTGAACCTTTTTGGGAAGTCATTGCCCATTTTAATATAGAAGGAAAGAAATATAGTGGTAAATGGCAAAATGATGGAGAATCTCGAGTAAAACAAAAAGAAATGGCTGAAAAAGTGGCAGCGTTTTGCCAAGAAAAGCCAGCTGAGGTAGAAGATGTTCAATCGGAGAGAAAAGAGTTTTTACCTCCCTTGCTATACAATCTTTCTACCTTACAGGCAGAAGCAAATAAACGATATAAATTCCCACCGAAAAAGACACTCGATGTCTTGCAAAAGCTTTACCAAAAGGGAAATGTTTCCTATCCCCGATCAGACTCAAGGTACGTAACAAAAGAAGAGGCAAAAACCTTTCCTGATATACTTAATAAATTGAGTCATATAACGGACTATGAAAAATTTTTCCCGCTGCCTATTCCTTTACTTATGGACAATAAACGCTATGTCAACGAAAAGAAGGTAACAGACCACTATGCGATTATTCCAACTGAGCAAGTACCGAATATAGCTAAACTAGATGCGGATGAAAAGAAACTATATGATTTAATCGTTGCAAGTTTAATAGCAGCCCATTATCCAAAAGCTATCGCAGAATATACAAATGTGACAACTCTAGTAGATGGCCGGGCTGTTTTTCAATCAAAGGGAAAGGTTCAGATCGAGGAAGGCTGGCGGAAAGTGATAAATCAAAAGGAGCAAGATGGGGAGACTTCGCTTCCAGTTCTAGCAAAAGGAGAACAGGGCCGGACAGTAAAAGTTGCCGTTAAAGAAAGTCAGACTCAGCCTCCAAAACGCTATACGGAGGGACAACTTATCACGTTAATGAAAACCGCAGGAAAACACATCGAGGATAAAGAACTTGAGAAGGTACTTTCAAAAACAGAAGGACTTGGTACAGAGGCAACCAGAGCAGGAATTATCACGATGTTGAAGGATAGAAAATATATTGAGGTAACAAAGAATCTCGTATATGCAACAGCAAAGGCTAAAATATTGATAGAAGCAATCGGTCAGGAAATTCTCGCCTCACCGGAAATGACAGCAAAATGGGAACAAAAATTAAAGGAAATTTCTGAAGGAATGGCTTCCCCAAAACATTTTATGGAGCAGGCGAATAAAATGGTCACGCATTTAATTTCTTCCGGGGTTGGACACTCAGGCAGTTGGATTTTTTCAGAGGATATTCGCGAAAACTTTACTCCAGGTAAGCGGAAAGGGATGAAATCAGCGACTAAATTAGGACCATGTAAAAAATGTAATGGAGCGATTGTCGATAAGGGGAGTTTTTATGGCTGCTCTAACTACCAAAAAAATCAGTGTGATTTTACCATTTCAAAGAAAATTCTGGGTAAAAACATTACGCAAAAAAACATTAAATTACTTCTTGTTGAGGGTAAAACAGAGTTGATTGAAGGTTTCACGAATAAGGACAAAACCTTTAATGCAAGGCTTTATTATGATGACAAAGAAATAAAAGTTAAATTTTTATTTGAAGAAAAATCACCAAGATGATTAGGAATAAAGATATAATTCACCTTGTCACTCCTTTTTTTCTATAGTAAACTTTTAGTTGATTATGATTTTGGAGGGTACGGGATGCCAACACCGAGTATGGAAGATTATATTGAACAAATATATATGCTGATAGAAGAAAAAGGATATGCGCGTGTTTCTGATATTGCGGAAGCGTTATCTGTTCATCCCTCCTCAGTAACAAAAATGGTTCAAAAGCTAGATAAAGACGAATATTTAGTGTATGAAAAATATAGAGGTTTTACTTTAACTCCAAAAGGAAATAAAATAGGTAAACGCCTAGTTTTTAGACATGATTTGCTAGAGCAGTTCTTAAAAATCATAGGTGTAAAAGAAGAAAATATCTATCAAGATGTGGAAGGAATCGAGCATCACTTAAGCTGGGATTCAATCGATCGAATCGTTGATCTCGTTCAATTTTTTCAAGAGGATGAAGATCGAATTGCATCATTAAAAGAAATTCAAAAACTAAATGAACAAGAATAAAGTGAAACTTCAATCAGTGGGGGTTTTTCTTCATCCCCCACTGATTGTTAGTTGAACCTATCGGGCTTTTACGGGCAGTTATCCCCTAGACTTCTTTGCTATTACTTAAGTTTTGAGGTGGGGGTCTTACTGCCCGTTAATGCGGGATAAATTGTAAAGCAAAAGCACCTGGCATGATACAGCCAGGTGCTTTTTAAAATAGATTTGGGAAGTGTGCAAAAGACTGAACCTGCTCAGGGCTAAGAATTAAATTTCCTGTTTGATCTTCTGCAGGCTGTATGCCTTGAATTAATCCGCTCTGTGCTTCCATTAACGCTTTCCGATAAGAAATGATTCTTCCTGATGATGTGACAAAACTGATAATTTCACCATGATGATTACGATGTAGTGCTACGACTGTTTCCAAAACAATTCCCCCTTCTGCCAAATATTCTTTCTATAAAATACGGAAAATAAACAAAAAGGGAATATCAATTAGTGAAAGAAAATCAAAAAAGCATTAGGAACACACCCAATGCTTTTCAGATTAGTCCCATTTAAATGGGGTTTCTTGATATACATAATAATTAAGCCAATTGGAGAAGAATAAATGGCCGTGAGAACGCCATCGATTAATCGGGGGTTTACTCGGGTCATTATTTGGAAAATAGTTTTCAGGAATATGGATTTCCAAACCTTTATGAATATCTCTCGAATATTCTTGTGCTAGCGAATCAGAATCATATTCTAAGTGGCCAGTAATCATAACATGTTTTCGATCACGAGAGGAAATTAACAATGCTCCTGCTTCTTCAGAAGCAGCCAATAGCTTTAGCTTTGGATGTTCATGGATTTCTCCAATGGAAACATCTGTATAACGAGAATGGGGAGCGTAAAAAAGATCGTCAAAACCACGCAAAAGGATGTCATTTGGCTCAAACACTTGGTGTGCATAAATTCCTGAACATTTACGCGCTAGTTCAAATTTATCAATCTCATAATGATAAAATAAGGCTGCCTGTGCTCCCCAGCAAATATGGAGCGTGGAGGTAACATTTGTATTCGTCCATTCCATTATTTCCGTCAGCTCTTGCCAATATTTTACCTGTTCAAATTGTAATAACTCAACAGGAGCACCGGTAATGATCATACCATCAAACTTTTGCGTTTTTACTTCTGAAAAAGTCGTATAAAATTGTTCAAGATGCTGTTTACTCGTATGAGTAGATTCATAAGAATTGGTTTTTAGGAATTTTACATTTACCTGTAGCGGTGTATTCCCTAATTGTCGAAGCAGTTGTGTTTCTGCTTTTTCTTTTTCAGGCATTAAATTTAAGATGAGAATATTTAATGGTCTAATGTCCTGACTAGTTGCTCGTTCGTCGTCCATGACGAAAATATTCTCTTGTTCAAGGATTTCCCTTGCTGGCAGAAGCTTTGGTATATTGATAGGCAAGTGGCACTCCCCCTTCATGTCATTTGAATGAGTTTGTTTTTTTAATATTCGGTCATTAACATTATAAACATTATCCTAAGTTGAGAAAAGAATAATTTTCCGTGAGAAAAAATACACGAACGAAAGAGCTATTTTGGTACAATAAAAGTGGTTTTCTATTTTATGTGAATGCGGGGGATAAATTTGCAAATGAGAGCACCAGTTAAATCAGACATTGAAATTGCACAAGCATCAACGATGAAACCGATTGTCGAAATCGCTGCAAAACTTGGCTTAGAGGAAGATGATCTTGAATTTTTTGGGAAATATAAAGCCAAAATATCCAATGAAGCACTAACAAAAATGAAAACAAATAAAAGCGGAAAAATAATACTTGTTACTTCGATCAATCCAACTCCAGCCGGTGAAGGGAAATCTACAGTGACTGTAGGTCTTGGCGATGCCTTTAACCGATTGGGTAAAAATGCGATCATCGCCATGCGAGAACCTTCTTTAGGACCAACAATGGGAATTAAAGGCGGCGCTACTGGCGGCGGCTATTCACAGGTTTTGCCAATGGAAGACATCAATTTGCATTTTACAGGTGATCTCCATGCCATAACAGCAGCAAATAATGCACTAGCAGCATTATTGGACAATCATATTCAACAAGGAAATGAGCTAAAGATTGACCAAAGAAGGATCGTTTGGAAACGTGCTGTGGATTTAAACGATCGTGCATTACGGAAAGTCATAATTGGACTCGGAGGACCGCTGCAAGGAATACCTCGAGAAGATGGTTTTGATATTACCGTAGCTTCAGAAATCATGGCGGTTCTTTGCTTGTCGACAGATATCAAAGACTTAAAGCTGCGCTTATCCCGAATGGTCATTGCCTATAATGAAAAAAAGGAACCAGTTACGGTTGGTGATCTGGGAGTTGAAGGTGCGTTAACATTATTGTTGAAGGATGCGGTTAAACCCAATTTAGTCCAAACGATTGAACATACACCTGCTCTTGTGCATGGCGGGCCATTTGCAAATATCGCCCATGGTTGTAATAGTGTGATAGCGACAACAGCCGCGACAAAGCTTGCTGATTTTGTCATCACAGAAGGTGGTTTTGGTGCCGATCTGGGAGCAGAGAAATTTTTACATATAAAGTCACGTAGTGCAGGTATTAAGCCGGAGGCAGTTGTTATCGTAGCAACTATTCGAGCCTTGAAAATGCATGGTGGTGTGGAAAAAGCTGATTTAGCTAAAGAAGATATTCCAGCATTGACCCTAGGTTTTGCTAATCTACAAAAACATATTGAAACAATCAAAAGCTTTGGGCTGCCAGTAGTTGTTTCCATAAATAAGTTCATAACTGACACTGATCAAGAATTAAAAACATTACTGGAATGGTGTGAGCGGGAAAATATCCCCGGTGCTCTTACAGAAGTTTGGGAAAAAGGCGGTGCAGGTGGAGTTGAACTTGCAAAAACCCTTTTATCTGTAATGGCCAGTGAAGAAAATAATTTCCAGCCATTATACGAGTTGTCCGATTCTGTTGAGGAGAAAATAAGAACCATTGTTCAAAAAGTATATGGTGGAAAAGATGTTGAATTCTCCCCAAAAGCTAAAAAGCAGTTATTAGATTTTGAAAGTTTTGGCTGGTCTAATCTAGCGGTTTGTATGGCAAAATCACAGTATTCATTGAGCGACGATCCAACAAAACTGGGAAGACCAACCGATTTTACTGTAACAATTAGAGAATTAAAACCTTCGATTGGTGCCGGATTTATTGTTGCCTTGACAGGCGAAGTCATGACCATGCCTGGACTTCCCAAAAAACCTGCAGCATTAGGGATGGATGTTGATGAAAATGGAAATGCGATTGGCTTGTTCTAAAATAGAGGTGAGAGTATGTTTGATCCCACAGCGTTTGATAATATGAAAGTTGTCATTGAAGGGGCGTTATATGATTTTGATCTTGACGGGGAAATCATTATTACGGATCGAAATGATTGGATGAATTTAGCGAAAATGTCGCGTAGTTTTGATGTCTCCTTTCAACTACCAGAGAAAATGGCGACAGCAAAGTTAGAAATGGAATCATCACTAATGAATCTCGCAGCAGAATTGCTGCCTGAGTCCATCCAGCAGAAACAATCAGGATGTCAAGTTAAGCTGTATTTTTTTCTGGAGGAAGATTCGATAGATCGTGATTTTAAAGAGATAGATAGGATCCTAATCAGTATTTGGGGTGAAACCAGAAAGTTTACTCAAATCATCCAATATAATCGATTAAATGGTCCTGATTATGGGAAATTTACTATTACAGTGGAGTTTGAACGACTTATAGATGAAGAGCAAATGGAAAACTTAGTGGAAATGATAGAGTTCATGATTTCCACACTCCACCAATTGCAGTCGTAGTCTTAAACCAGCCAATTTGGGCTGGTTTATTTTATTTTGGTTATTTACAATAGTTTGAATTAAATGTACGATAATTTCAACTAGATAATATGACCTCATACTAATTTTTAGGGGGAGATTTGAGTGATAAGAACTGCTTGGGTAACAGATAGTACAGGTTTTTTAGATGAGGAATTAAGAAATCATCCTGATTTATATACCGTACCATTAAATATCATTCTTGACGGACAGGAATTTGCTGATGGAATTGATTTATCACCTCCTCAGTTATTTGAAAGGTTAAAGCACTTAAAAAATCCTCCAACAACTTCACAGCCTTCTGTAGGGGCATTTCAGGAATTATATGAACAACTTTCCAAGGATTACGACAGAGTGGTTGCCGTGCTGTTATCAGGGAAATTAAGTGGTACGGTGTCTTCAAGTGAACAGGCGGCAAAGCTTGTTGAGATTCCAGTCACAACTTTTGACTCAAAGATATTAACTTATCCAATGAGTGCGATCTTAAAAAAAGGTATGGAACTATTGGATGCCGGCAATGATCTTGAATCAGTCATTGAACAAATGGAAGTGATAAGAGATACCAATGAGACCTATGTTCTTGTAGGTAGCCTGGAGCAATTGCATCGCGGTGGTCGAATGTCAGGTTTACAGTTTTTCTTAGGCAGCATGTTGAATGTGAAGCCAATCATTTCAATCGAAGATGGTGTTCTCCACGCTAAAGAAAAAGTTAGAAGCGAAAAGAAAGCCAAAGAAAAAATTCTTGATTATTTTAGGGTGTCATACGAAAAGCACCAATTTAAAGAGGTATATATTTTATATGGATTACATGAAGACCATGCAAACGATTGGAAAGCTGAAATTGAGCAACAATATCCACAGCTTAAAATTATTTGTTGTCCGCTAGGTGCTGTTATTGGAGTCCATGCAGGAGAAAATACGCTTGGTATCAGCTGGCATAATGGTGTGAAATAACTCTTTTACTCATGGAGCATACTATAGGTGTTAAAAATCTTGTTAAAGAGAGGTATGTAAATGGGTAAGCAAGGAAAACAAAACCGTAATATGACCAGAGAATTTATTGAAAAGCAGGATCATAAAAATGACGTAGAGCTAGGCAGTGATTTTCAAATTGGGAATTCAAAGTCTCAGAGTCAGAAAAAAAGCGGACGTCAAGCCAACAAAAAATAACCCCGAATATTTCGGGGTTATTTTTTGTTTGTTTTTCATGATAAAATATCAAGGGTGAAAGTAGGTGTTCGTTAAGTGGTAAAACAAATTTTAGATCAAACGGAACGTTTTGTCCGAAATGAATTAGGCGATGATGCTACTGGCCATGATTGGTATCATGTTGACCGTGTGCGTCGTAATGCATTACATATATCTCAGGAAGAAAAAATTGGTGATCCGTTTATTATAGAAATGGCAGCACTTCTACATGACATACCTGATGAAAAGTTAAATGACAGTGTAGAAAATGGAAAGGCCAAACTTGAATCTTTCTTTCAAATGGTAAAGTTACCGGAAGAGACAAAAAAACAGATTGTTGAAATTATCGAATCGATATCATTTAAAGGTGGAAGAAAAACGGAACTGCAAACGGCGGAAGCAAAGATTGTCCAGGATGCTGATCGGCTTGATGCAATCGGAGCGATTGGAATTGCCCGTGCATTTGCTTATGGTGGGAAAAAAGGGCAACCGATTTATGACCCAAACATTCAAGTTAGGGAAGAGATGAGCTTACATGAATACCGTAACGGAAAATCAACAAGTATCCATCATTTCTATGAAAAACTATTAAAATTAAACGATTTAATGAATACAGAAACTGCCAGAAAATTAGCGGCAAGTCGTCAGCAAATGATGGTGTTCTTTTTGGAACAATTTTATCAGGAATGGGATGGACGAGAATCATGAAAATGCTCACAGTAGAAAATGTTTCAAAAACGTACGGAGAAAAACTGCTTTTTAATGAAATTTCCTTTACCATAAATGAAAAAGAGCGTGTCGGGTTAATTGGAATTAACGGGACTGGGAAATCATCTTTATTAAAAATTATTGCTGGTATAGATCAGCCGGATGAGGGAAATATCATCACTGGGAAAGACTATTCGATAGCGATTCTTGATCAACAGCCTGATTTAGATTTTGAAAAAACGGTACTGGAGCAGGTTTACCATGGTGATGCACCGGTTTTAAAATTAATGCGGGAATATGAAGGAATGTTGTTGCAGCTCGATAAAGACCCCAATGATGGAAAGCTTCAGGAAGAAATATTTCGCTTGCAAAAACAAATGGATGCCTTAAATGCCTGGGATGCAAGTACTAATGCCAAATCAATCCTGATGAAACTGGGGGTTGAAGATTTTACTAAGAAAATTGGTGAGCTTTCTGGTGGGCAGAAAAAGCGTGTCGCCTTAGCACAGGTATTAATTGCGGAACCAGATTTACTGATTCTGGATGAGCCGACCAACCATCTTGACTTTGATTCTGTGAAGTGGCTTGAGGATTTTCTAAGTAGATATAAGGGTGCCATTTTGCTTGTTACCCATGATCGTTACTTTTTAGATCGAGTGGCTAATAGGATGTTTGAGCTTGACGGGGGCCATATTTATAGCTACAAAGGTAATTATGCCGCCTTTTTAGAAGCAAAAGCAATCCGTGAGGAAAATGAGGCAGCAACATTTGAAAAGAGAAAAAATCTTTTTAGACGTGAGCTTGAATGGATGAGGCGTGGTGCCAAAGCAAGAACCACGAAGCAAAAGGCAAGAATTCAACGTTTTGAGGAACTCGACGATAAGCTTTCAACTGGGAAGTCATCAGGGGAAAAACTAGATATTGCTTTAAACGGGAGCAGACTCGGTAAACAAGTGTTTGAACTAAAAGGTGCATCCAAACATTATGCTGACAAAACGATTTTGCAGGACTTTGAATTATTGGTAAAACCAGGGGACAGGATTGGAATTATCGGTAGAAATGGGACTGGGAAGTCGACCTTATTAAATATCCTTGCCAGGAAAATTCCGCTTGATGAAGGGGAATTTATTATTGGACAAACCGTAAAACTTAGTTATTACACTCAGGAAAACGAGGACATGGATGAAACGAAACGGATGATTGAGTATATTAAAGAAACGGCAGAGATAGTTGAGACATCTGATGGGAAAACCATTTCTGCAGCGCAAATGCTCGAGCGTTTTCTTTTCCCGCCATTTACTCATGGTACACCAATTAGAAAACTTTCTGGTGGAGAAAAGCGCCGTCTTTATCTTTTGAAGTTGTTAATGCAAGCACCGAATGTCCTTCTGCTGGATGAGCCAACAAATGATTTGGACACGCAAACCTTAACGGTTCTGGAAGATTATTTAGAGGATTTTCCTGGTGTTGTGATAACGGTTTCCCATGACCGCTATTTCCTTGATAAAGTGGCAGAACAATTGCTCGTGTTACGTGGAGGCGGAAAAATCGACGCTTTTTATGGAAACTATACCGATTTTCTTGAGAAAGAATCGGCACTTGAAGCAGAGAGGACTGTTACCAATCCAAAACAGACCTACAAAGCTCAGGAAAAAGAAAAAAAGAAAAGGATGACCTTTAAAGAACGAAAAGAGTGGGAAGAAATAGATGAGGCAATTGCTACGACCGAAACAAAGCTTGAGGAAATAGCCGACGAAATGGCGAAAACAGGCAGTGATTTTACGAAAGCCCATGAATTAATGAAGCAGGAAACAGAATTAAATGAAAAACTTGAGTATTTAATCGAACGCTGGTCATATCTAGCCGAGCTAGCTGAAAGTGAGTAAAAAAGTGAGTGCGCCATTATGGCGCACTTTTTGTTGCTATCGCCGTCAACAATTCTTCTAGAGCATGTTATATGAATGAACTCTATCCATTATGTTAAACTTGTAAAGAGAAAACATAAGAATTAGGTGATTTAGTGAATATTAAGGCGATTGAACCAACTCCAAGCCCAAATACAATGAAGATTATTTTAGACCAAGAACTGCCAATGGGGAAAAGTCATAATTATAAAAAAGAAAATTCTTCAGATGCACCAGTCATTATCCAGACCATTTTACAAATTGAAGGTATTAAAGGTGTTTACCATGTTGCTGATTTCCTCGCTGTGGAGAGAAACGCAAAATTTGACTGGAAGGAATTATTACTTCTAATTCGCCAAGCTTTTGGAGAAAAAGCTACTGATCAAAGTCAATCCATCACGAAAATCGACGAACATTATGGTGAAATCAAAGTCGAGGTGCAAATGTTTAAGGATATTCCATTGCAAGTAAAGCTATCTGATGGTACATCCGAGAGAAGGTTCGGTATGCCTGAGTATTTCCTACAGGCTAGAGAGCGTGCGCAGCTACCTGAAGATAACTACATCCTTATAAGAAAATGGCAAGACCAAGGAGTTCGTTACGGTGAATTTGATCAGATTGGCCAGGAAGTTGTAGAAGAATTAATCGCAGCATATCCAGTTGAGCGTCTAGAAGAATTAGTATCAAGTGCTCAAACAAAGGAAACGGAAACCAAGAAGAAACCTGTTCTTACGAGAAAGAAAGTAAAGATCGAGGCTTTAGATCATTCTGATTGGAAAATTCGCTACCAACTTCTTGAACAAATGGATGACCCTGAGCTTGAGGATTTACCAGTATTAGAAAAAGCGCTAGCAGACGAGAAACCATCGATTCGCCGCCTTGCTACTGTTTATCTAGGAATGATTAAGGAGCAAGCGGTATTGCCGCTTCTTTATCGGGCACTTAAGGATAAAACAGTGACGGTTCGGCGAACGGCCGGAGATTGTCTTTCAGATCTTGGATTCCCGGAAGCAGCAAAGGAAATGGAGATTGCCCTTAAGGACACAAGCAAATTAGTCCGCTGGCGGGCAGCGATGTTTTTATATGAAGTTGGTGATGAAGGAGCACTACCAGCCTTAAAAGCTGCCGAAAATGATTCGGAATTTGAGGTTAGTATGCAAATAAAAATGGCAATCGAAAGAATTGAGGGCGGAGAAGAAGCCAAAGGTTCTGTTTGGAAACAAATGACGGAAGCAAGAAAAACGGAAAGCTGATCAGATTGCAAAAATCTAAATAATTATAGTATCCTAAAATGGCAACTATAGAAATGGAGGGGTTAATTATGTCAATGGCATATGAAGAATATATGAGACAGATGGTTTTACCGATGCGTCAAGAATTAACAACGGCTGGTTTTGAGGAACTAACAACTCCCGAGGCAGTTGAAAACTATATGGAAAATGCGAGTGGTACTACACTGGTAGTTGTAAATTCTGTTTGTGGCTGTGCGGCAGGTTTAGCACGCCCTGCTGCTACCCAAGCTGTGTTAAATAGTGAAAAGAAACCTGATCAATTGGTTACTGTCTTTGCAGGTCAGGATAAGGAAGCTACGGCAAAAATGAGAGAGTATTTTGAAGGAATCGAACCTTCATCACCTTCAATGGCGTTATTAAAAGGGAATAAAGTAGTCCATTTCATTCCACGCCATGATATTGAAGGGATGCCAATGGAAGCGATTATGGAAAATCTAAAGACGGCATTTGAAATCAACTGCTAAAAAGGATGTCTTTTGACATCCTTTTTTGAAAAAAAGAAGGGATTTACTTGTTTGTTACTACCGCAGGTCGGACCAACCAACAAATGGTTAATAGGACGATATCAATCGCTAACTATCTTGGAGTGGAGTATATTTCTCGTAATAAGAAATCGGTTATCAGGCTCCAAGAAGAATGGAAGAGTGATTGCCTGGTGGTTGGAAAAGAGAGGCTGGAATTATTCCCGCTCGGAAGTACCCAGCCTTTTTTCTTTCATCCAAATTCGGCGATGTTCCGGATAAGAAGGCTATTAAATGGTGAACACGATCCATTCGCGGATGCTGCTAAATTAGAAAAAGGAATGTCATTTTTGGATTGTACACTTGGTCTCGCATCTGACTCTATTATCGCAAGTTTCCTTGTTGGTGATGAAGGAATGGTGACAGGCACCGAGGGACAAAAATATTTGGCCTATGTTGTAAATGAAGGCCTGCAAACCTGGGATTCAGGACTTGAAGCTATGAATAAGGCAATGGCTAGAATCCGAGTCCTACATATCAACTCGCTTGATTACTTAAAGGTTCTTCCAAGTGAATCGGTGGATTGTGTTTATTTTGATCCGATGTTTGAAGAAAAAATCCTTGAATCAGATGGGATTCAGGCGCTGGGAAATTTAGCTCTTTACCATGACTTAACGGAGGATTTGATTGCAGAAGCATTACGAGTTGCCAGATGTAGAGTGATTTTAAAAGATCATTATAAAAGCAACCGGTTTGAAGTATTCGGTTTCGATGTATATCGTAGAAAAACAGCTAAGTTCCATTTTGGGGTTCTTGAAAAATAGGAAATCTATCATTCTGTTATTTTTTGCCTAAAAGAAGTATAATGAGTGATAGGAGTCAATATGTTTTTTATAATTAGCTGAATTTTTTTCACATATAAAGGGGTATATCGATGAATAACTGGATTCGCAAATCGTTTGTGGTACTCGTTTCGATTTTAACATTTGGTCTAGTCACACCCACCCATTTAATCAATCACGTCGCTGCGGACAAACCTTCTGATAGAGATACTTTCGAGGCGGCAACTTTTATTAAGGAAACTGATCATGTTGAAGAATCTGAATTTGATAAGGGCAAATTCCTTGAAGAAATGATAAAACAGGCAGAGCTCCAGTCGTATCAAAAATTTGGAACGAGGATCAAGCCAGTCATTGAAGATGAGTTCCGTGAAATTATTATGCCAAATATTGAAAGAGCCCTAATTGAGTTAGCTGAGCAATATCCTGATGATAATTTAATCCATTTATCAATCTCTGAGTCCCCTGGAAAAGGGCAATCAGAGAAAATTTTCCATATCAAAAATAACGAAACAAAAAAAGACATCATTAGATTTCATGTTAGAAGGGATAACCCGCCTCAAGCTGGTTACTGGTTTAACTTTCATTATCATACCTATCATGATGAATTCCAGAGTCATCATGAGCTTGGATCTATTTACTGGGATAAAAATACTCCGCCAAAATGGATGAGTTAAAAGCTAGCATTTGAGAAAAACTAAAAAAAATTTATTAAAAAAGTGAAACCTTTTATAGAAGAAACTCGTAAAGAGACTATTACCTAAAATGGAGGAATGTAAAAATGGCAGTTAGTTTATCAAAAGGTCAAAAGGTAGATTTAACAAAAACAAATCCTGGGTTAACAAAAGTTGTCGTAGGATTAGGCTGGGATACAAATAAATATGATGGCGGTAATGATTTTGACTTAGACTCATCCGTATTTCTTTTAGGAGAAAATGGGAAGGTAACAACTGAAACAGATTTTGTATTTTATAATAACCCACAAGGTGCTGGCGGTTCAGTTGTACATACAGGAGATAACCGCACAGGTGCAGGGGATGGCGATGATGAGCAGGTTAATATCGATCTTTCGGCTGTACCTGCAAACATTCAGCGTATTGCCTTTACCATCACGATTCATGATGCTGCAAGCAGAAGTCAAAACTTTGGCCAAGTATCGAATGCATACGCACGAATCTTCAACGAAGCAAATGGGGAAGAACTCATCCGCTACGATTTGGGCGAAGATTTCTCGATTGAAACAGCGATTGTTGTGGGTGAATTATATCGTCATAACGGCGAATGGAAATTCAGTGCAATCGGAAGCGGATATCAAGGCGGCTTAGCAGCTCTTGCAACAGATTTTGGATTGCAAGTCGGGTAACAGCTAGAATAAGGACCCAGCCACGCTGGGTCTTTTTACAAAAACAAGGAACATCCAGGAGGAATTTTTTTTATGTGGGAAGGTATAATCGAAACTTATGCATTATTTTTTGACTGGGATCATTGGGTACAGGTCCTTTCAGATCCGGTAAACTGGGGATTAATTGGTACCCTAGTTATTCTCGAAGGGTTATTGTCAGCAGATAATGCACTTGTTCTAGCTGTAATGGTAAAACACCTACCGCCAGATCAACGTAAAAAAGCCCTGTTTTATGGTTTACTAGGTGCTTATATATTCCGTTTTATCGCAATTGGTATAGGGGTTTACTTAATTAAGTTTACATTGGTTAAAGTTTTAGGAGCGGCATATCTTGCTTGGTTAGCGATTAAATATTTTATTGATAAACGGAAAGCCAGTCAGGCGGAAGATGAGGAAGAGCATGGTGTAAATCAAAAGGGGTTACTCATTCGTCTTTTTGGAACATTTTGGGGAACGGTTGCTGCAGTTGAATTAATGGACATTGCTTTTTCCGTTGATAGTGTTCTTGCTGCCTTTGGAATTAGTAATGAGGTATGGGTGCTATTGATGGGTGGTATTCTTGGCGTTCTTATGATGCGTGGAGTTGCCGGGGTTTTCTTAGCATTAATTGACCGTATTCCAGAACTTGAAACATCTGCTTATATTTTGATTCTTTTAATAGCTGCAAAAATGTTAGCAGGTGTCTTCGGAATTCATGTTAGTCATATCACATTCTTTGTCATTCTACTACTTACATTTGGAGCAACTTTTGTTATCCATTTCATGAACAAAAAGAAAGAAGTTGGCAAGGAATCATAAGAAACGACATAAAATGGGGAACAGACGAAAGTCAGTCCCCATTCTTTTTTAATTAAAGGAGAAAATGAATGAGATTTTTTACCTATTTTTATGATAATGAGCTTGATCAACTATTTTATGAGAAACCTAAAACCTTTAATAAATATACTCAACGCGAGCTGTTAGCCTATGGTCTTGGAGCAACACTGTATATGCCGGCAACACGTCCCAACATTCACCAAGATATCCTTTCAAAAAAACATGAAGGGTTAACCTCCTTGGTAATGGATCTTGAGGATGCAGTGGGTGATAACGAACTCGGGCTTGCAGAAGAGCGATTGATTGAGGAATTGCTCAAGTTATATGGCGAATTCCAGAAAAACTACATTACGATGGATGACTTACCGTTAATGTTTATCCGCATTCGTTCTTTAGAACAGTTGATTCGAATCAAGGAAAAATTAGGGGGAGCCATCACACTGCTAACTGGCGTAGTGCTGCCAAAGTTTTGTCTTGAAACAGGTGAACAATTATTGGCGGAGATTGTTAAAATACATACGGACCAACAGCCATTTTATGCACTGCCAATTTTGGAAACCGATAACATCATCCAAAAAGAATCACGAATGAATGAATTGATCGGAATAAAATCTCTACTAGATCAATACAAAGAAAATGTGTTAAATGTTCGAATTGGAGCCACAGATTTTTGCGGCTTATATGGAATACGTAGAAGTGTTGATACCACTGTCTATGAGATTGCTGTTTTACGAGATTGTATTGCTGACATTATCAATGTTTTTCAGCGTTCAAACAGCCCTTATGTCATTTCTGGCCCGGTGTGGGAGTATTTTTCGGCAAAACCAAGAATGTTGAAGCCGCAATTGAGACAGACACCTTTTCGCGAGCGTTATGGTGACGAGGGATTAAAATGGCGTTCCGAGTTAATTGATCAGAATATGGATGGTTTGATTAGAGAAATCATGATGGATATTGCCAATGGCCTAACAGGAAAAACCATTATTCATCCAACCCATATTAAAGTTGTTCAAGCCCTCAATGTCATATCCTATGAGGAATACATGGATGCTTGTGCGATTATTAAAGCGGCCAACGGAGAAATCGGAGTCAAGAAAAGTAATTTTGCCAATAAAATGAATGAAATCAAACCCCATTATTATTGGGCCCAAAAAATCATCTTAAAATCACAGCTTTACGGGGTGCTACATGAAGGATTTACAAACATCGATCTTATCAAAAAAGACGTATTCGTTTACCATTCTTGATGCCATTGACGTTGATATTGCAGTATCGGATAATCCCTATTTACTGCCACTAGAAGAATTATTAATAATGGCTGCGAGGATCAATAAAAAACGTTCCTTTTTATTTGTTAGTAAGGTTCTTGGAAAACATTTACCAATCCAGCCGCAGAAGGGCTTATTAACATCAGCTTTCCTTGCCGCTAGATATGCTGAAACGGTTAAGGGTTTGGATTGTCCAGGCAAGGAAAATTTAATCAAGTTATTCTCTCAAAATATATCTGATTTTCAAGGCAGTACATTTATCCCGAGGGTTATCAATCCTGTCATCATTGGGTTTGCAGAAACCGCAACAGCACTCGGACATGCTTTCTTTGATTGTTTTGAGAAGGCAGAGTATTTTCATACCACGCGAGAAGAAATTGCAGGCTTGCATTCTTCGATTACTTTTGAAGAAGAGCATTCACATGCTACTTCGCACCGTTGCTACATACCAATAGAAATGATTAATAATGACCGTGAAATTATTTTAGTGGATGACGAAATGACAACGGGAAAGACAGCCTTAAATATTATTCAATCTATCCATCAGCAGTTTCCGAGGAAGGAATATACAGTAGTTTCTATCCTAGACTGGCGTACAGATGAACACAAACAACAATTTGCAGCGCTTGAAAGAATGTTTGGCATTACGATAAATATTGTTAGTTTAATAGCTGGTGAAGTCACCATAAACCAAAAGAGAAGCCTTTCAGCATTGAAAGACGATAATGAAAACGATCATGAATATCTATACCAATCATTATTGGAAGAATTATCACTATCCTCATTTTTTAAACAAACAGCATTATCATCGTTAACATTACAGGGAATTCCATTTATTCAAGCAACAGGCCGCTTTGGAATCTCAAGTGCTGATAATTCCGCAATTCAACAGCAAATTGCTGAAGCCGCCTCGTTTTTGAAACAAAAGCGCACTGGTGGAAAGACACTTTGTCTTGGTACGGGTGAATTCATGTATATTCCTATGAAGATTGCTGCGGAAATGGGAAAGGACGTTTTCTATCAATCAACAACGAGAAGCCCTGTTTTTATCCAGGATATTCCTGATTATGGTGCTAGATTTGGAATACAATTTCCCAATCCTGAGGACAACGATGTCAGTCATTTTGTATATAATATCCCTCCAGGAAAATATGATGAATTATTTATATTTATTGAAAGAAAAGTAGATGAGGAACAGCTAAAGCCGTTTCTTTTCCAATTGGAAAAATTACAGATTAAGTCGATCAAAATCGTCTTTTTCTCATCGCAATAGAGGTGATTTATTAATGTCTTTTATAACCAACCAGCCTGCTAAAATAGGAAGTTATTCAAATGATGATGTTCTCTTTTTATTAAAGGATTTAAGTGACCATCAGCTGGAAGATTCCACGCTAAATCGGGAGCTAAAAGTGCAAGCTGGTGAGCACTATAGTGAATCATTGCCTATTGAATATCAGCCTCCAAAGGAATACGTTGAACTATTTTGGAAAACGGCTCAGGAATACAAGCAAAAGGTTGCCTTATGTATCGGGATTGTCGCAGAACAAATCTATCAAGCAAAAGGGAATCAGGCTGTACTCGTTTCTTTGGCACGGGCGGGTACGCCTGTGGGGATATTAATAAAAAGATATTTCAAGCAACATTATGCGATTAACATCCCTCATTATAGTATTTCCATTATTCGTGATCGGGGGATTGATGAAAATGCGTTAATGTATATTCAGAATCATCACCCTGAAGGTATGATTCAATTTGTCGACGGGTGGACAGGTAAAGGGGCTATTTCACTGGAGTTAACAAAAGCTTGTCAGGACTTCGAACGAAAGTATGGGAGAAAGCTAGACGATACACTTGCCGTTATTGCAGATCCAGGCTATTGCACGACCCTGTTTGGCACAAGGGAGGACTTCTTAATACCTAGTGCTTGCTTAAATTCAACCGTATCTGGATTAGTAAGCCGAACTGTTCTAAATGAACAGTTTATTGGCAAGGATGATTTTCACGGTGCGAAATATTACCGTGATCTATTACCTTATGATGTTTCCAATATGTTTATTGAACTTATTGCAAATGAATATGCTGAAATAGTTGAAAAAGCAAGAGAGATCTCTTCCGCTAGAATGCTTGAGATGATTGAGACGGGATTTTTAGGAATGGTAGATGTTAAGAAAATTCAAGCTGAATTTGATATCAGGAACACGAATTATATTAAACCTGGAGTGGGAGAAACAACACGGGTTTTGCTCCGAAGAGTACCTTGGAAGATTCTCATGCGGGATTCTAGTAGTCCTTTTGTCAAGCATATTCTAATGCTTGCAGAGGAAAAAGGGGTAGAGGTTGTCCCATATCCAGAATTAAATTATTTGTGCTGCGGCCTGATAAAATCAGTCAAGGAGTAAAGGGAAATGATTATCGCATCAGATCTAGATCGGACATTAATGTATTCTAAACGAGCGTTAGATGACCTGGGGGGGCCGGACAAAACAAGGCTGAAGCAGGTCGAAAGAATGGAGGAACAATGGGTTGGTTACATGACGGATGCTGCTTTTTCACTGCTGCAACAGCTGAATCAGCATTGCTTATTCGTTCCTGTAACAACGAGAACAACTGAACAATTTAAGCGGTTTTTGATTTTTGATGAGGAAATACCTCTGACATATGCTATTACCTCGAATGGTGCGAATATATTGTATAAAGGCCACCCATTGAAAGAGTGGTCTGTTAACTTAATGGAAAAACTGAAAGGCCAAACTGCTCATCATAGTGAGCTCCTTGAAGCGCTGAAAATGGAAGGATTTCAATTCGATGGGCATAGGAAATATGCGGAGAATCTCTTTTTCTATTATCTATTGAATAGTATTCCATCTGCCCAAGAATTGATGTCAATTCGTCAACTTTGTGAAGAATTTGGCTGGAGGATCAGTTTGCAGGGTAGGAAACTCTACTTCATTCCAAAATCTATCAGTAAAGGGAAAGCAGTAGAATATATTTGTAACCGTGAAGGGCTGGAAGCGATTGCAGGTGCTGGCGATTCAGTTCTCGATTGGGATTTTCTGAAAAATTGCCGAATTCGCTTGGTGCCTAGACACGGTGAATTGATAAATCAAATTGACCCAAAGGAGATCACGCTGACAAAAACAATAGGTGTTTATGCAGGTGAAGAAATTCTTCAACAGTTCATGTCTGTTCTATTACAGAAATGCTAATCTTTTTTGACGGATGGATCATAAAAGAAATAAAAATAAAGTAAATTGAATAACAAAAAACAGCAAGAAAAGAATAAAATGGACATTTTCACAGTAGCAAGGACTGGAGTTAGAAATAGTGTGAAAATCAGTGATATCCAAAATAAGTCCATTATTATAAAGATTTTGGATGCCATTACATCCATGATGGTCATTAGTTCCTCACTGACGTCCTCCATCCTTGGCCGTTTATAAAGAAACCTCATTTCATGTCACCTACTTATATGTGAGTACTCAAATATATGTAAGGACAATAAAAAAGGTGAAAAATGAGGAAATTGTCTAGAATACGAAACATTTTGTGATTACATTCGTATAAACGATGAACCAACTATTTAACTGTGATATGATGGTAAAGTAAGCCTATACATAAGTTATCTGAAAATCTTTTCTGCATGAGGGAAGGGATTATATATGAATTTACCATACAATCAAATGACAATTAGAACGGTATCCCTTACTTATGAAAATTGGCAAGAGATGCTGAAAAAGCCGCTTTCAGAACGGCCTGAATTTTCAATAGAAAATGGAACGGTTCAAATTGGACAAGTTTTAGGAAAGTTCCTAGGAATTCCGATTGACACTGATGAATATTATAATCAGCTATTCGATCATGTGACCTTGTCGGAAAATAATTTACATTTATTAAGCGAGGAGTCGCTAAATAAAACAATTGATAATCAACTTTTCCAATCAATTCAGAAGGTCCTAAATATTAATCAGGAACAGAAGTTATCCATTAACCGCTTTACCGCTTTTCTTGACGGAGAGCAGTTATTACATAAATCAAAGATACCTGCTATTCACCGTAAGATTCGTGAAGCCATGATTAAGACGCTCGAGTTGTTTTCGCAGCGTGAACAGGATGGATTAAAGAATCATGAACTTAGACGGGTTTTGGTCGACTTGATAAAATGGTCAATGAATCATGTAAATCCATTGCTGGAGAAGGCGGATCTACAAAAAGACATGCCAAAGTTCCTATGGTATGGTGATGTGAAAAAAAGTCATCCCTACTTTCTCTACTTTTTAATCAACATTGGCTGTGATTTAGTTATATTTCATCCCAATGGACTGGATGTTCTAGCAGATCTATCGACAGAGGAATTCTTCATGCACCAATACCCGAACAATCTGCCGGCAGAGCCTTTTCCAAAAGAAAAAAGAAGTCGAAAAACGACTGTCGCCTATCGGGCATCTCGAGAAATTGAGACAATATTAAATCAAGAAGGGTCTGGTCTGTACAAACCTTGGCAGTTAAGAGATTATACGCCTTCTTCGATTACCTTAAAGACTACCTATGATGAATTGTTCATCCTTGGTAAAGAAATGGCAATGATTCGACCTGGTTTTGAGGTAGGGAACGGAGAAGTTAAAATTCCATCATTATTTTCAAAAGTCCAAGGCGTTAGCAAAAATCGGAAAGAGTATTGGGAAAGACTTAAAATGTTATCAGAATTGGAGCATACACATCTCATTCGCCAGCTGCCATTTACATGGTCAAGTTCCAATGATTTTCGTTTTCATTATCGCAATGCACTCAGTAAAGATGGAGTACTGGATCCCGAAAAAATGATGCAAGCACACTATTGGCCATACTCCTTTTTGCCATTAGGGTTGCAAAGAGGGATTGCCAATGCAATTAAACGAATTTGCGATAAACCAGGTTTAAAGCCTCTGCCAGGGGAAAACATGGAGGAAGTAAGAATCTATTTATTTAGTCAGGCCATGTTTACCCCAAAGGAAATCACCCAATTAATGGAGAAGTTCGATTACTCACAACATGTTCCAAAACTATTGATATATAACAATGAGCAGCGCGGTGTACTCTCAAGGTCTGATGCCGCTCTTATCCTGCTATTAAATCAATTTGGTATTGATATAATTATTTATAATCCACCTGGTCATAACGATATCGAAAATTATCTTGAGGCGGGTTTATTCGATACCCACTGGCTTGAGGATGTAGTGTTTGATTTAGAATTTAAAGAACCTTCCAAGCTTAAAAAAATCCTTTTTCAAGGAATCTTAAAAAATTTGAGGGGAGATTAAAACGTGAATCTATCATCAAATCAAACTTCCGGCTTAATGGCAGCAACTGCTGATGATACACTGACAGAAGCAAAGATATCGGACATTAAGCTTTCGCTTAGAAAAGAAACTGAGGTTCAAAATTTGGCTCGATCGATTGATGAACGGGATCAGATTCGAATATTAGAATTTGGTAAAGAGCCAGCTGTGCAAATATCCCGTTTTTCTGATCAAATTTTAGGAAATATGCGGACAACAAAGGTAGAAGATTCCGGGGAACTTCTTAAGCAACTCGGTCGGATTATGGATAAGTTTGATGCAAAAGATTTTCAAAAGACTTCCGGAGGATTTTTTGGCAAGCTCTTTAAAAAGGGCGAAAAAATGATTGAAAAGGTCTTCGGCAAATATCAAACAATGGGTTCCGAAATTGATAAAGTCTATGTGGAAATTTCTAAGTATCAAAAGGAAATGGTTGATTCTACCAATATGCTCGAGCAAATGTATGAGCAAAACTATCAATACTATTTGACATTGGAAAAATATGTTGTTGCTGGTGAACTTAAAGTGGAAGACCTAAAAAACAATCAGCTGCCACAACTGGAAGCACGGGCTGCTGCTGGTGACCAGCTTGCATCGATGCAATTGGATTCTCTAAGAAATGCGATAGAGCTTTTAGAGCAGCGTATTTACGATCTTGAAATGGCAAAAATGGTCTCATTACAGACGGCACCACAAATACGTTTGCTGCAAAGAGGTAATACGAAGCTGATTGGAAAAATTAATTCAGCATTTGTAACAACCATTCCGATATTTAAAAATGGTTTGATTCAGGCGGTTGCGGCAAAAAGGCAGAAGCTTGTTGCAGATTCGATGAGTGAGCTAGACCGCAGGACAAATGAAATGCTACTAAAAAATGCACAAAACATTTCCCAGCAAAGCACGGATATTGCCAGACTCGCTGGAGCTCCAAGTATTAAAATCGAGACCATCGAAGAGTCCTGGAACATTATAATTAAAGGAATGCAGGAAACGAAGGCAATTGAAGAAGAAAACAAGCGCCTGAGGGTAGAAGGAACAAAACGTTTAGAGCAGCTAGCAGATAATTTTAAAAAGGTAAAACAACAATAATATTTTATATGAGGTGAATGAAATGGCTATTAGCTTACAAAAAGGACAAAGAGTGGATCTAACAAAAGGAAATCCTGGATTATCTAAAATCATGGTAGGTTTGGGCTGGGACCCAGTTCAGGGCGGTGGGGGCGGAGGCTTCCTAGGATCATTATTTGGTGGCGGAGGCGGTGCAAATGTTGACTGTGATGCCTCTGTTATAATGCTTGGTTCCAATGATAAGATTCAAAGCAATCAAGATGTTATTTATTTTGGTAATTTAAAAAGCCGCGACGGCAGCGTACAGCATTCGGGTGACAATCTAACTGGTGCTGGTGACGGTGACGATGAACAAGTAATGGTAGATCTAAGCCGTGTTCCTGCTAATATCCAAAAGCTTGTGTTTGTCGTTAACATTTATGATTGTGTAAAAAGAAAGCAACACTTCGGGATGATCCGCAATGCCTTTATTCGTGTGGTGAATCCATCCAATCATCAAGAACTGATTCGCTATAATTTATCTGATGATTACAGCGGAAAAACATCTTTAGTTGTTGGTGAAATCTATCGTCATAACACTGAATGGAAATTCGCAGCGGTTGGAACAGGCACAAATGCTGCCAGCTTAAGTGAAGTTGTACGTACTTATAGCTAAGTTACTTTTAATCTTTGTTATGTAAACTGAAATTTGTTCTAAAGAGGTGAAAAAATCGATGGGCATCAATTTATCTAAGGGACAACGAATTGATCTTACAAAAACAAATCCTGGATTAACGAAGGCAATTATTGGTCTTGGCTGGGATACGAACCGTTATCATGGCGGACATGATTTTGACCTGGATGCTTCAGCATTTTTAACAGATGCTAACAGTCAGGTGACGCATGATTTGGATTTTATTTTCTACAATAACTTAGTCCACTCCTCTGGCGGGGTCGAGCATACTGGAGATAACCGAACAGGCGAAGGTGATGGGGATGACGAGCAAATTCGGATAGATTTTAGTAAGATCCCTTCTAACATTCATCGAATTGCGATTTCAGTCACGATTCACGATGCCGATTCTCGGAATCAAAACTTCGGTCAGGTTTCCAATGCGTTCTGTCGCTTGTTTGATGAGGAAACCAATCGTGAAATTCTCCGCTTCGATCTTGGTGAAGACTTTTCCGTGGAAACGGCCGTGGTCATTTGTGAACTGTACCGTCATAACGGGGAATGGAAATTCAGTGCTGTAGGAAGTGGTTTCTCAGGCGGGCTAGCGGCGTTGTGCCGGAACTTTGGATTGGAAGTATAGGGTTTATTGTGAAGCTGCCATTGTGCAGCTTCTTCTTTGTTTATAAGACTGTTTTCCATTTAATAACTAATTTGTATCGGCCTCTACCATGTTATAATTCTAGTAATATACTAAAAATTTAGGGGATTATAGCATGCGAAAATGGATTGCTTCTTTTACAATTGTTGGCATGTTTTTGTCGATGATTACCACTTCTCAAGCCTCTTTTGACAGTATCAAGCTAGCAGACTTCCCGAAAAATTCTCAGCTTTACAAACAAATAGGTACTGAGGCCACAATGCTACAATTGCAACATCTGATTATTTTACCGAAGGCTCTTTTTGACCAAAATGAAGCGGCAGCGATGATTAATCGAATTGGCAGTTTACCAGAAACGCTATTAAATAAAATGAATACACAAGGGATTGTCGTTAAGCTCTTCACAGGGAAATTAACCGATAACCAAACGGCAAGCTATCTCTCAGGGCAAATTCCTAGAGGATATCAATCCCAAACCACTTGGGATGATGTACCTGGGATCGGAGGCTCTCAAGTTGTACTCGTGAAAATTGGACACAGTGAAAAAGGGCAAGGGCATGGCTCTGTGAATTTAGAATTACACGAACTGGCACATTCCATTGATCGATTAGTATATCAGAATGTTAGCCAAAACATGGATTTTAAACTTGTTTGGGAACAGGAGAGAGGGGTTTTGTTTCCTGGTAACAGTTATTTCATCCTCCATCCTGAAGAATATTTTGCAGAAACCTTTGCAATGTTTCATCTAAATAACGAGACTAAAGACCTATTAAGAAAAAATGCTCCGAAAACCTTTGAATTTTTATCCCAACTTAACTAAACTTAATAAAGATAAATGTTAGACAAGGGAGTGGCGGTGTTGAAGCAATATTTAGATTTATGTAAGCATGTATTAGAAAATGGCAATGTTAAAGGTGACCGTACCGGGACAGGAACAATCAGCACTTTCGGCTATCAAATGCGTTTTAATTTAGAGGATGGCTTTCCACTTCTGACAACAAAAAAACTTCACTTAAAGTCGATTGTTTATGAACTACTATGGTTTTTAAATGGGGACACAAATGTTAAATACCTCCAGGAAAATGGGGTCCGAATTTGGAATGAATGGGCGGATGAAAACGGGGAATTAGGTCCAGTATATGGCCATCAGTGGCGCTCATGGACAGGTGCGGATGGTAAAACCGTTGATCAGATAAGTGAACTAATCACGGAAATTAAAACTAACCCAAATTCCAGACGGCTTATCATCAATGCCTGGAATGTTGCAGAAATTGATCAAATGGCATTAGCACCGTGTCATTGTATGTTCCAGTTTTATGTTTCTGATGGTAAACTTTCTTGCCAGCTATATCAGCGCTCAGCAGATGTTTTCCTTGGGGTACCGTTCAATATAGCCTCCTATGCACTGCTGACGATGATGATTGCTCAAGTATGTGATTTAAAACCCGGTGAATTTGTTCATACTTTTGGCGATGTTCATATTTATCAAAATCATCTTGACCAAGTAAACCTTCAAATGGAACGTGAGCCTCGTTCACTGCCGAAAATGAAAATTAATCCGAACGTTAAGGACATTTTTTCATTTGCTTTTGATGATTTTACTTTAGAAGAATATGACCCTCATCCCCATATTAAAGGAGTGGTCAGTGTATGATCTCATTTATTTTAGCAATGGATGAAAATCGGGTAATTGGTAAAGACAATCAATTACCATGGCATTTGCCCGAGGATTTAAAATTCTTTAAACGAGTCACTATGGGACATCCGATTACAATGGGCAGAAAAACACATGACTCGATAGGGCGAATATTGCCTGGAAGGGAAAATATCATTATAACCCGTCAGGCGAACTTTCAATCTGAGGGCTGTACCATATTTAATTCCGTAAAAGATTTTATTAATTATTGCCGTATTCAGGACGATGAAATTTTTGTCATCGGTGGTGCAGAAATCTTTAAGGAACTCTTCCCATATGCTGACCGCCTTTACATAACGTTGATTCATGAAAAGTTTGAAGGTGACACTTTCTTTCCGGAATTTGTTGAAAGCGAGTGGGTGCTAAATTCCTGCGAAACAGGCATTAAAAACGAGAAGAACCCGTTTGATTACGAATTTAGAATTTATCAACGAAAAAATTAATGAAAAAGAAGCATCGGCCGAGATGCTTCTTTTTTCATTAATAATATGTTCCGTTTAATTCATACTCGGTTAATTTATCAAGCATGCCCCTAAATTCATCTGGATGGCAGAAATCCTCCTCGTGAAAATGAGTTTTCACCCATTGGATTAATTCGTTGGGGCTATTAAAATATTCGCCGCTTCGATCACTCTTACGAATCATGTACCTTCCATTTTCTTCATCGATGGTGACCTCTACCGGCAAAGCTCCATCAAAACTAGAGAGTGAAAATTCCATCTTCATCACATCCATTTCCTAAAAATTATTTTTAATAGTATATGTCCCTGTTGAAAAAATTATATATGAAAAAAAGATTAATTGTCAAAATATTTCTACAATTTATCTGGATAATTTACATTGACTTAAGAAAATGTTCTTGGTAAATTGTAAAGAGTAAATGGTACAATAATTACATGCAAAAAATCACAAATGAATTATTTTGCGTAAATGTGAAGAAAATATGAATAATAACACAAATTTTACGCAAATCACTTATTCAATACTATAATCATAGTAGAAAGTAATTATTTCGAAGGGGATGCAAAATATGTTTTCAAACATTGGAATACCAGGATTAATCTTAATCTTAACATTAGCCCTTATTATCTTTGGACCAAAGAAGCTTCCAGAAATCGGTCGTGCATTCGGACAGACATTAAAAGAATTTAAGAAATCTACTCGTGAATTGACTGACGATGTGATGAGTGACATAGAGGAAGACAAGAAAAAATTGACTAAATAAGGGTGTAAGATTTTCGGTCTTGCACCTTTTTCTTCATTTGTTTAAAGACTATAAATACGTTAGAAACCTGTGTTTAGTTCTAGATAATCCATGGGTAAATCTAATTTTTTTTGGCAGGGGAATTACATGGAAGATAAAGAATTACAATTAGTTGATCATTTAGATGAATTACGGAAACGTATTATCATATCTGCATTAGCATTTGTTGCTTTTTTTATTTTAGGATTTATTTATGTTGTTGATATATATAATTGGCTCGTTCGTGATCTTGATGTTAAGTTGATTGTTCTAGGTCCAAGTGATATTATCTGGGTTTATTTTATGATCGCAACGGTAATAGCCGTCGCTGGAACGATTCCCGTGCTGGCTATGCAAATTTGGTTGTTTGTAAAACCAGCATTGAAACCGATGGAGAGAAAAATTACTCTCTCATATATTCCAGCATTATTCATTTTATTCATTATCGGTTTAGCTTTTGGCTATTTGATTATATTCCCAATGGTGCTGGAATTCTTGGTCAAAATGGGAGCGGATATGTTTGTCACAAACTTTACAGCAGATCGTTATTTCCGGTTTATAATGAATATGACAATTCCTTTTGGTGTTCTGTTTGAGCTTCCAGCCGTTGTTATGTTCTTAACATCTCTTGGAATTATTAACCCGTTTGTATTAGCAAAAGTTCGTAAATATGCTTATTTTGTTTTAATCATCATTGCGATAATCATTACACCACCTGATTTTATGTCAGACTTTGTTGTCACTGTTCCATTACTTTTACTATACGAGATTAGTATTAATTTATCGAAATTCGTTTATAAAAAACGAATGAAAAAGCTACAAGAAGAAGAGCTAATAGAAGCATAAAACATAACCAGACCTTTAGGGATTTTGATCCCCTAAAGGTCTTTTTTTTTACCCTTTAAATCGTCATTCTGCAAAATATCCTCGAGCGCAAAACCTTTCAAGAGTGAATTTCGACAATATTGTGAAATAATGAAATTAGATGGACTAGCTTTCTACTTCAACAATGATGATAACCACCAAAAATTCGCGAAAAAACGCTTATTTTCGCGAATTACCCTTATATTCACTATATTAGTATTTCTAATTTGCATATTTATCACTACAAAAAACGAACTATCCCTTGAAAATAGAGAAAAATTAAGAAAAAGTAAAATAATATCAATAAAACGACCAATAATGTTCTTTATTAAGAAGATTTGGCGATATTTGAAGTTTTTGATGTTCGCTATTTTGGAATATACTCTAGTTGTAAGTTCGTTACAAAGAACGAAACTTATATTAAAATAATAGGAAGTAAGGGAGGAAGAAGCAATGAGTATCAAAAAGAAATTAGGTTTAGGAGTAGCTACAGCTGCACTAGGTTTGTCACTCATCGGTGGGGGTACATACGCATACTTTAACGATACGGAAGTAAATAATAGTAGTTTTGCGGCCGGAACTTTAGATATTAATGTTAAGGGTAATGATGCTGCAAATGCGATTATTGATGTTGGCACTATTAAACCTGGAGATAAAATGATTAGAACATTTAAGCTTAATAATACTGGATCTCTAGATGTTTCAAAAGTGCTATTAACATCAAGTTATACTGTCTTAGGGGCAGAAAATAACAATGGTGATGATCTTGGTAAACACATCAAAGTCAAATTCCTAAAAAATATTGACAAAGTAACTACTGTAATTGCCGAAGCAACTCTTGATAAACTTACACAATATGATGCTGTAAATAATTCGAACTGGCTAGATATTCTAGGTGAATCTGATGGATTAAGGTCAGGTAACACAGACAATTTAATCGTTGAGTTTGAATTTGTAGATAATGGTAAAGATCAAAACCACTTCCAAGGCGATTCTTTAAAACTTAATTGGACGTTCAATGCTAAGCAAACATCTGGAACTTTAAAATAATTACTTGTATTAAGAAGGGTGGGTAATTCCCACCTTTCTTATAAATACTTTTAATACTCTTCTCCTAATATAAATAATTTATATTAGGAGAAGAGTATTAAATCAAGTGCTTTGATAAAAACTTTTGAATTTAGAGAGTGGTGGGAGGCATGATTAAAATTAGATACCCTAGATTAACAAAATTCAGAAGGAAAAATCAAAAATTAAAACTCATTATACAAATAGTAGCAATCTGGTACATTGCTTTTATCTCAATAGGTTATTTGACTTCTAGTACGGGTGCATATTTTATTGCTAAAGATGAAAAATCAATAAGTATCCAAGCGGGAATCTGGGATGAGAGTAAATTGTCTTTCACTAAAAAGGGAAATGATAACCAAAATGAATTTATTTGTCCGGTAAATGAGTTTGAAATATCAACAGTAATTAAAAATGGTGGTACAACAGAAATGACTAGTGACGGTTTGTATGAAGTTTATTTTATTGAAAATGGGCAACGAAATGAAAACGGTACAAAGGTAGCAGAGGGTAAGATAGCTAAATTACAAGTAGGGCAAGAAATTATTCTGACACAAAAAGTTACAAGTGAAGGCTTTTATATATTTAAAACATTTGAAGATACTGGTCAAAATAAAGAAAAAGTAATTTGGAGTGAAAAAATAAAGGTAAAATGCAAAACTTCTAATTCACCTGAAAAAGCTGGGGGCGAGCTAGTTAATCCAGTTACTCCAACAAATAATGATCAATCTAAAGTAGAAGAAACAAAAACAGAACAAACCGTTAAAGAAGAGTCTAAAACTAAACCAGGAGAGGGAACTGAGAGTTCAGATCCAAATAGTAACAAACAAAATAATACCGTGAGTGAAAACAATAATGGCTTAACGGTCACAGAGGAGGAACAGAAAGAGAATGAAAGCCAAAACAATTAAGAAAGTGGCTAGTAATATTATTACAATAATACTAGCTGCCCTACTTATATTTATGCTATTTATTGTAATTTCGTCAAAAGCAGCAGGTGGAGAACCACAAGTATTTGGCTATCAACTTAAAACAGTCCTTTCAGGATCAATGGAGCCAGGTATTAAAACCGGGTCGATTATCGCAGTTAAATTAGCCGGAGAAACCGATAAGTTAAAAAAAGGTGATGTTATAACGTTTAAAATGGATGAACAAAACTTAGCGACCCATAGAATAATAGAAGTTGTTAAATCAGGCGATCAGGTCATGTATCGAACAAAGGGAGATAACAACAAGACAGCAGATTTAGATCCAGTTCTTTCACAAAATGTAGTAGCTGAGTACAAAGGTTTTACTATTCCATATTTGGGTTACTTTATGAATTTTGCTCAATCAAAGAATGGGAATTTATTGTTATTAGTGCTACCTGGATTAATGCTACTTGCCTACTCGGCACTCACTATTTGGAGAACGATGTCCCAGGTAGAGCTAAAAGTTAAGGGAAGTAATGAAAAGACAGTAAATCGATAATTAGCTGATTGAAAAATCTTCAACCAATTCTTACAAGAGGAGGATAAGTATGTTATGAATCGATTGAGGTTAATTATAAGTTCATTAATCACTCTTCTTCTTCTTTTAATAATTGGCAATACAGTTAATGCAGAAGTTCAAGAGATTGACATAGTCACCACTCCTGAAAAGATCATATTTGATGTAACAAATATGAAGCCAGGGGATTGGGCAATTAGAGATATAAAGATAAAAAACAGTGGAAAACAAGACTTTGATTATGTATTTTCAACTAAAAAAAAGTCTGGTTCAACTCAATTGTATAATGAGCTATTTTTGACTGTTACTCATGGGAATACTGAACTATATAAAGGAAAGCTTGGTGGGTTTTCAAAGCTTGAAAAAAGAGCACTAAAAAGAGGTGCTGAAGAGATACTTACTTTTAGAGTCGACTTTCCTAAACATTTAGGGAATGAATATCAAGGAATGGCTTCAGAAGTACAATTTAAGTTTTATGTAAAAGGGACATTAGGAGGAGTGTTACCTGTAGACGGACCTAAATTGCCAAACAGGGGATCAAATATGTTTAATATTCTAGTAGTTGGTACAGTACTAGTCTTATGTGGTACTATTTTACAATTTATTCTTTCATGGCGACGAAATATTGAAAAATATAGTAAATGAGTCTTGATAAGGAATATTATCAAGGCTTAAATTTTTTCCAAAAAATGTTCATAAATATTTAATGAACCGAGCAGAATTAGACAGATTTCGAGTGATTTAAGGTGTATAATATAGTCAAACGGGTGAAAAAGAGGATTGATATTTTGTTATTCAAAAGCCTAGAGTTCAAAAATGTTGTTGGACAGAAGGTTAAAGTCATGGATATTCCTGTATTGGAGGAAGATAGTTCTTATCATTTTATGATCCAAGTCCGTTTACAGTCGTTTATTAATTCCGTTTATCGGGACGGAACATCGAAAAAATGTTACTCATTTAAAGAATATTTGAAAAAGATTTTGAAATGGCCTGATTATGAACAATTATTTAAAGTAGAAGAATTAAAGAATAACGCTTAATTATTTTCGAACACTGGTGGGGCAACCAGTGTTCTTTTATTTTTTTATTCAAGCGGTTCTCGTTACGATTTTTTGACTCTTTTACATTATTTTTTTTGTGAAAAAAGGGTAATTTATATCATTAAGAGCATCTTCCATGTATAATACAAAGGAGTAAACCCTAGGATGTGAGTTAATGAGCAAAATTAAGATCGTTACCGATTCAACAATGGACATGTCTGTAGAAATGGCGGAGAAACTAGGAATCGTCATTGTGCCATTGTCGGTATCAATAAATGGAGAAACCTATTTAGACAGATTTGAAATTAACCCTGCTGAATATATAGAAGTGATGAAAAATTCAGAGGAGCTTCCGAAAAGCTCTCAGCCGTCTACAGGTGCTTTTCTTGAAGTATATGACCAGCTTGGAGAAGAAGGCTACGAAGTAATTTCGATACATATGACAGGGAAAATGAGCGGAACAGTAAGGTCTGCTGAAAGCGCTGCACAAATGACAAAAACGAAAGTAAGCGTTATTGATTCCAAATTCATTTCCATAGCACTTCAGTTTCAGGTAAAAGAAGCTGCTCTAATGGCAAATCAGGGTAGAAGTATGGAAGAAATTGTCGAGCGCCTTGATAAGATTCGTGAACATACTAAGCTCTATATAATGGTTGACACGCTAGAGAACATGGTGAAGGGCGGCCGTATTGGTAAGGGCAAGGCGTTTATTGGATCCTTACTTAATATTAAGCCAATTGCTTCCCTTGAAGGAGCAGAATATAATCCAGTTGCCAAGGTTCGCAGCCATTCACAAGTGGTTAAATATCTTACAAAGCAATTTTCCGAAGATGTAAAAGGGAAAACAATTCGAGGTGCTGGCATTGTACACGCGGAGGCACACGAACTTTCTACAAAAATAAAAGATGCAATCTATGAATTGACCGGTTACAATGACATTTCCATTGATTATACTGGTCCGACAATTAGTACCCATACTGGTCCAGGTGCACTTGCTTTAATGTATTATTTTGAATAAAGAATCGGGATGGTGTATGAACACCATCCTAATTTATTTTCACACTTTCGATTGTAGATCCATCAACCGTATAGCCAAGTCGGTGAAGATGCTTACGGATGCCGGTTCGTTCCCATGTTTTGAGCATAAGCTGGTTTAGCATATTTTGGGGATAGAAGATTCCGATATTCGTAAGTTCCTCGAAGTTCATACCTTGCCTTACATACTGTTCAATCGTTACGTCACGTTCTTCAATGATAGAAAGATATGTTCCCATTGCCTCAACAAAGGCCTCTCTTGAAAATACACCTTTTTGGTGTCCAGTGATAAAGGTATCTGCATCTAGCTCCAGCAGTCGCTGGGACGATTGGATAAACTGATCAATATCCCCATCCGTGCCAAAATACCAAGGTCCAAAAGAGGACATATCAAAATCCCCAGCAAAGACAATGCCCAATTCAGGAAAGTAAGGACAGGAATAACCCTTTGTATGACCAGGCATATGGAGAAAGACTGTCTTGACGCTACCGAAATGATATTCATGATTGTATTGATAAGCCCCTGTTATCTCACCAAGGCTTTGAACCCATTTTGCGGGCATGTGTTTTTGCAAGGCTTCAACACCTTTTGATCCCCACTCCTCGTAAACTCCATTTCCTTCAGCTATCCCTTGGATGGATTGCACGGTTTTGAACTCAAGAGGATTAATCCACTTTTCTGCATTGGTAAATAAATAGTTATGAAGAGTATGATCAGGATGGTAATGTGTATTTACAATTAGTTCAACCCCATATTGGTCTTCTACAGCTAATAATGCTTGTGGATCGGCTCCTGTATCAATTAAAACTCTATCATTCCCTTCAATATATAAGCTTCGTGAAAAGGGAACTTTACTTTTATTTGGACCTTCTATAATGATAATTGGACCAATTCTTCTCATGTATGACACCTCTATCTTTTTTCGAAATTTTCAGCTTTTATGAATGAATACTCATTCATCATATCACATCTTTTTATTTCATTAAACAATTCATTAAAAAACAGCCCGAGTGATACATTCTTCCTATGCTATCAAAAATGCCATTTGCTTTCCTATTTTACGAATCTTTGTTAAACTATTCACGAATAGAAAAAGTTGTAGGTGATCTTTATGAAGGTTCGGTTAACATTTGTATTATTGATTATTTTTACCCTGCTGTTATCTGCATGCGGACAAAAGGGGATCAAAGATGCACTGGATTATCCAGTTAATGATTTTACAGCTACCACAGAGGAGAATAAAGCATTCGAAAAAAAAGATTTGGATGGGAAGATTTGGTTAGCGGATTTCATCTTTACTAATTGTGCAGATGTTTGTCCTCCGATGACAGCAAATATGGCCAAGCTGCAAAAGATGATAGAGGATGAAAAGTTAGAAAATGTTGAGTTTGTTTCCTTTAGTGTGGATCCAACGGTGGATACTCCAGACAAACTCACAACATATGCAGAGAAGTTTGGTTTAAATTCCGCTAATTGGACTTTTTTAACTGGCTATACTCAAGAGTACATTGAAAATTATGCTAAGGAAACATTTAAGACATTAGTAAAAAAACCAGTAGAGGGGAATCAAGTCATCCATCAGACATATTTTTATTTAGTTGGTCCGGATGGTAAGATTAAGAAAGCTTATGATGGATATACTGACGTTCCCTATGAAGATATAGTAGCGGATATTAAGACATTACAATAGACCTTTTCATGGGTCTATTTTTTTGGAAATGAATTGGAGAAAGTACGAGCATGTTTTGAATTTTTTAAGTCGTGTTATAATAACATAAGTTAGAGGGTGGTGAATGAAATGAAAAAGTTTTTCCCCCTTCTTATTCTTTCGGTGTTTTTCTTAAGTTCTTGTAATCAAATGGATTCAATGGAATTTCATCAGGGTAAACAGGCTGCTGCCGTTATGTATGAAGAGGTTCCAGCTGATTTTGTGCCACGGAGACTAACTGTCATTTCAGCAGGAGATTCTTTGACAGAAGGTGTGGGAGATAGTACGAAAAATGGCGGATATCTGCCTTACTTAAGAGAATTGCTTGAGGAAGATAAGGGGATAAAGGAAGTTGATTTCTATAATTTCGGTGTTAAGGGAAATCGAACGACGCAACTGTTGAAAAGACTTCAATCCGATGAAATGAAAGAAGTGCTTCCTAACGCTGATTTATTGATTATGACAATTGGCGGAAATGATATCATGAAGATTGTAAAAGATAATATTTCTAACCTTCAGCTTTCAATTTTTGACAAGGAAAGAGAAGAATATATTAATAATCTATATCAAATCATGAATAGCATCATTCGGATTAATCCAGATGTATCGATTGTTTTAGTTGGAGTGTATAATCCCTTTTCGCAATGGTTTTCAGATGTTAAAGAGCTTAATCAAATAGTTTCCGATTGGAATGTTGCCAGTCAAAGGGTGGTAGCAAATTATTCCAATGCTTACTTTGTTGCGATTGAGGACTTATTTGTAAATCCAACAGAAGATCTATTGTTTACAGATAATTTTCATCCCAATGATCGAGGCTATGAATTGATAGCTGAAAGATTAAACGAAACATTGGAACAACGAACATTACCTGATCTCGTTCAGAAGGCGTATATGGTCAGTAAAGAGGAGAATTAGTTTTCTATGAATAATAAATGGAAAAGAGGATTCTTTCTTTTATTAGGTTTTGACCTGTTCATTGTAATCATTCTTTTATTCTTAATATTAAGTCCTGCAGAGAATGAAAAAATGAATTGGAAGGAATCGAATAATAATGATGTTTCCTTTCAAGTTCAATCGAATAAAAGTGATCTAAATTTGTTGATTAATCAATATTTGCAGAAGGAAGCCGCTGATTCACCTATTGGTTATCAGGTCCATTTGCGTGATGAGGTTGAATTATATGGAACATTACCATTCTTTAGTCAAGAAATTGATATGAAACTGACCTTTGAGCCAGAAGCGTTAAATAATGGAGATTTGGTCTTGAAGCAAAAGTCGATTTCAATTGGTAGCCTTTCATTACCCGTTTCTTACGTGCTTAAGTTTATTAGTGAAAATTATAAGCTACCAAAAGGGGTAATCATTCAGCCAAACGAAAAACAAATCTATGTTCATTTGGGACAATTAAAACTCAAAAGTGATGTAAAAATTAAAGCAAATAAATTTGATTTAAAAAATGATGATATCTCTTTTACTTTATTAGTTCCTATAGAATAAGGTGCCCCGAACTTGAGGCACCTTATTAGTGCTCCTCTTTATGAAAACTAACATGATTATTTGCTAGTTCAACGGTTGGCAAGTTTTTACTGCCCTTTATTTGGATTTAATGTTTACATTTGGGTTTATACCGCATATAATAAAATTAATATTTCAGAAAGCGGGTGAAGTGCAATGGTCAATATGTCTATGTTAATTGTCGCTCAGTTTCATATTGTTTGCACAGCCCGGGAATTCTCTATTTAAGGGGATTCTTTCGAGATTTTCCATGATGTAAATCAAACCATGGGCTGTGTATTGCCTATGGTTTTTTATTTTACATTTTGGAGGAATATAAATTGAATTTATTAACAATTGGATTAACTGAAAAGATAAAAAATGA
This sequence comes from Neobacillus sp. K501, assembly GCF_053749995.1. Classification (NCBI taxonomy): domain Bacteria; kingdom Bacillati; phylum Bacillota; class Bacilli; order Caryophanales; family Bacillaceae; genus Neobacillus; species Neobacillus sp. K501. The sequence goes on along the minus strand of NZ_JBSLYA010000002.1, from coordinate 3,828 downwards.
TTTTCTAGCTTTACGATCAAGTGAAGATATGATAATTGGCCGAGTAGCCTTAGAACATAAGCATATGTATCGGGTATGGACGGAACATGGTGATTTACTCTGTGAAGTGTCTGGAAAGTTCAGTTTTGATGCTCAGTGCAGGGAGGATTTTCCTGCGGTTGGTGATTGGGTAATTCTAAAAGCTAGAGTGGAAGAAGGAAAGGGTACGATCTATACTGTTTTGCCACGATTTAGCAAGTTTTCAAGAAAAGCTGCAGGGCGGACATCAGAGGAACAAATTGTTGCAGCAAACGTGGATACGGTATTTCTTGTAAACTCATTAAATGAGGATCTAAATTTGAGAAGAATGGAACGCTACCTATTACTAACATGGGAAAGTGGTGCGAACCCAGTTATCGTGCTGAGTAAGGCAGATCTTTGTGAGAATATCGATGAGAAGCTCGCAGACGTAGAAGCAATCGCTTTTGGCAGTGTTCCTGTTATCCCAGTTAGTTCTGAAACGATGAATGGATTAGAGCAGTTGACTCCTTATTTACAGCCCGGAAAAACGATAGCTCTCCTTGGTTCTTCCGGGGTTGGAAAATCAACTTTAACTAACCGACTATTAGGCAGTGATAAGCAGTTTGTCCAAGAGATTCGTTTAGAGGATGGTAAAGGACGCCATACGACCACACATCGGGAGCTTATTCAACTGCCTAATGGCAGTGTTTTAATCGATACCCCAGGAATGAGGGAATTACAACTTTGGGAAAGTTCAGACGGTTTAACCGAAACTTTTTCAGATATTGACGAATTAGCTGGGAATTGCAGGTTTAGGGACTGCAGACATAATGATGAACCGGGCTGTGCTGTTTTAAGTGCCATAGAGGAAGGGACACTGGCTTCCGAGCGCCTTACCAGCTATAACAAATTGCAAAGAGAGTTGTCCTATATCGAGCGGAAAGTAGACAAACGCGCACAGAGTGAAGAGAAAAAGCAGTGGAAGAATATAAATAAACAATTCAAACAAAGAAAGAAGATTTTTTAAGAAAAACCGAACCATGACTGGTTCGGTTTTTCAATTACCGGAGTTTGGGAAAAAGAAAGTCCCTTTAAAAAAACCGCTAAAAATAGCGGGTTTAGGCCATAACAGTTTCTAATTTACGTTTTGTTGACGTTTTTTGAATGATATCTCTGGCAATCCATACGCCGCAAGCGCTTGCTTGAGCAAGTCCGCGGGTAATACCTGCACCGTCTCCACCAACATATAAACCGCTGATTTCTGACTCGAAACGGTCATTTAATTTTGGTCTTGCAGAATAAAACTTTGCCTCCACACCATAGAATAGTGTATGTTCAGATGCCAAACCAGGTGTAATCTGATTTAGAGCTTCTGTCATCTCAATCAGGCTCTTTAATGTATTATATGGAAGTACTAGACCAAGGTCACCAGGTACAGCTTCCTTTAATGTCGGCTCAATAAAACCTTCTTTAATCCTTTTTGCTGTCGATCTTCTGCCCTTAAGAATATCTCCATACTTTTGTACGATGATTCCTCCATTTGATAAGGCATTCGCTAAACGAGATACTTCATGTGCAAATTCATTCGGCTTATCAAATGGTTCTGCAAATGTATGGGAAACAAGTAACGCAAAGTTTGTGTTGGGACTTCCCAGTTTTGGATCTTTATAGGCATGGCCATTTGCAAGCATAATGCCCGAGTGGTTCTCAACCACAACGTGACCGGACGGATTGCTGCAGAAGGTACGCACCCTAGTACCAACTGATGTATTGAATACAAATTTCCCTTCATATAAATGTTCATTAATTTCCTGCATCACAATGTCAGATGTCTCAACACGGACTCCGATATCTACTTGGTTGTTCAACATTTTTAAACGACGTTTTTTCATGACGTCAGTCAGCCATTTTGAACCATCTCTACCTGGTGTAATTACAACTTTATCAGCATATAGATTTTCGCCATTTTTTAATTGTATGCCTTTTATTTCATGTCCAACTGGTGTTTTCTCTGTGATTAAATCTTCTACCTCTGTTTTGAAAAGCATTTCGATCTTGTCCTTTAAGTATTCATAAATACTTTTCAAAATTTCTAGGTTTTGCTCTGTTCCTAAATGGCGTACTTGTGCACGCAATAATTTTAAGCCAGCAGCATAGCCTCGGCGCTCAATATCTCTAACGGCATCAGTCATAGGATCCGTAATATTTTCTGTTGCACCATGCTTTAAATTTATTTCATCAACATATTTAATTAATTCAACTACCTGGGAATCTGGTAAATAATCAGTCATCCAGCCGCCAAATTCACTTGTGATATTAAATTTTCCATCCGAGTAAGCTCCTGCACCGCCAAAACCATTGGTAATCGAACATGCAGGTAAACACCCTGCAAATTCTTTTCTCCCAGCAGCCGGAGGACATTTCTCAATTTTCTTTTGTAAAATTGGACAATTTCGCAGGTAAATATCATGTCCCTTGTCAACTAACAGCACCCTTGCGTTCGGCATTTTTAGTGTAAGTTCATAGCAGGTGAAAATTCCTGCAGGGCCAGCACCCACTACAATCACATCATATCTATTTTCCATTGTCCAAAACCTCCAAGACGAATTTACTTAACCATTGGTAAATATATCAGACATCCATCAAGTAGTCAATAAAAAATCCGAACTATATTTAAGTAACCGAAATAATCGTTCGTGTTTATGGTATTTTTCAGAAGATAACAAAAAACAAACTCGGGAACGTCATCCCGAGTTTGTTTCTCTTAACACCAGCTTGCACCAATAATGATTAATAGAATGAACAACACCACAATTAATACGAAAGTGTTAAATCCGTGGCCGTAACCACAGGATTGTACTGGCATCGCATAACCGCCGCATCCGCAATCATGCCCCATATGTCCCATATGCCCCATATGACCATACATACCTCAATCACTCCTCTGAGTTTTAATCTATTTACATTGTTACTTTATGAAGTAGGTACTTGACCTGTTTGTGTATCCGCCTATATTATGAGAATCAATGATAAAAATGGAAGGTGTTTAAATGAAAACAATATTTAGAAGCTTTATTAACGGTATTTTAACAATTGTCCCAATTATTCTCGTAATTTATGTCATTTATAAAACATTTTTGTTTCTTGATGGCTTGCTTGGAAATACACTGAGGCCATATTTTAAGGATGACTACATTCCCGGCATTGGCTTACTTACTACGATTATTTTAATTACTTTATTAGGCGGGCTATCTACAAAATTGATAACTGGAAAAATTATCAAAATAATAGATGTCCTGCTTGAAAGGATTCCAGTCGTCAAAACGATTTATTCGGTAATAAAGGACACCGTTCAATCTTTTTTGGGTGAAAAAAAATCCTTCTCAAAGGTGGCGCTTGTAGTCATTCCAGGAACAGAAATGAGAAGCATGGGGTTTATTACTTCGGAGCAATTGGAGGATTTCTACAGTCCACTAAAGGGTCATGTGGCTGTTTATGTACCACAAACATTTCAAGTTGCCGGATTTACGTTTTTAATACCGAAGCAGCAAGTAGAAATTATTGATGTCAAGCCAGAGGACGCAATGAAATTTATCCTATCTGGAGGAATGACCTCCACTACAAAAGAAAAAAGCCGCAATTAGGGTCAGTTGAAGTGCCCCCCGTCAAGTAGACAGCGGAAATAAATAAAACACACTAAGCGGCATTAGCCCTGTATTCTAAGGGACTAAGGCCGTTTAGTCTTTTTTGTAATCGTTCATGATTATAAAATTGTATGTACTCCTCAATGTCTTGCTTTAACTCTTCAAAGGTAATGTATTTGTTTAG